>NZ_JBHUKR010000006.1:1053908-1077324 GCF_042684065.1 Amycolatopsis pigmentata | reverse complement strand
GAGCAGCAACTCCGCATAGACGTCCGTCCGATGCTGCTCAAGCGTCCGGGTCTTGTCTCGCACCCTCCGGCGCCGGGCCTCCCGGTCGATCCGCTGGTAGGCGGCCACACCGATTTCCACCGGGAGATCACCGGAGAGCTGGACCATCCCCTCATCCAAGGGAATCAATTCCACCTTCCGCCGCACACGGCGGGCACGGCAACGCCCGGCATAGCCCTCCGGGTCGAGACGGGCCACCGCCCGATTCGCCGACCGCCGCAGCCCACCCGGGTCCTTCCCCGCCAAGCGAGTGGACATCACCGCGTCAACTTGGCGGGCTTCCGTATCGGTGAGGATCGCGGTGGGTTCGTGGATTTTCGCCGCCTTGTACCCATCGATTTCACCGCGCCGCATCGCCTCCAGCGTGCGCGGCAGCCGCGTGGTCAACGCCTGGGCCAACTCCACCTGCTGGTGCGCCGCCTGTTTGCCGATGGCCAGCGCGAGTGCCACCTCCTGCGGCACCGTCGCCGGTTCCTCCGCCGCACGCGTGAAACAGGCCAGCACCTCGAAATAATGAGCCTGCAACCGGTTCACCAACCCCTGCACCTGCCGCATCCGACGCAGCATCCCCGACCGACTGGACGGAATCCTGGGGAACTCCGGCAGGTCCGGGAAGTCGGGCAGAGTGGGGACGGTCGGCGCGCTCATACCCCTATTTTATCGAACAATTGAACGCGGCAGAGCCAGGCAAAGAGAGACCACCGGAAAGAGTGAAACGAGGCCGGAAGAGACCACGTGAACGCGCACCAAAGGCTGACAACCGTCATATGGGGCCACACCTCCGCGAACCGCAAGCCGCCACCGCCCATACCCCGGCACCACGATCCCCCTCAAAACCTCGCACCGACGCCCGGGCTTACGGGACCGCGACCGGGAACCACTAGACAACCTGGCCGCCCCACCACGCCACGGCCGGAAGCAGCACCAGCGCCAGGACCAGCACCAGCATCGAGCAACTCGGCGTGGCAAATTACAAACGAATTAACTCCAGACATGGAAAGGAATTAACCCAAACTCGAATGCCATGCGCATTCATAAGACCACGCACAGCGATGCCCCCGAGCGAATGGCGTGCCCCCTTGGACCGCTCTTGACCGACAGCGTACTGTCCCACCGACAATCAGGCATGTCGTGGGAGGCTCCGTGCCGTCGTTCGGTCGCCGCCGTGGCTTCCGTGTGTTCAGTCACTCCACGGATGTTCCCGGCCTCGCCAAGGCCGCTTCCGCTCAGGGTTGGCAGCCCGCGGGCGACGAGCCGTTCGGAACCGACATCGGGAAGGCCGTCCGCGAAATCACCCAGAGCCTTTATGGCGTGCCGCGTGATCCGCCGAGCGCCAGCGCGCTCGGCAGCACGAGTTTCTCGGACACCTTCCGTGGCACCTTCGCCGGACGCACGGTCACGGTGGCAAATGCCTGGACCCCTATCGATCCGACGCTGAGAACCGTCACGGATCATCGTGGCACCGTCACGGTCTGCGCCGTGCGAATGCCGTCGATTCTGCGCCTTGCCGTCCAGCCGCGTGGCGTCTACCCGGTAGTGCCGTCTTCCCTGATCGCGCCGACCGGAAATCCGGTTTTCGACGAGTGGTTCACCGCGGCCGGGGGAATCCCGGGCACCATCGAATACCTGCTGACACCCCGTGTGCAGCAACGCATCATGGCCCACGACGACTGGGTGTTCCGCGCGGAGGGTTACCTTCTGGCCTGTGTTCGCAAGGGCAAGTTTCGTGCCATCGAGGAAATCAGCCGCCAGGTCGCCGAAGTGATGGACGTCGCGCGCGCGATTCCCGAGTCGGTGCGGACCCGCTATGCCGACCACACCGCCGACGATCTCGCCACCCGGATCAGCCGGCTCGAAGACATCGACGCCGCCACGGCGTTCCTCCAGGACCTGGGCCGTGCGGACAGGGAAGACCTCGCGGCGTCGAACACGCCCCTCGCCGCTTTCGCCTATGTCCGGACACCACAGCAGTTCATGGCGCGCTTCGAATCCCTCGATCCGCAGCGGAGAATGGAACTGTTCGCGATGTTCATGCGTGCCAACGGCGACCGCGACCCCTACTGATCCACCGGCCGCGCGTGAATTCGCGGTACGGTAAGGCATGCCACTGTTCGAGGTACCGGAACTGTCTTATGTCGCCACGGTCTCCGCGACCCTCGCCGCCCCACTGGATCTGGGCGAAACCCCCGAAGGACACCGGCGCGTCATCCCGATCACCGGCGGTACGGTCAGCGGCCCACGGCTCGAAGCACGAATCGTGCCGGGTGGCGTGGACTGGCAACGGGTCCTGCCCGACGGGACCACGCTCGTGGAAGCGCGCTACACCCTGGAACTCGCCGGCAGCGCCCGTCTCGTCTCGATCACCTCGACCGGTGTCCGCACCGGGCCCCCCGAACTACTGGCCGCGTTGGCACGCGGCGAGGAGGTCGATCAGTCCCGCTATTACTTCCGGCTCTCCATCCGCGCGTCGACGGCGGACGAGGAGCACGACTGGCTCAACACCAGCATCCTCGTGGCCACGGCGGAACGCATGCCCGACGGCGTCCAGTACGACCTGTACCGGCTGGCCTGAAGTCGGTGCGTGACACCGGTTCCGCCACGCGGGCTACCTGAATCGGACGACGGTGATTCCGGCCAGCACGAAGAACACGAGGATCACCAGCGTGCTGCTGTGCCCGCCGGACGAGTTGGTCACCACCTGTTCGACACTGCCGGTCAGGCGGACGCCGCAGTCGGCGATCACGGTGTGCGGCCCCGCCTCGATCCGGGTGAACTCGACCGCGGCCGTGAAGGCGCCGGTGGCATCGCTGTAGCCCGTGCCGACCTCGTCGCCGCCGGAGGTCAGCTTCACCACGTGGCCTGGCTCGCATCCCTTGCCCGAAGCCGAAAGCGGCTCGCCCGGCCGCACGGCGGGCCGGTCGAAACCGAGCTCTCCCGCGGGCACATCACTGCTCGACGGGCTGGGCGGCGGCGTTTCGCTCGACGGGGTGGACGGGGTGGTGGTCGTGCTGCTGCTGGTGCTGGTGGTCGACGGCGGGGTCGAACCGGTGCTGCCGGGCCGGGACGGCGCGGTCGTCGCAGGCGGCGGAACGGTCGTGGTGGGCGGCGGTGGCGTGGTGGTGGTCGTACCGGTCACGGTGAAGGTGCCGCTCGCGCTGAGCGGGCCGCCGGTGCGGGCGTTGGTGCAGGTTCCGGTGACCGCGTAGCCGCCGGGCTGGGCGTCGCCGGGCACCTGCGCCGCGACCGTGCCGCTGATGGTCTGCGTGTCGGCGTTGGCGGACCACATCGGGGTCCCGTTCCACGAAAAAGTGACCGGGCCTTTGCACGGATAGAAATTCCAGGAAATGGTGAAGGAACTCCCGGCGGGACCGCTCGACGGTTTCAAACCAACCGACGAAGTATATTGTGCGCCGGCGGTGTTCGCGAACGCGAGCAGAAACAATGCTCCGGCCAGGGTGCCGAATACCAGCCGAACCACGATGCGCATTGGGTGTCCCTTTCCGGTGTGTGCTCGCTGTAGCATTCCGGACCAGTCGGATAAAGCAAGTAGGGGATGCTCAATGGGACGTGTCATCACGGCGGGGGTTGCGCTCGCGTTGGGCGCGATGTTACTGGGCGCACCGCCCGCCGCCGCGGACTCCGGCGCGCTCGGCCTGCGGGTCACGATCGACGACCGGCCGATCGCGGACGCCACCGTTCCGATCGACCCGGCGAGGACGGTCACATTGGTCGTGACCGCCACCAACAACGGGTCCGAACCGGTGCGGGTCCGCAGCGTCCGGCTCTCCGGCGTCGCCCTCGCGCTCACGTTCTTCGCCTACGACACAACGGCGCCGTTCGAGGTTCCGGGACACGCCAGCGCCACCCGCACCTTCGTGCTGGACCTCGGCGATCTTTCCGGTCAGGCCACCGGCCTGCTGCCGACGTCGGTCGAGTTGCTCGACGCGGGGCGCGGCACGCTCGGCGAGGCGACCACGGTCGCCGACGTCCGTGGCTCCTTTTGGTCGGTCTACGGCATTTTCGGGCTCGCGATGCTCGTGCTCACCGTCCTGGCCTGGGTGACCGCTCTGCTCGCCTTGGCCCGCCACCGGCTGGCCCCCAACCGCTGGCGCCGCGGACTGCGGTTCCTGCCCGCCGGGTTCGGCACCGGTCTGGTCGCCGTGATCACGCTGTCCGTGCTGCGCCTGGTGCCGCCCGAGCCGGCGATCGAGATCCCGGTGGTGCTCGGCGCCGCCGCGATCGCCTTCCTGCTCGGCTACCTGACACCACATCCGGTGCCACGGGCCGCCGGGCCGGGCGAGGACACCACCGCCCGCCTCCCGGACCCGGCCACCCGGGAAATCACCCGATGAGCGCGCCTGCCGAACTGATCGCCGCCCTGCCGCAGTACGAGATCGGGGCCGAGATCGGCAAGGGCGGCATGGGGGTCGTCTTCGCGGGCGTGCACCGGAGCCTCGGCCGCAGCGTCGCGATCAAGCACCTGCCCTGGGACATGCTCGACCACGCCACCGGCAGCGAACTGTTCGACCGCGAGGCCCGCGTGCTCGCCAGCCTGGACCATCCGCACATCGTGCCGGTGTACGACTACGTCCGCACCGGCCGCGAGCACCTGCTGGTGATGGAACGCCTCGACGGCGGCACCGTGCACAGCCGGTTCCACGGCGGTCGGATCAGCGGCGAGCAGGCCTGTGCGATCGGGCTGGCGATGCTCTCCGGACTGCACGCCGCGCACCAGGCGGGCGTGCTGCACCTCGATGTCAAACCACGGAACCTCCTGTTCACCACGCAGGACGTGATGAAGGTCGCCGACTTCGGCATCGCGCGGGTGATCGGCGAAGGCACCACACTCGTCACGCACGGGGGCCAGGTCATGGGGACTCCGGCCTACATCGCACCCGAGCAGGCGATGGGCAACGCGCTGAGCCCGGCCGCGGACGTCTACTCGGCGGGGACCGTGCTGTACGAGTTGCTGTCCGGGCAGTTGCCGTTCGACAACACGCGCGGCGCGATCAGCATGATGCGGCAGCACATGTTCACCGACCCGCGCCCGATTTCGGGCGTGCCGATGCCGATCGCGGGTGTCGTGATGCGCAGTCTCGCCCGGGACCTCGACGCGCGGTACCGGGACGCCGAGGCCTTCGCGGCCGACCTCGCCGCGGCCGCCACCGCGGTGTTCGGCGCAGGATGGTTGGAGCGGTCACGGGTTCCGGTGCTGCACCTGACCCCGCGAGTGATCGCCGGGCTCAACTCGGCCAGGCCGTCCGCGCCGACGCGGGCGGCCTCGCGACCTGACGCCCCGGACCCGACGTTGACCGCGACCCGAGCCACGGCACCGCCTGCCGCCGAAAAGACTGGAGGCTTGCCCTCAGCGGAGGGCCAGTCGGCGTCCGTGCTCTGGCTGCGGGTGGGCGCGGCGGTCGCGGTGATCGCGCTGGTCCTGTTGGCGCTGCTGACGCCCGAGCGCCTGCCGCACCAGGCCTCCGGACGGCTGGTCCTCGACGGCACGCCGGTTTCGGCGGTCCCGGAAGCGGACTTCAGCAAACCGCTCACCCTTGCGGGGCCGGGAAACCCGGGGCACGTGGGCCTGGACCTCTCGGCCGCCGGGATCCCCTTGGGCTCGGCCGACGCGGGCACCAAGCCCGATGGCAACGGCTTCACGACGGTACTCACCCTGCCCGGGATCACCCGCTGGATCGTCGGTGGCGCGGTGACCGCCACCGTGCGCGCCGACACCGGCACCCAGACGTTCACCCTGCTGACCCGGCAGCACCCGCTGGCGAGCGCGATGGGCGCGGGCAGCCTGATCCTCGCGCTGTTCGCCTTGGCGTACCTGGAATCGGGACTACGGACCATCCGTAACGGATACCGGTGGCGAGGTGCGCTCGTCGCCGGCCCGGTGCTGGGCCTGCTGTTCGGCACCGCGGCGTGGCTGTGCGTCTCGGCGCTGCGCTCGCACGAACCGTCACCGGCCTTCGGGGCCGGTTGCGCGGTGGCAGGCGGCCTCGCGGCCGGGCTCGTCGTCCTCGCGGCGCGCCGGAGGGTCCGGCGGACCACGGACGGCGGCCGGTAGGCCACGGGGGCCCATCCACAATGGACACTTGGGGCAAGCCCCATGTGGCGAAGCGTCACACCTTCGCGCCATGGTGCGGCGACGATGGATCCGCCACACTCTGATCACAGTGGGCGTCCGGGGTACCGGCCTCGGGCAACGTCGACATCGGGGGAGGTCCCATGAAGATCGCGGTCATCGGCACCGGACTGATCGGTTCACAGGTGGTCAGTGACCTGACCACGGCCGGGCACGACGCCGCCGGACACTCCCGCTCGACCGGCCTCGACCTGCTGACCGGCGAAGGGCTCGACGACGCGGTGCGCGACGCCGAGGTCGTCGTGGACGTGACCAACTCGCCCACCTTCGACGAAGCGTCCCTCGACTTCTTCCGCACGTCGGTGACCAATCTGCTGGCCGCCGCGAACGCGGCCGGGACCGGGCACATCGTCACGCTGTCGATCGTCGGCGTCGACCAGGTGCCCGGCCTGGTCTACTACCGGGCCAAGACCCTGCAGGAGGACCTGGTCAAGGCCGGGCCGATCCCGTACTCGATCGTGCGCGCCACCCAGTTCATGGAGTTCATCCCAGCGGCAATGGACTGGACCACCGAGGGTGACGAGGTACGCCTGTCCGCGACTCCGATCCAGCCCATCAGCTCGGCCGAGGTGGCCGCGGAGGTCGCCCGGGTGGCCACCGGCGCGCCGCTGCGCGGAACCCGGAACATCGGCGGCCCGGACGTGTTCACCCTCGACGAACTGGGCCGCATCACGCTGGAGGCCACCGGCGATCACCGTCACGTCGTCACCGATCCGTCCGCCGGTCTGTTCGCCCAGGCCAAAGGTGACGTACTCACCGCGCCCGAAGGCGCCCATCTGACCGGCCCCCACTACCGCGACTGGCTGCGATCGCATTGAGGCGCCCACAGTTCGTCACGATTCCGTCGGCCGGACCGGTGTCTCCTTCGTCGAAGTCAATGAGCGCAGGAAGAACGCCAGGTTGGCCGGGCGCTCGGCGAGACGGCGCATGAAATACCCGTACCACTGGAGTCCGTAGGGCAGATACACGCGGAGATGCCGGTGCGTGTCGATCAGCCGAAGCTGTTCGGTGTCCCGAATGCCGTAGCGCATCTGAAGCTCGTACTCTGCCCCGTCGATCTGTGCCGTAGGTCAGCGTGGACGCCCGTCTCGATCAGGTCGGTGCCCATTTTCGCCCACACCGAGGAGGGGATGAACGCCCGGGAAGCGGCCGAGCATTTCTGGCCCTGGTAGTCGAACGCGCCCCGGAGCAACGCGGTGGTCAGCACCTCCGGATTCGCGGAACTGTGCGCGAGAACGAAGTCCTTTCCCCCGGTTTCCCCCACCAGGCGCGGATAGGTGTGGTAGTTCGCGATGTTGTCCCCGACCTGACGCCACAGGTGCTGGAACGTGGCGGTCGAACCGGTAAAGTGGATGCCCGCGAGTCGCGGATCCGCCAGCGCCACGTCGGAGATCGCGGGACCGGCTCCGTTGACCAGATTGATCACGCCGGGCGGCAGGCCGGCGGCTTCCAGGAGTTTCATCGTCCAGTAGGCCGCGACGGCCTGCGTCTGCGCGGGCTTCCACACCACGGTGTTACCCATCAGCGCTGGGGCGGTGGGCAGATTGCCGGCGATGGCCGGGGTTCACCGGTATTCGCGCCTCACGACGGCAAGCCGCCTTCCGTCAGGACGATCGGGCTTCGCCGAGCAGTGCGCCGATGCCGTCGAGCTGCCGGTGCAGACCGAACTCGAAGATCTCGTCGAGGTCGACGTCCTCGATACCGGTCATCAGCGCGGCGACCGTCGGGAACCGGCCTGACTCGAGATACCCGGCCAGCAGCGCCATGTCGGCGGCCAGCCGCTGGTCGCCGGAGATGCCGGTGTCCTGCTCGGCCTGCACCTCGAGCGCGTTGGTCACGGCGAGACCGCCGACCCAGCCGTTGAGCGTCATGATCACCTGAAGCTTCACCCGCCGTCGCAGGCCGGTGCCGGACAGGGCTCGTAACGACCAGTCGACCAGCCGCAGCCCGGCGGCCACGACCGGGGGACGCACCAGGGAATTCAGCAGGATGGGCGCGAGCCACGGGTGCCGCCGGTAGGCCCGCCACTGCGACCGGGCGGCCAGCTCGAGCCGCGGGCGCCATCCGGCCGGGCCCGGTTCGGGCAGCTCGACCTCCCCGAGCGCCGCGTCGGCCATCAGCCGGAGCAGTTCGTCCTTGTCCGGGACGTGCCGGTAGAGCGCCATCGGGCCGACGCCGACCTCGACGGCGAGCCGGCGCATCGAGAGCGCCGCCAAGCCCTCGGCATCGGCGAGCCCGATGGCCACACGAACCAGGTTTTCCCGGCCCAGCGGCGGTTTTCGCGGAGTCCTGTCGGCCACCACCGTGCCACTGCCCCGGACCGCACGCACCCAGCCCTGCTCCTTGAGCGTGGAGAGCGCCTTCGCCGCGGTCGCCATCGCGACACCCCATTCGCGGACCAGGGCGCGCGTGGACGGGACGCGGTCGCCCGGCCGCAGTTCCCCGGCGGTGATCCGGCGGCGCAGATCGGCCGCGATCCGCAGGTAAGGCGCTTGTCCGGTCACGAATGCCCTCTCATCGTTCTAGAACACCTTGCTGCTGAGCATAGAACACTTTCAGGGTATTCACCCATTCATGAATGGATATGTGGGTCGGTTGAAGGCAGCCGGATACGGTGTAAACACTGCGTACAGGAACTGGGGGTTCCCATGACCACGATCGAAAATCCGGCGAACAGCGGCACCAGGGACCGGCGCGCCACGCCGTGGTGGCGCCGTCCGTGGACCTATCCGCTGGGCCTGATCGTCACGGTGTTCCTGGTGTACTCGCTGCCGCCCTATCTCGGGCTGGACCCGGCGAGATCCCGGATCCCAGCACCCGATGGGGCCGGCTGGTACTACCCGGTGCTGGTGACGCACATCGGCTTCGCGACGATCGCCATGGTGACCTGCGCGCTGCAGATCTGGCCTTGGCTGCGGCAGAAACACCCGGTGGCGCACCGCCGCACCGGCCGCGTCTACGTGTTCGCCGGCGCGCTTCCGGCTTCGGTCGCCGGTTTCGCGATCGCGCTCGCCGCGCCCTTCGGGCCGATCGGCGCGGTCTCCAACGTACTGCTGGCGGCGCTCTGGTTCGGCTGCACGGTGCGAGGCTTCCAGACCGCGCGGGCGCGCCGGTTCGGCGAGCACCGCCGCTGGATGGTCCGCAGCTTCGCGCTCTGCCTGTCGATCATCAGCAACCGGGTCTGGGCGGTCGTGTGGGCGACGGTGTTCCTGCCGCGCCTGGACACTACGTTCGGTGGCAGCGAGATCGCGATGACGCAGGCCATCTCCGGCCTGACGACCTGGACCGGCTGGGTTCTCCCGCTCCTGGTCGCGGAGTGGTGGCTGGGCCGGAATCGCCGGCACAGGCTGTAGTCACTTTACCAATCCGACCAAAAGTAGGCGGAGACGGACCGCAGCCAATCTGGCTGTACAGACCCGTTTCCGCCGTGACTGTGGTCGGATTGGTAACGATCGGCACAGTAGGATGTACTGATGAGTATGGCCCAGCGGGAACGTCAGGATCTGGTGCGCACGATGGCCGACGTCGGCCCGGACGCGCCGACACTGTGCGCGGGATGGATGGTCCGCGACCTGGCCGCGCACCTGATCGTCCGCGAGCGCAGACTCGACGCCGCGCCTGGCATCCTGCTGAAGCCCTTCGCCGGATACCTGGAAAAGGTGCAGCGCGGGGTGGCCCAGCGGCCCTTCCCGGAAGTGCTCGAACGGATCCGCACCGGGCCGCCCGTCTTTCTGCGCCCGGTCGACTCGGCGATGAACGCCGTCGAGATGTTCGTCCACCACGAGGACGTCCGCCGAGCCGGCCCCGGCTGGGAACCGCGCGAGCTGCCCGCCGCCGACCAGGACCGGCTCTGGAAAGCGCTTTCCGGCATGGGCCGGATGGCCTATCGCAGGTCACCGGTCACCGTCGTGCTCGCCACGCCCGACGGCCGCCGGATGGTCCCCCGCGACGCGGGGGAACGCACCGTCGTGCTGACCGGCCCGCCCTCGGAGTTGCTGCTGCACGCCTTCGGCCGCGACGAGGTCCGGCTCGAAGCCTCCGGCGCGCCCGAGGATATCGAGACTGTGCACGCGCTGAGCCGCGGCTTTTGACATTCGGCCCGCCGCGAGCACGGGGTGGCCGCTCGGGGTCAGGGCGGCCACCCCGCCTTCGGCCTTAGTGGTGTGTCAACTTCTGGACGGCGATATTGAGGTCGAGCACGGTGACGGTGGGTTCACCGAGCACGCCCGCACCGCGTCCGTGCAGGTTGCCGTCGACGATCTGGCGGACCTGCGCCTCACTGAGCCCGTTTTCCCGTGCCACGCGGGGAACTTGGAGGTAGGCGTAGGCGGGGCTGATCGCCGGGTCCAGGCCCGAGGCCGAGGCGGTCACCGCGTCCGGGGGAACCTGGCTCGGGTCGACGCCTTCGCGTTGGGCGATGGCTTCTTTGCGGGCCTGAACGAGTTGCACCAGTTTGGGGTTGTCGGCGGACAGGTTGGAGGCCGCCGACGTGGACGGGTCACCCACACCCAGCGGGTCACTGGCGGTGGCCGAAGGGCGGGTGTGGAACCACGGGTCGTGGTTCGGGTCGGCCGCGGTGAGGTCGACCCCGATCAGCTCCGAGCCGACCGCCTGCCCGTTGACGGTCACGACCGAGCCTTCGGCCTTGCTCTCCAGGCCCGGCACGTGGGCCACGGCCCACACAAGTCCTGGGTAGAGGATGCCGGTGAGCACGGTCAGGGCGATCATGAGCCGCAGGGCGGCGCCGGTCTGGCGCAGCGCGGTGGACATCCATTTCACTTCAGGTTCACCCGATTCCAGGGATGAGGCGGACGACGAGGTCGACCAGCCAGATGCCGATGAAGGGCACGACGATCCCGCCGAGGCCGTAGACGAGCAGGTTGCGGCGCAACATCGAGCGGGCGCTGGTGGGCCGGTAGCGCACCCCGCGCAGGGCGAGCGGGATGAGCGCCACGATGATCAGCGCGTTGAACACCACCGCCGACAGGATCGCCGATTGCGGCGAGTGCAGGTGCATGATGTTCAGCCCGCCGAGTTGCGGGTAGATGGCCACGAACATCGCCGGCAGGATCGCGAAGTACTTCGCGAGGTCGTTGGCGATGGAGAACGTGGTCAGCGCGCCCCGGGTGATCAGCAGCTGTTTGCCGATCTCCACGATCTCGATCAGCTTGGTGGGGTTGGAGTCCAGGTCCACCATGTTCCCGGCCTCTTTGGCGGCCATGGTCCCGGTGTTCATCGCCACCCCCACATCCGCCTGGGCCAGGGCCGGTGCGTCGTTGGTGCCGTCTCCGGTCATCGCGACCAGCTTGCCGCCTTCCTGTTCGGCGCGGATCAAGGCCATTTTGTCCTCGGGCTTCGCCTCGGCCAGGAAGTCGTCCACCCCGGCCTCGCCCGCGATCGCCCGGGCGGTCAACGGGTTGTCCCCGGTGATCATCACCGTCCTGATGCCCATCGACCGGAGTTCGGCGAACCGCTCCCGGATACCCTCCTTGACCACATCGGACAGTTGGATCACGCCCCGCACGGCCGCGACACCGTTGGCGAGTTCCGCGACGACCAGCGGGGTCGCGCCCTGCTCGCCAATGGAATCCACCAGGGTGTGCACCTCCTGCGGGACCGTGCCCCGGTGTCCTTCGACCCAGGCCCGCACCGCGGTGGCCGCGCCCTTGCGCACCTGACGGCCGTCCAGGTCCGCACCGGACATGCGGGTCTGCGCGGTGAACTCCACAAACTCGGCCGTCCGCTCCCGGTCACTAAACCGCTCCGGCAAGCGGTAGTCGCGGTGGCACAGCGTGATGATGCTGCGGCCCTCGGGAGTTCCGTCTGCCAGGCTGGACAGCCGGGCCGCCGCGGCCAGATCCTCCACAGTGGATGTTCCGACCGGGTGCAGCGCGGTGGCCTGGCGGTTGCCGTGGGTGATGGTGCCAGTCTTGTCCAGCAGCAGGGTGTCCACGTCCCCGGCGGCTTCGACCGCGCGACCGGACATGGCCAGCACGTTGCGCTGCACCAGCCGGTCCATCCCCGCGATCCCGATCGCCGACAGCAGCGCGCCGATGGTCGTCGGGATCAGGCACACCAGCAGGGCGGTCAGCACGATCACCGACTGCATCGACCCCGAATACCCGGCCATCGGCTGCAACGCCACCACCGCGACCAGGAAAATGATCGTCAGCACCGCCAGCAGGATGTTGAGCGCGATCTCGTTCGGCGTCTTCTGCCTGCTCGCGCCTTCCACCAACGCGATCATCCGGTCCACAAAGGACTCCCCCGGCTTCGTGGAGATCTTCACCACGATTCGGTCCGAGAGCACCGTCGTGCCACCCGTCACCGCGGAACGGTCGCCGCCGGACTCACGGATCACCGGCGCGGACTCGCCCGTGATCGCCGATTCGTCCACCGTGGCGATGCCTTCCACGACGTCGCCGTCCCCGGGGATGGCCTCCCCGGCTTCGACCACGACCAGGTCGCCGATCTTCAGCTCGGTTCCGGGGACCCGTTCCTCTCCCCCTGCTCCCAGCCGACGGGCGACGGTTTCGGTTTTGGTGCGCCGCAACGTTTCCGCCTGTGCTTTTCCCCTGCCTTCGGCGACTGCCTCGGCCAGGTTGGCGAACACCACGGTGAACCACAGCCAGATCGCCACACCGATGGTGAACACGCTCGGGTCGCTGATCGCGAACACCGTGGTCAGCAGCGACCCGACCCACACCACGAACATCACCGGGTTGCGCATCAGGTGGCGCGGGTTCAGCTTGCGCAGCGCATCCGGCAACGAGATCAGCAACTGCCGCGGATTGAACACCCCCGCCGACACCCGCCCCGCCTGGGCGGCTTTGTCCGGGCGCTGCCGGGGTGTCTGGTCGGTACGGTCCGGTTCCTGTGTTGTCATGGTCATTGAGATTCCTTTGGGTGGCACAGCTGCGCCGTGCGGTCACGGTGACTGTGGCGGAATACCGAAACGGGTGTCACGCCAGTCATGCCATTGCCTCCGCGATCGGGCCCAGCGCGAGGGCCGGGACGAACGTGAGCGCCGCGACCAGCAGCACAGTGCCGGTCAGCATCGACGCGAACAACGGGCCGGTGGTAGGCAGGGTGCCCGTCGACTCCGGGACTTTCCTCTGCCGCACCAGGGCTCCGGCCAGGCCGAGCGTGGCCAGGATGGGGATGAACCGGCCCAGCACCATGGCGATGCCCAAGGTGGACTCGAAAAAGTCACTGGTCACCGTTATTCCGGCGAACGCGCTGCCGTTGTTGTTCGACGCCGAGGTGTAGGCGTAGAGCACTTCGGACAGTCCGTGCGCACCCGGATTGTTCAACGCGTTCTGCGTCGAGGGCAGAGCCAGGGCCAGCCCGGTGAACACCAGGACCAGCACCGGCATCGCCAGCATCGCGATCGACGCGTACGTCACCTCACGACGGCCCAGCTTCTTGCCCAGATACTCGGGCGTGCGGCCCACCATCAGCCCGGCCAGGAACACCGCGATGATCGCCATCACCAGAATCCCGTAGATCCCGGTACCCACCCCACCCGGGGAAATCTCGCCCAGCATCATGTGGAACAACGGCCCGCCGCCACCCAGGCCGCTGTAGGAGTCGTGCATCGAGTTCACCGCACCGGTCGAGGTGCCGGTGGTGCTCGTGGCGAACAACGACGAACCGGGAACCCCGAACCGGGTTTCCTTGCCCTCCGTGCCCCCACCGGCCAGCAGCGCCGCCGGGCCGTTCGGGTGCGCTTCGGCCCACCACGTCACGGCCAGCACGCCCGCCCACAGCGCGCCCATCACCGAGAGCAGCACATGGCCCTGCCGCCTGTTGCCCACCATGATCCCGAAGGTGCGGGTCAGCGACACCGGGATCACCAGCAACAAGAAGATCTCGACCAGGTTCGACCACGAATTGGGATTCTCGAACGGATGCGCCGAGTTCGCGTTGAAGATCCCGCCTCCGTTGGTGCCCAGTTCCTTGATCGCCTCCTGGCTCGCGGCCGGTGCGATCGCCACCGAATGCTGCGCCCCATCGAGACCGGTGACCGGGATGTTCTGGTGCACGCTCATCGCCACACCCAGACCGACCAGCACGATCGCGAACACGAACGAGATCGGCAACAGGATCCGGACCGTCGCGCGGGTCAGATCGACCCAGAAGTTGCCCAGCCGGTCACCGGAATGCCGGACGAAACCGCGGATCACCGCGACGGCGACCGCGATGCCCATCGCGGCGGAGACGAAGTTGTGCACCGCCAACCCGAGCATCTGCACCGTGTGTCCCATCACCGACTCCGGCACATAGGACTGCCAGTTCGTGTTGGTACCGAAGGAGACCGCGTTGTTGAACGCCATGCTCGCCGGGATACTGCGCCCGAAAGCGAACGGCAGCAGCGGCTGGATCCGTTGCAGCACATACAACAGCAGCATCGACACCAGACCGAACGCCAGCGTTCCCAACGCATAGACCGGCCAGCGCTGTTCCGATTCCGGGTCCACCCGCACCAACCGGTAGATCACCCGTTCCACACGCCAGTGCTTGTCCGTGGTGAACACCCGCGCCATGAACCCGCCCAACGGCCGGTACACCACGCCCAGGGCCACCAGAAGAATGCCGACCTGAATCAAACCGGCCCAGGTATCGCTCATCAGAATTTCTCCGGCCGGATGAGTGCGTAGACGAGATAGATGAGCAACGACAACGCGATCACGCCACCCGCGACGTTCGCGACCAGACCTGTGCCACTCACAACCGTTCCAATCCCCTCAGCACCAGGCCCAGCACCGCGAAGATGCCGAGCAGGAGCACCACATACAGCACATCGGCCATAGCCGTGCTGCCTCCGTCTCCCTGTCGATACGGCCGCCCCGATGGCTGCCGCGCGCCACGAGCATGCGGGAGCGGATCACCCGATCGGCGCCATCCATACCCTTTCTTAACGCGGAACTTTCCGGTCTTCACGCGTCACTGACGGGGGCGAAGGGTTCCGTTTATCCACAATGGACGGACGAGTCGAAAGAGCGCGCCGCAGGTCGACCTTCCTGACCACGGCCATCACCAGTGAGGTGATCACCGCGATGGACACCAGCACCACGGCCGCCTGCGCCGACGCGGTGGTGAACACCAGAACACCGCGATGGCCGAGGACGAAACCGTCGTGCAGTCCCCAGCACACCACGGCGGTCGCGAGCGCGGCCGACGGTACGGTCAAGGCGGACACCACGGCGACGGTGACGGCCAGAAGCGCCACCGAGAGGACGGGGTGCACAGTCGCGCCCATCGCCACGGCGACGGTCACCGCGCCGGTGCCCGCCAGGAAACCGAGCGGAAACCCGCACCCGCCGGGCAACGGAGGCCAGTCGCGGCTACGCATGCCTCCATTCCACCGCTCGCGCGGGGCCGAGCCACGATCGTTGCCACTTCCCATGCGGCCGCGGCGCCATTCTTGACAGAACCTTGACGCCCGGCCGGGTGCCTCGTCGACGGTCCTCCTAGCGCAGGGCGGCGGCCAGCCACTCGCGGGTCGCCGCCGCCTGGTCGAACTGCGGCTTGGGTGTGCCGTTGATCGTCGCCACCAGCAACACGTACTTGGTCAGCAGCTTCAGGCCGGTCGCCTTGGCTTTCCACTGCGCCGCCCGGTCGGGGTCATGCTCGACGATCGCGCGCCGGGCCTTGTCGATGTCGCGCTTCCCGGTCATGGCGGCGACCATGTCGGCCGAGGAAGCGGCTACCCGCTCGGCGAGTTCCCGGGCCTGAGGCGAATCCGCGGCCAGACCGGCCTGCTGGGCGGCTCGTGCCTCCAGGAAGAGCCGACGTTGTCTCTCGGCATGGGCCATCATCTCCGGCGTCGCCATCAGCTTGCCCTGCTCGGTGCTGAAGACGCGGTGGAAGTGGTCGCGCAGCGTGGTGCGGAAGTCCTCGTCCCGCACCAGGTTGGCGAGTTCGATCCAGGCTTCGAGCTGTTCGGTGGACGGCTCCTCGGGGAGCTGCGGCCGCTGGTTTCGCAGCCGCTCCGGATAGCTGGGATCGATGTCCAGCCCGTCGGTCACGAAGTCCCAGAACTGGTTGATGAGCCGGTCACGGTCGTCGTCGGACATCGACACGAGCTTGTGCATCAGGCTCACCTGTTCCGCCGTGGTGGGCTGCCGCACCATGGTCCGCAGGACGGCGCGGCGCGCCCGGAACTGCCGCAACTGGTCCTCGACCAGCCGCAGATGCGTGACGGCCAGCTCCTGAAGGGAGGTCTCCGCGGCCAGCACCTTACGGATTTCCTCCAGGCCGGCGCCCAGGTCACGCAGGGTGCGCACGAGTTCGAGCCGCGCGATGGCGTGCACGTCGTACTGCCGGAAGCCGCTCTCGGTGAGGCTGGTCGGCGTGACGATGCCTTCGTCCGCGTAGAACCTGATCGCGCTCACGCTCAGGCCGGTGCGGCGAGCGACGTCCCCGATCGAGTAGAGCTCATCCATACCCGCCACTATGGGATCTCAAGTGGCTTGAGAGTCAAGAGGATGACCTCGGGCGGCTATTGTTCGCCTGGCTGCCTGGCCGGGGTGAGCTGTGGGAAGGCCGTCGCGCCGGTGAACCGTTGCGGCCGGAAGTCACGTAACCGCGCCACCGGCTCATCGTGCAGGATCTCCCGCGCGGCGAACTTTCCCAACAGCGGGCCGAGAGTAATACCGCTGTGCGTGGCGAGAATGTAAACGGAACCGCTGTCGTCGAGCCCGGCGACGGTGTGCCCGTCGGCGGGCAGACTGCGCAGGCCCAGGTCGACCCGTTCGATCCGGGCGTGCTCGCCACCTCGCAGCAGCGATCGCAGCCGGTCCAGGATTTCGGCGGTGAAGGTGGGGCCGGGCCGCGATCGTTCACCGGCCGTGGCCTGCGCGTTCAGATCGAGTGCCTGCATCAACAGCCGCCCTCCGCCGTCCGGGCGGAAATTCAGCTGAGGCGCGACGACCGGGCAGGACACCCTCGCCGCGATGGGCGTGGTGTAGGCGAGAAAGCCCGGCGACACGGGCGCCTCGGGAGCGACCATGGGAATGGCCGGCTCGACCATCCTGGTGAGTTCCCCGGTCCAGCGTCCGGCCGCGAGGACGACCCGATCGAACCGTTCCGGCTCAGGGACACCTGTGTGCACGCGTGCGCCATTGGCAAGCGGCTCGACGCCGGTCACCCCGACGGGGCAGCGCAGGATGGCGCCGTGGTCACGGGCCTCGTCCCACAGACGGGCGAGCAAGGCCACCGGGCGCGCGTAGCACTCGCCGGGGTACCAGCTCACTTCGGTGACGCCAGGAGGAATCAGCACGTCACCGGCGATTTCGGCCGCTCTTTCGCGGGTGATCACTTCGAGTGGGTAGCCGTAGTCACGCAGTTGGGCGTCGTTGGCGGCCAAGCGTTCCCGGCCGGCGTCGTCGATCGCCCACTCGAGCGCGCCGCTGCGAACGTAGAAGTCGCCTCCGGCGCCCCACAAGGCTTCGTGTTCGGCCATCCCCTCCCTGTTGAGTTCGTGGTAGGACCGCGGCTCCTTGCGGTGCGAGTTGATCCAGCCGTAGGAGGTCCCGCTGGTTCCGCCGCCGGGACGCCGGCGTTCGAACACGGTCACCTCGGCGCCATCGAGCGCGAGGGCCCGCGCCACGCTCGCACCCACCACACCGAGTCCGACAATGGCGATCCGCATCAATTCTCCTTTACGTTGCTTGCGGCGGGAATGACGACCGGCTGCGGACCGGTCGCGTGCCGGGGACGTTCGATCAGAAAAGCGACGATGAGCCCGCAGAATGAGGCGGCGAGCCCGTAGACGACATAGGGCACGGTGGTACCGGCGATGTTGGCGGCGGCGCAGCCGCCGAGTCCGGCGACCATCGCGGTTATCGCGACTCGCGGGGTGAGCGGATAGCGCTTGGCCAGCGCGTATCCGACGAAGATCGGCACGGTGAGGACCGAGGCGGAATAGGCGTAGATCGCCACCATCCAGGCTAGGACACTCGGGAAGAACAGTGACACCACCCCGGCGCACAGGGCGAGAAGGACCGTGATTTTCCGGGAAAGGGAGACATTCGAGCGGTCGGTCCCCTCTCGCCGGAAGACCTTCTCCTTCAGGTCGCCGACGACACTGGTGACGGAACTCTGGAGCGCCGCCCCGCTCACCGACACGATCATGGCCACCATGAACGCGCCGAACACGATGAGAACCGCCGGTGGCAACTGGGTCAGCAGCCATCCCGCCGCGGACTCCGGCGACAGCCCGGGCTTCATGGCACGGACCGAGAGGCCGATCAGCAACGCGTAGACCCCGCTGATCAACAGGGTCGCCCCGGCGAGGACCAGGCCGAGGCGCGCGTGGCCGAGTTTCTTCGTCGCGAAGACACGCTGGAAATAGATCTGGTTGCTCAGCGTCGAAGGAATGATCGCGGCGATCCACAGCCAGATCTGCTCCTGGCCTGCCCTGCCCATCGAGGAGGGATCGGTGAAACCGGCGGGCACGCGCGTCACGATGGAATGCCAGCCACCGGCCAGGTGGACGCAGTATCCGGCGAGCCCGAGGGCCAGCACGATTTTGACGATCCCGAAGAAGAAGTCGGTCCAGGCCACCGACGTCAGCCCGCCCGGCAGCACGAACGCCACGGACCCGATGAGAATCACCGCGACCAGTACCGCTTTCGGGTAACCGGTGACCTGTCCGAACAAGCTCGCGAACGCGCTGAACTGGGTACAGACCCAGCCGAACGGAAGAAACAACGCGGCAAGACCGGCCAGCGTGGCCAAGGTCCGGTCGTTCCCGTACAGCCGGGCGAGAACGTCGGGCAGGGTACTGAACCCGTTGGCACGCAACCACTTCGCGAGCAGGGCGAGAAGAACGAAACCGGCACAGACGCACAGTTCGTAGACGAACACCGCCCATCCCTTGGCGTAGGCGATCCCCACGTGGGCGACCAGCACCCCGCCGCCCGCCGCCGCGGCGAACTGCGTGATCACGACGACCGGCAACGGCAACGACTCGCGCGCGCTGAGCCAGTCGGCCGCGCTTTTCGCTCGTTTACCGTAGTAAAGCGATATCGCGATCCCCGCCAGGATGACGAGAATTCCGGCCAGCAGAATCGAGACGGTCACTCCGGTTGATTTGGGCATGGCACACCTGCCGTCGGTAGCGCGGATATTGAGTAAACGCTTTCTTTCGGTGCGGACGAACAGGCGATGACGTGGAGTACTACTCCATTTTCACCGTCTGTTCGACGTAGAACTCCATCACGTCGGGACGGGTGAAATAGCTGCCCGCCTCGACCAGCCGGCCGTCCTCCAGCCAGGTGTACCGACGGCGGCGCAGGGCGGGAATTCCCGCCGGGCACCCGGTCAGCCTCGCGGTCTCTTCGTCGACGATCACGGGATCCAGGTAGAGCCGCGTCTTCTCGACCCGAAGGCCGGTCCGCTGGAAGTAGGACAGCACCCGGAGTTCGGCGAGGTCCTCGTCGAGCAGGTGCGGCGCCAGCGCGAAGGGAATGGCCGACCATTCCATGCCGACTGGTTTTTCGTCGGCGTCCAGCTTCTGCCGTCCGAGAAAGACCACCGGCGTTTCCGGCTCGATCCCGGGCATCTCGAACGGGACCTCCGAGGCCGGGATCACCGACGCCGTGACCACCACGTGCCGCCCGGGAATCATCGGGCTCGACACCAGGGGATCGGTGAAGCGCAACAGATTCTCTTGCCGTTTCTGGTCCACCACGACGGTCCCGTGCCGCCGTCGCCGCAGGACCAGTCCCGACCTGGCCAACTCGTCCAGCGCCCGTTGCGCGGTGCCCCGGCTCACGCCGTGCTCCTGCTGGAGCTGGGCTTCCGTGGGCAGCTTCGAACCAGGAGGCAGGGCGCCGGAGCGGATCTGCTGTTCCAGCTTGTCGCGAAGCTCCTGGTAGAGACGGTCGGCCATGTAATGACTATGCAAGACCACCATATGTCTAGTCAATACCCAGGACCGGCGAGCACCTTCGGGGCACGACAGTGGTGACGCCCCGCTCGCAGGCGGCCGGATGGGGCGCGCTCATGACATCAGATTATCGAACAACTGGACGCAGAAGACTGAGTAAAGACCCAGTTCGCCGGAATGTGTTAAAACAACCGGACACCACCAAAAGAACACCCAGCACAAGACCGACGGGAGAATCCGCCAAGGAGTGAAACAGCCAAGAGGCCTCACCTCGGCGAAACCGAAACCCCGACAGGCACTGACCGGCGTCGGCGCGGCGCCGGTCGAGGAAAGCTTCATGAAACGGGCGCCCGTCGGTGCCGAAACCTCAGCCCGGCGACGGGGAGAGCCGCGGACGGCGGCACCCGGAGTGCCGATTGAACTCTTGACGAACAGGACGCGAAGGCCCGGTGCCCGCCGGGGAGGGACCGACCGCGCGAAGACTCGTTCCAAGCTGAACTTTTGTTGGGACACAGAGCAATCTCGAAGATGGGGGCCAGCGGTAACGATCAAGGACTTGCCCCTATCATGGCGCCGTTCCGCTCACCTCCGCCCGAAGCCGTCGCTGCCGCAAAGGGGAACCACCACCATGTCCGAGGTCATCAACAGCATCTTCGGCCGCTCCCAGAACGACACCACCCACCACGGCGGGTTCGTCCCGACCTCCACCACCGCGCACACCGCCGAGCCCGACGTCACCCAGGAATTCGTTGGTACCGCTGGGATCGCGGTCGACGAGACGGTGGAACCCGCAGGTGAGGCGACCACGGATGTCGCCGGGGACGCGGACCTCACCACCGGCACCGCGCACGAGGACGAGACCACCGGCTCCCTGACCGAGGACACCGCCGAGACCGAGGCTGCGGACACCGCCGAGGACACCGACGAGGCGACCACGGACGACTCCGCCGGACTCGACGATGAAGACGGCGAACTGGCGGAAGACCCCGAGAGCGACGATGACAACGGTGACCTCGCGGAGGGGTCCGAAAGCACCGGCGACGCAAGCGAACTCGCGGAAGAAGCCGAGATCGTCGACGAGGACGAGCCCGTGGAAGCGGCCGTCGAAACCGACGACGACCCCGTAGCCGAAACCGACGACGAGCCCGCGGACGAAGCCGCCGGACCCGACGGCGAGCCGGTTGCCGAAGCCGCCGAAGCCGATGACGCGCCCGCGGCGGCCGTCGCCGAAACCGGCGAGGACGAGACCGAGCAGGCCGAGCCGGTCGCCGAGGCCCGTGCCGCCGCGGCCACGCGCGGGGACACCACGGTCGAGGACGGAGTCGTCGCGAAGGTCGTGGACCTGCTGGTCCGCCAGGTCGAAGGCGTGCACAGCCTGGAAGACACGAACATTTCGGTCGAAGGCGATGTCGTCACGATCAAGGTCTCGGTGGTGCTCGAGTTCGGGCACGCGGTCAAGGCCGTGGCGGGGCAGATCCGGACCAGCGTGATCGATGCCGTCGAAGAGTTCCTCGGCCTCGACGTCGCGGCGGTGGACGTGCACGTCACGGACGTCCACCTGCCGGACGCTTCCTGACCGGAATCCTCGAAGGCACCGCGAGGCCGCATCAGCGCAGTTGTGGCATGAGTTCGGCCGCGATCCACTCCATGGCCGGCTCGACATGCCCGGCCGCGACGGGCAGCCACAACGTGCAGGCTGCGAGCCCCGCATCGGCGAGCCGCCCCAGATCGTCGACGACACTCGCGGCGGTCGGGGCGGCGCCGCCGAGCGGGCGTCCCGGTGACGTGACCACCGCCGGGATTCCCGGCGGGGTAAGGAATGCGGCCGACGCGAGCGTCAGGCGGCCTGCCCTGTCGGTGTCGGCGGCGAGCTCGCTAAGGCGGCGTCGCACACCCGTGACCTCCTCGGCGTCGGCACCTGTGCCGTACCAGCCGGCGCCGAACCGGAGCACACGGCGCAGGGCGGCGTCGCTGCGGCCGCCGACCCACACGGGTGGGCCTCCCGGCGTGAGCGGGGGCACCCCCAGGCGCGCGGCGCGCAGCGTCGTGAACGGTCCGTCGAAGTCGGCGGGCCGCCGCGTCCACAGAATCGTGGCGGCCTCGAGATGATCGTCGGTGCGCGCGCCGCGCTCGCGGACGTTCACGCCTACGGCGCCGAATTCGTCCGGATTCCAGCCAGTGCCCACGCCCAGGATCAGGCGGCCCCCGGACACGACGTCCAGTGTGGCTGCCTGGTTTGCCAGCAGCAACGCCGGATAATAGGGCGCGACAAGGACAGAAGTCAGCAGTCGCAGGCGTGTCGTCACACCCGCGACGGCCGAAAGCAGAACAAATGGGTCGGTGTCCAGACCCGAACCGCTGTCCAGGAGACGGTTGCCGACCGCGACGTGGTCGAAACCGAGGCTTTCGGCGTGGCGTGCGGCGCGGAGCGCGGCGGCTCCGTCGTCGATCGGCCAGCGCGGTTGAAGGGACACACCGAGATTCAGCACAGGCACGGCCGGCAACCCTGGTTCAGCGATCGGTGTACTTGATCGCGGTCAAGGTGATGACCGTGCCGGGAGGCACCTGCGTTCCCGCCGGCGGATCCTGACCGACCTGCACCCAGTTGCGGTCGTTGATGAGCGCGCGGCCGAGTCCCTTGCCGTCCACCTCTCGCAGGTTGTACAGACCAGCCCGCTGCATGGCGTTTTGCGCGTCCTGATGGTTCATTCCCGAAACGTCCGGAACCGTGATGAGCTTCGCCGGCGAAGAAGCGGCCGGACCCGGCGTTTTCTCGCCGCCATGCGGCGGCACACAGGCGGCGAGCAGTGCGAACAAACCGATCGCGATGACCGAAGCGAATACCCTCACCGTGTTCTCCCTCCCCCGGGCCCCTTCCAGTAAACACCCCGCGGATCCTCCGCGCCGCTTCCGGCGATGGCGGGTGACGCCGTGGTCCGAATTTGGTCCGCCTTGCCGGACCACGACCGGCTGGACCCGCTTATTGCTCTACTGGGATTCGTGGGGACGACCTACCGCGACCGGCAACGTGCCGGGCAGCTCCTGTTCATCCGGGCGAGGAAATCCGAGGACCTGGCCACCCTCGACCGCGCGATCGCGCTTCTCCGCGAGGCGGCCCTGCGCTGGCCCACCGCTACGTCCGCTTCGGCGGCGACGAGGTGATCGAGGAAGCGATCGAGGCCCTGGAAGAGGCGGTGGCGGGCCTCGACGATCCGTGACACTCCGGTGGACCACGCCCGGGAAGGATTCGGGTTGGCCACGCTGGGACAGGCGCTGAAAATCGGCCGGTCTGACGCCGACACGGAAAAGGGCCCGGTTTTCGCATGCGTCGC
>NZ_JBHUKR010000006.1:394014-1053885 GCF_042684065.1 Amycolatopsis pigmentata | reverse complement strand
GCGTCGCATGCGAAAACCGGGCCCCGGTAAGCGGAATCAGCGCTTGAGATACTTGAGGCTGCTGCTCAGCGAGTCCGACCACGGGGACGCGAGGTCGAGCCGCCGCAGCTCGTCGGCGTGCTGGACCGCCGCCAGCTCCGCCATCAGCCGGGACCGCATCCGGTCGTCGTGAGCCGCGTTCGCGGCGCGCAGAGCGCGAGCGAGACGGTGCTTCCGGAACGGGGTGAACCACGACGCGCGGGCGAGGTGCGCCGCACGGCGAGCCGCGCGATCACGCGTACGGGCCAGCGCGTCCCGCTCGTCGTCACCGAGACCGAGCCGGGACAGGAACCGCTCCTTCAGCTCACGGCTGACCCGGGCCCACGTGGTGACCCGGCGACGCGCGTGGCGAAGTTCGATCCCGAGCGCCAGGTGCAGCATGACCACCCCGAGCACCGGTCCCAGCGCGACGCGCGCCAGGCCGGACACCGGACCGGCGAGGTCGAAGGCCATGTAGCCGGACGCGGCGCAGAGCGCCCACAGGATCAGGCGGGCGGGGCCGGGTTTGCCGCTCTGGCTCCGGATTCCGGCGCGCATCGCGAACCCGCACGCGATGAGGGCGACCTCGACCACGGCGAACATCGCGGCGCGTTCCGGAATGCTCGTGATGCCCAGCTTGGTTCCGAAGAACCGCCACGAGGTGTCCACGGACACCAGCAGGGACATGAATGCCACGAGGTAGAAACCGCGCGACCCCTCGGGCGAAGTCCGCTTGCCCCGGGGACGGGGCTGCTCGGCCTGCGGCGGAGCCTTTTCGACGACGATTTCCGCTTCGGCGTCCATCGCCGGAGCGGGGTCCGCCACCTCCATCGACTTGGGCTGAATGAGGGTGAGAGCCTTCGTTTCGCTGGCCGGCTCGGCCGGGGCATCGGCCACGGTCTCCGCGTCGCTTTCCGCCGGCTTGACCGGAGTGACGGCTTCCGCCTCCTTCGCCGGCTCGGCCTCGGTAGCGTCGTTCGCCGGCTTCGCCTCGGTGACGGTGTCGGGCCGGGCGTCCGCGGCGCCGACCGAAGCGATGGTGATGGTGTCCGCCTCTTCGTTCACCGGCTTGACCTCAGTGGTGGTGGCGTCCTTTTCTTCGGTACGACGGCGGTCGAGCGCGGTCAGCATCTCGTCGGACATGCGCGGAAGGTCCCCGGTGTCGCTCAGTCCGCGTTCCTTGCGCCAGTTGTCCACCAGCGTGGACACGGAGTAGCGCTCGCGCCGGGGATTGGTCACCACACCGTAGTTCTTGAGGAAGGCGATCACTTCCGATGTCGACGGTCGGTCCAGTGCCTCGCAGGCATACCGGACCTTCTCTTCCATAGTGTCCAACATGACCAAGCGGGCACCATGGGCGGCGTTGCTGATGATGTCTGCGGAAGACGCCCGCCGGTCGCTCTCGGTTTCCATGTAGTTATCCTTGGTAGGGTCTGGGCCTCGTGGCCCGGCGATCATAGCGGGTGATCACCGGTGTCTCCCCCCATGCCCGCCTAGACTCGCGCACGGACTTCACGATCTTCTTCGGCGCGTCCGTCACGGGAGCGAAATCGGCCCACCCTCCCCCGATTTTTCGGCACCGCCCGGGTCGGCATCTGGTCGAGTAAGCGCTTACTCGCACGGCCGTCCCGGCGTCATGCCGGAGTCGTCGGGCGAGGAACCGCGGGCCGCCGCCGGTGATGGCGGCGGTGCGCGCACGGCCGAGGGAAGGCTATTGGTCCTCACCCCGGTGGTCGTCGCGCTTGCGCACCAAAGTGCCGATCTCGTGTCCTAACGCGATGGACGGCCCGCCGATCAGTTCCCAGGCGCGCGCGATCCCGATGAAAAAACAGACAATGACCAGAACCGCGATGGTGCCCACCATGGCCACGTCGGCAGGCTGACCGGCGACGTCCAGACCTGCCAGCAACTGGATCACGAAAACGGCCACCAGCCCGAGCAGGAAAATCACGTCACGTGCGTCCCGCCAGCCCACTCCCTGGACCCGGATCAACGACAGCAAGGACGCCACCACGAACAGGAGCCCGAGAATGGCCACCACCAGCGCGGCGAACCCGATCTGGTCTCCCGGGACCAGCGCGAACAGGGAAACCGCCAGGGCGTTGAGGAACGAGGTGAGCGCCGCCGAGGCCCGCACGCGGTGAATCTGTGTCTCGCCCCTTTCCACCAGCCTTTCCTGGGAGACGGAAATGGCCACGAACAGCAGTCCGATCAAGGCGCCCGCCACACCGGCGGACGCCAGGAAGAAATCGTGGAAGTTGTCCGGTGTCACTGGCCGTTCCCCGGATCGCGGTCGCACGGTGTCATGCGTCAGTGACTATCACGCCGCACGAGTCGCGGCCCCCTTTTCCTCACTCGATCGGGACGGTGACCGTGTCGTGGACGGAGAAATCACCGTGGGGGGCGAAAAGGGACGCGGAACCACGACCGCTCAGGCCGAATTCGCGGTGCCCGACGCGTCGCCGGCCGGGCGCAGGCCGTAGAGCCCGGCCGCGGTGCCACCGAGGATCTTCGCCGCGTCCGGCCCGGGAAGGCCGGAGACCGCGCGCCGGGCGATCGCCCACATGTCGTCGTAGGTGCCGCGGGTCTGGGTGACGTCGGAACCCCACAACAGCCGGTCGGGTCCGAAATGTCCGGCCAGCCACGTGACAAGCGGCTCCGGGTCGCGGCCTGCCGCGAGGATGCGGGCGAAGTTCAACGTGGTCACCTTGAAATACACCCGCGGCAGTTCGGCCAGCGCCAGCAGCAGATCGGCCTCCGGATAGGGCGGTGGCTCCTCCACATCCAGGGCGGCCACGTGGTCGAGGACCACCGGCACGTCCGGGAACTCGCGGGCGACGGCGGGCAGCGCGCGCAGTACGTCACCGCGGTTCCAGCGATAGACGTGCAGGCACATCGACAGCCCCGTCTCGGAAACGGCGGCCCAGACTCGCCGTGCCTCCGCGCCGGCCAGCCAGTCGGCACCGGGTGTCCCGGAGAACCGGTTCCCGCCCGGCGCGGTCAGCCGGATCGCGGCCGCGCCGCGTGCGGCGAGTTCGCGCACGGTCCGCCCGGCGTCCACGGCCTGCGCGTCGATCACGCACATCGCCCGCAGCCGATCGGGATATCTGCGTGCCGAATCCAAAACGTAACTGTTGTCGTAGCCGTAGACGTGAGCCCGTTGGACCGCGATCGCGGCCGTGGCGCCCTGGCCGCGCAGCGCGTCGAGCAACCGCTCGGCGGTCATCAGGTTGTCCCCGGCCGGCGTGCCCGCCGCCGGCGAGGGCGGATACGCGGGATCGTCGGTGACCAGGTGGGCGTGCGCGTCGACCAGCATCGCGGTCATCGGCTCGGCAGTTCGCCGGGCGCCGGATACTCGTCGGCGTTGAGGACCCAGCCCGGTTTGGCCGAGAAATCCGCGCGCGGCGGGCTGAAGATGTCGATGAGCAGGTGCTTGCCCTCGCCGACGGCCTGGCTGGTGTGCTCGCTCGGCGGCGGGATGATGGCGACGCTGGGGCTGCCGACTTCGGCGTGTTCGTCGGGCCGCCACTGGGACAGCTTCGCCGTCCACGGCGTGCGCACGTGGTGGACGTAGTCCCCGGCCACGGTCAGCGAGCACTGCTCGAAATCGTCGTGGTGGTGCGGGGAAAGCCGGTCCGGGTTCCGGGGGCCGTCCTTGGGGTCCCCGAAATTGACCATGAAGGCGCTGGACCGGAAAAGGCGGCCGAAACGGCCCGTTTGCAGCGGATGATCGGCGTTCTGGTAGATCCGGATCCTCGGTCCGCCGACCGGGTCCGGCCACGGGGCGAGCGGAGCGACCCGGGGATGTGGCTCCTGGTAGCTGTCCGCGTTGTGGCACAACGGAAGCAGATCGGTGGTGCGCACGTCGAACAGGCGCACCACGTCCGCGTCGGTGTCCAGCGTGACACTGCTGTCTCCGGCGGGAATGATCGCGATTCCCTTGTCCCGCAAGGACGCGCGGTCGGAAGCGCCGTGCGCGATCTCCGCCGTCTGCCCGTCGTGCGGCGCCAGGAGGACGTATTCGTGCGGTTGCTGCTCCGCGGAGCGGATCAACGCGTCACCCGCGACGGCACGCGTGAAGGCGAGGACGAAGTTCTGGCCGCGAACGAACCAGGTGCGGCTCCCCCGCTCCGACACCTCGGCCGGGGGCAGGTTCAGCAGTTCGAAGGTCGCCAAGGCCGCGACCGGGTCGTCGGACCGGACACCGGCGCTGGTGGCCAGGCTCGCCCGGGGATCGTCGGAGCTGTACACGATCGTCCTTCCGCAAAGGCGCCACGGCGCCGGAGTCCAAGGGTGAAACGGGCCGCGCGACGCGCGTCGGTTGAGGGTGGTGGGAGACGGGTGGGTCAGTCCAGAGCCAAGAGGAAAGACGGGTTGTCGCGCACGATCATCCGGAGATCCTTCTCCGGCAAGCCGAGATCGAGAAGCGCGCCGCCGACCCGGATGAAGGAGTCCACCGGCATCGGCCGCCCGCGCTGCCCCAGATCGGACGCGAGCACGGTGTGCTCGGGACCGACTTCTTCGATCCACCGCATGAGCACGTCGGGCCCGCCGCGCGCCTGCGCGACCTCCGGGTCGTACATGCTGGTCTCGTGCTCGATGTAGGCGCCGAGCGCGGTGAACTCCCGGCACCGGGCCGCGTCCGAGCCGATCAGGAAGTTGGGATGGCTCAGCACCATCCGGCGCACTCCGCGTTCGGCCGCGACGGTGAACAGCGCGAGCACGTCGTCGGAGGGCAGGTGACCGGCGGAGAGCAGCGCGCCGGCCTCCACGATCAGGTCGAGCACCCGGTACACCTCGGGCAGGAACTCGCCGTCCTCGCCCCGGATGTCGGTCTGGGCACCGCTCAGCGGAATCGTCGGCGAAGGGAACCCGCCGCCGGAGCGGTGATGCTCGACGTGAGCCGATGACGACACGGTGGGAAACCACACGGCCCGGCCGCCCATGCGCAGGCTCAGCTCGACCGCGTACGGGTTGATCCCGCCGACCCACTGGTTCAGGGCGATTCCGCCGAAGACCTGAGTGGACAGACCGTCCAGCTGTTGCTTCATCGCCAGCAGATCCATCACTGTGTTGTGGTGGTGCGATTTGGCCAGCAGGGCCCGCATCCCCAGGCGAGCCCCGTCCCGCGCGGCCTCGACGTGATCGAAGCGCCGCGGCAGCGGGTTCGGTCCGGAATGGCAGTGCAGGTCGACCAAGCCGTGCAGTACTCGTTCGACTGCCGTGGAAGCGGGCATCAGCGTCTCCAACCCCCGTCCGAAACGGCACCAGAGGCGATTGTTGTAACGAAATCCGGACGTGGTGTACGTTAATCGAGAAACTAAGGCAGTGCAAGGAAATCGCCCCGCGACAGGAGTGACCGGATGGACTTCGAGCTCGACGACGAGCAGCGCGACATCCGTGACACCGTCCGGAGGTTCGTCGCGCGTGAGCTCGCTCCGCTGGAGCCCGAGTTCCTGCGCCGTGAAAGTTTCGGCGAACCCGGCCTGCCCCAGGACGAGTTGCGGGCGCTGCAGGCCAAGGCTCGCGAATTCGGCTTCTGGGGCCTGAGCACGCCGGAAGAGTACGGCGGGATGGACCTGCCCGCCGTGACCCGGTCGCTCGTGCAGACCGAACTGGCCACCACGTGTGTCCCGTTCCGGTTCGGCGGCGGCGCCGACAACATCCTTTTCGAGGCCTCTCCGGAACAGCGGGACGAGTACCTCGTGCCGACGATCGAGGGCGACCGGCTCGGATGCTTCGCGCTCACCGAACCCGGCGCGGGATCCGACGCCTCGGCCATCAGCACCGCCGCGCGGCGCGACGGTGACGACTGGCTGATCCGCGGTCAGAAAACCTTCATCACCAACGGAAACGACGCCGACTACGCCATCGTGTTCGCCGTCACCGAGTCCGGCGGCCGCGGGATCACCGCGTTCCTGGTGGACCGGGCGGCGGGCTGGACGTCCACGCCGATCGCGACCATGGGCAGCTGGCACGAGCCCGCGACGCTGTTCTTCGACGACGTCCGGGTGCCGGGCACCGCGGTCCTCGGCGAGGTGGGCAAGGGGTTCGAACTCGCCATGCGCTGGGTGGGCAAGGGCCGGTTCGGCATCGCGGCGCAGTGTGTCGGGATCGCCGAGCGGTGCCTGCGGATGGCCGTCGACTACGCCGGTGTCCGCGAGACCTTCGGCCGCAAACTCGGCACCAACCAGGCGATCCAGTGGATGATCGCCGACTCGGAAACCGAACTGGAAGCCGGGCGCTGGCTCGCGCTGCGCGCCGCCTGGGACGTGGACCGGGGCGCCGACGGCAGGCATTCGGCCGCGACGGCCAAGCTGTTCTGCACCGCGATGGCGGGCCGGGTCGTGGACCGGGCGCTGCAAATTCACGGCGGCATGGGCTACACCAAGGATCTCCCGCTCGAATGGTGGTATCGCGCGGTGCGGGTCATGCGGATCTTCGAGGGCACCGACGAGGTCCAGCGCATGATCGTCTCCCGTGACCTCCTGCGCGGGTACACGCGGATCGGAGGACATCTTGCCTAGCTCAAGCCAGACCGGCACGACACCCGCCGGCGGGATGCGGATGAGTCTCGCGGCGGCATTGCATGCCGCGGGCGAGGTCGCCGCGGAACGCCTCGCCGTCGTCCAAGGCGACCGCCGCCTCACCTACGCCGAACTGCACTCCAGGGCGAGCCGGATCGCCGCGCTGCTGAAGGATCGTGGCGTCGGAGCGGGGAACACCGTCGCGGTCGGCCTGCACAACGGCCCCGAGTACCTGGAAACCGTGCTCGCCGCGTTCCTGCTGGGCGCGATCCCGGTCAACATCAACTACCGGTACCGGGAACCGGAGCTGGAATACGTCCTGAACTACGTCGAGGCCGCCGCGCTCGTCTACGACGACGGTCTCGCCGACCGGGTCCGGCACGTCACCGGTTCGCTCCCCCGGCTGAAAGCGGTCCTGCAGGTCGGGCCGGAGGTGGCCGAACCCGCGATCTCCTACGACGAGGCCGCCACCACCGGGCCGGAACTGCCCTGGACCGGCGACCCCGGGAGCACGGACGGGATCATCCTGCTCACCGGCGGCACCACCGGCCGCCCGAAGGGCGTGATCTGGGACCGGAACGGTCTGCTCGGGATCTTGACCGCGGTGTTCCGGCTCAACGGCCTGACCGTGCCGACCACCGCGGACGAGGTGCGAGAGGGCGTCCGCGCGCTGGCCGAGCAGGGCAACGTTCCGGTCATCCTGCCGATGTCGCCGCTGATGCATGGCACCGGGTTCTTCAACACCACACGCACGCTCCTGGCCGGCGGCACCATCTGCTTCTGTACTTCCCGGTCGCTGGACGGGCACGAGGTCTGGGGGGTCGTGCAGAAGTACGGAGTCACCGAGATGGTCATCGTCGGGGACGCCTTCGGCAGGCCGCTGGTCGCCGCGCTCGCCGAGGCCGAGCAGGCGGGAAAGCCTTACGACATCTCGAGTCTGAGACGCATCGGCAGCTCCGGCGTGGCCTGGAGCATCGACGTCAAACGCGCCCTGCTCGCCCGTGGGTCGATGCTGTTGGCCGACAACATCTCCGCTTCGGAAGGCGGGCCGTTCGCCAACGCGGAGGCCCGCAGCGAAGCCGATCTGGCGGACAGCCGGTTCACGCTCGCGCCGGTCGCCCGGTTGCTCGACGAGAACGACCAGGATGTCGTCCCGGGCAGTGGTCAGGTCGGCGTGCTGGCCAGTGCCGGGCCGCAGCCGGTGGGCTACCTCGGTGACCCGGAGCGCACCGCGCGCACCTGGCGGGTCATCGACGGAGTCCGGTACGCGATCCCCGGCGACCTCGCGACGCTCGACGCCGATGGCAAGCTCGTGTTGCTCGGCCGCGGCGACGGAGTGATCAACACCGGTGGGGAGAAAGTCTTCCCCGAGGAGGTCGAGCAGGCGCTGCTGGCCCATCCGGAGATCACCGACGCGGCCGTGTTCGGCGTCCCGGATCCCCGGTGGGGCCAGCGGGTCACGGCGCTCATCGCACCGGCCGCGGCGCTGAAGGGGATCTCCGACGAGGAACTGACCGCGCACCTGAACGAGGAACTGGCCCGCTACAAACACCCGCGGCGGCTGATCCGCACCGACGGGATCCCGCGCACCCCGGCGGGCAAGCTCAACCGCACGCTCGCGCGCGAGCTGGCGGTCAAAATCGAGGAGGAACAACAATGAACGACCGGAGTTTTCCGATCGAATACGGGCATGTGCTCGCCTTCGCCCGAGCGATCGGCACGGACCCGCCGCCGGACGACGGCGTGCCCCTGACCTTCCCCATCGCCTATGCGCATTTCGATCCGGACTGGACCCTGCGGATGCGCCCCGGGCAGCCGTGGAACGGTTCCGGCGCCGGCCCCGGTGGTGGCGGCGGTGGCGGCCGTGGCGGTCTGCACGCGGAACAGGAATTCGAATACCTGCGGCCGTTGCGCGTGGGCGAGACCCTGACCGTCCACAAGCGCGCGGGAAAGACCTGGACCAAGGAGGGACGCTCGGGAGTGCTGGACTTTTCCGAGCGGCACACGGAGTTCCACGACGCGGACGGCAAGGTGGTCGCCCGGTCGACCACCGTGACCGTGGTCAAGCGCGCGGCGGACGAGGGGACCGGTGAGGCGAAATGAGCGAGAGTAACCAGCTTGCCTCGGTCACGGCAGGCGAAGAACGGTCCCAGGTGGTCGTCTCCGACCTCAAGCGGACCCAGATCGTGATGTACGCCGGGGCTTCCGGTGACTTCAACCCGCTGCACACCGACGAACCCTTCTCGACCCAGGTCGCCGGGAATCCGACCGTGATGTCGCACGGGATGCTGGTCATGGGACTGGCGAGTCAGGTGCTCACGGAATGGTTCGGGTTGCCGAACGTCCGCCGGTACCGGGCCCGCTTCCAGTCACCGACCTGGCCGGGCGACACGATTTCGGTGACCGCCAAGGTGGAGAGCGTCGAGGAGGTCGAAGGCGAGCGTCGAGCGGAGGTCGCGCTCCGGGCGACCACCCGCGACGGTGCCGTCGCGGTGCTGAGCGGTTCGGCCACCGTGCTGGTGCGGTGAGTCGTCCGCCCGCGGCACGGGGAGCCGGATAGGGTGGCGGGCCAATCGGCCCGCCCCCGGAAGCGGTGCGTAACGATCAACATACGGTGGGGCGCGGCTCGTGTCGTCGTGGACGACGTGCCGGGGACTGCGGAAGGTGCCAGAAATGACCGCTGATGGCCACGAGAACGACGGTGCCGCGCAGAGCGGTTCCCTGACTCTCGACCGGGGCCTGCGGCTCCTCGAGCTTCTCGCCCTCGAGAACCGGGACATGACCGTCGCGGAACTGGCGAGCACCCTCGGGGTGCACCGGCAGGCGGTGTACCGGCTGCTGACCACGTTGCGCGCGCACCGTCTGGTCGCCGAAGGAGGCGCCGGACGTTACCGGCTCGGCCTCGGCGTCATGCAGCTGACCCGCCAGGTCAACAACGAACTGCGCCGGACCACGGCCCCGCACCTGCACCGGCTCGCCCAGAAACTCGGGGCGACGGCGCAGTGTGTCGTGGCCGAGGGCGGCGACGCGGTGGCTCTCGCCGTGGTGGAGCCACCGGAGTCGGTCTTTCACCTGACCCAGCACAGCGGCGCCCGGTACCCCCTCGACCAGGGAGCCAGCGGCCTGGCCATCCTGATGGCACGGCAGCCCCGCCCGTCCGATCCGCCCGAAGTACAGGAAGCTCGCCAGGCCGGCTACGCGGTTTCCCGCGCGGGTCTCACCGCGGGGGCGATCGGCATCGCGGTGCCCTTGTACGACAGTGAAAACAATCCGCTCGACGCGGCGATCGGCATCGTCTCCATGTTCGAGGTCGATGTCGAGCACGTGGCAGGCCTGCTGACCGACGCATCCCGGCAAATCGCGGCCGGAGACCACTGACCACCTTGACCTCAAGGGCCTCGCCATGCAGAATGACGTGTCACAATCTGAAACAACGAGTCCTATTATCGGACAAGACCTCGTACCCGTAATCCGTTTACGACCATCGCTTAGGCAGCGCATCGCGGTTGCGAAGGCCGTCTCGACCGCCCAGCGCCGGACGGAGTGACTATGAACGCACGGATGGTCATCCGCCGGTTCGGCGGAGGACTGCTCGTCCTTTGGCTCGTCTCTCTGGTCACTTTCCTCATGGTCCAGATGATCCCCGGCGACCCGGCCGAAGTCATCGCCGGAGAGCACGCCACCGTCGCCCAGGTCAACGAGATCCGGGAAAAGCTCGGCCTGAACCGGCCGGTGATCGAGCAGTACTTTTCCTGGCTCGGCGGAGTGCTGCACGGTGATCTCGGCAAGTCGCTGTTCTCCAACCGCCCGGTCACCGCGACCATCATCGAGGCCGCACCGCCCACCCTGGCGCTGGCACTGGCCGCGATCGTGTTCGCGGTGATCCTCGGGGTCGGCACCGGCGTCATCGCCGGGCTGCGCCAGGGCAGCCTGATCGACCGGCTGGTCTCCACACTGGCCACGCTCGGGATCGCCATGCCGAGCTTCTGGGCCGCCATGCTCCTGGTTTCGATCTTCTCCCTGTCGCTGAAGTGGTTGCCCGCCACCAGCTACGTGCCCATCGAAGACGGCTTCGGCTTGTGGTTGTCGCACATCATGATTCCCGCGATCGCGCTCGGTCTCGCCACCGCGGCCGAACTCGCCCGGCACACCCGCGGTTGTGTCGCCGACGTGCTCACCCGGCCCTACATCAGGACCGCCCGCTCGCGGGGGGCCACCACGTCCCGGCTGATCCGCCGGCACGTCCTGCGCAACGCGGCGATCCCGGTGATCACCGTGCTGGGCCTGCAGACCAGCCGCCTGCTCGGCGGGGCGATCGTGGTCGAGGCGGTCGTCGGGATCTCCGGGCTGGGCACCCTGGCGGTCAATTCCGTGCTGAGCCGCGACTACCCGGTGATCCAGGGTTACGTGCTCTTCTGCGCGGTCGTCGTGGTGGCCCTCAATCTCATCGTCGACCTGGCCTATGGCTGGATCAACCCGAAGGTGCGAACCTCATGAACACTCCCCGGTTTCCGATCGGCGATGCCGGGCCGTCCCCGGCCGGGCCGGAGGTGGCCTCCGCCGCCCCGGTCCCCCGTGCCCGGAACCAGCGGCGCGGGAACGTGGTCCGTGTCGTCCTGCGCCGGCCCGCCAGCGCGGTTTCGGTGGGCTTCGTGGCGCTGCTGCTGCTGCTCGCGTTCGTGGGGCCGCTGGTCGCTCCGCACAACCCGGACACCCAGAACCTCGCCAACGCCTTCGCCGGCCCCAGTTGGTCGCACGTGTTCGGCACCGACGACTTCGGCCGGGACGTGGCCAGCCGGATCATCGTCGCGTCCCGCATCACCATCCTCGCCCCGGTCATCTCGGTCGGCATCGCGGTGCTGATCGGCCTGCCGCTCGGGTTGCTGGCGGCGGTCCGCAGGGGCTGGGTCGACTCCACCACCAGCAGGCTGGCCGACACTGTGCTGGCGCTCCCGGCGCTGGTCGGGGCGCTGGCGATCGTCGCCGTCCTCGGGCCCGGCCTGGTCACCACGATGATCGCGGTCGGCATCATCTTCTCGCCCACGATGTTCCGGGTGGTCCGGGGGGCGGCCGTCTCGGTGGCCGAGGAGACCTTCGTGCGCTCGGCCACGGCGATCGGGGCCTCGCAGCGAAGGATCCTGGCCGTACACGTCCTGCCCAACATCGCCGCGCCGCTGATGGTGCAGGTGACCATTCTGATGGGCGTGGCGCTGCTGGTCGAAGCGAGCCTCAGTTTCCTCGGCCTCGGCGTCCAGCCGCCCGACGCGAGCTGGGGTTCGATGCTCAAGGCGGCCTACGCCAGTCAGTTCAAGTCGCCCTACGCGGTCGTGCCACCGGGCCTGGCGTTGCTGCTGACCGTGCTGGCGTTCAACACGATCGGCGACGCCATCCGCGACGCCATCGGGGTCAGGAGGCGGGCATGACCGCGACGGCGAAAACAGTCGACAAAGGCTCGGAAGGCTCAGGAGGCGACGGACACAACGAGAACTCCGTCGCGCCCGGGGATCCGTTGCTGTCGGTCCGGGGCCTGACCATCGACCTGCCCGGCGATCCCGGACAACGCGGCCTCGTCGAAGACGTCAGCTTCGACCTCCACCGAAAGCGCTCTCTGGCCTTGATCGGAGAATCGGGCTGCGGGAAAAGCCTGACCGCGATGGCCATCCTGCGGCTGCTACCGCCCGCGATGTCCCTGCGCGCCGGCTCGGTCGTGTTCGACGGGGTGGATCTCGCGCGGGCAAGCGAACGCCGGCTGCGCCGCCTGCGGGGCGGGCCGGTCGGGATCGTGTTCCAGGAACCGATGAGCAGCCTCAACCCGACCGCGACCGTCGGCGACCAGATCGCCGAAGCACGGCAGATCCATTTCGGCGAACGCCGGGCGACCGCGCTGGCGAAGGCGGCGGAACTGCTCGACCGCGTCGGAATCCCGAACGCCAAGCAGCGGGTCAAGGCCTATCCGCACGAACTCAGCGGCGGGATGCAGCAACGGGTGATGATCGCGGCGGGAATCGCCTGCAACCCGAAGCTGATCATCGCCGACGAGCCGACTACCGCGCTGGACGTGACCATCCAGGCCGAGATTCTCGAACTGCTCCGGGATCTGCAACGGGATCTCGACCTCGCGGTGATGCTGGTGACCCACGACCTCGGCGTGGTCGCGGACTTCTGCGACGACGTCGTCGTGATGTACGCCGGACACGTGGTCGAGCGCACCTCGATCGACGGGCTTTTCTACCAGCCCCGGCATCCCTACTCCAGTGCGCTGCTGGCCGCGGTGCCGCAGGTCGGCAATCCCCGGACGAGGCTGAATGTCATCCCCGGGCGGGTTCCGCCCGCCGGGCGGTTCCCGGCAGGCTGCCGTTTCCAGCCCCGCTGTGCGCACGACGCCGGAGGGCCGTGCGCACAGCCCCAGAAGGAGACCGAATTCGCCGACGGGCACACCACCCGGTGCTGCCGGGTCGCCGACGGTTCCTTGACTCTCGAGGGGGTGGCTCGTGCCTGAGCCCGAAACAGTCGTCCGGGCCACCGGGCTGGTGAAGCGTTTTCCGGTCACCCGCAGTCTTTTCGGCCGTCCACTTCAGACGGTACGAGCGGTCGACGGGGTCGATCTCGAGGTCCAGGCCGGGACGACGCTGGGCATCGTCGGGGAATCCGGCTCCGGCAAGACCACGGTCGGCCAGCTGATCGCCCGGCTGCAGGAACCCGACGAAGGCACCATCGAGGTCGAAGGCGTCGACGTCACCCGGGCACGCGGACGGGCGCTCAAGCTCGTGCGCGAGCGCCTGCAGTTCATCTTCCAGGATCCCTACGGCGCCCTGGATCCGACCAAGACCGTCGGGCACGCCGTCGCCGAGCCGTTGGTGGTGCACCGCCGGATCTCGGGCCGCGAGATGAACGCGCACGCCGGTCCCCTGCTCGAACGGGTCGCCCTCGATCCCGAGTTCGCCTCCCGGCGGCCCGACGAACTCTCCGGCGGGCAGCGGCAGCGGGTGTGCATCGCCCGCGCGCTGGCGTTGTCGCCGAGCGTGCTGGTGGCCGACGAGCCGACCTCGGCACTGGACCTGTCGACCCGGTCGGAGATTCTCAACCTCCTGCTGGACATCCAGGAGGAAAGCGGCCAGGCGGTGGTGCTGATCTCGCACGACTTCGCCACAGTCCGCCACCTGGCGCACCGGATCGCGGTGATGTATTTCGGACGTGTCATCGAGGAGGGTACGGCGGCCGAGATCACCGAGTCGCCGACACATCCCTACACCCAGGCGCTGCTGTCCGCGGTGCCGGCACCGAACCCGGACCTGCAGCGGTCCCGGCAGCGCACCGTCCTGCACGGTGACCTGCCGGATCCGCTGAAACCGCCCACCGGGTGCCGGTTCCGGAACCGGTGCCCGGTCGCGATGGACGCCTGCGCCACCCAGGACCCGCCCCTGCTGCGGATCGGCCCCACCCGCCGGGTCGCCTGCCTTCGCCATCAGCCGACCGCGCCGGGGCCTGCGGTGGTCGGCGCTCCGGACGCGGCGGGGCAGTCGGGATGACCGGCCCGGCCGCCGTTCTTCCCCCTCCCGTCGACTCCCCTGCCGACGACGAATCATGCTGTTGAAGCTGACCAATGGAGGTCACGATGCGACACCCTTCCCCCGCGCGGTCTCAGACCGCGGTCGTTTCCCCGCATGGACGAAGCAGATCCGGTCCACGCAAGTGGCGTGCCGTCCGGATGATCAGCCTGCTCGCCGTGTCGGCGCTGGCCATCGCGGCCTGCGGTGGCGGAACGGGCTCGTCCGACGCGGGTTCGTTCGACCCCACGGCGATTCTCAAGTACGGCGTCCCGGGCAACCCCACCTCGTTCGACCCGCGGCTGTCCGCTCCGCTCGACCCGGTCTTCCTCGACGTCGTCTACGAAAGCCTGATCAAGCGCAGCCCCGCCGGTGAGCTCGGGCCGGGCCTGGCCACCCAGTGGACGTTCTCCAACGACAACAAGGCACTCGACCTGACCCTGCGCCAGGGTGTCGTCTTCCACGACGGAACACCGTTCGACTCCGCGGCGGTCGTGGCGTCGCTGGAGGCGTTCAGGAAGTCGGGCGCGCAGGCGGCCGCGCTCAAGCCGATCACCAAGGTCGAGGCGCGCGGACCGTCCGCGGTGCACATCGAATTCTCCGCGCCGTCGGGCTACATGCTCAACATCCTGGCCAGCGAGCCGGGCATGGTGGTCTCGCCGAAGGCGCTCAACAGCCCCGATCTCGGCACCAAGCCGGTCGGCACCGGGGCGTTCCAGCTCACGTCGCTGGTGCAGGGCAAGGTCACCTTCACCAAGTTCGACAAGTACTGGAACGCCGCGGCGACCTCCATCGGCGGGATCGAGATGACGGTCTTCGCCGACGAACCGACCCGGCTGCGCGCCGTGGTCTCCGGCCAGGTCGACGGCACCACCATCGGCCCCGGCCAGGAGAAGGAGGCCACGACCAACGGGCTCACCGTGGTGAAGGGGCCGAACGCCCAGATCGACGGTCTCCTGCTGAACACCGGTGACCCGATCTTCAGCAAGCCGCTGGTGCGCCAGGCGATGATGTACGCCTTCGACCGCAAGGCGATCAGTGACACCCTCTTCAGTGGCAACTGCACCCCGGCGGTCCAGCCGTTCCCCGAAGGACTCTGGCCGAACGTCCCCGAACTCAACAACGTGGACAAGTACCACGATGTCGCGAAGGCCAAAGACCTCCTCGCGCAGGCCGGATACCCGAACGGCTTCAGCACCGAGCTCGTGAACGGGCCCAACACCACCTACACGAACCTGGCCCAGGCCTTCCAGGCCCAGCTCGCCGAAGTCGGCATCACCGCCAAGGTGAAGACGCTCGAGTTCAACCAGATGGTTTCCGACCGCAGGACCGGCAAGTTCTCCGGGGCCGTGTCGTTGCTTCAGGTCGGCCGCCCCGACCCGAGCCAGTTCGTCACCGACTTCTACTTGCCGGGCGGCAGCTACAACCCGGGCAACTTCAACCTGCCGGGCGTTTCGGATCTGCTCGCGCAATCCCGCGCCAGCGGTGACGAGAAGCAGCGGCAGGCGCCGATGCGGCAGATCTTCACGAACGTCTTCGATGCCGGCCCGACGGTGATTCCCGTCTGCAGTGTCATCTGGGTCGCGGCGTTCAAGAAGGGCGTGACCGGAATGCAGGTGCCGAAGTTCGGTGACTACGACTTCGCCTCGATCAAGATCCGTCGCTGAGTACGTCTCCACCAGCTGCCGGATCGCGGAGGAGTACCTCCTGACTCCTCCGCGATCCGGCTGACCACCGTAGGCGATCCGGCCGAAAGCAGGCGGATACCTTCCGCAGCCACGTGACTGCCGCCGGATCGGTACGAACGACAGAGTAAGGACCGGAAACATATGAAGATCGACTTGACCGGGAAGGTCGCCGTCGTCACCGGATCAGGTCGCGGGCTCGGCCGGGCCTACGCCGAGGCGCTCGCCCAGGCCGGGGCTTCGGTCGTGGTCAACGACATCGACGCCGATGCCGCCGCCGAAGTGGCCGGCGCCATCACGGCGGCGGGCGGGGCCGCGGTCGCCGAGGTGTGCGCGGTCGGCACCGCCGAAACCGCGGACGCGCTGGTCGGACGGGCGGTGTCCGAGTTCGGCCGCCTGGACGTCATGTGCACCAACGCCGGCGCCCTGCGGGACCGGACTCTGCTCAAGCTGTCCGACGAGGAACTCGATCTCGTGCTGGACAGCCACATTCGCGGCACCATCACCTGCGGCCGCTCCGCCGCGCGGCAGTTCCGCGAGCAGGGTGACGGCGGCAGGCTGATCCTCATCGGTTCACCGGCGGGTCAGCTCGGCAGCTTCGGGCAGACCGCCTACGCCGCTTCGAAGGCCGCCATCATCGCACTGGTCCGGGTGTGGTCGGTGGAGCTGGCGAAGCTGAACGTGACGGTGAATGCCGTCGTCCCGAAGGCGCTGACCAGGATGTCGGCGACGATCCCCGCGCTCAAGGAGGCCTTCGAAAAGTTCGAGGCGGGTGAGCCGATCCCGCGCGAGGTCCGTCGCCAGGGCACCGGCGCGGTCGAAGAAGTCTCGCCGATCATCCTCTACTTGAGCTCCGACTCCTCGGCCGGAATCACCGGTCAGTACTTCAGCTTCGGCGGTGACAAGTTCGCGATCTGGTCCCACCCGAAGGAGGCCTACGTGGCCTACCGCGAAGACGGCTGGACCACCGAACAGCTGGCGGACGACTTCGTCGAGTACGCGAAGCACCTGCAGGACCACACGAACAAGGGCTGAACACGCTGACGTGTTCCGATGCCGCGGGCCGGATTTCCCCGGCCCGCGGCATTTTCCTTTCCCGTTACTTCATCCAGCCGACGGTCGTGTAGTCGACAGCTCCGAAACCGAAGGCGCCGAAGTTCGCGAGTGTCTTCTTCACGCCCCAGGCGTCCGGGCGCTGGTAGAGCGGAAGCGAGAAGCCTTCCTTCCACAGGGCCTGGTCGATCTGGTTGCCGATCTTCAGGCGCGCCGCGTCGTCGAATTCCGCGTAGGCCTTCTTGAACAGATCCCCTATGCCTTCGGTGTCCGGAATCCGCCCGTAGTTCTGGCCGGTATGGTTCGGGTCATAGGTGTACATTCCCTGGGACGAACTGATCGGGAACGGCGTGCCCTCCCACGTCATGTTCTGCATCTCGAAGTTGCCCGCCTGCACGTACTGCGTCTGCCAGGCGTTGACGTCGACCGTGTTGAACGTGACCTGGATGCCGATCTTGCCCAGCTGGTCCTGCAGGATCTGTCCTTCGTTCGCGCTCACCGCCGTGCCTGCCGGAAACATCAGGCTGATCGTCAACGGCTTGCCGTCCTTCTGCCGGACCTTGCCCCCGGCGGGCAGCGTCCAGCCCGCCGCGTCGAGTTCCTTGCCTGCTTCGGCCGGGTCGTAGTTGCCGACGGCGCCGTTGTCCTGGTAACCCTGCTGGCCCTCGACGTAGATCCGGTTGTCGAGCGGCCGGACATCCGGCACGATCGCGCCGATCACGGCCTTGCCCAGGGCCGCCCGGTCGATGCCCTTCATCACCGCGATCCGCACCCGGACGTCGGAGAGTGGGGTGCCCTCCTTGGCGTTGAAGTTCAGCACCCGCCAGTTCGGCGCGAGCGCCTTGCGGATGTCCGCGGTCTGATCCTGTTGCAGAGTCTGGAAGGTCGCCACGTCCGGGCCGATGTCGACGGCGTCGATCGCGCCGCTGGCGAAGGACTGCGGCTGGGCCGTTCCGGTCACCACCCGGAACGTGATGGTGTCCAGCTTCGGTTTCGGGCCCCACCAGTTCGGGTCCCGCTCCAGCACCAGCACCTTCCCGGTGGGATCGAGCTGCTTGACCCGGAACGGGCCCGCGGTGACCGGGATCTGACCGCTCCAGTCCTTGTTGAACTGATCCGGGGTCGAATAATGCGAAGCCGGATAAAGGAAACCGATGATCCCCTTCCATTCGGAGTAGGGCTTGCCGAACCGCACGATGACGTCCTGGTCGTCGGCGCCGCGTTCGACGCTGTCGACGTCCTCCCAGCCTGCCGTGCTGGCCGGTTCGTAGGCTCCGTTCTTGCCGTTCTCCGCCTGCCAGTTCGCCTGGAAGTCCTTCCAGGTGACCGGGGACCCGTCCGACCACTTCGCCTTCGGGTTGATCTTGAACTCGGCCACCTCAGGACTGGTGGAGATCAGCTCGGCCGAGGTGAGGAAGTTCGGGTTGGGCTTGACCGTACCGTCGGGCTGGTTGAGGAACGGCTCGGCGAAGATCGCGTGCCCGACCAGGAACAGGTCGACCGAAGCGCCGTCGACCTGGCTGTAGTTCCATTGGGCGGGCCACTGGGAGAACGGCAGATTGACATTCCCGCCGTCCTTGAGTTTCTCCACCGGTTGCGCGTTGACCTCCATTCCGCCCATTTGGCGAACCTGGGCGTTGCCACCGCCCTGCGCCCCTCCACTGCAGGCGCCGAGCACGAGTGCCCCCGCCACCACGGGCGCCACCAGCACCGCCCACCTAGACAGCCTCACGAAAGCTCTCCTTCCTCATTTGTCTCACACGCCGGGAAAATGACAGGCGACCTCGTGGTCCCCGTCATGCTTGGTGCGTAACGGTTCTTGCTCGACGCACCGCGCGCGCTGGTCCTCGGGCAAAGCCGTGAACGTGAAGCAGCGCGTGCGAAACCGGCAGCCGGACGGTGGATCGGCCGGGTTCGGCAGATCGCCGGCGAGGATGATGCGTTCACGGCGGCGTTCGGCGACCGGATCCGGCAGCGGGATCGCGGAGAGCAACGCCCGGGTGTAGGGATGCGCGGGATCACCGAACACGGTGCTCACGGCACCGACTTCCACGATCTTGCCCAGATACATGACGGCGACCCGGTCGGCGATGTGCCGGATCACCGACAGGTCGTGCGCGACGAACAGATAGGACAGGGAAAGTTTCGCCTTGAGCTCGTCGAGCAGGTTGATCACACCGGCCTGGATCGAGACGTCCAATGCGGACACCGGTTCGTCCAGCACGACGAGCTTCGGCTCCAGCGCCAACGCCCTCGCGATGCCGATCCGTTGCCGCTGCCCGCCGGAGAATTCCGCCGGATAGCGGGTCGCGTGCTCGGGTCGCAGACCGACCAGTTCCAGCAGTTCCAGCACCCGCCGCCGGATCCGCTCCCTGCCATAACCGTGCACCCGCATCGGCTCGGCGATGATGTCCGCGATCGGCAGCCGGGGATCGAGCGCGGCCATCGGGTCCTGGAACACCACCTGGAGTTCGCGACGGATTTCCTTGCGTGCCTTGGCGGTCAAGGCCGCCGTGGACCGGCCGAACACGCTGATCGCGCCACCGGCGGGCGCGGTGAGGTCCAGAATCTGCGACAAGGTGGTGGTCTTCCCGCACCCTGACTCGCCGACCAGGCCGAGGGTTTCGCCTTCGACGATGTCGAAGGAGATCCCGTCCACCGCGTGGACCGTGCCCACCCGCCGCCGCAACACCGTGCCCTTGGTCACCGGATAGTGCTTGACCAGGCCGGCCACCTCGAGCACCGTGGCGCGCTCCACGCGGGGCAGGATGGCCAGGGCGGGCGCGCCGACGACCTCGGCCCCGTAGACCTTCGCGGCCTCCCCCGCCGCGCCGAGGTCGGCGCTGCGCACGCAGGCCGCGGCATGGCCGGGTTCCACCAGCGTCAACTCGGGTTCCCGGGTTCGGCAGACCTCCACCGCCATCGGGCAGCGCGGCTGGAAGGGACAACCCGGGGGCAGATCCGACAGCGACGGCGGCACGCCGTCGATCGGCACGAGCGGCTGCTTCTCCTCCGCGTCCAGCCGGGGAATCGAGCCGAGCAGGCCCAGTGTGTAGGGCATTCGTGGGCGGTGGAAGATGTCGTCGACCGGGCCGGTTTCCACGGCCCGCCCGGCATACATCACCAGGACGCGGTCGGCGAAACCGGCGACCACGCCGAGGTCGTGGGTGATGATCGCGATGGCCGCGCCGGTGACCTCCCGCGCGGTGCGCAGCACGTCGAGCACCTGAGCCTGCACCGTCACGTCGAGGGCGGTGGTCGGTTCGTCGGCGATGATCAGGTCGGGGTCGTTGGCGATCGCGATCGCGATCACCGCGCGCTGGCGCATCCCGCCCGAGAACTCGTGCGGATAGGCCTTCGCGCGCTGGCCCGCGTTCGGGATGCCGACCAGATCGAGCAGGTCCACGGCCTGTTTCCAGGCCTCCTGTTTGGTGAGGTCGCCATGGATGAGCAGCGCCTCGGCCACCTGGTCACCGACCGTGTAGACCGGGGTCAGCGCGGACAGCGGGTCCTGGAACACCATGGAGATCCGTTTGCCCCGCACCGCCGACAGTTCCCGGTCCCCCAGCCCGGTCAGCTCTCGTCCGTCGAAGCGGATCGAGCCGGAGACCTGCGCGTGCGGGGGCAGCAAACCCATCACCGCCAGCGAAGACACCGACTTGCCCGAACCGGATTCCCCGACGATGGCCAGCGCTTCGCCACGGTCGATGTGGTAACTCAACCCACGGACCGCGGGCAGCCGCCCCGTCTTACCGGCCTCGGCGGGAAACGTGACCTCGAGGTCCCTGACCTCCAGCACCGGCGTCATGACCGCCCTCCGCTCGGGTCGAGCGCGTCGCGGAGGCCGTCGCCGGCGAAACTGACCGCGAGCACACCGATGATCAACAGCAGGCCGGCGGGCAGGAACAGCCACGGCGACGTGAGCGCGAAAGGTGCGCCGTCGCGGATGAGCGTGCCCAGCGAAACGTCCGGCGGCTGCACGCCGAACCCGAAATAGCTCAGCCCGGTCTCGGAAAGCACCGCCGTGCCGACGTTCACCGTCGCGTCGACGATCAGCAACGAAGCCATGTTCGGGAGAATGTGCCGCGCGATGATCCGCCACGATCCCTCACCGGCGTAGCGCGCCGCCTTCACGAACTCCCGTTCCTTCAGCGAAAGGGTCACCCCGCGCACCATTCGCGCGGTGATCATCCACATGAACCCGGCGAGCATCAGCACGAACATCAGCCAGCCCTGACGGCGCAGCCACTGACTCATGATCGCCAGGATCAGAAACGACGGCAGGACCAGCAGAAGGTCCACCGCCCACATCAGGGCCCGGTCGGTCCAGCCGCCGAAATATCCGGCGGCGGCCCCGACGACGGCGGCCAGCCCGGTCGAGACCACCGCGACCAGCAGACCGATCGAGAGCGATTTCTGCAGACCGTGCATGGTCTGCACGAACACGTCACCGCCGATCTGGGTGGTGCCGAACCAGTGCCGCGCGCTTGGCGGGGACAGGTAGGCCCCGGGATCCTGGCTGGCATACGTCCAGGAAGAGAACAACGGACCGAGGAACGCCAAGCCGTACAGTACGACGATCACCACGACGCCGCCGACGGCGAGTTTCTTCCGCAGGTACCTGCGCAGAACCAGCCTTCCGCGGCTGGGATGCCGCTCGTCAGTCCGCATCGGGGCTTCTTCGGGGGAAGATCGCGTGATCACCATGGTCACACCCGCACTCTCGGGTCGAGGGCGGCGTAGAGCACGTCGGAAAGCCAGCCGGAGACCAGGATGCAGACCGCCACGAAGAGGGTGACCGTCGCGGTGATGTTGGTGTCCTGCTGACCGATCCCGTACACCAGCCAATCGCCCATGCCGTACCAGCCGAACAGGTTTTCGGTGAACACACCGCCGGTGATCAGCGTGCCGAAGCCGAACGCGAACAGCGTGGCCATCGGAATCAGCGCGGTGCGCATCCCGTGTTTGAACAGCGCCTTGCGGTGGGTCAGGCCCTTGGCCCGCGCGGTGCGCAGGAAGTCGGAGCCGAGCACATCGAGCATGGCGCTGCGCTGATAACGGGAGTAGAGCGCGATCTGGCCGAGCGCGATGGTCAGCGTCGGCACGATCAGGTGGACGGCGCGGTCGCCCAACGACGCCCAGAAGCCGCCGCTGAAGTTCGGCGTCGCCTCGCCCGTGAACTGCAGGACGTTGCTCCCCGCGGCATGGTTGATCTGCAGTGCGCCCTGCTTGAGCAACAGACCGAGCAGGAACACCGGAGTGGACAGGATCACGAACGAGCCGATCGTGATCAGGTGGTCGGTGAAGCGCTGCCGGCGGATCGCGCTCACCACGCCGGCGAGCACACCGGCCACGACGCCGATCACCGTGCCCAGCAGGAACAGCCGGAGGCTGACCCCGACCCTTCTGCCCAGTTCGCCCGTGATCGGAGCGCCGTCGATGGTCTGCCCGAAGTCACCGCGGAGCACCCCGCCCAGCCAGCTGAAGTACCGCCGCACCAACGGTTCGTCGAGGTGGAGGTCGCGCGCCTTCGCGGCGATGGTGGCCGCGGAAGGCGGTGGGTTACGCGTCAGCAGCACATCGAGCGGGTGGAACGTCAGCGACGCGAGGGTATAGGCCAGGAACGTCGCGATCAGGCACAGCACGACGTAGTTCGCCAGCCGTCGTGCCAGGAATGCGGTCACTGGGTGGTCGGCCCTTTCCGTCACAGGCGGTAGTGGTGTTGGGGGCACAGGTTAAGGCAGGTGGGTTAGTTGCCAACATTTCCGCGTGCTTCGATTCGGTAAACGTCACGCGGCGCAAGTTTTCGAACTCCACACCACCATTGCGAAGCCGACTTCGTTCCCGCGGATGACAAAGGAACGCACCGGCGACTCCTGTCTTTTGCCGACCTTGGAACAGGAAGGTGCCACCCGGATCCGCCGGACCATGGGCGCACCGATCGGTACACGATTCAGCGCCGGTGAAATTTTCACTTTCGGCGGCAGGAAAGAAATTTACAGGGCTGCGGTGCCGCCTCGAAAATGCGATTGAGGCGGCTGATCGCTCAAGTCGATTCCGGCACCGGGGAAAGTTCCGGTGCGACCGTGGTGACCTCGGGTGGGACACCGGCTATGGCGTCCACCGCACCGGGGTGGAGGTCCCGGCGTCTGATGGTGGCACCGGCGACGGTGAGGCACTCCCCGACGGTCCTACAGATCGGCCGGGTCCCGGCGCAGCGTCACCTCGCGCCCGGACTCAGTGCGCACCGTGACCGCACGCACGCCCGGCCGGCCGGGCAGGACCTCCAGCGGCAGCCGGTCGAAGCTCTCGGCACCAATGTGCTCCCGCAGTTCCCCGGCGTCAGCGCCGATCTCCAGGCGGGTCACGGCCGCTCCGCGGTCACCGTGCTCCACCGCTCCACGATCCGGGTTGGTGGCCGGGTCCTCCCGATAGAACCAGTTCGGCAGCCCCCGGCGCCAGCACGTGTCGAGCGCGCGGCCGGGACCGGGCGCGGTGATGATGATGCGCTGGGTGCCGTCGGGTTGGACGCGTCCCGGACGGCGCGCCACCTCGCCGCCGAGCCGCTGCGCGACCGCTTCCATCTCCTCGAGGGTGTCGGCTCGCAAGCTCCAGAACATCCACCGGTCGCCGTCCGCGATGGCCCGCTCGAACCAGGCGGCCCCCCCCNNGTCACCGCCTCGACCTCCAGGTAGGCGTCCCCGCCGAGCGGGAAGATCGTGTTCGCGATGCCGCCACCGAAGACGCCACCGTCGTAGTGGGCGAGTCCGGTCTCCTCGTGCACCCGGCGAACACCCTCGCCCAGTTCGGGGACGCCCAGGCAGAGGTGATCAAGATGAAACATGGGGATCCTTCCGGGTTCACCACTCACCGGGAGTTCCTGCGCCATCGGACACTTGGGGCCACGGTGGACTGAACCTCCGGCGTCGCAGAGCTCTCGCCGAGACTCACCGAACAATCGTTCAGATAGTTACCGAACGAATGTTAGTTATCTTGTCCCGGCTTGTCCAGCCTGATCGGGAGCAGGCGCCGTGGCTCAGGCGAAGACGAGCGAAACGAACTCGTCGACGAACGACAGCACCGAGTCCGCCTGGGTGTGCTTGGCGGAGTTCTGGAAGAGGGCGACGCGGCCGTGCGCGCCGACGAACGCGATCACGGCCGCTCGTTCGGCGGGCACCCGGAGCGCGACGCCCGCTTCGGCGCAGCGCGCGAAGCCGGCGACGAGCAGGTCGATCACGTCGGCCAGCGGACCGCCCCGCCGATCGCCGGGCGCGGTCCGGGGCGGGCCGTCGGCTGTCATCAGCCGGTAGTGCCCTGGGTTGTCCATCGCGAACCGGCACGAGGCGTGGAGCATCGCGCGTACGCGGCCCACCACGTCGCCGGAGTCGACGCGATCCCCCGCTGCCTCCATCGCGGTGTGCAGCCTGGCGAACTCGTATTCGGTGAGGCCCGCGACGAGCGCGGCACGGTCGGTGAAGTGCTGGTAGATGCTGGCCGGCGCGATACCGGCCGCGCGGGCGACGCCACGGATGGTCAGCCCGTCCTCCCCGCCGAGCTCGGACAGCAACCGGCTGGCCGCGGCGAGGATCTCTCCGCGCAGCCGCTCACCTTCCCCCCAGCGGTTGCGCGTGCGCGGGGCGCTGACCTGGACCTCTTTGGACACGCCCCTATTCTTGCACCCGGCCGCGGCCCGGCCCGGGCTTCTGCCGGTTGCGCCTGACCGCACTGATGTTCCGGCGAACGGGCCCGATCCGGGTCAACCGGCCGCTTCCACGTGCGACGCCAGATTGGCCAGGGAGGAAGCGATCCCGGCTTCGTGGGCCGCTTGGTCGATGCCCGGTGGCACATCGGTGGCGGTGACGGTCACCTCGGTTCCGTCACCGGCGGCGGTGAGTTGCCAGGTCATTGTCATAGTGCCCGCGTACGCGGGATCGTCGGCCTCGAACACCGCGGTCTGCACCACCCGCTCCGGTGGCACCAGTTCCGCGAAACCGACGTCGACGACATCGGTCCCCTCCGAAGTCTTGCCAGGGCTGTCGACCGGGTCGAGGTAGGTGAGGACCATCCGGAATCCGCCACCAGGGCGGGGATCCCACCGTTCGATCCGCCCGCGCATGCCGTCCGGCGGCAGCCATGCCTCGACCGACTCCCGGTCGAGAAGAGCGCCGTAGACGGTCGCCGGTGGTGCCACGACGACCCGGCTCGCCCGATCAGTCCTGCTCATGGCTCGAGTTTAGGACCGACAAGGCGCGCCGGACATCACCAGCCGCGCCGTGGCGCGCGGTTGCCCAGCCGGCTGTCGTCGCGGCTCCGGTAAACGATGTAGGGCCGCGTGAGATAACCCAGCGGCATCGAGAACACGTGCACCAGCCGGCTGAACGGCCAGAACGCGAACAACGCCCATGCGGCGAGCGCGTGCAACCGGAAGCCGAGCGAGGCGGCGGCCATCAGGTCCGGCCGTGGATCGAGGACGAAGATCGAGCGGAACCACGGTGACACGGTTTCCCGGTAGTCCTGGGGATGGCCGGTGAGGTTGCCGATCACGGTGGTGCCCAGCCCCAGCAGGATCGTGCCGAGCAACAGCACGTACATGATCTTGTCGTTGCGGGTGGTGGCGGAGAACACCGGACCGACCGTGCGGCGCCGGTACACCAGGATCGCGGCGCCGGCCAAGGTGCAGACCCCGGCGATGACCCCGAGCCCGACGGCCGTGGCGTGGTAGGCGGTTTCGCTGATTCCGGCGGCCTCGGTCCACGATTTGGGGATGAGCAGTCCCCCGACGTGCCCGAGCGCGACGACCAGGATTCCGAAGTGGAACAGCGGACTGCCCAGGCGCAGCAGCCGGTTTTCGTACAGCTGTGAGGATCGGGTGGTCCAGCCGAACTTGTCGTAGCGGTAACGCCAGACGTGGCCGACGACGAAAACCGCGATCGAGACGTAGGGCACGGCCACCCACAGCAGAATCGACAGGGTGCTCACTGTTGCGGCCGGCTGGGGTGTCACTGTTCCTCCGCGACGTCACTGTGGTCACCTTGACAGTGGCGAGTCAATACAACGGTTGTCATCGGGGCTCTCCCTGGGGCAGGTATTCCGGCGGTGCGAAGGGAGCGAGGCCGACCTCCTCCTCCGGTGGACCTTCGGCGGCGAGACGTGCGACCGCTTCGTGTTCACGGCGGCCCAGGGGTGGCAGGGTCGCCGAGACGGATTCGAGGACGTGGGCCCACGGCGACCCGGTTTCGCGCAGTCCCAATCGCATCAGCTCCAGACCGGCCCGGTGCTCGGTGAGCAGCCGTGTGCCGACGACGGGATCACCGGTGGCGGCGAACTCCAGCACGACGGCGAGGTGGTCGGGCAGTTCGGCGTCACCGGAACCGTCGTGGAGTTCCAGCCCGGCGGCGCGGTAGGCGTGTTTGAAGCGCAGCAGGGCCATGCCGCGTTTGCGGGTGTCACCGTAGGCGAAATAGGTCAGGTAAGGACTGAAACGCCTGCGGTGGTCGAACGTCGCGACGTAGTCCGCGGCGAGCTCGTTCGGCGGTGTTGTTTCGGCATGGTCGAGAAAGGCACTCAACGGTTCGGCGAGGGAAGCGGGCAGCGTGCCGACGGCCGCGCGTAACAGCGGGACGCGCTCCAGCAGGAGTTCGTCGGGGTAGCACATCAGCAGTGACTGGACCTGCCACGCGGTCATGCGGTGGGTGTCGGTGAGAGTCACGGTTTCGGCCCTTCCCCCGTCTCCTGCCCGGATTTCCGACGTGGCGGGAAGAGTCCGTCGGGATGCCCTTTGCCGTCCCAGTTCAGCAGGTTGACCCTGCTGCCCTTGTCGAGCGGCGCGGCGACGGTGTCGGTGGTCTGCCGGTCACGCAGCATGTGGAAGTTCTCCACGGCGATCGGCGACACGGGACCGGAGGACTCCCCGAACGGTCCGGAGCCGCCCATGCCGGGCCCGCCCTCGTAGTCGAGGCTGCACTCGGTGGCCAGCTCTTCCAGCCCGTGCGCTTGCTCGGCGTGCGCGGGCGGGATGACGTAACGCTCGTCGTACTTGGCCAGAGCGAGCAGCCGGTACATGGCGTAGATCTGCTCGCCGGTCATTCCGACCTTGGTCGCGATGGCTTCCCGGGGCTCGCGGCCCAGGTTGATGTCGCGCAGGTAACTCCGCATCGCGGCCAGCCGCCGTAGTACGGCGTCGACCGGTTCGACATCGCCCGCGGTGAACAGGTTCGCGAGGTATTCGACCGGAATACGCAAAGCGTCGATGGCGGCGAAGAGGTTGCCGTGGTCTTCGGCGTCATGGCCGGTGTCGCGGACGACGTCCACGACCGGCGACAGCGGCGGGACGTACCAGACCATCGGCATCGTCCGGTACTCCGGATGCAGCGGAAGCGCGACCTTGAAGGTGTTGATCAGAGCGTAGACAGGCGACCGTTGGGCGGCCTCGATCCAGTCACGCGCGATGCCGGCACGTTCGGCCGCACGGATGACCTCCGGGTCGTGAGGATCGAGGAACACCTCGCGCTGCGCCTCATACAGGCCGGTCTCGTCCGTTGTGGACGCCGCCTCCAGCACCCGGTCGGCGTCATAGAGCATGAGCCCGATGTAGCGCAGGCGGCCGACGCAGGTTTCCGCGCACACGGTGGGAATGCCGACCTCCACGCGGGGGAAACAGAAAGTGCATTTCTCGGCCTTGCCGGTGCGGTGGTTGAAGTAGACCTTCTTGTACGGGCAGCCCGAGACGCACATCCGCCAGCCGCGGCACCGGTCCTGGTCGACCAGCACGATGCCGTCCTCGCTCCGTTTGTAGATGGCTCCGGAGGGGCACGAAGCGGCGCAGGAGGGGTTGAGGCAGTGTTCGCAGATCCGGGGCAGGTAGAACATGAAGGTCCGGTCGAACTCGAAGCGGACCTTGTCCTCGATGCCTTTCAGCATCGGGTCCTTGTGGCCGTGGTCGGGCGCGCCGCCGAGGTCGTCGTCCCAGTTGGCCGACCAGGTGATCTTCGTGTGCTCGCCGGTGATCAGCGACCGCGGCCGGGCGACCGGGGTGTGTTCCTGCAGGGGCGCGGTGGTGAGGGTGTCGTAGTCGTAGGTCCAGGGTTCGTAGTAGTCGTCGATGCCGGGCAGCTTGGGGTTGCTGAAAATCGTCAGCAGTTTGCGCAGCCGCCCGCCGCCTTTGAGTTTCAGGCGGCCGCGGCGGCCGAGCGTCCAGCCGCCGCGCCAGCGTTCCTGATCTTCGTAGGTGCGCGGATATCCCTGCCCCGGCCGGGTTTCCACGTTGTTGAACCAGACGTACTCGACACCGGAACGGTTGGTCCACGCTTGTTTGCAGGTGACCGAGCAGGTGTGACACCCGATGCACTTGTCGAGGTTCATCACCATCGCCATCTGGGCCATCACGCGCATCAGTAGCTCACTTCCTGGCTCCGGCGGCGGATCACGGTGACCTCGTCGCGCTGGTTCCCGGTCGGCCCGAGGTAGTTGAACGCGAAGGAAAGCTGCGCGTAGCCGCCGATGAGATGAGTCGGTTTGATCAGCAGCCGGGTCAGGGAGTTGTGGATGCCCCCGCGTTTGCCCGAGGTCTCGGTCCGGGGGACGTCGATCAGGCGGTCCTGGGCGTGGTGCATGTAGACGGTGCCCTCGGGCATCCGGTGGGACACGATCGCGCGGGCGACGACCACGCCGTTGCGGTTGACCGCCTCGATCCAGTCGTTGTCCGCCACCCCGATCTTCGCGGCGTCCTGTGTGGACATCCAGATGGTCTGCCCGCCGCGGGAAAGACTGAGCATGAACAGATTGTCCTGGTACTCGGAGTGGATGGACCACTTCGAATGCGGAGTCAGGTAGCGCACGGTGATCCCACGCTCGCCGAGGTCCCCGCGGTGCCCATTGATCGGCTCGCCGATGCCAGGTTCGTCGAACAGCGCGGTCATGTTCAGGGGCGGCCGGAACACCGGGAGTCCTTCCCCGAGTTCGGTCATCCAGTCGTGGTCGAGGTAGAAGTGCTGGCGGCCGGTGAGGGTGTGCCAGGGCTTGAGGCGTTCGACGTTGATGGTGAACGGCGAGTACCGGCGGCCGCCCGTCTCCGAACCGGACCATTCCGGTGAGGTGATCACCGGTACCGGCGCCGACTGGGTGTCGGCGAAGGTGATCCGCTTGCCTTCGTGCTCGGCGGCCAGGTCGGCCAGCTCGGTTCCGGTGCGGCGTTCGAGGGTGCGGAAGCCTTGGGTGGCGAGGTGCCCGTTGGTGGTGCCGGAAAGCGCGAGGATCGCCTCGCAGGCGTGCACGTCCCGGAGCAGCGACGGTCGTCCGTCACCGGGCCCGCCACGAATGGTGCCGTTCTTGTGCCGCAGGTACTCCACCTCGTCCTCGACCCGATAGGTCAGGCCTTTGGTGGTGGCACCAAGAGTGTCGGCGAGCGGCCCCAGCGCACCCATTTTCGCCGCTATCGCGGTGTAGTCGCGCTCGACAACGGTCAGGCGCGGCATCGTGACACCGGGAATCGGTTCACACTCCCCGGTTTTCCAGTCCAGCACGCGCCCGTGCGGGGTGGCGAGTTCGTCGGGAGTGTCGTGCAGCAACGGCGTGGCCACCACGTCCTTGCGCACGCCGAGGTGCTCGGCGGCCAGGCGGCTGAAGGCCTCCGCGATGGCCTGGAACGCGGACCAGTCGGTGCGGGTCTGCCACGGCGGCGCGATCGCGGGGTTGAACGAGTGCACGAACGGATGCATGTCGGTGGTGTTCAGGTCGTGCTTCTCGTACCAGGTCGCGGCCGGGAGCACGACGTCGGAAAAGAGCGTGGTGCTGGTCATCCGGAAGTCCAGCGTCAGCAACAGGTCCAGCTTGCCGGTCGGCGCTTCGTCGTGCCACGCCACCTCGTGCGGGCGGGCTCCCGGCGGCGCCTCCTCCGCGCGCAGCGCGTTGTCGGCACCGAGCAGGTGCTTGAGGAAGTACTCGTTGCCCTTGGCCGAGGAGCCCAGCAGGTTCGCGCGCCACACGGACAACACGCGGGGGAAGTTCTCCGGCGCGTCCGGGTCCTCGCACGCGAACCTGAGCCGCCCGTTCTTCAGCTCGTCCACGACATAGTCCTCTGTGGACGATCCGGAGCGTTCGGCGTCGTCTGCCAGATCCAACGGATTTCGGTCGAACGTCGGGTACGAGGGCATCCAGCCCAGCCGGGCGGCCTGGGCGATCACGTCGGCGGTGGTCTTGCCCGCCAGCTGACCGCCCTCGGTCGCGGAGAGCGTTCCCGCACTGAAGTGGTCGTAGCGGAACTGGTCGGTATGCAGGTACCAGTAAGCGGTCTGGATCATCTGCCGTGGCGGCCTGCACCAGTCGAGCGCGAACGCCAGCTGCGACCAGCCGGTGATCGGGCGGCACTTCTCCTGGCCGACGTAATGCGCCCAGCCACCCCCGTTGACGCCCTGGCAGCCGGTGAGCGTGGTCAGGACGAGGAAGGCGCGATAGATCGTGTCGGAGTGGAACCAGTGGTTGGTCCCCGCTCCCATGATGATCATCGAGCGGCCACGGGATTCCTCGGCGTTGGCGGCGAATTCCCGCGCGATGCGTGCCGCCGCCCGCGCCGGCACCCCGGTGATCGGTTCCTGCCAGGCCGGGGTGCAGGGTTCGGCGGGATCTTCGTAGCCGGCGGGCCAGACGCCCGGCAACCCGTCGCGGTGGACCCCGTACTGCGCCAGCATCAGGTCGAACACGGTGGTGACCAGGTGCCCGCCGACCCGGCGCACCGGTACCCCGCGACGGACGGCATTCCCTGGCGCCTGGTCGAACCGGGGCAGCTCCACCGTCACCGCGTCCGCCCCGGCCAGGGACAGCAGCGGATCGATGTCTCCGAGGTCGAGGTTCCACCGTCCGGCGCCGGAATCGCCGTAGCGGAAGCCGAGGGACCCGCCGGGCACGACCGGTTCCCGCGTGGCGGCGTCCAGCAGGACGGTCTTGAACGCGGCGTGCTCCGTGCCCGCGTGGCCCTCGAGATCAGCCGCGGTGAGGAACTTGCCCGGCACATAGGCGTCCCCGCGTTCTTCCAAGCGGACCAGGAAGGGCAGGTCGGTGTAACGCTTGACGTAGTCGGTGAAGTACGGAACCTGCCTTTCGACGAAGAACTCGCGCAGGATCACGTGTCCCATCGCCATCGCCAGCGCGCCATCGGTACCCGGCCGGGCGGGCAGCCACTCGTCGGCGAACTTGACGTTGTCGGCGTAGTCCGGGGCGACCGCGACGACCTTCTGGCCGCGATAGCGCGCCTCGGCCATCCAGTGCGCATCGGGTGTGCGGGTCACCGGCAGGTTCGACCCCCACATGATCAGATACCCGGCGTCCCACCAGTCGCCCGACTCCGGGACGTCGGTCTGGTCGCCGAACACCTGCGGCGAGGCCACCGGAAGGTCGGCGTACCAGTCGTAGAACGACAGCATCGAGCCACCCAGCAGCGACACGAACCGCGCCCCGGAGGCGTGGGAAACCATCGACATCGCCGGGATCGGCGAGAACCCGGCGACCCGGTCCGGGCCGTAGGTCCTGATCGTGTGCACGTGCGCCGCCGCGACCATTTCCGTGGCCTCGTCCCAGCCGGCGCGGACCAGCCCGCCCCGGCCGCGCGCCGCCTTGTAGCGGCGCGCCCGCTCGGGGTCTTCGACGATTTCCGCCCACGCCAGGACCGGATCGCCGGTACGCGCCTTGGCTTCCCGGTACATTTCCAGCAGCACGCCGCGGACATAGGGATAACGCACCCGCGTCGGCGAATAGGTGTACCAGGAGAACGCCGCCCCGCGCGGACACCCGCGCGGCTCGTATTCGGGACGGTCCGGGCCGACCGAGGGGTAATCGGTCTGCTGGGCCTCCCAGGTGATGATCCCGTCCTTGACGTAGACCTTCCACGAACACGATCCGGTGCAGTTCACCCCGTGTGTGGAGCGCACCACCTTGTCGTGACTCCAACGGTCCCGGTAGAACTCGTCCGCCTGCCTGCCCCCGATCTTGTGCAGGGTGCGCAGGTCCTCGGAGACCTCGGCACGCGTGAAGAACCGACGCGTTTTCACCAGCGCATCGGACAATTCACCGTCCAGGCCCACGACGCGGCCGGGCGGTTCGGTCTCGGTACTCACGTTCGGCGCTCCTCTGGCAACCAAGGGAAACAAGTGATCGACAGGGCGTTTCCGACCCTGACGACTCGACGGGCCATTACGAAGGTTGATCGACATCGACCGCGGCACGGATGCCGACACGCGCGCGGACGCTCTCGATCGCTTCCCAGTCCTCGGTGCCGAGATGGCCGAGCGCGGCCGGGGATCGCCGCGATCTTGTTCGCCAACTCCGCCATCCTGGCGACATCGCCCGCGGCGTGCGCGGAGCGCACGTGGCTGATCAGGGTGACGACCTCGTCGTGCTCCCGGGTCAGGTCCGCGATCGCGGCCAGGGCCTGGCACCCGCAGTACTCACACATGCCGGTCCTCCACCGGTCCGCGCAGGGAGCGTCGCGCGATCGTCGCGGTGAAGGCGAGAGTCGCCGCCGCGACCACGGCCAGCGCCGCCAGACCCAGCGCGTAGGAGCCGAAGGCGCCGTAGAGAGCGCCCATGACCAGTGGAGGAAGGAACCCACCGAGGCCGCCCGCGGCGCCGACGACGCCGGTGACCGAGCCGACCATCTTGCCCGGCGCCAGCAGGGCCACCAGCGCGAACACCGCGCCGCTGCCCGCTCCGAGTGCCGCGGCCATGGCCAGGAACGCGATCGTGCCCGTCGGCATCAAGACCGGGCTCCAGGCCTGCACGGCGGCACCCGCGGTCACCACGGCGAACACCGCGATCAGGACCCGGGCCGGGCCGAACCGGTCCGACAGCCAGCCGCCGACCGGCCGCATCACGACCGCGAGCAGCACGAACCCCGCCATCCGGCCGGCCGCGTCGGTCTGGGTGAGCCCGTAGGTGGCCCTCAGGTAGGCGGGCAGGTACACCGAGAACGCCACATACCCGCCGAAGGCCACCGCATACAGCCACGACGCCTGCCAGGTCACCGGCAGCTTCATGGTGGCCACCAGACGGCGCGAGACCGGCTCGGTGGGCACCACCCGTCCGGGAGCGTCCCGCAGCAGCAACGCCGCCACGATCGAGTACACCGCCAGCACGATGGCGGTCACCATGAACGGCGTGGCCAGGCCACCGAGGTTCACCAACTGCACGGTGGTGAGCGCGCTGATCGCGGTGCCGCCCATACCCGCGCCGAAGATTCCGATCGCAAGGCCTCGCCGCTCGGGCGGGAACCACGCGGTGACGAACGGCACCCCCACCGCGAACGCGGTGCCGCCCAGCCCGAGAAAGAAGCCCCCGGCCAGCAACGCGGCCAGTGATCCGTGCCCGGGCAGTCCGAGGAACAGCACCGGCACGATGGTCAGCGCCGAGATCACCGGGAACATCACGCGCCCGCCGAACCGGTCGGTCAGGGCTCCCACCGGGATCCGGCCGAGCGACCCGACCACCACGGGAACGGCCACCAGCAGGGCCTGGTCGAACGCGGTGATGCCCAGGGAGTCCTTGAACAGCGGGCCGAGCGGGCTCAGCAACGCCCATGCCCAGAAGTTGATGGCGAACCCGGCCGTGGCCAGGCTCAGCATCAGCATCCGCCGTCCGGCGACCGGTGGCGCCCCGGATTCCGGTGGTGCCGTCGAGCGGCTTTCCGTTCGGTGGTGTGTCGAGGTCATCGGCTCCCGGCCCATCGCGCGTGGTCCAGCCCACCGGTTGGCGAGCACACCCAGCATCGCCACCGCGCCACGCGACCGGATAGGGGAAAGTGCCTTTACCCGAAAGGACCTAGCGCCCTAGGCGAAATGATCAGGGGGCGCCTCCGGGCCACGGAGACCGGGAGTCAAGCGCCCTTCGTGGCGTAGCGGTGCCGTCCCAGGGTCGCGACGGTCACCAGTGGCACGCTGATGGCCAGCGTGATCCCGAACATGGCGGTGAAACCGCCCGTGCCGACCATCGGGCCGAACACCGCCGTCCCGATCGCGCTGCCGGTGAACAACATCGTGGCGAACAACGAGACGGCCATCGCGCGGTAGCCGGGCGCCATGTCGGTCGCCCACGTCTGCAGCGTGGAGTGCATGAACGCCCACCCTCCGCCCAGCAACACGGTTCCCGCGACGACCGCGACGGCACCGTGCGAGATCACCATCACGACATAGGCGAGCACCGCCATCCCGCCGCCGACGAGAATCAGGAGCCACGGCGCCATCGTCCGGGTCCGCGCCTTGACCACCCGCGCGAACACGACCACCGAAGCGCCGTAGGCGGCGGTCAGCAACCCGGACACGGTCACCGACAACCCGGAAGCCTGCAACACCACCGGAAGGAAGGTCAGCGGTCCGAGCAGGACGAGTCCTTCGACCAGCACCAGCACGAGGACGAGCAGCACCGGCCCGCTGGTGAGCACGCCGCGGATCGACGACCACACCGGCGGTGGTGTGCCGAGCGGCGGCTCGGCCAAGGAGCGCATGAAGAACGACAACGCCCCCGCGATCAAGGCGGTCAGCGCGAAGGCCACCCGCCAGCTGCTGAATTCGGCGATCGCGCCGGCCGTCACGGTCGCCGCGGCCATGCCGGTGGCGGAACTGGTCATCAGGTCCGTGAGTGGCGCCTGCCGCACCCGCACCGGCACCGTGTCCCCGACGTAGACCAGCGCGCCCGGGACTGCCGCGGCGAAACAGCCGCCGGTGAAGCCCCGGGCGGCGACCAGCCAGCCGATGCCCGGCACCACCGCCGAGCCGAGTCCGCCGGCCATCGCGAGCAGCAGGGCCAGCCGCATGGTCCGCACCCGGCCCAGGCGGTCGGACAGCACGGCCCAGCCGACCTGCGCTATGCCGTAACAAAGGAAGTAGACGGCCGCGGCGTGGCTGACCTCCTCGACCGGCCGTCCCAGCTGCGTGGCGATGACGACCAGCATCGGCGCGATCATGAGCCGGTCGAACTGCGAGGTGAAGGTCGTGAGCTGCAGCAACCGGAGCGACCCGGCCGACACCGTTGTCCTGCTTGCGTCGCTCGACATGGCTCTCAGTGAAACGCCGCCAAGGGGTCGGATACCAGACGTGATCACCGTGTCGCTCACCACAGCGGGGTGTTGCTGTCCGGGATCAGTCGAAGACGGGCTGTGGTAATGACCTTCCGGCTGTGCCACGCTTTTGCGAGGCCTTTGCCGAGGCCGATCGTCGCCCAACGAGGAGGAGCCAGTGAAGCGAGCACCCATTGTCCGGAGCGCCATCGCCCTGAGCGTCGCCGCCGTCGCGATGGCCGCCGGTGCGGGCGTGGCCGACGCCGGCATTCAGGGAACGGGCTTCGCCCCCAACGGAATCCAGGGATCCGGGTTCGCGCCGAACGGAATCGAGGGTTCGGGATTCAGACCCAACGGGATCCAGGGTACCGGGGGCAGGCCCAACGGAATCGACGGAGGCGGCGCGACGACGAACGGCATCCAGGGATCCGGCGCCACGGTCGACGGCATCCAGGGGACGGGATTCGCGCCCAACGGGATCGAGGGAACGGGTTAGGGCGGTCACCGAGTCCGGCCGCTCCCGGATCTTGGACGTGAGGCCGCCCCGGCGCCAATCCCGCCGCGTGCCACCCGTTATCCCCCGGAACCGGTGACCAGCACGACCTTGCCGACGTTCCGGCGGGCTTCGATGATCTCGTGGGCGCGCGCGGCCTCGGCGAGGGGAATCTCGGCGTGCACGCGGGTGCGCAGGGTCCCGTTCGCGTGGAGGTCCCACAACTCGTCACGCCAGCGGGCATAGACCTCGGGTTGGCCACGGGCGATCCTTGCCATCTGGAAGCCGATGGCCGATGCGCTCCGGGTCAGCAGATCATGCGCGTCGATCGTGCCACCGCCCGAACTGAAGGCGACCAGACGGCCGCCCGGCGCCAAGGCGCGCACCGCGGGCCCGAGCAGCGTTCCGCCGACCCCGTCCAGGACGATGTCGACCGGATCGCCCCAGGACTCGTCCTCATACCGCACGACTTCGTCGGCGCCGAGGGCACGCACCGCCTCCGCCTTGTCCGCACTGCCGACCGCCGCGACCACGCGGGAGGCACCGCCCGCGCGCGCGAGCTGCACGGCGAGGACACCGACCGCGCTCGCCGCCGCCGTGATCAGGACGGTGTCACCACGGCCCGGGCGCCCGGCCTCGTAGGCGCCGCGCGCCACCAAGCCGCTTCGGACCAGCGCGACGGCGTCGACGGCGGTCGCCGATTCCGGGATGAGCGAGGCCATGTCCTGGTGGACCAGCGTCCGTTCGGCATAGGCATGTGAGAAGCACAGACCGGTCACACGGTCGCCCACGGCGAAACCGGTGACGCCCTCTCCTACGGCGACGACGATCCCGGCGACCTCGCCTCCGAGCGGGACCGGCTCGGTGCCCTCGTACACCTTGCGGACGGCGGGCAGCGTCACGCCGACCACCTCGGTGCCGACGAGCACCTCACCCGGACCTGGTTCGGGGTCGGGCACCTCCTCGACGAAGAGGACCTCCGGGCCGCCATTGACCTCGTAGCGGACACGTCTCATGGACACTCCCCCACAAACGCGACAGACAAGAACCCCTCACCAGGAAGGCGGCTACACCTTCCCGGGAACCGAAAGATCTTAGCGACACATCCATCATCAAGCGAAGCTCAATATCGAGGGTGAGCCCCGTCCCATCGACCGCCGTACCGCGCTGACCGCTCGGCCGGGAACACCGTCCGGCGAACTGGTGTCACCGCAGGTCCACGGGCGATGCAGCGGACAGTCCGGGCGCGATGCGGGCTCGCGGGCCGTGGGCACGGGCCAGGTGCGCGGGTTACCGTTGGGGAGTGCTCGCCGTCCGGTTCTTCTCCTCGTTCGAAGAGGGCGATCCGCGACCGCTGGGTGCCGAGATCGGCCCGGGGCCGGGCCGCTCCCCCACCGCCAAGGCGGGCGTGGGCTTCACCGGTCTGAAGGCGCTTCGCTACGCGGGCGCCGGGCAAAGCCGGACCCTGGTGTTCGAAGTGGACATCCCCGTCACCGAGCACACCGAGTTGTCGTACGTGATCTTTCCGGAGTCGGACGAGGGACCGAGCTACCGCAGCACCCTCGCCGCGCTCGGTGTCGAGTTCGACGACGGGACCAGCACACCGGAATGGACCGGCGGCAAGGCCCTCTACCTCGACCAGTGGAACCCGGTGCGGCGGCCGCTGGGCGCCGCGGCCGGCCGGAGGATCACCGCGATCCTGCTGACCGTGCCGGCGACACCAGGACCGGGCGAGGTCACCGGCTGGATCGACGACGTGCGCATCGCCGAACGGACCCCCGAGCGGCGCGACGCGGTGGACTGGGTGCGTACCACGCGCGGCACCCACTCCAGTGGCGAATTCTCGCGTGGCAACACCTTTCCGGCGACCGCGGTGCCGCACGGGTTCAACTTCTGGACCCCGGTGACCGACACGTCCTCCCTGTCCTGGTTGTACGAATACCATCGCCGCAACGACGAACGGAACCGCCCGGTGCTGGAGGCGTTCGCGCTGAGTCACCAGCCGAGCCCGTGGATGGGAGACCGTCACACCTTCCATCTCATGCCCGGCACGGGCAAGCCGACCAGCACCGTGACCGGCGCGACATTCGGGCACGACAACGAAACGGACCGGCCCTACTACTACGCGGTTCGCTTCGACAACGGGATCTCCGCTGAACTCGCACCGGCCGATCACGCCGCGATCTTCCGTTTCACCTTCCCGGAGCGGCGAGGCTGGGTACGTCTCGGCGACGCCGGTGGCTTGCGGTTCGACCGGGCGAGGGGAGCCTTCTCCGCCTACACGACGGTGCGCAGCCGGCTGTCCAAAGGCGCGCGCCGGATGTTCATCGCCGGCACCTTCGACCGTCCGGCAGCGGGCGGTACCCGGCATCTGGCGTTCGAGCTCGACGACGGCCGCACTGTCGAGCTGCGCATCGCGACCTCGCTGATCAGCCTGGAGCAGGCGCGCCACAACCTCGAAGCGGAAATCCCCGCGGGCACGGCCTTCGAGCGGGTGCGGGACCACGCCCGCGAGCGGTGGCAGGAACTCCTCGGACGGATCGAGATCGAAGGCGCGAGCGACGACCAGCTGACCACCTTCTACTCGAACCTGTACCGGTTGTTCCTGTACCCGAACTCCGGCCACGAGGAAACACCCTCAGCAACGGAAACCGTCCGGCACGCCAGTCCGGTGATCCGGAGCCTCCGTCCGAGCACCCGTACCCGGACCGGCGCGAAGGTGGTTTCGGGGCCCATGTCGGTGAACAACGGGTTCTGGGACACCTACCGCACCACCTGGCCCGCGTACGCGCTGCTGACGCCGGGCCGATGCGGCGAACTGATCGAGGGATTCGTGCGGCAGTACCGGGAAGGCGGCTGGATCGCGCGCTGGTCATCCCCCGGCTACGCCGATCTGATGACCGGCACCAGCTCCGATGTCGCCTTCGCCGACGCCTATCTCAAAGGGGTGCGCGGATTCGATGTCGAGGGGGCGTACGAGGCCGCGCTGCGCAACGCCACGGTCCCGCCACCGAACCGGGCCGTCGGCCGGAAAGGCCTGCACGAGTCGATCTTCCTCGGCTACACGCCGACGAGTACGCCCGAGGGACTCTCATGGGCCCTCGAAGGCTGCGTCAACGATTTCGGACTCGCCAACTTCGCCGAGGCGCTGGGACGCCACGACGAAGCGCGGTATTTCCGCGCGCGCGCCGTGACCTACGCCAACCACTTCGACGTGCGGACCGGCTTCTTCCAGGGCCGGCGGCAGGACGGCGGCTGGCGCTGGGAACCCGGCGAATACGACCCGGAACTGTGGGGCTTCGACTACACCGAAACCAATGGCTGGAACATGGCGCTCTCGGTACCCCACGACGGCGGCGGCCTGGCCGCCCTCCTCGGCGGCCGCGCCGCGCTGGAGTCCAAATTGGACACCTTCTTCGCCACGCCGGAGACCGGGGCCAAACCCGGTTCCTACGGCGGGATCATCCACGAGATGACCGAGGCCCGTGACATGCGGATGGGCCAGTACGCGCATTCCAACCAGCCCTCGCACCACATCCCGTTCATGTATCTGCATGCCGGCGCGCCCGCGAAGGCCCAGGCCGTGGTGCGCGAAGTACTGACGCGTTGCTACACCGGCAGCGAGATCGGCCAGGGCTATCCCGGCGACGAGGACAACGGGGAAATGTCCACCTGGTACGTGTTCGCGGCCCTCGGCCTCTATCCGCTGGCGGTCGGCAGCCCGGTCTACGTGCTCGGCGCACCCTTGTTCGCCCGCACGGTCACCCACCTGGAGAACGGCAGGGACATAGTGATACGAGCCTCCGGCGACGGCCCCTACGTCGCAGGCCTGCGCGTCAACGGACGGCCGCACACCCGGGCCTGGATCTCTCACGACGAGCTGACCTCCGGCGCCGTCCTCGAATTCGACCTCTCGGAAACCCCGTCGGACTGGGGAACCCCGCCCCCTTCCCTGACCGAGGGCGACCGGCCGCCCCGGCCGTTGACCGACCTCACCGGCCACGCCACCTCGGACGACGGCACGGACGTGCGAGCGCTGTTCGACGACACGAGCCGGACCCAGGTGGTCTTCCGCGCCCGCGAACCGTCTGTCGAGTACACAGTGGACGGACCGCCCCGGCCTCTGGAGATCTACACGCTCACCTCCGGCACGCGTGGCGCGCCCGCCGCGTGGGTGCTGGAAGGTTCGGCCGACGGCCGGAACTGGACGGTCCTCGACGAGCGTGAGGACCAGTCCTTCCGCTGGCGGCGTCAGACCCGCCCGTTCGCGCTTGCCGAACCCGCGGCCTACCCGCGTTACCGGCTCCGGATCACGGAGTCGGGTGGCGGCCGCCTTTCCTTGTCGCAGTGGGAGCTTCTGTGCCGGTGACCGCATGGCAGGTGTTCCGCGACCGTGTGGTGGCCACCGACCCCGGGCTGATCCGGTTACGGCTCGCGCTGTGGGGGGTACTCGGCATCGCCACGGCCGCGATCGTGCTGGTTCTGCTGCGCCTGCCGACTCCGGCGATCCTGGTCGCCTCGATCGCGGCGATGCAGGCGACCTTCACGATCAACGACCGGGAAGCCCGCTCGCAGGTCATCAGCATGGTGCTCGCCACGTGCGCGGGCGCCGCCTCGCTCACCGTGGCCGCGTTCGGCTCCGCCGTGCAGCACCTGGACAACGTGCTCTTCGTCGTGCTGATCTTCTTCGTGGTCTACGCCCAGCGGTTCGCGCCGCGGGGCACCGCGATGGGCGCGCTGTCGTTCTTCATGTTCTTCTTCGCGATGTTCCTGCAGGTCCAGCCGTCCCAGTTGCCGCAGTTCCTGTTCGCGCTGGCCGTCGGCGTCGCCTCGAACGCCTTCGTCCGGTTCGCGGTGCTGCCGCGCCGCCCGGCCGCGGAACTCTTGCGGGTGCGGCGGGCGTTCCGCGCGAGGCTCGGTGCCGAAGCCAGGGCGGCCGCCGCCTACCTGGCCGGCGAGGGCAGTGACCGGCGGGGGGCGGCGCTGCGGCGTGCGGATTCGCGGCTTCACCAAGCCGTACTGATGATCGAGGACGCGATCTCGGACGTGCTCGACCCACCCGCCTCCGAGCTGCTGCGGCGGCGCGCGATCGAGGTCGAACTGGCGGCGCAACGACTGTCCATCGTCACCCGGCGTGCCGGGGTCACCGAAATGCCCGACGACGTGCGCAGCGAACTGGTGGCCGCCCTGCTGCGCCTTGACTCGCTGATCGAGATCGACCCGCGCGAGCTTCCGGTGATCAGCGAGACCGGCGAGTTCAGCAAGATGCTGGTGGCCGGGAGCAGACTCGGTGACAACGCGCCCGGCAACGAACTCCGCCGCGCGATCGCCGAACTGGCGCTCGCCGACGTGAACGCCCAGAGGGTCGCCGAGAACGACTACTCGGCCGAGGCGGAACTGCCGGAAGCGCCGAAACCCCAGCCGAAACGGTTCTTCGCCTTCGACAACAAGACTCGCAGCGCGATCCAGGCCACGATCGGTGGCGGGCTCGCGGTGCTGTTCGGCGAACTGGTGTCGTCCCAGCGGTGGTACTGGGCCGTGCTGACGGTGTTCGTGGTGTTTCTCAACACCTCCACCGCGGGTGCCACGTTCGTCAAGGGGTTCCGGCGGGTGACCGGCACACTGGCCGGGATCTTCGGCGGGATGCTGCTGGCGCTGCTCGTGGCCGGACACACGCCCGTCACGGTCGTGCTGCTCTTCCTGTGCGTCTTCGGCCTCGTCTACACGCTGCGGGTCTCGCAGCTGGTGGCGTCGTTCTTCATCACCTGCCAACTGGGGCTGCTCTACAGCCTGCTCGGCACGTTCAGCCTGGAGGTCCTCGTGGTGCGGGTCGCGGAGACCTTCATCGGCGCGGCGGCCGGGCTGGTGGCGGCGGTCGTGGTGCTGCCGGTGCGGACGCGCACCGTGCTGCGCACCGATCTGAAGGGGGTACTGCAAGCGCTGCGGACGTTCCTGACCGGGGCCGAGGATCTGCTCTCCGGCGAAGAGAACATCAGCGTGATCGAACTCTCCCGCGAACTGGACCGCGCGGTGGAGAAGGTGCGCACCACGGTGGAGCCCCTGACGCACCCGATCAGTTTGAGCAGCCGCCGAGACTACGGCACCTACGTCGTGACCACTTTGGACAAGATGTCCTATCGGGTCCGCGATCTGGCGGTCCACGCGGAACCGGCGCTGCTGGCGGGCGACGAGAGGCTGACCGTCCTCATCGACCGGTTGACCGGCAATGTCGACGTGCTGCTGGACGCGATCGAGTCCGGCACGACACGGCGCACCCTCGACCACGACACCGGCAGCGCCCAGACGATCGTCGTCCGGGACGCGGACGGTCCCGACACGCGGTCGGTGCTGAGCGGCCTGGACCGTCTCGACGAGTGGATCGTCGCGCTGGGCCGGGCACTCGGAGTGAAAACCACGGAATCGGTTCAGCCGACCGTGAGGCGACGCACCGTATCGACCGGCCCCGGGACGGATAGCATCACGAGCACAAGCGAAAGAACCGTCCGCAGGAGTACGTGATGACCCAAGCCCCCGTCACCGTCACCGTCACCGGCGCCGCCGGCCAGATCGGCTATGCGCTGCTTTTCCGCATCGCCTCCGGCCAGCTGCTCGGCCCGGACACCCCGGTGAGGCTGCGGCTGCTGGAGATCCCGCAGGCGGTCAAGGCTGCCGAAGGCACCGCGATGGAACTGGAGGACGGGGCGTTCCCGCTGCTCGCGGGCACCGACATCTTCGACGACCCGAAGCGCGCGTTCGAGGGCGCCAACGTCGCCCTGCTGGTGGGCGCGCGACCCCGGACGAAGGGCATGGAGCGCGGTGACCTCCTCGAGGCCAACGGCGGCATCTTCAAGCCGCAGGGTGAGGCGATCAACGCCGGTGCGGCCGACGACGTCAAGGTGCTCGTGGTGGGCAACCCGGCCAACACCAACGCGCTGATCGCCCAGTCGAACGCGCCCGACGTGCCGGCCGAGCGGTTCACCGCGATGACCCGCCTCGACCACAACCGCGCGATCGCTCAGCTGTCCAAGAAGCTCGGCGTGCCGGTCGGCGAGATCCGGAAGATGACCATCTGGGGCAACCACTCGGCCACCCAGTACCCCGACCTGTTCCACGCCGAGGTCGGCGGCCGGAACGCCGCCGAGGCCGTGAACGACGAGAAGTGGCTGGCCGACGAGTTCATCCCGACGGTGGCCAAGCGCGGCGCGGCGATCATCGAGGCGCGCGGCGCGTCCTCGGCCGCCTCGGCGGCCTCCGCCGCGATCGACCACATCCACACCTGGGTCAACGGCACCCCCGAGGGCGACTGGACGTCGATGGCGGTGCCCTCCGACGGCTCCTACGGCGTGCCCGAGGGCCTGATCTCTTCGTTCCCGGTCACCACGAAGAACGGGAAGTACGAAATCGTGCAGGGCCTGGAACTCGACGAGTTCTCCCGCACCCGCATCGACGCCTCCGTAGCCGAACTGGCCGAGGAGCGCGAGGCCGTGGCCAAGCTCGGGCTCATCTGAGTTTCACGAGATCATGGGGGACCGCCGGGCATTCCGGCGGTCCCCGATTCACTCCGTGAAGACTCTCTTGTCAGGACCAGAGTGGGAGCTCGCCGAGGTTCCTGCAGCCTTCGGACAGTTGTGAAAACCAGCCTTCATGGCCCGTGCCGACCCAGAGGTCCGCTTGACCGGCCACGTCAGGGCAGGCGAAACAGGCGTTCCACCGCCCGTGATGGTATCCGTCGTTGCAAGCGTTGGACAGCGCGTCCATGTTCGGATAAACGCCTGCGAAAAAGGGGCCGCCGGCGGGTGCCGCGGTGGCATTCGGCGCACCCACTGCGATCGAAGCGCCGATGGCGGCGATGGCGGCCGCACCGACCGAAAGTCTCCTGAACAAAGCTACGCTCCTCCATGAATGGGCGAAATCGGTGCGGATCAGCAGGGCACCGTCACCATCGGGAAGCGTTTTCACGCTTTCCCTTCTACCAGCCTGTCATCTCCCGTCGCCGGTTTTCGGCGCTCATCGGTAACGTGACGTGCCCCTTTGTCCCGGCGCCGCAGGCCACATCCTCAGGCCCGCCATCGGCGAGCCGGGTAAGTTCCCGGCGCGACCCGCTGATCCGGCTACTGGTACCGAATGACGCGACAACCCGAGGGCAGCGGCGAAGTCATCTGACCGCCGCTCACCGCGACCCAGAGGTCGACCTGACCTGCCACCTCAGGGCAGGTCAAACAGATGTCCCACCGCCCTTGCCGGGCCCCGTCCCGGCAGGCGGAGACCAGCGCGTCCTCGCTCGGATAAACGCCTGCGAAAAACGGGCCACCGACGGGTGCCGCGGCGGCATTCGGCGCACCCACCGCGATCGAGGCACCGATGGCGGCGATGGCGGCCGCACCGACCGAAAGTCTCCTGAACAAAGCTACGCTCCTCCGTGAACTTGTCTCTTTCCGATCCGGTCCGCCGGATCGGAAAGAATTCTAGAGTCCTCGGTGACGAGCGAGACAATCAGTTGTGCCAAAATCCGCCAACATGTGGTCGCGTTGTGCCCGAACCGGGAAGACCGTCGGATATTTCGCCGGCCCCCGTTTGTGAAACGCCTTTTCCACCTCAATCCAGCCCACGGCGGGTGAGCAGGGGCTGGATTTCCGGGTCGCGGCCACGGAAGGCCCGGAACGCGGTCATCGCGTCGACGCTCCCGCCGCGGCCGAGCAGTTCCCGGCGGAAATGGTCGCCGTTCTCCCTGGTCAGACCGCCGTTTTCACGGAACCACTCCACGGTGTCCGCGTCCAGCACCTCACTCCAGATATAGGAGTAATAGCCCGCGGAATATCCGTTGCAGAAAATGTGCGCGAAGTAGGTACTGCGATAGCGTGGCGGCACGCCGTGCACCGCGACTCCGGCCTTCTCCAGCGCGGCCGCCTCGAACCGGGCGACGTCGTCGGCACTGTCCTCGGTGGACAGCGAATGCCAGGCCTGGTCGAGCAGGGCGGCGGCCAGGTATTCGGTGGTGGCGAAGCCCTGCCCGTACCGTGCGGCTTCCTCGAGACGTTTGGCCAGCCGCTCCGGCAGCGGCTCACCGGTCTCGTGATGGCGCGCGTAGTGGGTCAGGACCTCAGGCCACAGCATCCACATCTCGTTGACCTGTGACGGGTATTCGACGAAGTCGCGGGGCACGTTCGTCCCGGAGAAGGTCGGAAATTCGACATCGGAGAGCAGGGCGTGCAGCGCGTGCCCGAACTCGTGGAAGGCGGTGGTCACCTCGTCGAAGGTGAGCAGCGTCGGCTCGCCGCTCGGGGGTTTGGTGATGTTGAGGTTGTTGACCACCACCGGACGCTCGCCGAGCAGCCGCGACTGGTCGACGAAGGTGTTCATCCAGGCGCCACCACGCTTGGATTCGCGCGCGTAGTAGTCGCCGAGGAACAGCCCGAGCGGGGCGCCGTCGGCGTCGAAGACCTCGAACACCCGCACGTCCGGGTGATAAGCGGGCAGGTCGTGGCGCTCGGTGAAGGTGAGTCCGTAGAGCCGGTTCGCCGCGTGGAACACGCCGTCGGCCAGAACCCGCTCCAGTTCGAAATACGGCCGCAGACTCGCCTGGTCGACATCGAACCGGGCCTTGCGGACGCGTTCGGCGTAGAAGGCCCAGTCCCACGGCTCGAGCGTGGCACCCGGAACGTCGCGTTCGAGGTAACCCCGCAACTCCTCCGCGTCGCGCCGGGCGTTGGCCACCGCCGCCGGCGCCAGTCGTTCCAGCAGCCCGACGGCCGCCTGCGCGGTGTGTGCCGTCTGGTCGGCGATCACGTACGTGGCGTGGTTCGGGTAACCCAGCAGTGCCGCGCGCGCGGCACGCAGCATCGCGATCCGGGCGAGTACGGCCTTGTTGTCGTTGTCGTTGCCCCGGTTCCCCCGAGAACAGGACGCGGTGAACAACCGCTCGCGCAGCGCCCGGTTCTCCAGCGACGCCAGCAGCGGCTGCGAGGTCGGCAGGCTCAGGGTCACCAGGTACTTGCCGTGCTTGCCGCGGGCGTTCGCGGCCTCGCCCGCCGCCGCGATCGCGTCCGCGGACAGCCCGGCCAGTTCGGCGGGGTCGTCCACCTCGACCGCGAGCTCGTTGGTGTCCCGCAACAGGTTCTCCTGGAACCGGGTGCTCAAAGTGGACAGTTCTTCGTTGAGCGCGCGAAGCTTGGCCTGATCGTCCTCGGGCAGCCCGGCTCCGGCACGCCGGAAATCGGTGTGCACGCGCCTCAGCAACCACGCGGACTCGGAATCCAGTGGGAGTTCCTCTCGCCGCTCGTAGAGATCCCGCACCCGCGCGAAGAGGTCCGGGTCGAGATGGATCGCGTCGGCGTGGGCGGCCAGGCGCGGCGCGATCTCGGCCTGGATCCGCTGACGTTCGGGATTGGTGTCCGACGCGGCCAGGTTGAAGAACACCGACGACACCCGGTTCAGCAGGCGGCCGGACCGTTCCAGCGCGACGATGGTGTTTTCGAAGGTCGCGGGCTCGGGATTCCTCGCGATCGCGTCGATCTCGGCGGTGTGCTCGGCGAACCCGGCGTCGAAGGCGGCCCCGAAGTGCTCGTCGGAGATGCGGTCGAACGGCGGTAGTCCATAGGGCGCGTCGCTGGGAACCGCGAACGGGTTATCCGGCGTCATCGAACGATCTCCCCTTGTTCCGTGGAACCCTGTCCCGTGGAGCCCCCGACCTGCGCGTCGGAGGTTTCCTCCTTCGTACCGTCTTTGGGCTTTTCCGGCACCACCCCGGCGAAGTCGTCCCCGTGGTCGTTCATCCGCATCACGAACGGCCGGGTCTCGGTGTAGCGGACGACCGACACGGAGGCGGGATCAACCACGATCCGCTGGAACGAGTCCAGGTGCTGGCCCAGCGCGTCGGCCAGGATCGCCTTGAGCACGTCACCGTGACTGCACAGCAGCCACACCGCCTCCTCACCGTGCTCGGCGATGATCCGCGCGCTGTGTTCCCGCACCGCGGCCACGGCCCGCGCCTGCACGGCCGCGAGCCCTTCGCCTCCCGGGAACACCGCCGCCGACGGGTGTGCCTGCACCACCCGCCACAGCGGTTCGCCGGTCAGCGTCTTCAGCTCCCGGCCCGTCCACTCCCCATAGTCCACTTCGGACAAACGGTCTTCGATGGTGCCGGTCAGGCCCCGTTCGGCCAGCAGCGGCGCGACGGTCTGCCGGCATCGCTCCAGCGGTGAGCAGACCACCTCGGCCAACGGCACACCGGCCAGCCGCCGGCACAGCGCTTCGGCCTGTTTCCGTCCGGTGTCGTCGAGCCCGACGCCGGGCGTCCGGCCGGCGAGCACGCCCGAGCCGTTGGCCGTCGAACGGCCGTGCCGGAGAAGAATCACGGTAGCCACGACGGCCACCCTACGTGCCGCGCCGCGTGCGCACCCGGAGCCGGTCCCCCGACCGCCGGCGGCCCGGCCGTTCCTAGAACTGCGGGCCCGAGCCCGGCGCGAGGGTCCCGGCCGCCATCAGCGCGAACAGCGCGATGCCGAGCGCGATCCGATAGACCACGAACGGCAGATAGCTCCGGGTCTTGATGAAGGCCATCAGCCACCTGATCACCGCGTAACCGACCGCGAAGGACACCAGGGTGGCCAGCAGCGTCGGCCCCCACGGCGGGCTGGTGCCCTCGCCGATCTTGCTCAGCTCGTACACCCCCGAGCCGAACACCGCGGGGACGGCGAGCAGGAAGGCGTACTCGGTGGCGTCCGCGCGGGTGTAGCCGAGCAGCAGGCCCGCGCTGACCGTCCCGCCGGACCGGGAAACGCCCGGCACCAGCGCCAGCGCCTGGGCGAATCCGTAGGCCAGCCCGTGTGGCACCGTCAACTCGTCGACGACCCGGCGTTTGGCGCCCACGCGGTCCGCCACACCCAGCACGACACCGAACACGATGAGCACGGTCGCGGTGATGCGCAGGTCCCGGAACGCGTGCGCGATGGCCTCCTGGAACAGCAGCCCCAGCACGACGATCGGCACCGAGCCGATGATGACCAGCCACCCCAGGCGCGCGTCCGGATCGGCGCGGTATTCCCGGCGGTACAACGAAAAGAACCAGGCCCGGATGATCGAGCCGATCTTCTTCCCGAAGTAGAGCACCACCGCGAGTTCGGTGCCGATCTGGATCACCGCGGTGAACGCCGCGCCCGGGTCGGACCAGCCGGCGAGCGCGGCCGTGATCCGGAGATGAGCGCTGGAGGAGATCGGGAGGAACTCGGTGAGGCCCTGCACCAGGCCCAGCACGACGGCTTCGAACCAGTTCATGCTCACCGGGCTTTCGCGAAGATTGTTCCGTTTTGCACGGTGCGCAGGGTAGCGGCGGCGCTGTCGCGACCCGCCGCCCGCCCCGCCCTGCGGGACCGCTCCCACCCGCGGCCGATCACCACGGTTACTCTCTGTCCATGCAGAAGCGACACCTGGGCCGATCGGGACTCCGGGTCTCCCGGATGGCTCTCGGCACGATGACCTGGGGCGACGGGACCGACGCCGACGAGGCGGCCGGCCAGCTCGTCGCGTTCGTCGACGCCGGCGGCACGCTGGTGGACACCGCCGACATCTATTCCGCCGGCGAAGCCGAACGGATCCTGGGCTCGCTGCTGTCCGGCCTCGTGTCGCGCGAGGACGTCGTGATCGCCACCAAGGCGGTGGCGCGCCGGGACGACGGTCCCTTCGGTGGCGGTGCTTCCCGGGGCGCGCTGCTGCACACGTTGGACGGCTCCCTCCGCCGGCTGGGCGTGGACCACGTCGACCTCTGGCAACTGCACGCCTGGGACGACAGCGTCCCGCTCGAGGAGACCCTGGCCACCCTCGACTACGCGGTCACCTCCGGGAAGGTCCGCTACACCGGCGTGTCCAACTACGCCGGATGGCAGCTCGCCACCGCGGCCGCCGGCTCCTCCCTGGTTTCCGTCCAGGCGGAATACTCCCTGGTCGAACGCGGGGTCGAACGCGAGGTGGTCCCGGCGGCCGCGTACCACGGACTCGGGCTGCTGCCGTGGGCGCCGCTCGGGCGTGGCGTGCTCACCGGCAAGTACCGCACCGGGACCCCGGCCGATTCACGCGGCGCGTCCCCCGCCTACGCCGGGTATGTCGAGCACCATCGCACCGACCGCGCGGCCCGGATCGTCGAGGCCGTGGTGACCGCTGCCGACGGGCTCGGCACCTCACCACTGGCCGTCGCGCTGGCCTGGATACGCGACCGGCCCGGTGTGGTCGCCCCGGTGGTGGGCGCCCGGGACCCCGGCCAGCTCAACGCGTCACTGGCGGCCGAAGAGATCACGCTCCCGATCGCCATCAGGTCCGCGCTCGACGATGTCAGCGCCCTCACCTTCGGCTACCCGGAACGGGGGCCGCGGTGACAGGCCCGGCGAGGACACTTCTTGTGTCAACCCGCGCTCGTCAGGGTGACCACAGAGCGCGCCCTCTCTTTCCGCTATCGGGGCGGCAGGGCGCCTATCCACTCGACGTGACGCGTGTCGGTAGGAGCGCCCTGTCGACACGATCGCGGGGGCGCGCAGACTCGCGGAGGAATACCGTGGCTATGCCGGGTGACGCGGGGGTGACAGGGTCCTGTGGGGGGGCACGGCCCCGCACACCCCCCGCTGGGGGCAAGCCCCCAGACCACTGTGTTTCGTGGTGGGCACCGCCCCCCACACCCCCCGCTGGGGGCAAGCCCCCAGACCCCCTACGTGACGTGGCGGGCAATGTGGAGCATGCTGAAGAAGTACCTCGGGGCAGGAGGTCAAGTGCGGAGGTCGGCCGGCAGCGGGATCGCGGTCGCACTCGCCTGCGCCCTGCTCGCGATACCGGTGCTGACGAGCTGCTCGACGGGTAAGAACGCCAACGGCCAAGGCGACGAGTTGCAGGTCGTGTCCAATCCCGTGGCCGCCACCGCGCCCGTCTCGCCCGCCCCCACCGCGAAGCCCGCGGGCACCGTCCTCCCCGCCGGTAGCATCGGCGCAATGGCGAGTGACGGCGCCGCCCGCATTCTCGCTGTCGCGGCCGGCAACGTGGTCTCGCTCTACCGGCTCGACGACTTCGGCTCCGCTCCGGCCGTGGTCACACTCGACGGACCGGTGGAACGGCTCACCACCGGCACCGGAGAACTGCTCGCGACCATCCCTTCCCGGGGCGAGATCGCCCGGATCGCGCTGCCGGGCGGCCAACTCACGACGGTCCCCGTCGCGGGCGCGCCCGCCGACGCCGTCCCCGGCCCCTCGGGGACGCTCGTGGCGGTCCGCGACCGCAAGACGGTCGACGTCGTCGACGACGGCAAGACCGTCAAGACCATCACGGGCGGCCTCTACAGCGCGGACCAGATCGTCCGCGCCGGGAACAGCACCGTGGTGCTGGACCGGCTTCGCACCGCGGTGTTCACCGTCGACGTGCCTGGCGGCACGATCGGCCAGGGCCTGCGCGCCGGTGACGGCGCGACCAACGCGGTGGCCGATTCCTACGGCCGCGCACTGGTCACCGACACGCGCGGTGGCGCGTTGCTCGCCTTCTCCACCAGCCCGCTGCTGCTGCGCCAGCTCTATCCGGTCGCGGGCGGCATCTACGCGATCGCCTACGACCCCGCGCGCAGCCTCGCCTGGGTCACGCTCACCGAGCGCAACGAAGTCGTGGGCTTCGATGTCCGCGGCGGCGAACCGACCGAGAAATACCGCTTCCCCACCATCCGCCAGCCCAATTCGATCGCAGTCGACGAAGCGACCGCCCGGGTGTTCGTCGGCTCCGCAACGGGAGAAGGGATCCAGGTGATCCAGCCATGAAGCACCAGGAGGCGGTGGTCGACGAGGACTGGGAGTACCGCCGGCTGCAGCTGCCGCCCGGCCTGTCCCGGCGCGCCGCCGCCACGCAGCTGTCGATCCACGCCGAGTTCGCCGGCTGGGAGCTGTCCACCGTGCGCCTCTACTCCGACGGGACGCGCCGGGTCTGGCTCCGCCGCAAGCGCCAGCCCGCGGTCGGCACCTATCTCGCTTCGTAGCCGAGTTACGACGACCTGAGGAACCGGTCGAGGACGCGCACGCCGAACCGCAGTGCTTCGACCGGCACCCGCTCGTCGACTCCGTGGAACAGCCCGGAAAAGTCCAGATCGGCCGGGAGTTTCAGCGGCGCGAACCCGAAATTGCGGATGCCCAGCGACTGGAACGCCTTCGCGTCGGTCCCGCCGGAGAGCATGTAGGGCAGGCTCGTGCACCCCGGATCCTCCGCGGCCAGCGCGGCCGTCATCGCGTCGACCAGCGCGCCGTCGAAGGTCGTCTCCACCGGCGGCAGTTCCATCCATTCCTTTTCCACGTCCGGGCCGAGGATCTCGTCGAGTTCGCGGTCGAAGGCCTCGATCCGCCCCGGCAGGATCCGGCAGTCCACCGCGGCTTCGGCCACCGACGGGATGACGTTGGACTTGTAGCCCGCGGTCAGCATGGTCGGGTTCGCGGTGTCCCGCAGCGTCGCGCCGATCATCCGCGAGATCGTGCCCAGCTTGGCGACGGCGCCGTCGAGATCGTCCTCGGGAAAGTCCCACCCGGTGAGTTCGGTGACCCCGGCCAGGAACTCCCGCACCGAATCGGTGAGCACCAACGGGAAACGGTGATTTCCCAGCCGCGTCACCGCCTCCGCCAGTTTGGTGACGGCGTTGTCCCGGTGGATCATCGAGCCGTGCCCCGCGGTGCCCCGCACCCGCAGCTTCATCCACCGGATGCCCTTTTCCGCGGTCTCGATCAGATAGGTCCGCACGCCGTCTTTGAAGGTCACCGAAAAGCCACCGACCTCGCTGATCGCCTCGGTCGCGCCCTCGAACAGTTCGGGCCGGTTGTCCACCAGCCACTGCGCGCCGAACTTCCCGCCCGCTTCTTCGTCGGCCAGGAAAGCGAAGATCAGGTCGCGCGGCGGCACGATGCCGTCGCGCCGGTAGTGCCGCGCGATCGCCAGCGTCATGCCGACCATGTCCTTCATGTCGACCGCACCACGCCCCCACACGTAACCGTCCTGGACCGCGCCGGAGAAGGGATGCACCGACCACTCGGACGGATCGGCGGGCACCACGTCGAGATGACCGTGGACGAGCAGCGCGCCGCGGCCCGGATCGGCACCGGGCAGGCGAGCGATGACGTTGTGCCGGTCGCGGGCGCCGGATTCCACATAGGAGATTTCGTAGCCCGCTTCGGTCAGTTTCTCGGCCACGTACTCCGCCGCGACCCGTTCTCCCACAAGGGTTTCCGGGTCACCGGTGTTGGTGGTGTCGATCCTGATCAGCTCGCTGGTCAACGTGACGGCCTCGTCGGCCGCGGTCTCGATCTGGGTCACCTTCGCATTCCTATCACCCCCGGCGCCGGGTGGCCGGGTGATCTCAGCGACGTGACGATGGAGCGGCGCGCGTCACGGGCGGCTGCCTACGCCCGTTTTCACCTCGTGCAGCCGTCCGGAAGCGCTGTCGGGGGCCAGCGGCGCGGTCGACGTCCCGGCTCCGGCACGCAGGCCGCTCAGGAACTCCCCGATCGCGTCGGTCGCGCTGTGCCGCGGTGTCCAGTCCAGTTCGGTGCGTGCCCGGGTGGTGTCCATGATCGGCAACCGCAGCACCGCGTCGAACAGGCCCGGCGAAGCCGGGACCAGATGGGCGCGCCACGCCGCCGAGAGTGGTCCGCGCAGCGCCCACCGTGGCAGCGAAACGCGCCGCGCGCCGAACATCCCGGCCAGCGTCGAAGCGTCGATCACGGGCTCGGCGGCGATGTTGAACGCGCCCCGTACCTCCCGCAAGGCCGCCCGGCGGTAGGCGTCGGCCAGGTCGGCGGAATGCACGGCCTGGAACCGCAGCCCCGGCACGTCCGGTATCACCGGCAGCAACGACGGGCGCACCAGGGCACCCGGCACGAACGGCCCGGCGAACAGGCGACGCTGCTGTGACGCCGATTCCCGTTTGAACACGAACCCCGGCCGCAACCGCACCACACGCACACCCGGATTGCGGGGCTCGTAGGCGTCCAGATACCGCTCCAGATAAGCCTTTTCCCGCGTGTACGCCGCTCCGGGCCAGCCATCGGTCGGCCAGCTTTCGTCCACCCGGCTCTCCTGCGGCCCCGGCGAGTACGCACCCACGGACGACGCGTACACCAGTGCGGGCACCTTCTCCTCCACGACCGCCTCGAACAGCCTGATGCCGCCCAGCACGTTCTCGCGCCAGGTGACCACCGGATCGTGGGTCGGCTGGAAAAGCCAGGCAAGGTGGATCACCACATCCGCGCCCCGCACCAAGGGCCCGAGGTCGTCGGTGGAGACGTCCGCCCGCACCCAGCGCAGGCCCGGCTTCGTCCACCCGGCCTCCCGGCGCGCGAGCGCCACGATCTCGTCCACTTCCGCGGCGTCGGCCAAGGCGTCGAGCACACTCGTGCCGACGTTGCCGCTGCCACCGGTGACCACAACCTTCATGAGAAGGGGACTACCCGGGCGGGGCGGATCGAACCGTGTTTTCGCCACGGCCGGAGGGGGGACACCTGGGCTATGAGCCAACCTCCACAGAACCAGGAACCACCCGGCACCACCGCCGAGATGAGCCCGCAACCACGGGACGAGATGGCCGACTACACCGGCCGTGACCTCCTGCGCGACCAGCGCGCGCTGATCACCGGCGGGGACTCGGGAATCGGCCGGGCGGTCGCGGTGGGCTTCGCCAAGGAAGGTGCCGACATCGCCATCTCCTATCTGGAGGAGCACGAGGACGCCGAGCACACCGCCGAACTCGTACGGAAGACCGGGCGGCAGTGCGTCCTGCTGCCCGGGGACCTCGGCGACGCGGAGCAGTGCCGTCAGGTCGTCGACCGGACGGTCGAGGCACTGGGCGGGCTCGACCTGCTCGTGAACAACGTGGCCACCCAACAGCAGCTCGACTCTTTCGAGGAGCTGACCGAGGAACAGTGGTTGCGCACCTTCGACGTCAACATCCACAGCTACTTCCGGGTCACCCGGCATGCCCTGCCCCATCTCGGCGAAGGCTCCGCGATCATCAACACCGCGTCGGTGAACGGCTTGCGCGGCAACAAGAAGCTCATCGACTACTCGGCCACCAAGGGCGCGGTCATCGCGTGGACCTACGCGATGGCCCAGACACTCGTGTCGCGCGGTATCCGGGTCAACTGCGTCGCGCCCGGGCCGGTGTGGACGCCGCTCATCCCGGCGACCATGTCCGACGACCACGTGGAATCCTTCGGCGAGCAGGTCCCGCTCGGCCGTGCCGCGCACCCTGACGAACTCGCCCCGTCCTACGTTTTCCTCGCCGCCAACCGGATGTCCTCGTACTACACCGGTGAGGTCATCGCGGCGCTGGGCGGCGAGACCATGCCCGGCTGACCGCTGTCCGGGTTCTCAGGGGAGTAGGGGCTTCCCCCGGCGCTCGAGTTCCTCGCGCGCGGTGCGAGGCACACGCCATTCCAGCCGGGTGCCGACGCTGCGCTCCAGCTTGGCGAGCACCTGCCGGGCGGCGCTGAAGGCGGCGTCCTGCTCGGCGGGCGTCGTCCCGCCCTGGGCCAGTTCCAGCAACTTGATGCCCTGAGCGATGAGGCTCCGTTCGGCGGCGGTGAACCGGGACGCGCGCAGCTTCTCGGCCGCGTCCCGGGCCACCGTCCAGGCCTGTACCGCGGTTTCGGTCGCCGAGACGAACTTCCGCGCGATGTCCTCCGGTGGGAAAGTCTCCGTGTTCAGGGCCATCGCCTCATGGAAGGCGTCGATGAACCGGGCCGTGGACGGGACTTCCGGATCGGCCAGCGCGGGCAGGCGGAGCACCTGCAGCGCGTCCGACTCGTACTCGGCGTACTCGCTCGCGATGCGCGCATAACGCTCGCGCGCTTTCGCCCAGCGGGCGCGCAACAGCTTTTCCAGTGACGGACGGCTCGGGGCCTCGTGCGCGACTTGTTCGCGCTGAGCGGCTGGATGCGGGTGTTCTCGCCAGTGCTTGCGCAGCGCCGTGCGCGAGTACGCCGAGACGGCCAGCCACAACAGCACGATGATCGGCCACAACAGCGGCTGTAGGTCCACATAGGGCGGCATGAGGCGGCTCCCTTACCCGCGCGTGGAGCTTTCTCTTCCATCATGCGCCTGTTTCCCCATAGCGGGTGTCTCAGCCGCTTTTTTGATCTCTCAGCCAAAGGGATATTCCCGTCACCGGCGTGACAGCGGTGGAAAATCACCGAAAATCCCTATCGCGCGGGGAACCCCACCGGCGAGGAAACGGCTATCCTGGGCAACCGGTGGACGCGGGAGGGAGCGTGAACCGAATCGACGACCGGTCCTCGCAACGGGAACGCTGGCTGACCGCATCTCGGCAGGTCACCGCGGCGCTGCTGTCCGGCGGGGACTTCGCCGGCACGCTTCAGATGATCGCGGAACAGGCACGGTCCGTTTCGCGGTCGTCGGTCGGCGCGATAGCCCGGCCCGCCGAGCACGATCCGGAAACGCTTGTCTTCGAGGTGATCGCCTCGCCCGATCCCGAGCACACTCAGCTCATCAACGTCACCGTTCCGGTCGAAAACACCGCGACCGGTCTCGCGTTCGCCTCCAGTGAGCCCGTCGTGGTCCGGCAGTACGGCGCGCACGTCGTCGAACAGCAGGGCGGCGCGGTTCCGGACACGGTGAAGGACCTCGACTCGGCGGTCGCGGTCCCGCTGACCGTCGGCTCCGAAACCCTCGGCGTGGTGCTCATGGCGAGGTTCGAAGACCTGCCCCCGTTCACCGACGACGAGATCGAACTGGTGCGGGACTTCGCCGTGCACGCCGCGCTGACCATGGAATTCGCGCGTGCCCAGGACGATCGTCACCGCGTCGCCGTCCTCGAGGACCGCAACCGGATCGGGCGGGACCTGCACGACCTGGTGGTCCAGCGGCTCTACGCGATCGGCCTCGGCCTGAGCGCGCTCGGCCGCCCGGAACTGACCCCGTTCGTCCGCGACGTCGACGAGACGATCCGCGAAATCCGCACGACCATCCTGTCGTTGCAGGAACCGGCCGGGCCGAACGCGTTGCGCTCCGAACTGCTGCGCCTGGCCCGCGACAGCGCGCGGTCACTCGGCTTCCAGCCACGGGTGGGCTTCGACGGCCCACTGGAGGCGGCGATCACCGGGCCGCTGCGGATGGACGTGATCGCGGCGCTCCGCGAATCGCTGGCGAACGTGGTCCGGCACGCGGGCGCCACCTCGGTTTCGGTGGAAGCCAAAGTGGACCGCGCCGGGCGCAGGTTTACCCTGATCGTCACCGACAACGGCATCGGACCGCCGGACGAGCTGCCCCACTACAGTGGTTTGGCGAATCTGACCGGACGTGCCGCCCGCTGGAATGGCACGTGTTCACTCGAGGACGCACCGGTTCGGGGTGCCCGGCTGACCTGGACCGCGGAGGCACGATGACGATCTCGGTGTTCCTGCTCGACGACCACGAGATCGTCCGGCACGGTGTACGGACTTTTCTCGAGGCCCACGACGACATCCGCGTGACCGGTGAAGCCGGTTCCGCGGCCGAGGCGCTGGAGCGGATCCCCCTGGTCCGCCCGGATGTCGCCGTGCTCGACGTCCGGCTTCCCGACGGCGAGGGCGTCACCGTGTGCCGGGACATCCGCACCGCGGTCGACCCGCCGCCCGCGTGCCTGATGCTCACCTCCTACACCGACGACGAGGCGCTGTGCGGCGCGATTCTGGCCGGCGCCGCCGGATACGTGCTCAAGGAAGTCACGGGCACGAGCCTGGTCGGGGCCGTGCGCGTGGCCGCCGCCGGGGGTTCCCTGCTGGATCCGACGCTGGCGGCTTCGGTGCTGAAGCGTTACCGCAGTCCCGACTACGCCGCGTTGAGCCCGCAGGAACAGCGCGTTCTCGACCTCGTGGCGACCGGCCGCACCAACCGGCAGATAGCCGAAGAAATGCGGCTCGCCGAGAAGACCGTGAAGAACTACGTCTCGTCGATCCTGCACAAGCTCGGGTTCACGCGCCGCACCGAGGCCGCGGTCTTCGCGGCGAAGCTTCGTTACGGGACCGTCAAGAAGCCGTAGGCCCTCTCCGGGACGGTCCGGGCTTCAAGTTCTCCAGCACCCAGCGTGCCCATTCTCGCTCCAGCTTTAGATAGCGCAGGGCGAACTCGGCGGAGAAATACGCGTATCCCGGACGAGTCCCGGGATCGTGGTCGTCGGCGACCTGCCGCTGGGACTGCCGGAGCTGTGCCTCCAGCTCGTCACTTTCGGCGGAGACCCGCTCGGCGAGTCGCCGGGCGTCGGCCACGTCGAGGACGGGCAAGGCCAGCAGGCGCAGCACTTTCTCGTTGCGGGCCGGCGCGGCGGCAGAGGGGTTGAAGGCCCAGTCGCGCAGCTCGGCCCGCCCGGCGTCGGTGATGGTGTAGGTGCGGCTGCCCCGCGCGCCCTTCTCGACGACCTCGACCAAGCCCGCCGCCGTCATGCGGCGAAGCTCCGGATAGATCTGGCTGTGACTGGCGTGCCAGGCGTGGCTGGACAGCATGCCGTCGAAGCGTTTGGCCAGGTCGTAGCCGGTGTCCGGGCGGTCTGCCAGCAGGCTCAGTATCGCGTGGCGTAGAGACATCACCACCTCCTGACCTCACCCTACCTGAAATTCTTTACATATCGAGTTCGACATGTAGGGTACGACATGTAAGGATTTATATGTCAGCCCTAGGAAGGAAGGGGCGCACGATGGTGACGTCCTCACCCGCGAACGTCCGGTCGGCCGTGGCAGCCCCGCGGCTCGTGGTGGACCTGAACCGCTGCCAGAGTTATGGGCAGTGTGTTTTCGCCGCACCCACGGTGTTCCGGTTCCACGGAACCGAATCCCTGGAGTACGACTACGCGCCGGATCCCGGCAGATGGGCCGAGGTCCGGCGGGCCGCCGCGGCCTGCCCGGTGCAGGCGATCAGCCTCGGCGTAGTCCCCGGTAGCGACTCCGCTGTCCCGGAGGTGCCCGGTGAATGACGAGAAAATCGTCGTGGTCGGCGCCTCGCTGGCCGGGTTGCGGGCAGCCGAAGCACTGCGTGAGCAAGGATTCGCCGGCAGCGTCACCCTGGTCGGTGACGAACCGCATCGCCCCTACGACCGGCCTCCGCTGTCGAAGGCCGTGCTGGCCGGCCGGCTGGACGCGAAGAACACCCAACTCCCCCAGATCCGTCCGCTCGACGCCCGGTGGCTGCTCGGCGTGGCCGCGAGCGCCCTGGACCGGCAACGCCGGCAAATCGTGCTCGCGGACGGCCGCCGGATCGGCTACGACAAGCTGCTGATCGCCACCGGCACGCATGCTCGCCCCTGGCCCAACGCCGCCGAGGCGTCGCTGAACGGGGTGCATCTGCTTCGTGGGCTCGACGACGCCGGGAGGCTGCGCGCCGCCCTGGTCGCGGGTCCGCGCCGCGTGCTGGTCATCGGCGGCGGCTTCACCGGATCCGAAGTCGCCTCGGTGTGCCGTGACATGGGGATTGAAGTGACCCTCGTGCAGCGCGGAACCGCGCCACTTGCCACGGCGCTGGGCACCGTCGTCGGCCGGTTCGCGGCCCGGGTCCAGCGCGCCGCCGACGTCGATCTGCGAACGAATACCACCGTGGAAGTCCTGGAAGGAGACGCCGCCGGCCGGCTACGGCGGGCGAGATTGTCGGACGGAACGACGATCGAGACCGACCTGGCCGTGGTCGCTCTTGGCGCGGTCGGCAACGTCGGCTGGTTGAGCGGTTCGGGTCTGTCCGCGGACGAACGAGGCGTCCTGTGCGACGCGAGCTGCCGAGTGCTCGACCTCGACGGCCGCATCGCCGAGAACATCTACGCCGCCGGTGACGTGGCGCGCTGGCCCCACCCGCTCTACGACGGACGGCTCGTCCGCCTGGACCACTGGGACAACGCGATTTCGCAGGCTCGGGTGGCCGCCCACACCATGGTCCACGGGCACCGCGCACCCAAGGCGCATGACGAGTTGCCGTCGTTCTGGTCCAACCAGTTCGGGATGAACCTGAAGTCGGTCGGACTCACCGCACCCGCCGACGAGGTCGCCATCACCCAGGGTTCCCCCGACGCGGACAAGTTCGTCGTGACCTACGGGCACCGGGGACGGCTGGTGGCGGCGGTCGCCGTCAACGCGCCCCGCGTCCTGGACGGCTACGCCGCGCTCATCCGGGCGCGATCGCCGTTCCCACCGGAAATCAACGCCACCGACGGTCCCGCCGAACTCACGCCGGTCCCCGCGCACTCACCCTTCGCGGCCGATGGACGCGACTGAGAGGACTGGAAAGGTAGGACGATCATGACCACCATCGAACGACTGTCTGAGACCGAGCTGTTCGAGAACATCTTCAAGCCGGAGAACAGGTCCGACCCCTACCCGTTCTACCGGCAACTGCGGCGACAGCCCGTCTCGCGGATCGAGGACGGGCGCTGGGTGATCACCCGGCATCGCGACATCGCCCAGCTCCTGCGCGACCCCAGGGTCGGCGTGTCCAAGCCCGATCCGTCGGACCCCCGCCGCCAGACCATCCGCAAGCCCGACGGAAGCCCATTCGAAGGGCCGTTCCTGAACCAGGATCCGCCCGGGCACGACGAGTTGCGGGCCGTCGTCACCGACGAGTTCATCCCCCGCGTGATGACCATACGCGGACACCTGGAGGAACTCGTTTCCGCGCACCTCGCGCCCTTCGTCACGGGGCAGGCCGGTGAACTCGATGTGGTGAACGACCTCGCCTACCCGCTTCCGGTCACGGTCATCTGCGAGTTGCTCGGCGTGCCGCGCGAGGACGAGGCGATCTTCGGCGACTTCGCCCGCAGGCTCACCCGCGGCCTGGATCCGGCGGAGACCCAGACCGACGAAGACCTCCGCGAACTGGCGATCGCGCGCGGGGAGATGACGGCCTACTGTGCCGGGTTGTTCGACTTCCGCCGCGAGAACCCGGACGACGGTCTCCTGTGCGCGTTGATGAACAGGCTCGACTTGTTCGATCTCCACGCCACAGTGCAGTTGCTGCTCATCGCCGGGCACGAGACGACGGTCAACCTCATCACGAACGGCACACTCACCCTGATGCGCAACCCGAGTGCGATGGCCAGGCTGCGGGAAGACCCGGACCTGGCGATCCCGTTGGTCGAGGAGGTGCTGCGTTACGAGCCGCCCGTGCAGATGACCACCCGGCGGGCGCTGGCCGACATCGACCTCGGCGGTGTCACGATTACCCAGGGCAGCCGCATGTTCCTGATGCTCGCGGCGGGGAACCGGGACGAAACCGTCTTCGCGGATCCGGACCGGTTCGTGCCCGATCGCGAGAGCAACCCTCACCTCGCCTACGGCGGCGGTGTGCATTACTGCGTAGGTGCCACCCTCGCCCGCGCCGAGGCACAGATCGCCCTGACCGCGCTCGCACGCCGGATGCGGGCTCCCGCGTTGGTGGCCGACCCACCGCCCTATCGGGAGAACGCGATCCTGCGCGGCCCGGAGCACCTTCCGGTCGCCTTCGAGCGCATGAGCGCCTGAGGCCCGGCGGCTTAGGACATCTCCTCGTCCAGTTCGCCCGTGATGTCCAAGGGAATCAAGGGAACCGGGCCGGCGATGTCTTCGCGGGGAGCCGGGAAGTAGGAGAAGTTCTTGGCGCGGGCACCGCCGTCGACGACCAGGTCGGTGCCGGTGATCAGGCGCGCGTAGTCCGAGCACAGCCAGGCGACGCAGTGGCCGATGTCGGTCGGTGTGCCGGTGGTGCCCATCGGCACCATCGGCGCCCGCGAGCCGTCGAAGCGCGCCGGCCGCCGCCACTCCTCGTTCCCGGTGGGGCCGCCGAGCCCCTGGGAACGGATGCGGTCCAGGACGCTGCCCGCTCCGTTCTCGGCGATGAACGCCGGGTTGTCGGGGGTCGGCGCGGTCGGGGTGAAGGTGTTCACGCGGATGCCGTAGGGCGCGAGGTCCATCGCCGCCGCCCGGACGAAGTTGTTCAGACCACCCTTGTGGAAGGCGTAGGCGATCACGCCGGCCGAGCCCGACCATCCGTTGGACGAGGACACGCACACGATCGAGCCCTTGATGCCGTGCTCGGCCATGTACCGTCCGGCGTACTTGGTGTTGAGGAAGCTGCCCAGCCCGGCGACCCGCACGGCCCGGTCGAAGAACTCCGCGCTCTCGTCGAGCACGCCACGGCCGCCGAGGAGGGCGGCGTTGTTGATCAGGATGTCGATGCGCCCGAAGGTCTCGGCCACGGTCTGAAGATAGGCCTTGACCTGCTCCTCGTCGGTCACGTCACCGGGAATCGCGATGGCCGTGCCGCCGTTGCGTTCAATACGCTCGACCGCCGCCTTGGCCGCGTCCGGGTTGATGTCGTTGCAGGCCACCTTGGCTCCGTAGCGCGCCAGCGCGAGCGCTATGCCGCTGCCGATGTTCGGCCCGGCGCCGGTGACGACGGCGACCTTGCCTTCAAGCGATACCTCCACGAGCACCAACCTTCCGTTCAATCCGATGAGTCGTGCGGGACCAGCCCGCGAAACCGAACGGGCGCACCACCATCGAGATCGCCGCGTTGCGCGCCCCCGCCACGACGATGGGTACCTGCTCCGGCGACGGCAGCATGTGCAGACCGTGCTCGTCGATACCCGGTCCCTCCAGGCCGCCCAGTCCCTTGCCGGCGCGTTCGAGATCGGCATGGCTGCGCACGCAATGCTCGTAGAGCCAGCGCTGCACGTCGGCCTTGCCGAAACCGGCGTCGGCGAACTGCTGGGCGTGCTCCACGCTCAGCACCAGACCCGCCGACGAATGCCGGCCGATGGCCGCACCCGTCCGGGAGATCGTGTCCGCCAGATCCCACAGGACCTCTTCGGCGACGCGCGTGTGCCGGTTGTCGACGAACTCACAGGTGCGCAGCAGCAACGCCGACACCGCGTCGGCTCCCGCTTCGACACCCAGTTCTGCCGACAACGGCTCCCACGGGCTTTCTTCCTCGTTCTCACCGATGCAGATCGACCACCGGCCGGGCACGCCCTGCGTCGCCTGTTCGAGTTCGGCCGGGCGCACCCCGAACACGTTGCGGATGGTCAGGCCGATGGCGCGCGGAATCGTGGCGTTGGCGCGGAAACCCGGGCCGAACACGCCGCCTTTGCTGTTGATCCCCAGTTCGTCGCGGATCGGCCCGTTGACCACGATCAGGGGTGCCGGGCCGCTGGTGCTCTGCCACGCGGCGCGGAACGTGCGATCGGCCACCAGCGCCGCCCAGACGGCGAGGACGACCGGAAAGTACTCGGGACGGCAGCCGGCCATGCCGGCGTTCACCGCGGCGCGCTCGACCGTGCAAGCCCGATTGAGGTGCGGCAGCTCGGCGATCACTTCATCGGCCGCGCGATCGGTGGTCGCGAGGAACTCCTCCACCATCGCCGCGGTCACCGGCACGATCGGGAGGCCGTCGGTCCATCCTTGCTCGTAGGCGTGTTCGATCGCCTGGCGCGCATACGCCAGCATCTCTTCGTCGCTCATCGGGCCACGGTGCCGACGATCTCGGTGATCGCCTGTTCCGCGCGCTCGCGCACGCCGTCGCCGTCGAGCACCGCGACCGGATGCGCGGTGGTCACGTACTGGTAGCCGGGGCTGCCCCGCAACGCGGCCATCGCGTCGGCGGTGGTCCGGAACGCCTCGGTGCACACGACCACGGCCGGGATGCCCTCGGCTTCCAGCAACAGGCCGTCCGCGATGGCCGACGCGCTGCACGAGCCACAGTCACCGACACCGACGACGACCACGTCGCACTGGCGGACCAGATCGGCCAGGATCTCCGTCGGCACCGGGTTGGTGATGTCCCGCTTCTTACGCCGCACCAGGCCGCTCGCGCCGTAGTCGCGCGCGAGCAAGTCGCCGACGCTGTCGAGGAACTCTTCCGCGTTCTTCTTGGAATTCGCCAGCAGGCCCACCGTCCGCCCACGCAGGCTCTCCGGCCGGGGTGCCAGGGGAACCGCCTGTTCGGCCCGGGTGGGGGTGCCGGTCGGGTCGATCATGGCTTCGAACATGGGACTCCTTCGTCACGCCTGCTTCGACGGTAGGAGCGCCGGTACCCGGGTCGCCACATTCCTTCCACGCCACGGAACTCCGGCGATAGCGGTCGGACTCGGCATGCCATCGCAGGCTGCCCGCGATCCATCGGGCGAGAATGGCGATCGACTCCTCGATGCACTCGGTCCCGTACAACGGGGCCACTTCGCGGAGATCGTCGCAGGCGGTGAGGAAATCGCGCGTGGCGGCGGCAATCATTTCCGCCGATCGGGCCAACGCGGTAGGCCAGTCGCAGCCGTGCCCGGCGACCAGCAGCGCGGGCAGGAAACCGGCGTCGCCGTTTTCGAGTTCCTTGCGGATCGAATAGATGTCGTTCGCCCAGGAAATCGCGTTGTTGGCGACCGCGCGTAACTCCCGGTACTGCTGACTGGCGACCAGATCCGGGGGCAGTTCCCGGTCGTCGCACGCCTCGGTCAGGTCGAAGCTCATTTCGACGCCGGAATGAATGCGACGGCGGCGGAAATAGGTTTCCAGGTCCACCTCGCCGCGGTGGCGGCGGGCGAGGACGCTGAAGGCGAGCCAGTCCCGGTAGTGCCCGGTGAATCTCCGCCGCCATTCGATCGAACGTCTCGGCGCGGTTCGCCGCCACAGGTCGTCGAGGGCGGCCAGCAGCGGTGACGGCGAAGAGGACGGACTTATATCCTCCTCGACGGGCATGCGCGCGAGCAGTTCCCGGCAGAAGTCGAGGCCCACGCCCTCTTCGTCCAGCCGGTCGTCGACGAACCAGTCGAAAGCGTTCCACTGCGCGGCCAGCGGGAGGTCGGCCGCGTGCGGAAAGGTATAGGCGGTGAAGACGCCGTAGCGGGCCAGGGAAAACCGCCTGGCCGCCGTCTCGTCGGCGACCAGGCCGAATCCGGTGGCCCACGCCAGGAGCACGCCTTCGACGAGAGCGGCGTCGGGATGTACCTCGACGGTGAGTGGGCACCAGATTTCGGGGAGGGTGAGCCCTTCGGGTACCCGGGATGGGGTCGTCATGGTCGATCACCTATTTCGATTGTGTCGATTTTGGGTGTCAACCACGAAATTTAACGCCGGTTAACGATCACCGGGGTCTTCGCCGGGTCAAGTTATGAGAACGTTTCAGCCTCGCCGGTGACTTTTTCCGGAAAATGACAGGCGACGCTGTGCCCGGGAGCCAGTTCCCGCATAACCGGGGCCTGTTCTGCACACAGCGTTTGCACGTGCGGGCAGCGCGTCCGAAAGCGGCACCCGCTCGGCGGCGAAATGGGTGACGGCGGTTCACCACGAATGGTGATCGGACGCCGTGAGGCGTTCGGGTCGAGTTCCGGAATCGACGCGAGCAGCGCGACAGTATAAGGATGCGACGGCGAGCGGTACAGGGATTCGGCCGGGCCTATTTCGCATAGCTGCCCGAGGTGCATCACCGCGACCCGGTCGCTGACCTGCTTGACCAGCGCGAGATCGTGCGAAATGAACAGGTAGGCCAGGTCCAGTTCGCGGCGCAGCCGCTCGAACAGGTTCAGCACCTGTGCCTGGATCAGCACGTCGAGCGACGACACGGCCTCGTCGCACACGATCAACGCCGGATCCAGCGCGATGGCCCGCGCGATGGCCACGCGCTGGCACTGCCCGCCGGAGAGCTCGTGCGGACGGCGCTTGCCGAAGGTGTCCGGGTTCAGCCCCACCAGGTCCAGCAGTCGCCGTACCCGGTTGCCCCGGTCCCCCACGCCGTAGGCGACCATCGGTTCCTCGACGATGTCGGTGATCCGCCAGCGCGGGTTGAGCGAGCCGAACGGGTCCTGGAACACCATCTGCATGTGCCGCCGGGCCTCGGTCAGGCCCCGCCGCTTGAGGCGCATCAGATCGGTGCCCTGAAAGTGCACCTCCCCCGACTTCGGCCGCGGCGCCTGCAGCACCGAACGGGCCAGAGTGGACTTCCCGGATCCGGTTTCGCCGACCACACCGAGTGTCTCGCCCGGCCGGATGTCGAAGGAGACGCCGGAGACCGCGTGCACCACGCCGCCCTTGACGCCCCCACGGCCGCGTGCGGTGAACTCCTGCACGACGTTACGCACGCTCAACAATGGTTGACTCATGGGTCTACTCCGTGCTCAAGGTGTCTTCGCAGGGGTGCCAGCACGCCCACCAGTGGCCGGTTTCCTGCTCTTCGAAGGGCGGCGCTTCGGTACGGCACTGATCGGTGGCGCGAGGGCAACGCGGCGCGAACGCACACCCCGCGGGTGGGGACGAAAGGTCGGGCGGCTGCCCGGGGGTGACCGGAAGTTCGGCGTGGGGCGGACGTTCCAGCCGCGGGATGGCGCCCAGCAAAGCCTGTGTGTAGGGCATGCGGACGTGGGAGAACAGTGTCCTCGCCGGCGCGTACTCCACCGCCTTGCCCGCGTACATCACGATCACGTCGTGCGCGTAGGTCGCGGCGAGGCCGAGGTCGTGGCTGATCATGATGATCGCGGTGCCCAGGCGTTCCTGGAGTTCCAGCAGCAGGTCCATGATCTGCGCCTGGGTGGTCACGTCCAGCGCGGTGGTCGCCTCGTCGGCGATCAGCAGCTTCGGGTCACAGGCCAGCGCGATGGCGATCATCACGCGTTGGCGCATGCCACCGGAAAGCTGGTGCGGATACTCGTGGAACCGCCGCTCCGCGGCCGGCAACCGGACCAGTTTCAGCAGTTCCACGGCCCGTTCCTGGGCCGCGGCCTTTGTGGTGAGGGGGTCTGGGGGCTTGCCCCCAGTGGGGGTGTGGGGGCCGTGCCCCCGCCGGGCACCAGCGTGTGCGCGCACGGCTTCGGTGATCTGGGTGCCGATGCGCATGGTCGGGTTCAGCGACCGGGCCGGATCCTGGAACACCATCGCGATGTCGGCGCCCCGGTGCCGCCGCATCTGCTTCTCGGACAGCCCGAGCAGTTCGCTGCCCTGGAACCGGGCCGATCCGGAGATCCGCGCGGTCGGCGGCAGCAGGCCCATCAGGGCACGGGAGCTCACGCTCTTGCCCGAACCCGATTCGCCGATGATCGCGAGCATCTGCCCGGCTTCGAGCCGGTAGCTCAACCCGTTCACCGCGTACACGCGGCGCCCGCGCGCGTCGAAGCGCACCCGCAGGTCCTGCACCTCGAGCAGGGGCGCCGGCCCGTCGTTGAATGTCACGACGGGATCGGTGACCTCTTCCACACTCATCGCGGTCCCTCCGGAATTTCGCCGCGGCGTCTGCGTGTCATCGGCCGCTCCAACGGCCGCGCAGGGTCTCGCCCAGCAGATTGAACGCCAGCACGGTCAGGAACAGCGCGACACACGGCCAGACCACCAGCAGTGGCGTGGCCGAAAGGCTCTGCTGTCCCTGGGCGATCATGTTTCCCCAGCTCGGCGCGGGCGCCGGGATGCCGAGCCCGAGGAAGCTCAGCGCGCCCTCGATCACGATCGTGATCCCCATGCCCAGCATCGAAAACGTGATCAGCTGCGGGGCGATGTTGGGCGCGATGTGGCGGAACAACGTCCGCCTCGTGCCGGTTCCGCACAGCATCGCCGCCACCATGAACGGCTGTTCCCGCAGGCGCAGTGTCGCGGCACGGGCGATCCGCGCGAACGCCGGCACCGAGAAGAAGGCGAGCGCGAAGATCGTGTTCAGCTGGCTGGGCCCGAGGCTCTGCGCCACGGCGAGCACCAGCACCAGGGAAGGGAACGCGATGAGCACATCGAGCAGGCGCATGATCAGCGTGTCCGCGATCCCGCCCGCGAACGCGCTCACGGCGCCGAGCGTGCCACCGATCGACAGGCCGATCACGTTCACCGCGACGCCGACGATCAGCGAGTTCCGTCCCCCGTAGAGGATCCGCGCCCACACGTCGTTGCCGTTGGGGTCGGTGCCCAGCAGATGTCCCGGCGAGAACGGCGGAAGGTCCGAACTCAGCACGTCACCGCCGACCGGTGAGGGCACCGAACCGATCAGCGGCCACAGGAAACAGCCGCCGACGGTCAGCACCAGCAACACGATCGGCACGGCCAGTTCGACGTGACGCAACCAGCCGCGGCTGCTCGGGGCCTCCTCGGTCAGCAGCACCGAGGAGGCATCAACCATTGCCATAACGAATCCTTGGGTCGAGCACGGCGTAGAGCAGATCGGTCAACAGGTTGGCCAGCACCGCGATGATCGCGAAGACCATGACGCAGTCCTGGACGACGATGTAGTCGCGGGTGTTGATGGCCTGCAACATCAGCTGTCCGATGCCGGGCAGGGCGAAGATCTGCTCGATGATCACGGTCGCGCCGATCAGCGTGCCGAGGTTCAGCCCGACCACGGTGATCAACCCGAAGGAGGAGTTGCGGAAGGCGTGCCGCAGCAGCACCTGCCACGGGCCGATGCCCTTCGCGCGCGCGGTGACGATGTAGTCCTCGCTCTGCAACTGGTCGACCAGGTCCCCGCGCAGGAACCGGGTGTAGAGGCAGAACAGCGGGAAAGCCATGCCCGCCGCGGGCAGCACCATCGACTGCAGGTTCGCCCCGAGCCCCTTGCTGATCGGGACGAACCCGATCGCCGGGAAGAGGGTCAACTGCACCGCGAACAACAGCACCAGCAGCAGCGCCACCACGTAGTTCGCCACCGACAACCCGGTGATGCTGACCACCATGCTGATGCGGTCCAGCAGCTTGTTCGGCCACCGCGCCGCGAGCAGCGCGACGGGGATGGCGGCGCCGAGCGAGAAGATGAAGGCCAGCGCCACCGCCTCACCGCTGACGCCCAGCCGCGAGATGATCTCCGACACCACCGGCTGGTGGCTCACCAGCGACCGGCCGAGGTCGCCGTGGAGCGCGCCGAAGAGCCAGTTCAGGTACCGGGTCACCGGCGGCTGGTCGAAGCCCATCTCGTGGTTGAGCGCGGCGACCTGGTCGGGCGTGGCCTCCGGGCCGAGCAGCAGCTGGGCGGCGTTACCCGGGATCAGGCTCAGCACCAGGAAGGTCAGGATGCTGACCCCGAGCACGATGGGTATCGCCATGAGCAGCCGCCTGCCGATCAGCCGCAGGCTGGGCGAGCTGGAGAGAATACCGAGCGCGCTCCGCTTCCCGGCCTGGCCGATCGTTACTGTGTCATCCATACCTGATCCCAGAGAATTCCCGAGTTGACCAGCAGCGGCGGGATCTTCGTGGTCAGACCCGGGCCGTGCACGCCGGAAACCGCGAGGTTCGCCGGTGCGAAGGCCAGGATGAAAGGCGCGTAAGCCTTGTCACTGATCAGCTTCCCCGCCTGGTTGTAGAGCCGTTGCCGGGTCGCCGGATCCAGCGCGGCCGCGGCCTGGTTGAGCAGATCGTCCAGCGCCGGGTCCTTCACGCCGCTGAACGGCACGTTGGACGCGAACCGGAACGACACGCCGACCCCGGCGGCCGGATCCCAGGCGCCCGCGGTCTGCAGCATCGCCTGCCACTTGTTCGAGTTGAAATTCCCGATCAGCGCGTTGAGCTGGTCGGAGTGCATGTTGACGGTGATGCCCGCCGCCTGCCACTGACTCTGGAGCGCGGTGTCGACCTGGTCGGCGACGTAGTTCGACAGCGTGCCGAGGTCCACCGTGAGCCCACCGAGCTGCTGCACCAGGTCCTTGGCCTTCTGCAGGTCGTAGGTGCGGTAGCCGTCGATCTTGTCGGTGTGGAACAGCCCGCCCGGCCCGGTGAAGGTCTGCGCGGCGGGGTAGACGTCCTTGAACAGGCCCTTGCGGATCGCGTCGACGTTGGTCGCGTAGTAGATCGCCTCACGCGCCCGCTGGTCGTTGAACGGCGCGGTCTTCGTGTTGAGCTGCACCACGTACGGCGACGTGGGCGGCTGGACGGTGACCGTGAGGTTCTTGTTCGTCTTGGCCTGCTCGAGCAGCGGGACGGTCACCAGGCCCTCGTAGGCCTGGGCCTGGCCGGCCAGCATCGCCTGGTAGGCGGGCTGGTCACCGCCTGCCGACTTGAACACCAGCTTGTCCAGGTAGGGCAGGCCGGGCTTGTGGTAGTTCGGGTTGCGGGTCAGGCGCAGCTCCGAGCTGAGCTGGTCGCTTTCCACCGTGAACGGCCCCGCCCCGACCGGCGTGAGCTTGAACTGGTCCGGGCCCATCTTCTGCAACGCGGTGGGCGAGGCGATCCAGTTTGCGTTGGACACGACCATCGAGTTGATCACCGCGCCGTAGGGGCGGGTGAACTTCAGGATCACGGAATTGCCGTCGGTGGTGATCGGGTCGGTGTCCACCAGCGGCCAGACGGGCTTGCAGGTGCACGTCGAAGTCTGGGCCCGTTTCCAGTTGAACGCGACCGCCTCGGCGTTGAACGGGGTGCCGTCGCTGAACTTGATCCCGTCGCGGATGGTGATCCGCACGGTCTTCCCGCCGTCGGCGAGTTCGTAGCCGCTGGCCAGTTCCGGCTCGACCCGTGCGTTGCTGCCGTCGTCGTTGGCGACCAGCTCGAACAGACCGCTGAAGATCGCGTTCATCTGGGTCAGGTTGGCCCCGCCGGTGGTGTCGGTGGCCGGGTCGAGGCCGCTCGGCCAGGCGCCGGAGAAGCTTCCCGCTTCGAGCACGGTGAGCGTGCCACCGTGCTGCGGAGGGCCCGCGGGGGCGCTTCCGTTCCCGCCGCCGCCACCACCGCCGCACGCGGCGGCCAGGAGTGCCGTCGCCGTCAACGCGATTGCCTGCTGAATCTTTTTCCTCACGTGCTTTCTCCCGCTTCGTTGCGGAGTGATCGTGATTCGGTTGGCCTCAAGGGTCGTCATCGGCCGCCGGGGAGGAGAGAACGCTTTCGCCCGGTGGAAGACAAACTCGCCTACTGCTCGTGGATGATGACCCCCCGGATGTTCTTGCCGTCGAGCATGTCCTGATAGCCCTGGTTGACCTCGTCCAGCGAATAGCGACGGGTGATCAACTCGTCCAGCTTGAGATCCCCGGAGCGGTAGAGACCGAGCAGCCGGGGAACGTCGTAAAGCGGGTTGCAGCCCCCGAACAGCGCGCCCCGGATCTGTCGCTGGTAGCCGATCAGCGACCCAGCGCGCACGTGGACGGCCTTCTCCCCCAGCTTGCCGACCGCGGTGATGGTCACCTTTCCGGTCTTGCCGACGACGGCCACCGCGGCGTCCACGATGTCCTGGGTCAGCACACCCGGGGTGCAGATGGCGTGGTCGGCGAGCTGTCCCCAGGTGGTCTCGACCACGAAGTCGTGCGCGGCCTTCGCGTCGGCGAAGGTATGCGTGGCACCGAAAACCTTGGCCATGTCCCGCTTGAACTCCACGGGATCCACCACGACCACGTTCTTCGCGCCGGCGTATCGCGCCCCCTGCACGGCATTGCTGCCCACGCCACCCGCGCCGTAGATCACCACGGTCTCGCCCGCGCGCACACCGGCCGCGTGCACCGCCGAACCCCAGCCCGTCGGGACACCGCACCCGACCAGCGCGGCGATCTCGAACGGGATGTCGTCCGGAAGGGGAATGCACGCCCATTCCGATACCACGGCGTATTGCGAAAACGTGCCCAGCGTGCAGAATCCGCCGAGATCGGTTTCCCCTTCGTGGAAGCGGAACGTGCCGTCCAGGAACATTCCCGTGCCCGCGTTGAGCCCCGCTTCGCACATGTTCTGGTTGCCGGTGGAGCAGGGACGGCATTTCCCGCACGCGGGGATGTAGGAGCAGACGATCCGGTCTCCCGGCTTCACCCTCCGCACGTCCGGGCCGACCGACTCGACCACCCCTGAGCCTTCGTGGCCGCCGACCACCGGCAGCCGGACCGGCGCGTCACCGCGGGTGATGTGGTCGTCGGAATGGCACAGGCCCGCCGCGTGGAACTTCACGCGGACCTCGTGTGCCTTCGGCTCGTCCAGGGTCAGCTCGGTGATCTCCCACGGCGTGTGAGCGCGACGGGTGATCGCGGCGCGTGTCGTGATCGGCATCTCCTCGGCTCCTTCAGTGCCCGTTCTTCGGCGCTCGTTCTCCGGCGCTCGTTCTTCAGTGCGCGTTCTTCAGTGCTCGTGAACGATCACGCCACGAATGTTCTTGCCGTCGAGCATGTCCTGATAGCCCTGGTTGATCTCGTCCAGCGAATAGCGACGGGTGATCAGCTCGTCGAGCTTGAGATCTCCCGAGCGGTAAAGGCCGAGGAGCCGGGGAACGTCGTAGAGTGGGTTGCACGCCCCGAAAATCGCGCCCTGTGCCCGGCGCTGGTAGCCGATGAACTGCCCGGCCGGGGCGTCCACGTAGCCGTCACCCACCGCGGTGATGGTCACCTTCCCGTTCTTGCCGACGATGTCGAGCGCGTTCGCGATGACCTCGTCGTGCAGCACGCCGACGGTGATCAGCGCGTGGTCGGCCAGCTGTCCCCAGGTGGTCTCGACCACGAACTCCTTCGCCGCCTCCGGGTCGGCGAAGGTATGCGTGGCACCGAAAACCTTGGCCATGTCCCGCTTGAACTCCACCGGATCCACCACGACCACGTTCTTCGCGCCCGCGTATCGCGCCCCCTGCACGGCATTGCTGCCCACACCGCCCGCGCCGTAGACGACCACGGTTTCCCCGGCACGCACTCCCGCCGCGTGCACCGCGGTCCCCCACCCGGTCGGCACGCCGCAGCCGACCAGCGACGCCACGTCGAACGGGATGTCCTCGGGAATCGTGATGCACGACCATTCGGACACCACGCCGTACTGCGAAAAGGTGCCCAGCACGCACAGTCCGCCGAAATCTTCGCCGCCGGAATGGAAGCGGAAGGTGCCGTCCGGGAATTCGCCGGTCGAGGCGTTCTTCCCCTCGTCACACAGGTTCTGATGCCCGGTCGAGCAGTAGCGGCACTGCCCGCAGGCCGGGATGAACGAGCAGACCACGTGATCGCCCACCGCGACCCGGGTCACCCCCTCGCCCACCGCGTCCACGACCCCGGCGCCCTCGTGGCCGCCGACCACCGGGAAACGCATCGGCGCGTCGCCCTTCTGGATGTGATCGTCGGAATGACACAACCCGGCCGCGTGGAATTTGATCCGCACCTCGTTGGCCTTGGGCTCGTCGAGCTCCAGGTCGGCGATCTCCCAGGGGCGCCCGGGTTCCCGGCAGATCGCGGCGCGCGTGGTGATGGTCATAGAAGGCACCATGGCCTGGCGCGGCCGGCGCAGCCATAGCGATTCCGTGACGCGAAACACGGGAACCGCCGACCTGGCCGCTCCGGGTGGTTCCTGCTAGGCGGGCAGCACGTCGATCGAGCGGTGCACGAGCTCCCGCGGTTTTCCGATCTCGATCCGCCGTGGGCCCACGCGGGTCACCTCGGACCACTCGACCACCCGGGCGTGACGGCTCAGCCACCGGAACAGCACGGTCAAGGGCCACGGCCCGGCCATCGCCTCGCGCATGAAGCCGAGCCGGTCACCGACACCGGCCTTGCCGCACTCCAGTGCCATCAGTTCGAACCTCGGCAGCACCCCGTCCCCCTCGTCCGTCCGCCGGAAGACCAGGTCGTGCACGCGCCCGACGGTCCTGCCGTGCGGGTCGACCACCTGGCAGCCGATCAGGTCGACCGCGTTCATCGCCCGCTCCCCGGAATCCTGGAGACGATCCGGTCCCACAACCGGTTTCCCCGGCGCGGGTCCGGCAGTTCGCGGGCGGGCACGCGCAGCCGCACCTCATGCCGGTCGAGCCGCTCGACCAGCTCCATCGGGATCCGCAGGGGCCGGTGACCGGCCGCGGCCCACCACCGGCCGACGGGACGGCCGAGCCTGGGGCCCAGGGCGGCGGGACCGCAGAGCAGAGCACTGACGAACGGCGAACCGCCGTCGCCGGGCATGGTCAGTTCGAGGTCGTCGACCTTGCCCACCTCCTCACCGTCGGCGTCATAGATCTGACGATCCCAGAGCATGTCGTTCGCCGTGACGGTCTCGGCGAAGATCCGGTGCGGGCTCTCGTCCGGGCCGGCCTGGTCACCGGTCATGTCACTGCCCCGCCCGCGTCACGATCATCAACGGGATCGCGGCCACCGACACCATCAGCATCACCACCAGCACGAGCATGGCCAAGCCGTTCTGCCACCTCTTGTTCACGTACTTCCCCAGGTATTCCCGGTCGTTGGCGACCACAAGCAGCGGGAAGTAGGTCAGCGGGATCGCGGCCGCGCCCAGCACCACGGAAAACAGCGTCACCGTCACCGGATCGATCCCGGTCAGCATCGCCACGGTCGCCACCAGCAGGGTCGCCAGGCACACCAGGTGGAATCGCGGTGCCTCCTCCCGTCGTCGCCACTTGCCCCAGGACCAGCCGAAGAACTGCGCCACGCCGTAGCCCGCCGACAACGCCGACTCGGCGGCCGCCGCGAAGATGCACGCGAAGAAGCCGATCAGGCTCAAGATCACGCCGACGGCCCCGAACGCCCGCGCCACCGGCAACGTCACCTGCCCGAGCTGGGTCACCTGCACCGTGCCTGGCCGCAGGAGCGGGATCACCGCGGCCATGATGATCAGGGTGAGCAGGCCGCCCAGGGGGAACCCGACCAGCGTGTTCAGCCTGGCCACCCGCAACTGCCCGACGCCCCATCCTTCCTCGCGCGCTCCGGAGGAGAAGAAGATCACCTGGTAGGGCACGATGCAGGCGCCGATCAGCGAGATCGCGTAGAACAACCAGTCCGGCAGCGTCTGTCCCGCCGGCACCGACGGGGCGACGATCTCGTGCCATACCGACGACCAGTCCATCGGCAGCACGGCGAGCGCGGCGGCGAACACCAGCAGGGCCAGGCCGAGGAGCCCGAAGACGGACTCGAGGAGATGGAACGGCAGCCGCCAGATCGACAGCCAGACAGCCAGTCCCACCACCGGAACCCAGACCAGGTAAGGCACCCCGGTGAACAGCTCCAGCACCAACGCGACGCCTCCGATCTCGGCGGTCGCGGTGAGCACCGCGAGCAGGCTGGTGGCCACCAGGTTCCCCAGCGCGACCCGCACCCCCAGGCGTTCCCTGATCACGTCGAAGACCGTCCGCCTGCCCACCGCCGCCACCCGGCCCGCCATCTCCCCATAGATGATCATGGCCGCGGTACCGAACACCACGGCCCAGGCCAGCGTCATGCCGAACCGTGCCCCGGTGATCCCGCTGGTGACGATGTTGCCGATGTCGACGAAACCGCCGATCGCGGTCATCACCCCGAGGGCGAGCTTGAGCACGCCCTTCACCCTGGCGCCCCAGGGGTTTGGTGATCTTCGGGCGTCCTGGCCAGCTCGGCGAGCGCTCTCTCCCGCTGCCGCACCACTCGCATACCGGACATGCCGGTGAGGATGGCGAGCGCGAAACGCAGGCACTTCCGCGCCTCGGCTGGCGCCCCCGCTTCACGCAACGCGATCCCTTCGGACAGCGCCGACTCGGCTTCGTCGACGTGAAATCCGTTGTCACGGAACAACATCCGCGCTTCCCGGTAGGTCTTCGCCGCCTGCCGCCACTGCCCCAGGCCGGCCAGCGCGTGCCCGCTCCCGAGCAGGGCCTCGCAGACGGGGTACGCCTGCAGGTCCGTCTTCGCCTCGTGACGGTAGTCGCCGACGGCGGCGAGCACTTCCCGGTGCACGGAAAGCGCCTCTTCGTAACGGCCCAGCGTGGTCAGGATCGAGCCCATCACGTTGCGGATCATGCACTGCCCCTCCCACAGACCGATCCGGGGCGCGATCTCCATCGCCCGTCCGGCATGCCGGAGCGCCTCTTCCGGACGGCCGAGCCGCAACAACGTCCGGGCCAGATGACTGCGGGTGCGTCCCTCCTCCACCTCTTCCGGGATCTCCAGCGCGATCTTCAGGGCCTCGCGATGCACGACGAGCCCTTCCTCGTTGTCCCCCAGCGAAAAGCTCAGCGCGGTTCCGGTGAAGTTGAGCAGCCTCACCTGTTCCTCCGGACTGCCCAACCGGCGCGCGGCTTCGACACCCAGGGTGAACATCTCCACCCACGGACGACCCTGGCTCCGTCCCCACGAATAGGGAAACAGGGCCTCGGCGAGAGCCATCACTTCGCGATCCCAGCCGAGCCTGGCCGCCTCGCGGTGCGCGGCCAGCCAGCTCGAGACCTCGCGGTCCAGCCATTCGACCGCCTCCCGCCGGGACGAGAACCGGCCGCCCTCGCGCAGGCCGTCCCGAGAGACCATGCCCGCCTCCGTCGCGGTGCCGATCAGGTACTCCAGCACGGCGGTGGAAAGCGCTTTCCGATCGCCCGGCTTGTCCTCCGCTTCCCAGCGTTCCCGCGCGAAGAGCCGGATGAGATCGTGGAACCGGAAGCGGCCCGGCGTCGAAGAGGACTGGACCAGGCTGGCGTCGATCAGTTCATCGAGGTAGGCATGGACGTCCGGCTCGGTGATGGAGGTGGCCACCGCCGCCGAGGAGATCCCGAAATCGCTGCCGGGCAGCGCCGCCAGCCGCCGGAACACCAGCCGCGCGGCCGGTGACAGGCGCCGGTAGGACATCTCGAACGCCAGCCGTACCTGCAGGTCGCCTGCCGACAACGAGCTGAGCCGGGTCCGCTCGTTCTGGAGCTGGGTGACCAGGTAGGCGATCGACCAGTGCGGCCGCGTGGCCAGCCGGTTGCCGGCTATCCGGACCGCCAGGGGCAGGCTGCCGCACAACCGGATCAGCTCCGCCGCCGCGTCGGGTTCGGCGCGGACCCGGTCCTGGCCGACGATCGAAGCCAGCAGGTCCGCCGCGTCGGGAACGTGCAGCGGGTCCAGCCACACCCAGCGGGCCGACTCCAGCCCGGCCAGCGCCTGACGGCAGGTGATCAGGATCAGGCTGCCCGGACCGGCCGCCAGCAGCGGGCGCACCTGCGCCTCGTCCGCGGCGTTGTCCAGCAACACCAGCACCCTGCGGCCGGCCACCACGGACCGGAGCAGCGCGCTTTGCTCGGCTTCCGGCGACGGGATCCGCTGCGGGGCCACCCCGAGCGCGCGCAGCAACTGATCGAGTGCCTCGCGTGAGGTGACCGGCCGTTCGTCCATACCCCGCAGGTCGACAGCGAAGCAGCCGTCCGGGAATTCGTCCCGCAACCGGTGCGCGGCCCACACCGCGAGGGCGGTCTTGCCCACTCCCGGATAGCCGATGATGGCGATCACGCCGGCGCCGGAGGCGATCTCCGAGCGCAGCCGTGCCAGGTCGTCCTCGCGTCCGAGCAGGTCCGGCACTGCCGGAGGCAGTTCCGAGGGCCGGGGAAGGTCCGGGGTCCGCGCGCGGCGTCTGCCTTCCCTGGCCACGGCCAGGAACAGCTCCCGGTCGTCACCGTCCAGGCCCAGCGCGTCCGCCAGCGCCTGCGCCGAGCGCCGCTGGGCCGCGTGCGAATGTCCGCGTTCCAGGTCACGCAACGCGCGGACGCTCATGCCCGACGCCTCGGCCAGGTCCACCTGCGTCAAACCCGCCGCGCGGCGATGGCCGAGCAGGAGTTTTCCGAACGTCAATGACTCATCCACCGTGGTCCATTCAACCGGCAGGATCGCCCCGGCGGAAAACTGCCTGTCCTTCCGCCTCGTTTTTCCTGCCGGAATCCGGTTTTCTGGCAGCATGCCGCAGAAGATCGACTTCCTGGACAGGCCCATGCGCACCCCACAGCCCCGTCCGGTCGTCCGCGTCGCGGTCCGTGCCGCCGATCCCCTGCTGCGCGCCGGGCTGATCGTCGAGTTGCGCGACAAGCCGGGTATCGAACTGGTCCCCGCGGAGGCGACCGAGAGCGACCACGCCGACGTGGTGGTCGCCATCGCCGGAGCGGACCTGACCGACCTGCCTCCGTCGCGGATACGGCTTGTGCTGATCGCCGACCACGCCCAGCCCGCCGACCTGTGGGCCGCCGTGGAGCGCGGGCTCGTGGTGCTGGTGCCGCGCGCGGAAGCGACCACGCCGCGTCTGCTCCGCGCGATCACCGATGCCCACAACGGCCGTGGCGACCTGCCCGCCGAGCAACTCGGCATGCTGCTGCGCAGCCTGTCGCGCCTGCACGAGGACACCCTGGCGCCGCGCGACCTCACCCTGACCGGCCTGTCCAAGCGCGAGACCGACGTGCTCCGCCTGCTCGCCGACGGGATGGACACCGGGGAGATCGCCACCGCGCTCGCCTATTCCGAACGCACGGTCAAGAACATCCTGCACGCCCTGCTCGCCCGGCTCGGTCTGCGCAACCGGACACACGCCGTCGCCCATGCCCTTCGTCATGGCCTGATCTGAGATTTCCGGCTCCTGGACGGCGCGGCGGCGAAGCCGCCCGGGCAGTGCCGTATAGGACGTTATACATCGATCGTCTGAAATCGGCGTTTTGGTCTAGACCATGCGCCGATATCGTCGTTAACTGGAAGGCTCCCCAACGACGAGGAGTTTCCCGTGTTATCTCGACGTTCTTTCCTGGTCCTGTCCGCGGCATCGGTTACGGTGGCCGGCCTCTCGCGCTTCCCCGCGGCCTCCGCCGCCCCGTCGGCCTTCACCCTGCGCCTGACGGACAACTCCGGCTCCGGTGGGTCATTCGCCTACGTCACCGGCACTTCCGCGGACAACCGCCTCGTCCTCCTGCGATCCGACGGGTCGCCGTACTACCCCTCGTCGCCGTCCTCACCGCAGACGCCACTGCCGGTGGACTGCGCCATCCCCCTGCCGAACCAGATCACGGTGCCCCGGATGTCGGCGGCACGGCTCTACGTCGTCACCGGGGGCGCCCGCCTGGACTTCTACCTCAACCCCGGCCCCGCGCTGGTCCACCCCAGCTTCCTGAACACCTCGGACACCAACTACGGCAAGGACTTCAGCTTCGCGGAGTTCACCTTCAACGACGCCGGCCTGTACGCGAACATCAGTTACGTGGACCTCGTGGGCCCGCCGATCGGGCTGGACCTGACCGCCGCGTCGGTCCCGGAACAGTCGGTGGCGGGGCTGCCCGCCGGTTCGGTCGACGGGATCGCCGCCGACCTGGCCGCCGTGGGTGGTCCGTGGGGCGGGCTCGTCCAGAAACGTTCCGACGGGCGGAACCTGCGGGTGATCGCCGCGCACCACAAGGCCGGCGACTTCGCCGGTTACCTCGACGGTTACATCGACGCCGTGTGGCAGCGTTACAGCGGGACCACGCTCACCGTCGACTCACAGAACCCCGGGCTCGGCTCCTTCACCGGCCGGGTTTCGGGGGGCGTGCTGACCTTCGACAACGGCGAAAGCTTCGGCAAGCCCGTCACCGCCGACGTGCTGAGCTGCGACACCGGCCCGTTCGCCATCCCCCAGGGCTCGAGCGCCGCGAGGATCGCCATCGTTCCCCGGCTGGCCGCCGCGTTCAACCGGACCACCTTGCTCGACAACCCCGTCCAGCCGACCGCCGAAGACCCCGCGAAGTTCTACCGGAACTCCGTCACCAACCACTACGCCCGTGTCGTGCACGCGCGGCTTCCCGGCAACCGCGGCTACGCTTTTCCTTACGACGACGTCACCCCTGGCCCGGATTTCAGCGGAGCGGTCTACGCTCAAGATCCGCAAGTGCTCACGGTGACCGTGTCGGCCACCCGCTGAAACCAGGGAGGCGCCCATGCCCGAGGTCGATCCGGCGTCGATACGGGCGGTGGCCTGTGACGTCTTCGGCACCACGGTCGACTGGTACAGCGGGGTCGCGCGGCAGGCGGGTGAGATCTTCCGCGAGCTGGGCGTCGGCATCGACGGCGGGCAGTTCGCCACCGAGTGGCGTGGCCGGTACCTCCCGTCGATGGCCCGCGTGCGTGACGGCGAACGGGACTGGGCCTACCTCGACACGCTGCACCGTGAGTCCCTCGACGACCTGCTGACCGAACACGGGGTCGCCGCCGCGGTGGACGAGGCGGCCCGCGCCCGCCTCGTCCGGGCGTGGCACCGCCTGCCCGCCTGGGACGATTCGGTGACGGGACTGGGCAGGCTGGCCGCGACTTACCTCACCGCCACGTTGTCCAACGGCGGATTCGCCCTGCTCACCAACCTGGTCAAGGCGGCGGCCCTGCCCTTCGACTGCATCCTTTCGGCCGAACTGGCCCGGGCGTACAAGCCGGACGCGACGGTTTACCGGACGGCGGCGAACCTGCTCGACGTGCGGCCGGAGGAAATTCTGCTGGTCGCCGCGCACAAGTGGGATCTCGACGGCGCCGCCGCGGCCGGACTGCGCACGGCTTTCCTCGAACGCCCACGGGAAAAGGGACCCGACGGCCAGGCCGACCGTGCCGCGGACGTCACCGCGGACCTCAAGGTGACCAGCTTCGGAGAGCTCGCCGACGTCCTCGGCGTGCCGTAGCAAGTGGCACCTGAACAGAGAAGGGCAGGCATGACTGACACACCGCCGGTCACCTTCGACGACGTCCGCGACGCGGCCACCCGCCTGGCCGGCGCCGCTCACCGGACCCCCGTCCTGCGCTCGCGCACGCTGGACGAACTCGCCGGCACCGAGGTCCTGCTCAAATGCGAGAACTTCCAGCGCGCGGGCGCGTTCAAGTTCCGCGGCGCCTACAACACGATCTCCCGGCTGCCGGCGGGACAGCTGGCCCAAGGGGTCGCGGCCTATTCGTCGGGCAACCATGCCCAGGCGGTTGCCCTGGCGGCGCGGGAACTGGGCAGCCGCGCGGTGATCCTCATGCCCGACGACGCTCCGCGGGGCAAGGTCGAAGCGACCGCCGGCTACGGCGCGGAGGTCGTCACCTACGACCGCTACACCGGGGACCGGGAGGCGATCGCGGCCACGCTCGCCGCGGAGCGCGGCCTGGCGCTCATTCCGCCCTACGAACATCCGCACGTCATCGCCGGGCAGGGCACCGCGGCGCTGGAACTGGTCGAGGACGCCGGCGAACTCGGCGCCCTGGTCGTTCCGGTCGGCGGCGGCGGGCTCATCGCCGGCAGCGCCACGGCCGCGAAGGGCATGCTGGGCGCGATCCGGGTGGTCGGGGTGGAGCCTCAAGCAGGGGACGACACCCGGCGTTCGCTCGCCGAAGGCAGGCGGGTGTCGATCCCGGTGCCGCGCACCATCGCCGACGGGCAGGCCGTGAGCACTCCGGGCGAACTGGCCTTTTCGGTCAACCGGAAGCTGGTCGACGAGATCGTCCTGGTCACCGACGACGAGATCCGCGAAGCGATGCGGTTCACCTTCGAACGCCTCAAGATCGTCGTCGAACCGAGCGGCGCGACCGGCCTGGCCGCGCTGGTGCACGGACGGCTCGACGACGTACCGGAGCGTGTCGGCGTGATCATCTCCGGAGGCAACGTGGACGCGGCCCGTTTCGCCGCGCTCTGTGCTTCCTGACCGATCACGACCAGGCGAACCGGAAGAGTTCGGTGATCGTGGCCAGGTCCCGCTCGCCGTAGCTGTCGAGTTCGTGACGGCGGACGGCGAGGAGTGCTTCCAGAATCTCCTCCCCCAGCAGACGCCGGGCCAGCGCGGACTCTTCCAGCGCCCGCAGCGCGGAGGCCTGGCTGACGGGCAGGCGGAGCGCTCCCGCGACCGTGGCGGGATCGGCCGTGATTTCCGGCGGCAGCGCGGCCTCGCGGGTCAGGCCGTCGTGGGCCAGCCCCAGCAGAACCGCCACCGCGAGGTAGGGATTCGCCGAGGGGTCCCCACACTTGACTTCGAGGCTGGCACCGTGCGCCGCGCCGGGAGTGGCCGCGCACAGCCGCACCGCGGCCTCGCGATTTTCCAGTCCCCAGCAGGCGAACGCGCCCGCCCACTGTCCCGGGCGCAACCGCTGCGCGGACAGGACCGACCCGGCGAGCACTCCGGTCACCTCGGGCAGGCCGGCCACGAGCCCCCCGATCATCGCCCCGCCGTCGTGGGTGAGCCCGTGGGGGCCATCACCACCCGAGAGCAGGGGCCTGCCCTGCCACGCGAGTGAAAGATGCAGGTGCGCGCCGTTGCCGCTCCCACCGGCGAACGGCAACGGCGAGAAGGACGCGGCCAAGCCGTGCCGGCGTGCCACGCGGCCGATGAGGATCCGCGCGAGGACGACATTGTCCGCGGCCGTCACCGGATCGGTAGGGCTCAGCGACAATTCGAACTGCCCGTCACCGTATTCGGCGTGGACCTGTTCGACCGGCAGTCCCACCGCCTCCGCGGTCCCGGCGAGGTCTGTCAGGAATGCCTCGGCGTCGAGCACCGCGCTGAGGCCATAAGGGTTCCATTTCGGTGTGTGGCGCGGTGTGCCGTCGCCCTCGGTGAGCACGAACTCCACCTCGCCGCCGGCTCTCGCGGTGAACCCGTCCGCGGCGAGCGCGGACACGCGGCGCCCCAGCAGCGTTCTCGTGCAGACCGCCGTGGGCTCGCCGTCCTGCGTGACCATCTCCGCCGGTGCCCACGCCAGCCCGTCACCGAGCGAGCGCGCGGTGGCGAGGTCCACCCGCAGCCGCAGGTCGCCCACCACACCGAAGCGCGGGGTGAACGCCACGGCGTTGTCGATACAGAACACGTTCCAGCTCGGTGACGCACCCATGCCGTGTTCTTCGAACGCGGCGGCACGGGCGATCGGCACCTGCTTGGCCCTGATCACACCGGCCGGGTCGACGATCGTCCCGGCGAGCAACCGGGCGCCGGTCAGCTCGGGATCCACCGGTCCCATTATGGTCGGCCGCCGCAACGATCGAGGGTCCAGGGCCGGGTGCGGATCCCCGGCCGTCCACATCACACCAGTGTCCATAATGGACAAGTACGTCCGCGACTGTCCTCATGAGACTGATTCATGGAATGGAACGGACGAATCACGTGGTGAATCAGTCCACACGCGCCGGAAATCCCCGGGGACCGGGGTAAGTTACCCCAGGTCCCACCGGATACCGCGGTCGAGTGCGCCCGATATCCCCGGGGCATACCAAATCGCGGCGACGTACGCCACATGACGATCTTCATAGGGGTCCGAGATGACCCAAAGCACGCGGGATCTCGTTCATCCTTGCCTTGAACATTGTTCTACAGTGGTTCTACCTCACCAAACGGGACAAGATCCCGTCGTCACTGTTCGCACATGAACGTGTTTGCTCGGTGAGGTCGCGGCCCGAAACGGGCACCGTGCTAACTTTTCGTAGCTGACAAGCGGAAGACGAGAGGAAAAGCCCTGTTCGGATCACCAAGTAGGCGGTACCCACCTTCAGGCGTTGCTGTCAAGGTGGATCTTTGTCAACACCAGAAAGTACTGAGTCCGCGATGGGGCGGCGGTACGTCATTGGGGAGTGCGCGTTGGACCTGGGAACCCAGGCAAGTGGCTATTTCGTGACCAAAGCGCACGATCGTCTTCGCGACAAGGTCCGGGATTTCGCCGAAACGCAGGTGCGCCCGCGCATCAGCGAGATGGAGACCTCCCGTACTGTCCATCATGGACTGTCGCGGTTGATCGCCGAACAGGGATGGATCGGCGTGACGATCGGGCCCGAGTATGGCGGGATGGGCTTGGGGCATTTGGCCAAGACCATCATCATCGAGGAGTTGTCGAGGGTCAGCGGCGCCATGGGCGCCATGGTCCAGGCTTCACAGCTCGGCGTGGCGAAGATCCTGCACTTCGGCAACGACGACCAGAAGAACCAGTGGCTGCCCGCGATCGCCTCGGGCGCCTGCCTGCCCACGATCGCGGTCACCGAACCCGACTCGGGCGGTCACGTGCTCGGCATGACGGCGACCGCCGAGCGCGACGGTGACGACTACGTGCTCAACGGCCGCAAGGTCTTCGTCGGCAACAGCCACGTCGGTGACCTGCACGGGGTCGTGGTCCGGACCGGGCACGGTTCCGGCGGGCTGTCGGCGTTCCTGGTGGAATCGACCCGTCCTGGCCTGTCCCTCGGGAAGCAACAGTCCACAATGGGCCTGCACGGCTTCAGCTTCGGCGAGCTCGTCTTCGACAACTGCCGGGTACCACGCGAAAACCTGCTCGGCGAGGAGGGCAGCGGGCTGGCCGTCGCCTACTCGTCCAGTGTCCTTTACGGACGTCCGAACCTGACCGCGGTGTCCCTGGGCATCCACCAGGCCATCGTCGAACAGACCGTCACCTTCGCCGTGACCCACCTCAGATACGGCCAGGCGCTGAGCGAACTTCCCACCGTCAAACAGAAACTGGGACAGATGCAGTCCCAGCTCATGACCGCGCGGCTGGTCGCCTACCACGCGGCGCACCTGCTCGACCAGGGCGTGCCCTGCGACACCGAACTGATGAACGCCAAACTCGTCAACGTGGAGTCCTCACTGGACTCCGCGCGCCTGGCGATGGAGATCCACGCCGCGTACGGCCTGTCCACCGATCGCCCCATCGAGCGGTACGTACGCGACGCCTACCACATCTACGCGCCGGCCGGCACGTCCGACGTCCAGCGGCTCAGGCTGGCCGAAGCGGCGCTGGGCCGGACCAGGGGTCAATGGTCCCAGCGCCTGTCGGCCGAACTGCGGACGCCGTACGGCCCGGCCGTCACGACTCGCGCCGCTGAATCAGTTCCATCAGCTCGGCGGCCAGCGTCTTGATGGTCCCGAGCCCCGGGCGTCCCCACGGCCGGGGCTCGGTGTCCACCACACAGATCGTGCCCAGCGCCGTGCCCGTGCGGTCGATCAACGGCGCGCCCAGATACGAACGGATCCCGATCTTGTCCACGACCGGGTTGCCCGCGAACCGCGGATAGTCACACACGTCGTCGAGCACCAGTGCCTTGCGGCGGGTGACGACGTGCGGGCAGTAACCGTGGTCGAGCCCCATTTCCCGGCCCACCTCGGCGTGCCCGGACGCCTGCGCGGCCTGCAACGCCGCGGTCGTCTGCGTGCTGGACGGGGTGTAGAGACCGGCGAAGTACTGCACCCGGTCGCCGACGAAGTTCACCATCGCGTACGGCGCGCCGGTGATGCGCGCCAGCTTGGCGGCGAACTGGTCGAACTCCTGGTCCGGCTGGTTGGCGAGGCCGAGTTGGCGCAGGCGCGCCATCCGCTGGGGAAGCTCGGGGTCGTTCGGCGCCGTCAGGTAGCGGTCGTCGAGAGAGTCCAGGTTCATGGCTACCTCCGTATTTCGGCATGGGCTGCCGACTGGTTGGGGCTGTCGGGAACGGACAGTGCGAGCACGTGTTCGACGAGGTCGATCAGCACGTTGCTGGCCGACCGGGCCACTCGCGCGTCACACCGCACGAGGGGCACGTGGGGCTTGAGCGCGAGCGCGGCCCGGAGGTCCTCGTCACGGTAGCGATAGGCACCGTCGAACTCGTTGATCGCGACGATGAACCTGATTTCGCGCCGCTCGAAGAACTCGACCGCCGCGAAACAGTCCTCGAGCCTGCGCGTGTCGGCGAGCACGACCGCGCCCAGGGCACCGCGGGACAGCTCGTCCCACATGAACCAGAAGCGGTTCTGGCCCGGGGTCCCGAACAGGTACAGGATCATGTTCTGTTCGTGGAAGGTGATGCGGCCGAAGTCCATGGCCACCGTGGTCGTGGTCTTGCTCTCGACCCCGGCGAGGTTGTCCGCGCCGATACTCGCGGTGGTCAGGGTTTCCTCCGTGGTGAGCGGCTCGATTTCACTCACCGCACCGACGAAGGTCGTCTTCCCCACCCCGAAACCGCCGGCGATGAGGATCTTGAACTGGGTGGGGAACATCTCAAAGACGTCGGAGACCATCAAGCAATGCCTTCAGTCGGACCGGATCGGATGTGTCGAGGGCGTGCGGGTCCTTGGCGGTGACCGCGCCCGACTCGATGAGGTCGGACAGCACCACCTTGGTCACCATGACGGGCTGGCGCAGGTGGGCCGCGACCTCCGCGACCGACAACGGCGCCTGGCACAGCTGGAGCGCCTGAGCGTGCTCGCGCCCCAGCCGTGCCGGCGAGATCTTCCCTCTGCCCGTGGCGAGAACCAAGGACATCAGATCCAGCGGAGCGGTGGGATGCGTCCTGCCACCTGTCACGGTGTAGGGACGCTCCCACAGCTCGGTGCCGAAATCGAACTCGTCGTCGTGAGGTTCGGTCACGTCACCAGTTCCCGTTGCCCGAACCGTGCCTGCTCGGCGTCGCCAGGTAGCTGGGGACCTGGGTGCTCAGCCTGCCCATCTCGTAGCTCAGGATTCCCGCGTCGACCTCCCGGCCCGCCAGCACCGCCAGGACCGTCCCTTCGCTGGCCGCGGTGACGAACAGGATGACCTCGCCCAGTTCGGCGACCACCTGCCGGACCCCGTCGCCGCCGCCGAACCGGGTGCCCACCTGCTGGGCGAGCGAACACAGACCGCTCGCCATGGCCGCCAGCTGGTCCGCGCCGTCGTTGTCCACACCGTGCCAGGACTTGGCTATCCCGTCCGCAGACAGCAGCACCGCGCTGCGTGTGTGCGGAACCGCCTGCGCGAGGCGGGTCAGCAGCCAGGTCAGGTCGTCGGCCATTGCGTGGAATCTCCTTGTGTCATCGGATATTGCTGGTGCGCCGGCGGCGTGGACTCGTCCAGCGCCTCACGGCCTCGTTCGAAGCCCTTCTGAACGGTCGCCATCAGGTTCGTGTTGTGACCCGGAAGCGGCCTGGTGGGTTGTGGCGGTTCGCGCAACTCGGGCCGGAGATGGGTGCCCCGGCGCTGCGGGAGGGGTGGGGGCTCCTCCTGCCCCTGCCCGGAGCCGGCCGGCTGCGGTGACGGCGGCTTCGGGCTGCCACCCGGATTACGGGAAGGCAGGGGCGGCAGCTGGTCGTTCGTCCTGCTCGCCCGCTCGTGCGGACTCGGGGACTGCTGGAGAGACTGGGCGTAGCCGCCTTGCGAAGAAGGCTGCTGGAGCGGCTTGGCCTGCATCGCCTGCTCCGGGACGGGCATCTCCCGGGACGTCTGCGGCTGGTACTGCTGCACCGGCTGGTGCTGCGGGAGTTGCTGCTGCTGGAGTTGTTGCTGCGCCTGCTGTTGCTGCGCCTGCTGTGGCTGCAGCTGGCCTTCCTGCGTGCTGAGCAGCGTGTGGGGAATGACCACCGCGGCGTCGATGCCGCCGAAGATGTTGCTCTGCAACTGAACGCGGATATTGTGCCGCCGGGCCAGTTCCTTGACCACGGCCATCCCGATGCGCCCGTCGGAAAGCAGCTCGCCGAGGTCGATCGTGGCCGAACCGTCGAGCAGGCGGTTGATCCGGTGCAGGTCCTCGGCCGTCATGCCGAGGCCACGGTCCTGGATCTCGACGGCGAGCCCGGCGGTGACCCGCTGGGCGCGCAGCACCACCTTCGGCGCGTCGGGTGCGGTGAAGGTCGTCGCGTTCTCCAGGAGTTCCGCGAGGAGGTGGATGATCTCCGCCACCGCGTGCCCGTGCAGGCTCACCCCTTCGACGGGGACGATGGAAACCTGTTTGTAGTGCTCGATTTCCGCCACCGCGGACCGCAGCACGGCGTAGACGCTCACCGCGGTGTTCGACCGGCGCTGCGCGACGCCGCCGCCCAGCACGGCGAGGTTCTCCGACTGGCGGCGCACGCGGGTCGCGAGGTGGTCGATTTCGTACAGGCCGCGGAGCAGCTCGGGGTCCTCGATCTCGCGCTCGAGGCCGTCGACCCGCTGGATCGCCCGGTTCACCAGCGACTGCAGGCGGCGGGCGAGCTTGCCGAAGACCTCGCGGCGCTGGTTCGGGTCGTCGCCGAACATCGACTGGCCGAAATCTTGGTGCCCTTCGTCGGGGCGCGGCTCGTAGCGGGGCCGGCTCGGCACCTGCGTCAGCATGCCGTGGTCGGACACCGCGGCACCGGCGCGGGACACCGCGACCAGCGCCACGACGACGCAGCCGAGGGCGACCACCACACAGATCAGGGGTGTCCACCCGCTGGCCTGCGCCGCGATCACGACCCCGACGGCGCCCAGTACCGCCGCGATGGCCACCGCGACCACGAGAATCCGGAGCACGTGCGAGCGCAACGGCCGCACCGAGTCCGCGTCGGTCGGCACCGGCTCCTCGCTGTGTTCCCACAGCTGGCCGGGCCGGTCGGGTATCTGGAGATCGGACATCCGGTCCTTCCCATAAGGACAGCAACATCGGGCCGCCGCCACGCGCCGTCACGGGGCAGCAGGGCTCGGCCTGACTTTGACGATCTTGGTGCGGGGATGCTACCGCAGAGTCGGCGGCGAAAACCGACCGCCATACGACGTATGGCTTACCGATCACCGCCCCTGGCCGCAATCACCCGTACGGCCTAACAACAGCGTGCAACAATCCGCCGCGATTTCACATCGAGTGATCATCGTGATCGCGGAGTGCAACATACGAGGGAGACTGAGACCCGGCCTGGGGGCTCGCACGGCGACTCCCCGTCGCACCGGGTCGCGGTAGGAATTGACCTGGGACAACGGCGGAAATACCGCCACGCCGCCTCGCCGCACCGATGCACATCCACCCGGCGATGTCACATTTGTCCATTGTGGACTTTCGGACGTATCGTCCACTGTGTCCGGTCGCGGCGAGGTCACGCCCACGGTTCGCGGCGCGTGGTGCTCGTCACGGACGGCCCGGGAGCGGGGCCGGTGACCCGCGAGGACACAGGTCCCCGGTGCGTGTGCCTTCCGGCCCTCTCGCCGTCCTCACCCGCTTGGCAGATTCGAGGTGTCACCCGACGAGCGAGAAAAGAGCCGATTCCGATGGACCGTGGACTCCCCGACGACTACACCGTCCGTGCCGCGCTGGCACTGGCCGTGCGCGCGCCTTCGGTGCACAACTCGCAACCGTGGCGCTGGCGGGTCGGCAATCGCACCGTGCACCTCTACGCCGACCGCGAGCGGCAGCTTCCCGGCACCGACCCGGACGGCCGCGACCTGCTGATCAGCTGTGGCGCGGCCCTGCACCACCTGCGCGTGGGCTTCGCCGCGCTGGGCTGGCGGGCCGAGGTGCATCACCTGCCCAACGCCGACGAGCCGGACCACCTGGCTTCGATCGAACTGCACCGGCACGAACCGGGCACCGCCGAAATCGTGCTGGCCGCGGCGATTCCGCGGCGGCGCACCGACCGGCGGCGGCACAGCTCGTGGACGGTGCCTTCGGGCTACCTCGACGAGATGGCGGCGCGCGCCGCGGACGAGGGAACCGTGTTCCGCACCGCGACCGATCCCGCCCGGTATCACCTGGCCGAAGCGATTCGCGAAGCCGCCAACGCGCATGCGCACGATCCCGCCTACCGCACCGAACTCGCGGCGTGGAGCGGCCGTTACGAATCCCTCGACGGCGTGCCCGCGGCCAACGTGCCGGCGCCGGACCAGTCACCGGGGGCGTTGCCCGGACGGCACTTCGCGGAACCGCACCTGGCCCAGTCGGTCACCGCGGCCGGCGAAAGTGACGACACCGTGCTGGCCGTGCTGTCCACCGCGTCCGACGACCCGATGTCGCGGTTGCGCGCCGGTGAGGCGACGAGTGCGGTGCTGCTCACCGCCACCACGTTCGGACTGGCGACCTGCCCGCTCACCGAGGCGCTGGAGGTGGCCGGCACCCGGGAGCGGGTCCGCACCCAGGTCACCGGCGAAAGCTTCCCGCAGATGGTGTTCCGCCTTGGCTGGGCCCCGGTCAACGCCGACCCGCTGCCCGCGACGCCGCGGCGGCCGCTGGACGAGGTGGTCGAAGATCTCGCCGACTCCGGGAGCAGGCCGTGACGCACCGCAGGTGGCAGGACCTGAGCACGGCGCGACGGAGGACGATCGTGGCCGCCTCCGTCGTGCAGATCACGCTCGCGGGTGGTGCCTGGTGGGACCTCTCCCGGCGGCCCGCGGCCGCGGTGCGCGGCCCGAAACCGGCGTGGGCGCTGATCATCGCGATCAATTTCGTCGGCCCGCTCCTCTACCTGCGTTTCGGCCGGAAGCCGGTCCTCATGGACCCGGAAGAGTTCTGGAGGGGAAACTGATGCGCGACCTCGCCCTGCTCGGCCGGTTCGTCGAACGATTCGCCGACCACACGGTTTCCCTGGCGCGGCGCGTCAGCTTCATCACCGGCGGAGGATGAACCCATGACCGAGCCCACGATCACGCACCCGTGGACGATGGACGTCACCATCAAGGACGAAACCGGTACGGACGCCCGGGAGGGAAAACGGGCCGAGGTCCGGCTGGAGGACGGCTCAGGGAACTCCTTCACCGGCATCGGGATCGCCTCCGGCGATCTGTACGGGCTGGCCGTTCCGCAGATCAAGGAAGAGCTGGCGATCGCCCGCGCGTTGTCGGACCTCACCGAAGAGCTGCTGGCGGCCGTCGCCGCGGACGTGCACGCCGCGCTCAACACGGTGTGACCATGCGGGCCTGGCGAGTGGACCGGCCGGGGCCGCCGGAGATCCGCGAGTTCGGCCTGCGCACCGAAGGCGTGCCCCATCCCGCGCCGGGCGAGTTGCTGGTGCGGGTCCGCGCCTGTGGGGTGTGCCGGACCGATCTGCATGTGGTGGAAGGAGATCTGCCCGTGCACCGGCCCGGCGTGGTGCCGGGACACGAGGTGGTCGGCGAGGTCGCCGGGACCGGCGGCGGCGGGTTCGCCGCCGGAGACCGGGTGGGCATCGCCTGGCTTCGCGGCACCTGCGGGGTGTGCCGGTACTGCCGGCGTGGGGCGGAGAACCTTTGTCCCGCTTCGACTTACACCGGCTGGGACGCCGACGGCGGTTACGCCGAGTTCGCCACGGTGCCCGCCGCGTTCGCGCACCGGCTGCCGGCCGGATACTCCGACACCGAGCTGGCGCCGTTGCTGTGCGCGGGAATCATCGGGTACCGCGCGCTGTGCCTTTCCGAACTCCCCACCCGTCTCCCACCATCGCCCTCAACGGACGCACTTCGCGCGACTGACAGATTCCGGGGCGGTCGCCTGGGGATCTACGGGTTCGGCGCGAGCGCGCACCTGGCCGCGCAGGTAGCCATCGCCCAAGGCGCCACCGTGCACGTGATGACCCGCGATGCCGAGGCGCGCGAACTCGCGCTGGAACTCGGGGCCGCTTCCGCCTCCGGGGCCGCCGAACCGCCGCCGGAGCCGCTCGATTCGGCGATCCTGTTCGCCCCGGCCGGAGAGCTCGTCCCGCCTGCCCTGGCCGCGCTGGACCGGGGTGGAACCCTTGCCGTGGCGGGAATCCACCTCACCGACATCCCCAGCCTGAACTATCAGGAACACCTGTTCTTCGAGCGGCGGCTTCGCAGCGTGACCGCGAACACACGCCAGGACGCCCGTGACTTCCTCGCCTTCGCGGCGGAGCACCCGCTGCGGGTGGTCACCACGCCGTACCGGCTCGAGGATGCCGCGCGGGCGCTCGCCGACCTCGCCGGCGACCGGGTGCACGGCGCCGCGGTACTGGTCAGCGGATGACTTTCGGCCTTGCGCCCCGGTTACCTCCAGCCCTGACGCCGACAGGCGCCGTGACGGCACGGTGGAACGCGAAGGCCGCGAGATCGATGTCGCGTGGAGGTGCGATGCAGTTCTGGGATCGCAGGCAAGCGGGTCAAGCCCTGGCCGAAAAGCTGCTGAGCCTGCGCGGTCACCACCCCGTCGTGGTGGGTGTCGCGCGTGGCGGCGTGGTGGTGGCCGCGGAAATCGCCAGGGTGCTCGGCGCACCGCTGGACGTCCTGCCCGTCGGGAAGGTCGAAGCGGAAGAATGGCCGGGAACCACGCTCGCCGCGGTGGGTGAGGGCGGCGTTCTCGTCACCGACTACGACGCGGCCAATCGCCTCGGCATGAGCCCGGCTCAGCTCCGGTCGGCGGCCAAGAGGAAGCGCATCGAACTCACGCGCCGGATTGTCGCCTCCCCCCGGTTGTTCCATCGCACCGCGGTTTCCGGCCGTACCGTGATCCTCGTCGACGACGGCATCACCTCCGGTGCCACCGTCCGCGCGGCCATCCGCGTGCTGCGCGCCCGCGGCGCGGCGCGGATCGTGCTCGCCGTGCCCGTCGCGCCGGTGGACGCGCTGGCGCGGATTTCCGCCGGGGTGGACATGACGGTGTGCCTCCGCCGCCAGCCGTGGCGTCAGGCCACCCGGAACCTCTACAGCGAACTTTCGCCGTTGTCCGACGAAGCCGTGGCCGACGCGCTGGAAAACCGCTCCCCCGAACCCGTTCCGGCCTGACGTCATGTGCCTGGGGATCCCCGGCCGGATCACGGCCATCACCGGCGACGGACTGCCCATGGGCACCGTCGACTTCGGCGGGGTGCGGCGGGAAGTGTGCCTGGCCTACACCCCGGAAGCGGGTGTCGGCGACTACGTCATCGTGCATGTCGGTTTCGCGATCAGCCTCCTCGACGAGGAAGAGGCCGTGCGCACGCTCGAAGTGATCAAGGCGATTCCGGACGCGCTCACCACGGAACTCGGGGCGGAACCGTGAAATACCTCGACGAGTACCGTGATCCCGAGCTGGCGCGGTGCCTGCTGGCCGAGTTGCGGGCCACCGCCACCCGCCCGTGGGCGATCATGGAGGTCTGCGGCGGCCAGACGCACACCTTGGTGCGTCAGGGAATCGACGAGCTGCTGCCCGCCGGGATCCGGATGATCCACGGCCCCGGCTGCCCGGTCTGCGTGACCCCGCTGGCGATGATCGACAAGGCGGTCGCCATCGCGGCCAGGCCCGGCGTGATCTTCACCAGCTACGGCGACATGCTGCGCGTGCCCGGGACCACCGGTGACCTGCTGGGGGTGAAGGCCCGTGGCGGGGACGTCCGGGTGGTCTATACCCCGCTCGACGCGGTGCGGATCGCCCAGCGGAACCCGGACCACGAAGTGGTGTTCTTCGCGGTGGGGTTCGAAACCACCGCGCCCGCCAACGCGATGGCGGTGCTGGACGCGGCGAAGCGCGGTGTCACGAACTTCAGTGTGCTCGTCAGTCATGTCCTGGTGCCGCCGGCGATCACCGCGATCCTCGACTCCCCCGCCAACCAGGTCCAGGGTTTCCTGGCCGCCGGCCACGTCTGCGCGGTGATGGGCTGGACCGAGTACGAGCCGATCGCCGCCCGCTACCACGTGCCCATCGTGGTCACCGGATTCGAGCCGCTCGACCTGCTGGAAGGCATCCTGATGACGGTCCGGCAGCTGGAGAGCGGCCGGGCCGAGGTGGAGAACCAGTACGCGCGGGCGGTCCGGCGGTCCGGGAACACCACGGCCCAGGACGTGCTGCGCCGCGTCTTCCGGGTGGCCGCGCGAACCTGGCGGGGCATCGGCGAAATCCCCGCCAGCGGACTGGTGCTCGCGCCCGAGTTCGCCGCGCAGGACGCCGGACGCCGGTTCGCCGGGGACGACGTCGCGACCGAGGAACACCCGGAATGCATCGCGGGCGAAATCCTTCAGGGGACCCGGTTGCCGACCGACTGCGCGGCCTACGGCGTGCGCTGCACACCGCGTACCCCGCTGGGGGCGCCGATGGTTTCGGCCGAGGGCACGTGCGCCGCGTTCTACCACGCCGGGCGACGGCCCGAACTCACGGAGGAAAAGGTATGACGACGCTGGACCCGGTGGGCGCGACCTGCCCGTTGCCCCGCACCGAAACCGAACGGGTCCTGCTCGGCCACGGCTCGGGCGGTCAGCTGATGGCCGAACTGCTCGACGACGTGATCACCCCGGGGCTCGGCGAACACGAACCACTCGAAGACGCCGCGGTGGTCACCGCCGATGGCGTGGACATCGTGTTCAGCACGGACGGTTTCGTGGTGACACCCCGGTTCTTTCCCGGTGGGGACATCGGCTCGCTGGCCGTGTTCGGCACGGTCAACGACCTGGCCATGCGCGGCGCGCGGCCGGTCGCGCTGTCCTTGGCCTACCTGCTGGAGGAGGGCTTCCCGGTCGACGAACTGCGCCGGATCACCGTTTCGGCCGGCCAGGCGGCCGAAGCGTGCGGGGTCCGTGTCGTCACCGGCGACACGAAGGTCGTCGGGCGGGGTGCCGCCGACGGTGTCTACCTGACCACCACGGGAATCGGCCTGCGGAGACCGGGCGCGGCGCCGACCGCCACCGGTGGCGTGCCCGGTGACGTCGTCGTGTTGTCCGGGCCGATAGGCGCGCACGGCATGGCGATCATGTCCGCGCGGGAAGGGCTCGGCTTCGAAACCGCGATCCGGTCGGACAGCCGCCCGCTGCACGAACTGGTGGCCGCCATGATCGACGCGGGGGGTGCCGGGGTGCACACCTTGCGCGACCCCACACGCGGCGGGCTGGCCAGCGCGCTCAACGAACTGGCCGCCGCGTCCGGCGTGGGGGTCGAGGTCGAGGAGTCCGCGATCGGTGTGCCGGAAGCGGTGGCTTCCGCGTGCGAACTGCTGGGCCTGGATCCGTTGCACGTGGCCAACGAGGGTTGCCTCGTCGCGTTCCTCGCACCGCAGGTCGCCGACGCGGTCCTCGCCGCGATGCGCGCCAACCCGGCCGGCCGCGAGGCCCGCGTCATCGGAACCGTCACCGCGGGACCGGTGGGGCGCGTGGCCGCGCGCACCCTGGTGGGTTCGCGGCGGGTGGTCGACATGCTGGTCGGCGAGCAGTTGCCCCGGATCTGCTGATCTGGTGCGCTCAAACGGTTTTGGGGACATGGGTTTTGGTGACCTAGTTTTGGTGACCTAGTGCCCTTCGCGGGAGGCCGTCGCCTGCGCGAAGGTGGTGTCATGCACGTCAGCGCGGGCGGCCCGCCGATCGTGGTGGGCGTGGACGGATCCCGGCAGGCACTGGACGCCGTGACGTGGGGCGCACGCGAAGCGGTGCGCTGGAACGCGCCGCTGGTTCTGCTGCACGCCTACGAAGTGCCCGAGAGCGGGCCACGGCCCGGACCGTCCGCTTCGGACTGGATCGCCGCACGAAAGCAGGCGGCGGACCAGCTCCTGCGGGAGTCCATGGCGGTCGCCGAGCGGGTGCGGCCCCGGGCGGACATCACCGTGGAGTCCGTTGTGGACTCGTCGATCCCGTTGCTGCTGCGGCGTTCCCACACCGCGAAAATGGTCGTGCTCGGCTCACGGGGCCACAGCGCCTTCGCCGACCTGCTGGCCGGATCGACCGCGACTGCGCTCGCCGCACACGGGCACTGTCCGGTCACCGTGATCAGAGGCAGTGACCCCAACGGTCGCGCGGACGCCCCCGTCGTCGCCGGAGTGGACGGCAGCGCACTGTCGGAACCGGCCCTCGAACTGGCCTTCCAGGAGGCGTCGGTCCGCGGTGTCCACCTGATCGCGTCGCACAGCTGGCACGACCTCGACCTGGCCGAAACGTTCGGGGCCGCCAGGGGCACCCTGGAAGTCGAAAGTCCCGGTGGCGCGGCGGAACGGCTGCTCGCCGAATGCCTTGCCGGATGGCAGGAAAAGTATCCGGAGGTCACCGTCGAGCGCGTGCTTGCCGAAGACCGGCCGCGCGACCACCTGCTGGACCGGAGCAGGACCGCCCAACTCGTGGTGGCGGGCAGCCGCGGACGCGGCGGGTTCCAGGGGTTGCTGCTCGGCTCCACCAGCCACGCGCTGATCCACCACGCCGACTGCCCGGTCCTCATCGCGCGCTCTCCCCTGCCCGCGCCGCGTGCCTGAAGCCCGCTACCCGAGGCTTCCCGGGGCGTCCTTCGAACTCGGTGCGGTGGAACGGAACTCAGTCAGAACCATGGCCCCGACCACCAGTGCCCCGCCGAGGAGGATGCGGGCCGTCAACTCGTCGTGGTCCACCAGCACACCGAAAACGCCCGCGAAGACCGGCTCCAGAGTCAGTGCCACGGCCACCACGACGGCAGGCAACCGGGACTGTGCCCAGGTTTGAGCGAAGTAGGCGCCCGCCGTCGCCACCACGGCCAGTCCGATGACCGAGATCCAGAAGCCCGGGTCGGCGGGGAGGACGATGCCGTCCCGGCCGCCCAGGATCAGGCAGAGCACCCCGACGACACCCAGTTGCACCACGGTCAGCGCGTAGGCGTCGCGCGGTGTGGACCATTCGCTCAGCGCGACGATGTGCAGGGCGAAGAAGAGCGCGCACAGCAAGGTGAGAACCTCACCCGGCCCTATCGCGAAGCCCCGCAGCGACATGGCTCCCAGGCCTACCGTGGCGATCGCCACCGCACCCCAGGTCCACCGGCCGATCCGGTGCCGCAGCAGCAAACCGGCGATCACGGGGGTGAAGACGACCGACATTCCCGTGATGAACCCGGACATGGAGGCCGACGTGTATTGCTGTCCGTAAGTCTGCGCGAGGTACGCGGCGCCCAGCGTCAGGCCCAGCAGGAGGCCATGCCCCCACTGCTTCCGGCTCAGCTCCAGCACCCGGCGTGGGCGCCATGCCCCCAGCACGACGGCCGCGATGAGGAACCGCACGGCCAGGAAGTCCATCGGGGACGCCTGTCGCGTCGCGTCCTTCACCACGACGAACGCGCCACCCCAGACAGCGGTGACCAGGACCAGGGAGGCCAACGCGAGCGGCTTCGCCCTGCCACGGGCGACCGTCGGAGGAGCAACCGCCGCCGGCCACCCGCGCTCGTATTCCGTGGCGTTCACGCTCACGTTCGCGGCACCATCGGAGTGAAGTCGATCAGCAGGATGGCTCGCTCGGCGGGCCCGGATCCGGAATCGGCGGTGATCGGCGCGACATAGTGGCTGACCATGTCGTCCTTGACCGCGTAGGAGTCCAGCGGGTTCGAAATCGTGAACCGGTCCAGCAGGTTTTCCGGCGCGACGTCCTCGGGGACGCTTCCGGCACAATGCGGGGTGGCGATGACGTTCTCGCCCCCTGCCACGTTACGGCGGTAGATCAGGTGCGCGAACGTGTAGGGTTCGCCGTCCTGGTGCAGCATGTTGGGGCTGGCGACCGCACGGCCACCGGGGCCGGTCACCGCCAGCTTGATGAGGTGGACACCGACCACGATCGGCGAGCAGAGCTCGGCGTTGTTCCAGGTGGTCTGTGAAAAGTCGAAGCTGACCATTTCGGCCAGCAGGGAATTCCGCCGGACACCCTCGGTCAGTCCCGGAATCCGCCGCACCAGACCGAGGTATTCCGGGTTGTAGGCCCCTTGCTGATACAGCGTGACACCATCGTCCTGGCTGCCGTCGGCCGCCGCGGTGTCCGGCATCCAGTGGAATGCGCCGTTCCACGGCAGGAGGACGCCCCGGCCGAAACGCCGGAAACGTCCGTCCTCCGGCGCGTACGGGTCTGGTGGCAGTTCTTCGAACTCCGTGGTCAAACCGCGAAGTCCCGCGTCCGTCGCGGAGACACCCAGCGCCGACGCCAGGTCGTATCGCTCATAACCGAGTTGTTGGAGCCCCGAGATAATCGCAGTCGCAGTCATGGTCATCCTGATCGAGAGTCGGCCGGTCCCGGCCTGTCGTCCGTATCCGAAGTCTTCGGCTTCATGGTTCCGAAGAGACATCCGGTGACGGTAGGGACGCTCACGAAAGCTGCCCCTATTGTCCATCGAAACGGTCCGGAAAGCCGATAACCAATGGTCAAGCCCCTGGCATGACAACGGCGAACCTCAAGAAAAGCTCAACCACTTGATAATCACTTGATACTCGGAAAGAGAACAGGTTCCCCAGGATAACTCGAGTATTTTGCCGAATCAGGAAAGTGTGCCCGGCGCGGCCTTCCGGCGCACCGCTTCCGCGCGTTCCAGCTCTTCGAGTTCCCGTTGCGAGCGCCGCCAGCGCCTCGCCCAGGACCGGGATCCAGTGGTGCCGGAGGGCGCGGACGCGCCGCCGGGTGGCGTTCGCCTCCGCGGTCACCGCGCATAGTGCCGCTCCGGCGGCCGCATGCCGTGCTGCCGCGCGTGCCGCCTCCTCGTAGGCCTGGCGGGCGAGCACGAGCGCGGAAGGGCCTGGGGCCATGGCGGGCCGGGGCAGGGCCGGTCCTGGACCCTACAGGTCCATAGGTCTCGTCACCGGGGACTTTGGCCACGCGCCGGAGCGGACGCGCGACTGTCCACAAAGGTCAGTCGAGGTCCCGGCGGCCGGTCAGGCGGGCGACGTCGACGACGATGCCGTTGGCGAACGGGGAGGTCATCGCACTGGTGACGGTGGTGCGGGGTAAGGGATGCGGCCGATCGGCGTAACCCATCGGGCGCGCCAGCCCCATTCCCGAGATCCACCAGCCGCGGCCGCCGTGGTCGTGGTGGATGAACTCGACCGACACCGGACGGCCCGCCGCGGCGCGCACGAGCGTGCGGTCGGTTCCGGTCGGGATCAGCAACTGGCCGCTGTCGAGCACCACGCACGCGAGCGCGACCGGAGGTCTCCCGTCGATCGACACCAGACCGCGGCGCCCGCGCTCGGGTGATCCGACCAACTGGAAACATTCGGCGTGCGTCAACGCGCTCACGGTTCACTCCCCAGGCGGCACAGGGAATTCCATCGGTGTCATTCGGAAGTCTAGTACCACCGGTTCCCGTGATCGTTAACGGAAAGTATTGACCCTGCACCAATCCGGACACACTTGGCCCCTGAGCCGGAGGAACCCGCCTGACCAGGCAACGACGCGTTCGAAGAGGGTCTCAGGACTGCCGCGACCGTTTCCATCCCGTGACCAGGAAGACCACCCAGCCCGCCGCGGCGAGTAAAGGCCACGTTATGGCGCGGAAAAGCACCACCGCGACCGCGGCCGACGCGGGAACCAGTCCCCCGCCGGACAACGCGGCCAGCAACGCGGCCTCGGCGGCACCGGCGCCGGCCGGGGTCAGTTGCAGCCCGATACTCGCCTGCACGGCGAGATAGCCGGCGGCGGCCGCCGCCCACGGCACCGTGTCCGCGGCCGCCGCCACGCACGCGACGAGGGTGACATAGTCGAACGCCCAGCTCACCAGCGCGATACCGAAGAAGCCGCACCACCGCCCGGTGGACGGGTGCAGCAGGGCGATCCGCTCGGACACCGCGTCGGCGCGACCGGGGTCGTGCCTGAGCCACTTCGCGTTCCGCACCACGGGAAGATGCCGGGCCACGGAAGTGGTGCCGCGGGCGAGCCAGTGCAGCGAGGCGGGCCGCCGCAACAACCACCACGCCACCCACATCACCACCGCGATCAGGCCCGACAGCACCGCCGCGACCGGCACCGGAAGGATCCCGTCGTAGGCCAGCACCAGCGGGCCCGCCAGGACGAGCACTCCCCCGGACAGCAACGCGGCCAGCACCGACGTCCACAGGGAAAGCCCGGTGTCCACGCCCCGGATCCGGAACGCGGCCACGGAGTAGGCGACGCCCGCGGTCGCCCCGGCCGAGGGGACGGTCTGCGCCACGGCGTTGCCGATCCAGTTCACCGTCTGCACGGTGCGGAAATCCAGCTTGGCGCCGCCGGCCCAGAGCATGCTGCGGTGCAACTCCCCGTAGGTCGCGAGCGAAATCACCGAGGCCACCACGGCCAGCGCGATCCAGCCCCAGTTCAGGCCGGCCAGCCGGACCCCCAGGTCGTTGACCGCGGTCAGGGTCGGCGCGAGGCGCCACACCGCGATGCCGATACCGGCCGCGGTGAGGATCCAGTCCACCACCAGCCGCCAGGTCGGGCGGCGGGCGGCTCGCAGGACGTCACGCAGCAGCGGAGCGGCACGCGCCCTGCGCTCGCTTCCCTGTTCGGACACCTCCCGCATCACCGCCCAGATCCCGCGCTCGCCGGTCCTCGTCATTTTCCCAGGCAAGCGCGCCGGTGGCACGCGAGTTGCGAGAGTGTGACGGTGACCAGGCCCACCGCCGTGTCCGCAGAGGTCAGCGAGGGTCCACAGTGGACCTTTCCAGCGGAATGTTCAGATCCGCAGGGCCACCGGTCGCCTCCTTGGGGGTCTTCGGTCCCTATCCGCTCGCCAGGCCCCGGCGTAGCAACGATGTCATGAAGCACGAAACCCCGATGATGGCCGATGTCGAAGTCACGACGCACGGAGCCATGCCCGGAGCCGAGGACTACGCCCGCGACAAGATCGGCAGACTGGCCCACGTCTCGCACCGGCCGGTGCTGTCCGCGAAGGTCAGGCTGACCAAGCACGGCGACCCGGCCGTGCCCAGGCCCGTGGTCGCGCAGGCCAACCTCGACGTCAGCGGACGGCTCGTGCGCGCACAGGCCGAAGCGGTCAGTGCCCGGGAGGCGATCGACCGCCTCACCGAACGGCTACGGCGGCGGCTCGAGCGCGTCGCGCGGCACTGGGAGGCCCGCCGTGGGGCGGCGCCGTCGGCCGAGCCGGACGAATGGCGGCACACCGCCGAGCCCACCCACCGCAAGCCCTACTTCCCCCGTCCCGAGGAAGAGCGGCAGATCATGCGGCGCAAGGCGTTCACCCTGCACCGGATCACGGTCGACGACGCGGCCTTCGAGATGGACCTGCTCGACTACGACTTCCACCTGTTCACCGAACTCGGCAGCGGCCAGGACGCGATCATCTACCGTGCGGGACCGACCGGTTACCGGCTGGCACTGCCGGTGCCACCCCGGCCCCGTGAACTCGCCGTGTTCGACCTCCCGGTGACGATCAGCGCCCAGCCGGCCCCCCTGCTGACCACCAGCGAAGCCGCCGACCGGCTCGCGCTGATGGACCTGCCGTTCCTGTTCTTCGTCGACGCCGAACGCGGCCGCGGTGCCGTCCTTTATCACCGCTACGACGGCCATTACGGCCTCATCGCCCCTGCCGACGACGAACGGTGAGCGCGAGTCCAGGCCGAAAGGTGGGATGACGGCCCAGGAGGGCCCTCAGGCCGGTCGCCGCTCCCCTCGCCAGTACAGCTCCTCGATGTCGTCGGCGTATTTCGTCAGGACGTACTCGCGGCGCACCTTCTGTGTCGGGGTCAGTTCGTCGTTGACGGTGAACCGGGCGGGCAGCACCCGGAAATCCTTGATCGCCTCGGCACGCGACACGGCCTGGTTCACCTCGTCGATCACCGATCTCAGCGTCACCGACAGGTCCGGGTCGTGGCGGAGTTCGGCGACGCTCGCGCCGGACGGCTTGTCGTGTGCGCGCTTCCAGTCGTCGAAGCCTTCCGGGTCGAGAGTGAGCAGCGCGCCGACGAAGGGCCGGCGGTCGCCGACGACGACGCAGTTGTCGATGAGCCAGTGCGCGTGCAGCCGGTCCTCCAGGAACGCTGGTGCGACGTTCTTGCCGCCCGCGGTGACGATGAGTTCCTTCTTGCGCGCGGTGATCGTCAGGTACCCGTCGTGCAGTTCGCCGATGTCACCGGTGCGCAGCCACCCGCCTTCGAGCGCCGTAGCCGTGGCCTCGTCGTTGTGCCAGTAACCGCGGAAGACACCCGGACCGCGGAGGAGCACCTCGCCGTCCGAAGCGATTCTCACGTCCCAGCCGGGCAGCGGCATGCCCACCGTGCCGACCCGCTCCGCGCCGGGCGGGTTCAGGGTGGTCGCGGCGGTCGTTTCGGTCAGTCCGTAGCCTTCGAGCACCGGAATTCCCGCGCCGCGCAGGAAATGCGCCAGCTCCGGGGCCAGTGGCGCGCCGCCGGAGACCGTGTACTCCACCCGGCCGCCCAGGGCGTCCCGCAGTTTGCGGTAGACCAACCGGTCGAACACCCGATGCGCCAGGCGCGACCGGCCCTTGTCGCTGTAGCGCACGGCGACCCGCTGCGCCATACCGAAGACCCGGCCTCGCCCGGAGGCCGCGGCCTCCCTGGCGGCCGCGTTGACCAGTTTTTCGTAGACCCGGGGCACGGCCAGGATCAGCGTGGGCCGGAACGTCCTGAACGCGGAAGCGACGGCGCCCACGTCGCCGAAGTGGCCGGTCAGCGTCCCCCTGCGGATCACGGCCAGTTGGACTACCCGGGCCAGGATGTGCGCCAGCGGCAGGAAGAGCAGCAGCGAGGCCTCCGGGGCCAGCACGCGCTCGGCCAGATCGTCGAAGCGCACGATGCTGTCCACGACGTCGACGAGGTTGCCGTGGGTGAGCACACAGCCCTTGGGCCGTCCCGTGGTGCCGGAGGTGTAGACGATGGTCGCGACGGCATCCGGGTCGGTGGTGCGAATCCTGCGCACATCACCGTTCCGCAGCGTTTCTCCCTGCGCCACAAGGGACTCCAGCCCCCCGTCGTCGAAGGACCACACGGGCCCGCCCACGGGTTCGACCAGTGCGGCCAGCCGGGAGTTCCCGGCGAAGGCCGCCAGCGCGCCGGAGTCGGCGAGGATCCAGGCGGCCTGCTCGGCGGAATTGGTCTCATAGATGGGCACCGTGACCGCGCCGACGGTCCAGATCGCGTAGTCGGCGAGCACCCACTCGAACCGCGTCGGCGACATGACGGCGATCCGGTCGCCCGGCCTGATCCCGGCCGCCACCAGGCCCCTGGCCACCGCGACGACCTGACCGGCGAACTCTTCCGCGGTCACCGTCCACCATTCGCCTTCGCCGGACTCGCGGGCGAACAGCGGGTGCCCGGGATCGGTTTTCGCCTGCGCGAAGACGTCATCGGCCGCGTTCGACATGGCTTCGAGTCTCCACCGGCGCCCGCCGGTCCCGCAGGGGGCGAAAGTCCGTGATCACCGAGCCTTTCGGCACCCCCTCGCGTACCAAGTGGACGGTTCGAGTGGACAGTGCAAGTGGACGGTGACGGTACGCGGGCTCAGCGGTACAGGTGCGTCTTCTCGTGGGTGATGCTCTCGATGTCCCCGGCGGCGGCGTCGAGCAGCCGGTGCGCCAGTTCGGCCAGCGCGCGGGAGACGGCGAGTTCGTCACCGATCTCGGGCACGTTGGTGTCGGCCGGGTTCAACCGCGCGGTGCCCACGCCGACCAGGCCGGTTTCGTCCGGGTTGTGCAGGCGGGCGTGCGCCCGCGTCTTTTCGTCGTACTCGTCGATGTAGATGTCGACGGTCCAGTTCTTCTCTCGCATAGCCGAAAGTTAAGCGCCGGCGGCGCCTGGCACAGGTGCTTCCCGGCCCGGATGCCAAGGACTTTCGGACACCCCCCGCGGTTACCTCCAGCCCTCGCCCGATACGGACGAGATTGCGCATGGTCATCCCATGGTGCTCGACGATTCCGGCGCGTGGCAACCGATCCGCGAGCCGTCCGCCATCCGTGCGGCGGCGAATCTCACCGACTACCACCGTGTTCGTGCCGGGTTCAGCTGGGAGGCCGCGGCCACGGCCCTGACCGGCCTGCCCGGCGGCGGGCTCAACATCGCCTACAGGTATCCACGTCGGTGTCGCGGTTTCCCCGCGCGGAGGTGGGCTCATCGCCCCCGCCATCCATCGCCTCCGGCGTGGAATTTCTCACCCGGAAGGCGTGAGCGGCGGCGCCGCCCACAGCGGGAACCAGCGGCCGAGATCGGACTCGACGGGCAGTTCCCCGCTGAGCCGGGCGCGGATTTCCAGTTCCAGCGCGGTATCCCGGCGCTCGTCGCCGACCGGCACGAACGGGTAGACCGTGCCCCGCTTGAACAGATAGACCAGACCCACCTGAGCGCCGTCCGTGCTTTCGGTGCTTTCCGTGCTTTCGGTGCTTTCGGTGCCCGCGAATCCGATGACGGTACACAGCAGGCCGCTGCCGAAACCCGCGTCGACCAGGGTGGTGTTGACCGCGTGCAGGTCGGTGACGAGCCCGGAAAGGTCGGCGTCCGGCCTGCGGAAGGTCACCCAGGTGTAGCCATAGGAGTCGCGGCCGACCGTCACGTCGGCCGGACTGTCCACACGCGACAATGCCAGCGCGTCCGCTTCGGCCCGGCCCGCCGCCTCGCCCTCGCCGGTACGGAAGCAGACCGCGCCCGCGCCCGTGGGTTTCAGGCCCAGCGCGGCCTCCAGTTCGACCGCGGCCGCCGGGATCGCGAACAGCACGTCGAGATCGGGCCGTGCCGGTTTGGTCCGGCCCAGCAGGACGTCGAGGAACTTCATGCCGAGGGCTCCCCCATGCCGGCCGACAACTCGGCGAGCCGGGTCAGCCGGACTTCCAGCGACGGGTGGGTGGACAGCAGGGCCGAAAGCCGCGAACCGACCGCCGGGGCGAAGAAGAAGGCGTTGAACGCCTCGGCCGCGCGCAGGTCCCGGGTCGGGATCCGGGCCATGTCGCCGGTCACCTTGGTTAGCGCGGCCGCGAGCGCGGACGGCCGTCCGGTCAGCATCGCGCCCGAGCGGTCCGCGGCCAGTTCCCGGTACCGGGACAGCGCCCGCACCAGCAGGAAGCTGATCGCGTAGACGACCACCGAGACGACGGTGATCAACAGCACCATGATCGCCACCTGGTCCCCGTTCCGGCGCCCGCCCCCGAACATCTGAGTATAGAAGGCGAACCGGGCGACCAGCCCGGCCAGCACCCCGAGGAACGAGGCCACCGTCATCACCGCCACGTCACGGTGGGCGATGTGGGACAGTTCGTGCGCCAGTACGCCTTCCAGCTCGGCGTTGTCCAGGCGGCGCAACAGCCCGGTGGTCACGCACACCACGGCGCGTTTGGTGTTGCGACCCGTGGCGAAGGCGTTGGGCAGATCCGTTTCCGCCAGCGCGACACGCGGTTTCGGCATGTTCGCACTCGCGCAGAGCCGGTCGATGACCCCGTGCAGCCGGGGCTGCTCCTCCGGCGAAACGATCCGGGCACGCATGCCGGTCAGCGCGATGCGGTCGGAGAAGAAGTACTGCGCGCCCAGCAGGATCGCGGCGACCACGACGATCACCACAATGGACTTCAGGAGCGCGAACAAGGCCGCCGCGAAGGCCACGTACACCAGCCCGAGCAGGAACGTGGTGAGCAGCATCCGGCCGGTCAGCTTCCGGTCCGGCGGAAATCTGGTGCGCATTCTCTTCATCCCCGCGGGCCGGCGCGTCAGGAACTCCCGCTCGACGACGGGGGCAGCTCGCGCTTCACCGCCGACGCGGGTAGCTGGGCCTTCATCCGGGCCAGTTCGGCTTCCACTTCGCCGCCCCGGGTCAGCTCGTCCAACTGCGCCTGGATGTCGTCGCGTTCGGTGGCGCGGGTGGCGTCGTCGAGCGCACCGGAAGCCAGGAGTTCGTCGAGCGCGCCCGCACGGGCCTCCAACTGGGCGGTGCGGTCCTCGGCGCGGCGCATCGCCACGCCCACGTCCCCCATCTCCTCGGAGATCCCGGAGACCGCCTCGCCGATGCGCGTCTGCGCCTCGGCGGCGGTGTAGCTCGCCTTGATGGTTTCCTTGCGGGTGCGGAAATCTTCGATCTTCGCCTTCAGCCGTTGCGCGGCTTCCTTCAGCTTTTCCTCGTCGGCGCCGACCGCCTGCCTGCGGTCTTCGAGGTCGCCGACCTGCGTGGTGATCGCGGCCCGCCGGGTCAGTGCCTCGCGGGCGAGGTCCTCCTGCCCGGCCGCCAGTGCCTTGGTCGCCTGCGTGGTCAGCAGGTCCGCCGACTTGTTCAGCTGACCGATCTGGAGTTCGATCCGCCTGCGGCTGGTGGCCACGTCGGCGAGCCCCCGGTTGACCTTGGTCAGCATTTCCAGCTGTTTTTCGTAGGAGTAGTCGAGCACCTCCCGCGGATCCTCGGCACGATCGAGTGCCTTGCTCACCTTCATCTTGAACAAGGCGGCGATCCGGCTGAAAAGACCCATCTCCTGCTCACGACCTTCCTGTGCCCGTTGATGACCATGGCTTCGAAACAGGCTCACCGCCACGCGGCGTACCGGGCGCGCTCACGTTCCGATGGCGCGGCTCTTGACCACGATCCAGTCCCCGGCATGCGCACGCATCGTGTGTTCCTCTCGTCCGGTCTCGAAGTCCAGCGTGCACCGGGGAGCGCAGGGCAAGGAGGGCCTTGGGACTCCGGTCCCCCGGCCTAAAGTCACTCTGCCAAGTCACTCTCCGAGGTCCGGGTCATCGGGCTCGGCGGCACCACGGGCGGCGTCATACCGGCGGGAAGGTGGCCGTGACGCCGCACGTACCACCGGGCGTAGGCGGCCACGGCCGCCGGCAGCGTGGCGAAGATGCGGTCCTCGCCGATCCTCGCGACCAGGCCCGCCGCGTCGAGTTCCTCGCGCAGTTCCTGTTTCACATGGGCGAGGGCGAACTCCACTCCCCGCTCGCCGAGCTGGTCACGCAGGCCGCCGAGCGCGTCGGCCCCGGTGATGTCGAGTTCCACGATCGCCTCCGCGTTGAGCAGGAACCACTCGGCCGAGGCGTCCATCGTTTCCGCGGCCTCGAGCGCGCGGCGGTGGAAATCGTCGGCGTTGGCGAAGCACAGGGGCAGGCCGGGAGCGATCCCCATCTCCGCGGGTCAGGTGCGTAACCGGCGCAGGAACGGATCGTTCGGCGTGCGCGGCTCGACCCGGATCCGCGCGTCCAGCGCGACGCACCCGTCGGACCAGGCGACCAGCGGGTTGAGATCCAGCTCCGCGACCTCCGGCAGCAGTTCGGCGAGCCTGCTGACGCGCAGCAGGACGTCACCGATCGCCGCCGTGTCCAGCCTGCCGGAACCGGCGTCGTCACCGAACAACCCGGGCGAACTGCGCAGACCGTGCACCAGCAGCTCCGCGTCTCTTTCGGTGAGCGGAGCGAGCCGGGCCGCGCGGTCGGCCACCAGGTCGGTGTCGACACCACCGAGCCCGAACACGACCAGCGGGCCGAACACCTCGTCACCGGCTATCCCGGCCAGCAGCTCACGTCCCGGCGGGGACATCGGCTGGACGACCGCGCCCTTCCAGGCCGCGCCGAACCGGTTCCGCCACCGCCGGACGACGTCACGCACCGCGTTTTCGTCGCTCACGCCGAGCGCCACACCGCCGTGCGCGCTCTTGTGCACCATGCCCTCGACCGTCGCCTTGACCGCGACCGGACCGCCGAGTTCGGCGAACGCCTTGGCCGCGGCGTCTTCGTCGGCCGCGAACCGCGTCGGCACGGAAGGAATCCCGAAGCAGTCCAGCAACTCCGTGACGGTCAGGGGATCCAGCCAGCCCGCCGGGCGCTCACGAAGCAACGCGATCGCCCGTTGCGGGTCGATTCCCGGGAGATCCGGCGCGACGACCGGCCCGCGGTGCCTGCGCCATTCCGCGTAGGAGGCCAGGTGCCCGAGCACGGCCGCCGCGCCCGCCGGGTCGGCGTAGGCGGCGGTCGCCGGGCGGCCCGCCGGAGACATCAGAGGCTCGACGTGGGCGAGTTGACCGAAGCGGACCGCCAGCACCGGCTTTGTCCCCGCCGGGAGTTCCCTGACGGCGTCGACGGGGTCGCCGAGGGCCGTGGGCACCGCGGCGGCGATCACCGCGTCCACCGCGTCGTCGGCGAGGAGGACGTCCAGGCAGGCTCCGAAGACCTCGGCGCTGACCGCGGCGGTCGTGTCGACGGGATTGCTCACGGACGCCTGGCCGGACAACAGCGCCCGCAGCCGGGCCGTGGTGTCCGCACCGAGTTCGGGCAGGGCCAGGCCGGACCGGGCGCAGGCGTCGGCGGCGAGGACCCCGGCGCCGCCCGCGTTGCTGACCACCGCGACCCGGTTTCCGCCCGGCAGCGGCTGCCAGGACAGGGCCGCGATCGCGTCGACGAGTTCGGTGACGGTGTCCACCGCGATCACGCCGGCCTGTTCGTAGAGCGCGTCGCGGGTCACCGCGGGCGTGGCCGCGGCCGCCGTGTGCGAGGCCGCCGCGCGGCGCGCGACTTCGGTGCTCCCGGTGCGGATCGCCAGCACCGGCTTGGTCGCCGCGAGCGCGCGGGCGAGGCGGCCGAACTTCCGGGGATTCCCGAACGACTCCAGGTAGAGCACCGCGATCTCGGTGCCCGGGTCACGCTGCCACCACATCAGCAGGTCGTTGCCGCTGACGTCGTACTTGTCGCCGGTGGACACCATGCTCGACACCCCGACCCCGAGCTGCCGCAACGACTCCAGCAGCGCGATGCCGAACCCACCGGACTGGCTGACCACCCCGACCGCGCCCGCGGGCACCACGCCCGGCACGAAGGTGGCATTGAGCCGCGTCGCGCCGTCGGTGTTCGCCACCCCCACGCAGTTGGGCCCGACCAGCCGCATCCCGTATTTGCGCGCCGCCTCGATCACCCGCTCCCCGGCGTCGGTTCCGGTCAGCCCGGCCGAAATGACGACCGCCGCCCGGACTCCGCACTCTCCACTGTGGATGATCGCGTCGGGCACCGCCGCGGCGGGCACGCAGACCACCACCAGTTCGGGGCAGGACGGAAGTTCCGCCACCGACGGCGCGCACGGCACCCCGAGAATTTCCGTCGCGGCGGGATTCACCGCGAAAAGATCTCCGCTGTAGCCACCGTCGAGGACGTTCTTCAGCACCGCGTGCCCGACCGCGCCGGGGCGCCGGCTCGCCCCGATGACCGCGACCGACGCGGGTCTCAGCACCGCGCGGAGGCTCGCGATGTCGGCCTCGCGCTCACGCTCGTTCAGCGCGTCCCAATAGGGTTCGCCGGGTTCGAGCGAAAGCACGAATTCCCGTTCGGGCCCGCCGGGGGTGGCCCGGAACGGCAGGCCGAGGTCGGTGAACACACCGAACATCCGGGTGTTCTCGGCCAGCACCTGCCCGGTCAGGCGCCGGATCCCGTAGGACCGTGCGACCGACACGAGATATTCCAGCATCAACGTGCCTACCCCGTGGGCCTGCGCGCTGGAGTCCACCGCCAGCGCCACCTCGGCCTCGGTCGGGTCCGTGGTGGCCTCGTAGTGCGCGACTCCGATCAGCCGATCGCGCCGGAACGCCCCCACCGCGGCGTGCCGGACGCCCGTCTCCGCCGCCATCTTCCTGGCCAGGCCCTCCAGCCCCGACGGGGCCGCGCCGAAGAAGCGGAGGTAACGGTCGTGGTCGTCGAGACCCCGGTGGAGGGCCACCACGTCGTCGGCGTCGGCGGGCCGCAGGGTGCGGATCCGCACCACCTCCCCGTCGGCGAGGACGACGCTCACGGCGCGATCGGTGATCATCTCCCGGCTCAGCTCTTCTTGGTCGTCTCGATGCGGACGGACTTGCCTTTCTCGGCTTCCTTCACCGGGACGGTGATTTCGAGGATGCCGTCGGTGTACTTGGCGGCGATCTTCGACGCGTCCGCGCCTTCCGGCAGGGCGACCGTGCGGGTGAACGAGCCGTAACGGAACTCGCTGTGCCCCTTCTCCTTGGTCTTCTCCTCACGCTCCGCGGAGATGGTCAGCAGGCCGGCGTTCGTGGTGACGTGGATCTGCTTCTCCGGGTCGAACCCCGGCAACTCCGCGCGCACGACGTACTTGCCGTCGGTCATCGTGTCCTCGATGCGGACCAGGTTGTGCTCACCGAAGGGCCATGGTCCCTCGAAGAGGTCCTGGATGCCCGGGAACAACGCCCTGGGGCGTGGCAACAGTGACGAGGACATCTGACGCTCCTTCCTCCTGGATTGTCCTTACCGGACAAGGTTTGCCGCGCTGTGACCCCGCCGGACACGGGCATACGTCCCCGGTCGCGGGGACCTTCGCCTTCCGACTGGGGAAGTTCGGCCCTGGGGGTCGTTCCGGGAGAGTGGGGACGATGCGGTTATGACGATAAGGCTTGGTATCAACGGATTCGGCCGGATCGGCCGGGATGTTCTCCGCTGTCTCGTCGACCAGCCCGGCAGGCCCGTCGAGGTCGTGGCGGTCAACGATGTCGCACCCGCGGAGACACTCGCCCATCTCCTCGAGCACGACTCGACCTACGGCAGGCTGCCCGAGCGGGTCACCGCGCACGACTCGGCGATCGAGGTCGGCGACCGCCACATTCACGTGTTCGGCGAGCACGACCCGGCGCGGTTGCCGTGGGGCTCGCTCGACGTGGACGTGGTCATCGAGTCCACCGGCCGGTTCCGCACCCGTGACGCCGCCGCGGCGCACCTGAGCGCGGGGGCGCGCAAGGTCGTGATCTCCGCGCCCGGCAAGAACGTCGACGCGACGATCGTGATGGGCATCAACGAAGGCGTCTACGACCCGGCGGCCCACCACGTCGTCTCCAACGCCTCGTGCACCACCAACTGCGTGGCGCCGATGGTGCGGGTGCTGCACGAGGCATTCGGGGTGCGGCGCGGGCTGATGACCACGATCCACAGCTACACCAACGACCAGTCCCTGCTCGACGGGCCGCACAAGGACCTCCGCCGCGCACGTTCGGCGGCGGTGAACCTCATTCCCACCAGCACCGGCGCGGCCCGCGCGATCGGGGAGGTCATCCCCGCGCTCGCCGGCCGCCTCGACGGGGTGGCGGTACGCGTGCCGGTCGAGGACGGCTCGCTGACCGACCTGTCCGTCGAACTCGGCATGCCGGTCACCGCGGGTCAGGTCAACCGGGCCTTCGCCGAGGCCGCGGACGGCGTCCTCAAAGGGATCCTGCGCTACACCGAGGCCCCGATCGTCTCCCGCGACATCATCGGCGACCCGGCTTCGTGCGTGTTCGACGCCAGTCTGACCAAGGCCGACGACCATCTCGCGAAGGTTTTCGGCTGGTACGACAACGAATGGGCCTACGCACTCCGCACGCTCGACCTGGTCGAGCTGATCGGCGCGGAGAGGTAAGGCAAGGAGGCCGCCAATGACCACGTTGAGCATCATCAAGGCCGACACCGGCGGTTTCGTCGGGCATTCGGCCGTGCACCCGGAACTGCTGCGCGCCGCCGAAGACGGGTTGCGTGCCGCCGCCGGTGACGGCCTCCTGCTCGACGGCAAGGCGGCGAGCTGCGGCGACGACATCTCGCTGATCATGACCCATGAGCGGGGTCCCGACGACGACGGCATCCACACCTTCGCCTGGAACCTCTTCCAGGAGACCACCGCGGTCGCCAAACGGCTGGGACTCTACGGGGCCGGCCAGGACCTGCTGTCGGACGCCTTCAGCGGGAACCTGCGTGGCATGGGCCCCGGCTACGCGGAGCTGGAATACACCGAGCGCCCGAGCGAACCGGTCATCTGCTTCCTGGCCGACAAGACCGAGCCCGGCGCGTGGAACCTGCCGCTGTACAAGATGTTCGCCGACCCGTTCAACACCGCGGGCCTGGTGATCGACTCGAAGATGCACGGCGGGTTCTCGTTCGAGGTCTACGACCTCCACGAAGAGAAGATGATCGTCTTCGACTGCCCGGAGCGGAGTTACGACCTGCTGATGTACATCGGCGCGCCCGCGCGTTACGTCGTCCACAGTGTACGGTCGCGGACCCTGGACGTGCCGTGCGCGGCGACCTCCACCCAGCGCCTGTCGCTGATCGCGGGGAAGTACGTGGGCAAGGACGACCCGGTGATGATCGTGCGATGCCAGTCCGGCCTGCCCGCGGTCGGCGAGGTGCTGGAGCCCTTCGCCTTCCCGTATTCGGTGGCCGGCTGCATGCGCGGCTCGCACCACGCGCCGATCATGCCGGTGGCGCTCGGCCAAGCGCATCCGGCGCGCTTCGACGGCCCGCCCCGGGTGGTCGCGCTCGGCTTCCAGATCCGCGAGGGGAACCTGCTCGGCCCACGGGACATGTTCGACGACCCGTCCTTCGACCGCGCACGCGAACAGGCCAACGTGGTGATGGACTACCTGCGCCGGCACGGGCCGTTCGAGCCGCACCGGCTGCCGCTCGAGGATCTCGAATACACCACGATGCACACCCTGGAAGAGCGACTTGCTCCACAGTGGACTTCAATGGCGCGGCCCGCGGTGCCCACACCGCGGTAAGCCCGGAAGACTTGGTGACCAGCGATGTTCCGGACCTCCATCCCGCTCGGCCGCTTCGCCGGCATCCCGGTGGGCGCGCACTGGTCGGTGCTCATCGTGCTCGCGCTGATCGCGGATCTGCTCGCGACGTCCGTGCTTCCCTCCGCCACGCACGGCCACCCGAACGCGTGGTACTGGGTCACCGGTGTCGTCACCGCGCTGGCCTTCCTGGCGTCGCTGCTGGCGCACGAACTCGCGCACGCGATCGTCGCCCGCCGTTACAGGGTCAGGGTCAAACGCATCACCCTGTGGATGCTCGGCGGCGCGGCCGAACTCGAGGGTGAGCCGCCGAGCCCGAAGGCCGACCTGAACATCGCCGTCGTCGGCCCGCTGACCAGCCTCGTGCTCGGCGGCGTGTTCTGGGGCGCGGCCGTGCTGACCGGACAGTGGCTGCCCGTCCTGTTGGCCTTGGGACTGGCCTGGATCGGCATCACCAACGTGCTGCTCGCGGTGTTCAACCTCCTGCCCGGCGCGCCGCTGGACGGCGGGCGGGTGCTGCGCGCGGCCATGTGGAAGCGCACCGGGAACCGGGCGCGGGCCAACGCCGTCGCCGCGCGGACCGGACAGGTGCTCGGCTTCGCGCTCGCCCTCTTGGGTCTGGGTGAGATGCTGTTCTCCGGCTCCTTCAACGGACTGTGGCTCGCGCTCATCGGCTGGTTCCTGATCTTCGCCGCCCAGGCGGAACTCGCGAGCGGGACGGCGCGGGAACGACTCGCCGGGGTCCGGGTCGCCGACGTCATGGATCCCCATCCGGTCGTGGCGCCCGGGTGGTGGACGGTGGAAGCGTTCCTGGCGGAGGTCGCGGTGTCCACGCGCCGCCGCGCTTTCCCCGTCGTCTCCTTCGACGGCCAGGCGATCGGCGTGACCAGTCTCGGCGAGTTGACGCGGTTGCCGGAACAGGCGCGGTTCACCTCCCGTGTCGCCGACGTCGCCCGCAAGCCGCCCGCGGTGCCCACCGCCGGCCCGGACGACAAGGTCGTCGACGTGCTCTCGAAGGTGGTGTTGCGGCCGGGCCGCGACCTCCTTCTGGTGCTCGACCACGGCCGGCTCGCCGGCGTCATCGGCCCGGACGACCTCTCCCGAACTCTCGAACTGGCCTCCTCCGGCCACACCCTCCGTCCTGATCAGACAGTCATGCCGGGGGCGTCCGGTGGCGGCTGGAGCCCGTCTTCGTAGGAAACCCACAGTTCCGTGAATCCGGTGTCCTCCTGCTGCCGGTACTGGCACGAGGACCAGACCTGTCCATGGAGCCCGTCGAAACAGGCCGCACGCGCATCCTGGTAGCTCGGATAGACACCGGCGCGGACCAAAGGATAGTCCGCGGCCGAAGCGGCCGGGACGGCCGGCGCACCGAGGGCGACCACGGCTGCCGCCAAAGCGGTGGCAGCGACGACTTTATTGATCAAGACAGCCCTTTCTCCGGGAATTCTCCCTGACGGTTCTTCCGGCCAGTTCTGCCTGACACTGCCGTTTCGCCAGGGAAGACGGTGCCGACGATAGCTCACCGCCTCTGCCGTCCGGTGCGTTCGCGGGCCCGGCAGGCAATTCTGTCCCCGATCGGCACAAAACCCGTGCGCCTTTACTCCATGATCGATATCTGCCTGCCCCTCGTTCGTCGCGGGCCGATCGGAGTAGGTGAGGGACAGGAATCGGACAGAGATGCGTCATAGGTCTATACCACCTTCCGGGAAGTTCACACACTCGAGGTGCGATGAGTTTTTGCCTTTCCCTGGAGGTGTAAACCATGCGTCGAGTGATCGTCCGCGTTTTCGGTGGGGCGGCCTGCCTCGCCCTGAGTCTCGCCCCGGCTGTCGCGCCCCCTGCTGCGCAAGCGGCGTCACCCGGGCTCCTCACGGCCATGCAGAACGATTTCGGACTGACCGCCGATCAGGTCCAGACCAGACTCGCTCAGGAAAAGACCGCCACCGAGGTGCTCCCGGAGGCCCAGCGCGCGGCAGGATCCGCCTTCGGCGGCGCCTGGTTCGACCCGGCGCGGGGCAAGCTCGTGGTCGGCGTGACCAATCCGGCGGCCGCGGCGGCCGTCGAACGAACCGGTGCCACCACGGTGCCTGCCCGGGTGAGCGCAGCTGACTTGGACAACGCGAAGAAGGCACTGGACGACTCCAGCAAGCAGCAGGCGGCCCCGGCCTCGGTGAGCGGGTGGCACACCGACCCCCGAAGCGGCAACCTCGTCGTGACACTCCAGCCGGGCACGCACGGTGCCGACGTCGACGCGTTTCTCGCCCGGGCAAGGAAAACCGGCGCCGCGGTGGCCGTGGAAACCGCGCCCCGGCCCACGACGACCTCGGCAGGCACCGTCGGCGGCGACCCGTACTACATCAACGGCAACGTGCGCTGTTCCATCGGATTCTCGGTGCAGGGCGGCTTCGTCAGCGCCGGCCACTGCGGGAGTCCCGGCAGCTCGGTCGCGGGCTGGGACGGCTCGGCGATGGGAACCTTCGTCGGCTCTTCCTTCCCCGGCAACGACTATTCCTACATCACGATCGGCAACGGCTGGTGGACCACACCCGTCGTGCTCGGCTGGGGCACCGTGAGCGACCAGCTCGTGCGCGGTTCGGCGGTCGCCGCACCGGGCACCTCGATCTGCCGCTCGGGTTCGACGACCCATTGGCACTGCGGCGTGGTGGAGGCTTTGAATGCCACGGTCAACTACGCGCAGGGTACGGTGTACGAGCTGACTCAGACGTCGGTGTGCGCGGAACCGGGTGACTCCGGGGGTTCGTTCATCTCCGGTGACCAGGCGCAGGGCGTTACCTCGGGCACCACCGGCAACTGCAGCGTTGGTGGGCATACCTGGTTCCAGCCGGTCAACGAAATCCTCCGCACGTACGGGCTGTCCCTCGTCACCGCCTGAGTGCGGGAACTACTGTGGTCCACAGTTGTCCACAGTGGTTCATGGTGGACCTGCGATTTCGGTTGGGGGCCACGTGAAGACCGCGTGGCCCCCGAGTACTCCCAGCGCGGCGGCGGTGCCGGTGGTTCGGGATCAGCCGCCGCCCGCGGCACCCTGCCCGGCGACAGTATCGAGCCCATCACGACGCCGAGGAGACGGTGCCGCCGACGTGCGGTTGTCGTGAGCCATCCGTTCGCACCGTCCTTTGAAGACAGGCAGCATTGAGTCCCGGGCAGGCGCGGTGCGCTGCTTGTCCGGGATGGTCTTGTACTGTTATGGGCGGGTCCTTAAGGGGCGTGGTTATGTGCGCAGGGTGTGGAGGGTGTTGCGCCGTGGGTCTCTGCTCTGGGTCCACATAGGACGGTGGTATGTACACCGGGAAGCCTTGTACCATGCGGACTTGCCAGTCGCTGTGGTGCAGGATCTGGTGGTGGTAGTGGCAGACGAGGGTCAAGTTCTCCAGCGCTGTCGGCCCGCCGAAATACCATTCTAAAATGTGGTGAGCCTGACACCACTTGGCTTTCTTCGCGCAATTCGGAAATGAGCAGCCTTTGTCTCGTCGGATGAGTGCGCGGCGGATGGCGCGGGGCACGATTCGGGTGGCGCGTCCGATATCCAAGATCTCACTCTTCGAGCCCAGGACCACGGGTACGACGGCTGCGTCGCAGGCGATTCGGCGGATCTGGGCGGCGGAGAGGTTCCAGTAGCCGTCCACGAGTCCGTGCCCGATCCCTGACTTCAACTCCTCCAACGTGATACTGACCATCAAGGTGGCCGGTTCTCCGGCTTCGTTCGGGGTGCTTTCGCATTGGGCGGCGAGGGTGAGGATGTCGCGGAAGGCGTCGCCGTAGCGTTCGCTGCGGGACCGCCGGTCGGAGCCCTCGTCGGTGGCGCGGGGTGCGGTGTGGGGTGAGAGCAGGGTGGTGAGCAGGGCTCCGGTTTCGGTGTCCAGGTCGAATCGGCCCAGCACGCGGCCGTCCCGGGTCTCCTGCACATCCAGCCGCCGCTGGGGGCGGAGCAGGTCCTTGTCCTTCGGCTCGTCGCCGTCGGGATCCAGACGCAGCGCGATCTCCTCGCCGAGCCGCTTGACGTGGGACGGTTCACTGGTGATGGCGGCCTCGCACAGGATCTTCTCCGCGATCACCCGATCCTCGATCGAAGCGGCATCCGGCAGGCCGGTGACGGCCTTGCGGATCGCCTCCACATGACCAGGCGAGATCACACCGTCGCCCAAGGCGTCGGCCACCACCGGAAGCTGCGGGTCGACGCGGGAGCCAGTGGGGGTCACCGTGCCACATAGCGCCTCGGCGTGGGCGACCATCCGCTGCGCCTCGGGGGAACTGAGGTTGAACATATCCCGCAGCAGCGCGGACGTCTCGATATGGATTCCCCGGCTCGTCGCGATACCCCGCGACTCGATTTCGGCCACCAGGACAAGCTCGTCCCGATACAGCTGCCGGCGCCGGATCTCGGTATCCCGCAACGCATCCAGCACCGCCGTGTCGCTCAGCGAGGACACGTGCCCGGGAGTCAGTGCGGCCATGTCCCCGAGTATACCGGCGTATCGAACATCTGTTTATACACGTTCGGGTGAGCTTAAACGGAACGAATGGACCGTTCGCTCGCCGAACCAGGCACGCGACGTCTTGCCCAGCACGAGACAGGAGGTGATCACAGGCAAGGCGGAGTCGCCGGGTGAACCGGGGCGCAAGACTCCTGACCACGCTGTCTGAACCAACAGGCCTTCGCTGACCACCGCCGACAGCGATTTCATCGCCCCGGCCAGCCACCTCACCACCGACTCCAGTCCCACCGTCTTCCTGACCCCACCAACCGCCACGCCCGCCCCCGGGCACCCCGGACAGCCCGGCAACGAAAAATCGGCGCGCCGAATTCCGCGAACGGACTCACGAACTCCGGGGAAGGGTGAAGTAGGCCTCTTCCTCCTGCGCGAAATGGAGATTGAGCACGGCGTCGAGACCGTAGAGCGTCGCGCGGAGGTCGTCGATCTGGTCGGGTTTGAGCGGGGTTTCGGCGAGGTGACGGCCGAGGCGGCGGATCAGGCGTTCGATTTCGGCGTGTCCGCGGCTCATCGTCACCGTGCCCTCCGGGCCGCCGAGTACCTCGGTCAGTGCCGGGTACAGCTCGTGTTCCTCGGCCATTTCGTGTGGCAGCAACCGGTCGACGAGTTCCCGGTACGCGCGGCGCACGGCGGCCTCCGCCTCGGGGCCGGGTCCGGCGGCGAGCGCGTCGGCCGCCTGGCGCACCGCGGCGCGGGCCGGGAGCAGCAGTTCGTGTTCCCGCGCGAACCGGCGCAGTAGCACATCCGGGCGGCGGCGATGGACCAGTATGCCGCGCAACGGGCGGTGCAGGGAGCGCAAGGCGTTGAGGATGACGGCGACGTCGATGCCTTCCTGAACCACCGCGCCCACCACGGGAACCAGCCATCCCGCGGCCGCCGCCGCCATCGCGAGCAACGACAGCGCCGTGCCGATGCCCGCGCTTTGCACGGCCAGAGCGCGAGCCCGCCGCGCGATTTCGACCGCGTCGGCCAGCCGGTCGATCCGGTCGTCGACGATGACGGCGTCGGCCGCCTGCACGGCGGCGGTCGACCCGCGTGAGCCGAGTGCGATTCCGACGTCGGCGACGGCGAGGGCGGGCGCGTCGTTCACCCCGTCGCCGACCATGACGGTGACCCCCTCTTCGGCGTTCTCACGGCGTTTCCGCACCCGCTCGATCTTGTCGGCCGGCGAAGCTTCGGCCTGGACCTCGTCGAGGCCGAGCAACCCGGCCACCTCGGCGGCGTTGTCCACACGGTCTCCGGTGAGCAGCACGATGTGCCGCAGTCCGGCCGCCCGCAACCGCCGGAGCGTGCGCGCCGCGTCGGGCCGGATACGGTCGCGGACCAGCAGGGCCGCCGTCGGCAGACCGTCGATCTCCACCCAGACGACACTGGCGAGATCGAGCCTTCCCCGCCGGGCCGCGCCGCGCGCCCACCCGGGCAGGGGATGCCCGGACCGCAGCCGCCCGACGACCACTTCGTGTCCGTCGACGCGCCCACGGGCGCCGACGCCTGGCTCTTCGCTCACCTCCGACGCGTGGGCGGGCTCGACACCGGCCCGGTTCGCGGCCCGCAGCACCGCCCCCGCCAGGACGTGCGGCGAGTACTGCTCGACCCCGGCCGCTTCGGCGAGCACACGCCCGGGGGCCACTTCGGGCGCGGAAACGATGTCGGTCACCTCAGGCTGTCCGATCGTGACGGTGCCCGTCTTGTCCATCGCGAGCGTGTGCGCGCGGCCGAGGAGTTCCAGCGCGGCACCGCCCTTGACGACCACCCCGGCCCGCGACATCCGGGACATCCCGCCGGTCACGGCCACCGGCACGGCGAGCAGCAGCGGGCACGGCGTCGCGGTCACCAGCACCGCCACCGCGCGCACCGGATCCCCCGTCGCCAGCCATGCCGCCCCGGCGATCACCAGCGCGGCGGGCAGGAACCAGACCGCGACCCGGTCGGCCAGGCGCGCCACCGGGGCGCTTTCCGCGGCGGCCTGCTCGGCCAGGCGGATCACGCCCGCGTAGGTGCTGGCTTCCGCGGTCGCGGTCGCCCGGAGGTCGGTGGCGGACCCCGCGTTCACCACCCCGCTGCGCACCGCTTCGCCCGCCGCCCGCTCGACCGGCGCCGCCTCTCCGGTAAGCGCGGATTCGTCGAACAGGCCGCCGTCGCTCGCGATGCCGTCGACGGGCACGATCTCGCCGGGCCGCACCACGAGCAGTTCACCGGCCCGGACCTGGTCGATGGGCACGAGGTCGAGCCGCCCGTCACGCCGGACGTGGGCGTTTTTCGGGGCGCGGGCGAGCAACGCGGACAGGTCGCGACCGGCCCGGCGTTGCGCCGCCGACTCCAGTACCCGGCCGGTGGCCACCATCAGCGCGATGATCGCGCCCGCGAGGTACTCCCCCACCGCCACCGTGCCGCCGAGCGCGAGCACGGCGAGCAGGTCCGCGCCGTAGCGTCCGCGCCGCAGATCGGCGACCACCCAGGCAAGGGCGGGTACCAGCGCCACGACCACCGCGCCCGCCCACAGCATGTCGGCGGGAAACGGGCCGGCGAGCCACCACGTCAGCCCCCCGGCGGCGGCAAGCACCGCTACGCAAACAAGAAGCGCCACCTCGCCGTGTTCGCGGACGCGCAGTCGTGTACTCAACGCTGGTGCTCCAGATCCTCGGGGACCGGCGTGCCGTCCTCACGGACTTCGTCAAGCGGTTCGTCGTCGTCTTGTGCGAAAGCCCGGATCAGATCCACTCGGCTGACGATGCTCACGTCCCGGACGGTCATGGCGCGCATCACGGCCTCCTCGTCCCGGTGTCCGCATACCACTGTCCACATCGGACCAGATCGGGACTCGCGGGCGCCGGGGCACGGCTCGCGTGCAGCGTGCTCGCGATGACCCGCGCCCAGGCCCGCACGGCTTGCCAGTCGCGATAGTCACCATCGCGCAGTCCGAGCGCACCGGCCACGGCGCGCTCGGCGAAGCACAGCCGACGGCGATCGAGCTTGCCGGGGAACAGGCGATGCTGGTAGGCGGCGGACAGGCGCGCCTGCCGTGCCACATCGACGGCACCGTCCGCGCCACCGGCGGAACCGACGGCCGCGTCACCGTCGAGTGCCCCACTCCGGGCCGGGCCACTGGAAAACAGCCACACCGGCCGCGACCGGAGAATCCGGTCGTGCCGCTCGACGAGGTCACGGGCGGCTTCCACCCAGTGTCCATTGTAGACCGCACTGCCGAGCACGAACGCGTCGTAGTCCGAGAGGTCATAGGCGTTCTCGGCGAACAACACGTCGACAGCGGCGTCCTCGTCCAGACTGGCCAGCGCCGAGCCGAGGGTCTCTCCGATCACGTCGGCGATCTCCCGGGTGGCGCCGTGCCGGCTGGCGACCGCCACCAGCACCGTCATCGCTCACCCTCACCCGGCTTCTCGTGCTCCTCGCCCTCGGTCGCCCGGCGCTTGCGGCTTACTTCCTCGGCCAGGACGTAATGCCGGATCGCTCGCTCCGCCAGCGTCTCGGCGGGATACGCCTTCGCCCGTGAAACAGCGCCCTGGCGCGCCTCATGCTGCGCTCTCGCGTTCTCCCGCTCGCTCATTTCGGATCTCCCTTGCTCCGTGGTTTCCAGTCCAGTGCGTCCCATTCCCGGGCCCAGCCGGCCCAGCGGCGGGTGTCCAGGGCGAACCGGACGGCCGTGTAGGCGATCAGCAACACCGCGTTCACCGCCGCCCAGACCAGCGCGCCGAGGCCCACGGCGAGGCCGATCACGCTGATCTCCGATTGCGGCGGGCTTACCGGGTTCCCGGCGCCGTCGAGCCAGATGCCCACACTCGCCCCGGCGGGCAGTCCCGACCGGGCCTGGATCGTGCCGGTCCGTTCGGCACCCCCGGCCTCCCATCGGGCGGTGACGCCTTCGGTGTCGGGCACCGAGCCCCCCTCGGTGGCCGCGGCGGGTGACGTGGGCACGAGGAGCACAGCCTTGGCCGGTTGCCGCTCGGCGCGCTGCGCGGCCGCTACGACCTCCTGCCGGGCGTGGTAATCCACCCCCGCGGCCACGGCCGCGGGCACCGCGAGTACCGCCAGCACCAGAAGCGAGAGCACCACTGCCGCTTCGATGCGATCCCAGCGGCGGGCCAGGGACCCATGCCGGGGCATCAGCCAGTGGTACTGGCGCTTCAGCCAGTTCGTCGAAACGGCCATCGTGCTCAACCTCCTTCGCCTTCTCTTTCGAGCTTGGCCGGAAGGCCTTGATCACCTAAGGGCCGTAGGTCACCGGGTCGGCGCCCCAAAGACCTGAGCCGCGTCGCCTTCCCCGGCCGTGCGGGCGGGGATGATCACCACCGGGCAGTCGGCCTGCCGTACGCAGCGGGCGCTCACCGACCCGAGCAGCACGGTCATCAGCCTGCCGTGGCCGTGGCTGCCCAGCACCAGCATCGACGCGCCCTTCGCGGCCTCCAGCAGCACGTCCACGGGTTCGCCTTCGACCAGGTCCGGACGCACGACCGCCCCCGGATCCGGGCCGGTGACCTTGCCGATCAGCGTCTCGAGGGTGCGCTGGTGCGCCGCGGCCATCTCGTCGACGGGCATCACGACACCGCCGGGTTCGAGCGCGGGCGTGTAGGTCCAGGCGGCCACGGCACGCACTTCGCGTCCGCTCACCGCGGCTTCCTCCACTGCCCAGCTCAGCGCCGCGAGGCTGACGGGTGAGCCGTCCACGCCGACGACGATCGGTGCGCCGTTCATCTGGTCTTCCCTTCTGTATTCCTGGGGACATTCCGGGGGATATTCCGGTGGATGAGGCGCCGTCCGAACAGCAGGATGAGCGGCACCGTGAACAGCAGCGGGCCGGCGATCGCGAGCGGGCGCTCGGCCCACCAGATCAGGTCCGGGGGCCGGTCGTCGCTCAGGTGGTGCGTGTACAGCCCGTAGACGCACATCAGCCAAAGCGCCATGCCCGTGCTGTGGAACAGATACAGCGGGAGCGCATAGGTGTTGATCACTTCGTTGAGGCGGCGCCAGTGCGGCCGGGCGAGGCCGCGTTCCACGGCCGGGCGCAGCACCTGGGCGAGTCCGATCTGGAAGGCCAGCAGAGCCACGATCACCACCGTCGGCGGGGACATGTTGGACAACCGGTCCCCCGGAACACCGACCATCGACCCGGGGTACAGACCCGAGAACACCAGGCCCACCAAGGCGAAGAGGCCGCCCCACAGCACCACGAAGCCGTAGCGACGGGGTGCGTCGGCGAGCCGCCGGTAATGGAAACCGGCCTCGTAGGCCAGCCCCCACACGGCGACCATGTTGATCCAGCCCGCCCACCACACGCCCCAGGACAACCGCAGCACGTCGGCGCAGACGGCGATCCCCGCCAGCCACACCAGCACCAGCACGCCGAAACGGCGGTGGAGCCAGATCGCGGCCGGCAGCAACGCCAGCAACGCGACGTACATGCCGAGGAACCACAGTGGACTGATGATCAGCAGCACCGTGTTGAAGATCCAGCCCACCTTGAACACCGCGCCCACGACGGCGCCCACCGCGACCCAGACCGCGACCACGGACAGACCGGGCACGAGCAATTGCTTCAGATGCGTCCACAGATACCGGCCGGTGTGCTCACCCCGTTCCCGCGCGTGCTCCCAGGACAGCAGGTGCACGTAACCGCCGACGTAGAAGAACAACGGCACGACCTGCAACACCCAGGTGAGGATCCAGACGGCGTGGTAGTAGGCCAGCGGCGTCGTCGGCAGCGGGCCGTTCGGCGTCCAGTGGATGATCGTGAACACCCAGTGCCACAGCACGACCACGATCAGGCTGAACGCCCGCAGCCAATCCACGTAGGGCTCCCGCTGCCCGGTGCCCGAATGCGGGGCCGGATGGGCCACGGCGGGTGACTGTCCGCTTCCGGCCGGTTGGTGGCGAGAATTACGATTCGCGAGCACACTGGAGGAAGCATGAGTGTCACGTCTGTTTCCCCCGTCATCACCCGGCGACCGTCCATTCCTGCGACGCTGCGCCGGGTCCTCTCCGTCACCGCCTCGATCCTCTTGCTCGCGGCTTCGACGTTCCTCGCCAACCGTGTGCTGCCCGGCTGGGCCTACCCGGTCACCGGGGTGGTCACCGCGGCGGGCCTGGTCGGCCTCGCCCGCTACGCCGGGGTGAGCTGGGCCGCGATGGGCCTGGATCGCCGCTACCTCGGCCGCGCCGCGCTGGTCGGCCTGATCGGTGTCGCGCTGGTCGGCCTGGTCTTCGGGCTCGCCGTGGCCATTCCCGCGCTGCGCACGGTGTTCCATGACGGCCGGATCGGCAGTCCCGGGATCGGCCAGTTGATGTGGCTCGCACTGGTGCGGATCCCGCTCGGCACGGTGCTGCTCGAAGAGGTCGCCTTCCGTGGTGTCCTGCCGGCCCTGCTCGGGGGCGGACAACGCTGGCGCTGGGGCCCGGTGCTGGGCGCGGCGGGACTGTTCGGCCTCTGGCACCTGCTGCCTTCGCTCGCACTCGACCACAACGCCGCGGTGCACGCCACGTTCGGCGGCCTGCCGACCGCGGTGATCTCCCTGCTCGCGATGCTCGCCGCCGCCGGAGCCGGGGTGGTGCTGTACTGGTGGCGCCACACCGGTCGTGGCGTGCTCTCGTCCGCGCTCGTTCACTTCGCCACCAACTCCGGCGGTCTCGTTCTGGCCTGGTTGTTGATCGCCGGCCGGTGACCGCACGGCGAAAAGCCCTGGTCTGGAGGGAAAACGCCGCTCGCTCAAGGGCTCGTGCGGACCGCCAGCGCACCGGCCCACTCCCGTGCCCGGGCCAGTTCCCCCTCGCGGAGCTTGCCCGGCGCGGTGCCCTCGACGATGAAGCTCTCCGGCGGGGCGACCAGCTGATAACCGCGCTGCCGCAGGCGCTTGGCCACGCCCTTGGCCGCCGAACCGGTGAGCCAGCGCGGTTTCCCCAGCCGGGTGTCGAACACCGCGGCCGCCGCGCCCGCGGGCGCGGTGCCGAGCGTCTCCAGCCACTCCCGGATCCCGGTCGTGGACCGGACGCCGTCCGTGGCCTGCCGCTGGGCCTCCTGCCGGGTGCCCGGGCGGGTCATGCCGTAGGCGTGCGTCGGCCCGCCGACGATCAGCAGGTCCGCCTCGTCCACCCGGCCGGCATCGTCCACATTGATCACTTCGACCGCACCGCGCACCGACGCCAGGCTGTCCGCGACGGCCCGCGCGACCAGCTCGGTGTTGCCGAACATCGACTCGTACACCACCACGGTTCGCATGATCCTGCCTTCTTTCCTGCTCCGTCACACTTTCTGCTCGGGTCGCTGATGTGCCGCGCGATAGGCGGGCACGGCGATCAGGACGGCACCCGCGGCGAGCAGGACGATGCCGCCGACGAGCACCCAGAGACCGATCCAGCCGAGTTGCGGAGCGGTCGCCCCGGGTTGGACCAGCACGTTCAGCCCGCGTGAACCATCGGCGTTCATCACCACGACGGTCCAGTCGCCCTGCGCCGGACGCGGGCTGAGCGTCTGCGTCCCGGGACCGCTGGCCTCCTGGGTCCAGATGTCCACGCCCAGCGGCGGCGCGGGTTGCTGGGTTCCGTTGTGGACGACCACATCACGGGAGCCGAACGAGGTGACCGTGTCGTAGTCCACTTTGGACAGACATTGCCGGACCGCGCCGGTGGGCGCGATACCGACGAACACCGGCACGCCGGGATCGGTACTGCTCGCCCGGATCCGGATGTCCCCGACGACGCCCGAGGCCGGGCCCCAGTTCGCGGCGCCTTCGCCCAGCGAGATATCGCCGCTGGTCACCGCGTAGCCGCCGGAGGAAAAGGTCTGCGTGGCGGTCACATAGCCATCCGCGTCACGGGCTCCGCGGTCGGCCCACAGCGCCGTGGCGCCACCGGTGATCAGTCCCATCGAGACCAGGGCCAGCACCGAACCGACGATCACCGAGGCGATCCGGCCGCCGGTCCAGTGATGCTCGACCGCGGCTTCCGTCTCGGCCTCCGGGCCCCGTGCGGGGGCGCCCGGGTCGTGCCCGCCCATGTCGAGCCGGAACGGCGGATAGCGGTCGGTCATCAGCGCGGCGTAGACCCCGACGCGGACGACCCAGCGATCCATGCCGACCACGAAGTCGAAGATCGTCTTCGGGTACTTCCCGGTGCACAGCAGCACGATCGCCGCGATCAGCACCAGGATGCCGATCAGCCCACCGGCTCCCCAGTTGAACTGGTAGTTCTGGTTGTTCACGAGCCAGAGACCACCGCCGGCGAACACGCCGACGATGATGTACTGCGGGATGGCCAGCAGCCACCACTTCACCAGGACGAGCCCGCGGGAAAGCCGCTCGGGGTAGTCGATCTCGAGCCGCGCGGGGTAGTCCGGCACGTCGGCCGGCGTGAACGGCGGATACCGGTCGGTGCCGAGCGCGGCGTAGCCGTAGTAGTACACCCGCCACGACCACCGGATCACGCCGACGTTGTAGGCGAAGATGCCGCGCGGATAGTGCGCCGTGATGAGAATGGCGAAGAACGCCACCACGGTGAGCACCACGAAACCCAGCCACAGGAACGCCAGCACGAAATAGTGCGGAATGAGCAGCAACCATTTGACCAGCCACAGCCAGCGGGAAACGTGATCCAGCTCGGCGTCCACGCGCACCGGATAACCGGTGTGGCGAACCTGTTCCGGGTCCTCGGGGGTACTCACCGCGAACTCCTCACCACTTGGACGAGTTCGGCGCGGGTCACGCCGGGAACGGTCTTGGTCAGCGCGTCGACGACGCGACGCTCGGCCTCGTCACTGAACTCGCCGCTGATCGTGGCGATCCCGCCCACGACCTCCACGGTCCAGCGGTCCCGTTGCCCCGAGTAATCCCTGAGCAGGGCCCGGAGTTCGGCCGCGATGGCGTCGTCGTGACGGACGAGGGGGCGCAGCAGGTCACGGCGGCTGATCACGCCGACCAGCGCCCCCTCCTGGACGACCGGCACACAGCGCAGGCGGTCCGAGAGCATGTGCCGCGCGATCTGCGCGATCTCGGTGTTCAACGTCACCACCTCGACCGGGCTCGTCATCACCTCCTCGACCGGGCGGTCGAGCTCCGCCGAGTCGGCGGCCACCCCGCCCCGCAGGGCATCGGCCTCGGTGAAGATGCCGACGACCTGCTCGTCGGAATTGACCACGGGCAGAGCGGCGAAGCCGTGCTGGAGCAGCAGGGCCGTCGCCTCCCGCACCGTCGAGTTCGGGCCGACCCGGACCGCGGGCCGCGACATGATCTCCCGTGCGTACATCGGTCTACTCCACTTCAGACCTCGTCGTTCCAGACGTAGTCGAGCCGGTTGCGGACCCCGACCACGCCCGGCACGAGCGCGATGAGGCGCTCGGCCGAAGACACCGCGCTGCGGCGTTCCAGCCGCCCCAGGACCGTCACCACGCCGTGTTCCACCGTCACCGTGAACGAGGCGGGCTCGGCACGCAGAACCTGGGTGAAGACCTCCTCCTCGACCTCGCGCCGGACGTCAGGGTCCGGTCGAAGGAAGACATCGAGCAGGTCCCGGCGTGACACCACGCCGACGAGCTTTCCCTGGTCCACCACGAAAAGCCGGCGCGATCCGGCCGTCGTGAGCTGGTGCGCCGCGGCGGCGACACCGGTGCCCACCTCCACCGTGCGGACGGGCGCGGTCATCAGGTCGCGCGCTCGCACCGCCTGGGCTTTCCGCCAGTGATGCCGGGCCCGCCTGCCGGAGAACATCGTCGGCGCGGTGGCCGGGATGTCCTCCTTGCACAGCAGGTCGGCCTCGGACACCACGCCGATCGGCCTACCGTCCTCGACCACGGGAACCGCGCTGATCTCCTCGGCCGTCAGCAGCGCCGCGATGTCCTTGAACTCGGTGTCCGGGGTCACCGTGATCGGGTCCTTCGTCATCACCGCGTCGACGGTCAGCGGTGTGTCCATGCGTGCCTCACCTGTTCGCAGTCGTTTGTCGTCGGATCGACGCTATGAGCGGGCCCGCGTCCCGGCGCAGGGCCTTCGGCCACCAGGGATGAGGACTTTCGCCGCTCACCCCGGCCGGGTCCAAGAGCGTTTCCTGAGGACACGGCGGCACGTCCGGTGTGGAGGGCCGCGCGTTTCGGCGACCGGCCGGTGCCCGACCCAGGACCCCGGCGGAGGAAAGGACCAGGGAATGTCGCGTACGGCCAAGTCCGGCCCCCCACCGGATCCCGCGCCCCGGCAGGAGCCGCCCGAGCCGGGCTGGCGGCGGTGGCTGTTGCCGTTCGCCCTGCTGGCGGTGCTCACGCTGTTGTTCCTGCCCAGCCTGCTTTCCCCCAGTCAGCCGACCCCCGCGTTGTCCTACACCGACCTGGTTACCAAGGTGGACAGCGGCCAGGTGAAGTCGGTGGAGATCACCGATCAGGGTGGCGTCAACGGCAAGCTGGCCGACGGCACCTCGTTCACCAGCCAGCTCCCCACCGCGCTGGGAAGCCAGCAGCTCAGCCAGAAGCTCCAGGAGAAGAGCGTTCAGATCACCGCGACGCGCGCGCAGAACACCGCTTGGCTGACCACGCTGCTGGCGTTCGCGCCGTTGCTGCTGCTCGTCGGGTTCTTCGTGTGGGCGGGACGCCGGGCCCAGGGACAGCTCGCCGGTGGCCTCGGCGGATTCGGCCGGTCCAAGGCCAAGATCATCGAAGCGGAACGGCCCACCACGCGGTTCGCCGACATCGCCGGTTACGAGGGGGTCAAGCAGGAGGTCAGCGAGATCGTCGACTTCCTGCGCAACCCGGGCCGCTACGCCGCCGCGGGCGCCAAGGGACCGCGCGGCGTGATCATGGTGGGCCCGCCGGGGACCGGGAAGACCCTGCTCGCCCGCGCCGTCGCGGGCGAAGCCAGCGTGCCGTTCCTGTCCGTCACCGGCTCCGCCTTCGTGGAGATGTTCGTGGGCGTCGGCGCGTCGCGCGTGCGCGACCTGTTCACCGAGGCCCGCGACCGCGCCCCGTCGATCATCTTCATCGACGAGATCGACGCCGTCGGCAGCCGCCGTGGCATCGGCGGTTTCGGCGGGCACGACGAACGCGAGCAGACACTCAACCAGCTCTTGGCCGAAATGGACGGTTTCGACCAGAGCAGCGGCATCGTCGTCCTGGCGGCGACGAACCGCCCGGAGGCACTGGACGCCGCGCTGCTGCGGCCCGGCCGGTTCGACCGGCAGGTCGCCATCCCACTGCCCAACCAGGCCGAACGCGCGGCGATCCTGGCCGTGCACACCGCCGACAAACACCTGGCGCCCGACGTCGATCTCGACCGGCTCGCGCGCGGCACTCCAGGGTTCTCCGGCGCCGACCTGGCCAATGTGGTCAACGAGGGCGCGATCAACGCGGTGCGCGCCAACCGCACCACCATCACCGCCGCGGACCTCGGCGCGGCCCGAGACCGGGTGCTGCTCGGCCGCCGCGAGACGTCGAACGCGCTGCTGCCCGAGGAACGGCAGTCGGTGGCGGTGCACGAGTCCGGTCACGCGATCGTCGCGGCGGTGTGCGAACACGCCGACCCGGTCGCCAAGGTCACCATCCTGCCGGCGGGAATGGCACTCGGCGCGACCGAGCAGTTACCGGAGGCCGAGCGGCACCTCTACAGCGAGGCCTACCTGTCCGATCTGCTGGCCGTCCGGCTCGGTGGGCGCGCCGCCGAACTGGTGGTGTTCGGGGAAGGCTCCACGGGCGCGTCCAACGACCTGGCCGGCGCCACCGAGATCGCCACCAAGATGGTCACCGAATTCGGTCTTTCCCCCGAGCTCGGACCGGTCGGCTATCCCTCGGGTGAGCAGAAATACCTGCCAGGCCAAGGAAGTGAGCTCCTCGGGCACCGGTTCTCCGAACAGACCCAGCGCGTGGTGGACCGCGAGGTCGCCCGGCTGCTCCGCGACGCCGAGGCGACCGCTGTGCGCATTCTGCGTGAGCGCCGTGACGCACTCGACCGGCTCGCCGCGGAACTCATGGAACACGAGACCGTCGACGGCTCCACCGTGCTGGAAGTCCTCGACCGCGAAGTGAACCCCCAGGGCGGGGCACTGGTACCGACCGGAGTGGCGGAACGGTAGCCGCCGGGAGAAGGCGTCATGGAATGGTTGTCCCCGCTCGACGCGGCTTTCCTCGACCTCGAGGACGGTGACGAGAGCGCCGTGCTGTCGATCGCCTCGGTGGCGGTGATGGAAGGCCCGGTGCCGGGTCACGAGGAACTGATCGCGGCGGTGGCTTCCCGGCTGGACCGGATTCCCCGTTACCGGCAACGGATCCGCCGCCTCCCGTTCGACCTGCTTCCCCCGTTCTGGGCCGACGACTCGCATTTCGCCCCGGAGCACCATTTCGTGCGCGCCGCGCTCCCCGCGCCGGGCGGCGAAGCGGAGCTGTGCGAACTCGTCGGCATGGTCATGGCGGAGCGGCTCGATCGCGATCATCCGCTGTGGCAGACCTGGATCATCGAGGGTCTCGCCGGCGGGCGGTGGGCGGTGCTGATCAAGATCCATCACAGCATGGCCGACGGCATCGCCGGGATGAACATCCAGCGGCTCCTCCTCGACGAACCGGTGGAACAGACCGACCGCGACGGGGCAGGAGCCGGGAATTCCCTGGTCACCATGCTGTTGTCGCCGCTGCATCCCCGGCATGTCCTGCGCAGTGCCACCGGAATGGCCCGCGGGATGGTGACGATGCTGACCGGGTTGCTTCCGGTCAAATCGTCCAGCCTGTCCGGCCCTATCGGCAGGCAACGGCGTTACGAACTGGCCCACGCCAGACTTTCCGAACTCCGCGAAATCGGCCGCGCGTTCGGTGCCACGGTCAACGACGTGGCCTTGACCGCCGTCACCGGAGCGCTGCGGCAGTTGCTGCTCGATCGCGGTGAGCGGCCGGCGGCGCATTCGGTGCGCGCGCTGGTTCCGGTGTCGATGCGGCACGGCGGGGCCGAAGGCGACCGCGCGCGCAACCAGATTTCCCTGATGCTGCCGATGTTGCCGGTCGACCTGGCCCGGCCGGTGGACCGGCTGACGGCCGTGCACGACCGCCTTTCCGCGCTCAAGTCCAGTGACGAGGCCTCCGCGGGGGCCGCCGTCACCACGGCCGCGCGGTTCGGTCCCTTCGGCCCGTTGTCGTGGGTGATCCGGATCGCGGCCCGGCTCCCCCAGCGCAGTATCGTCACCGTGGCCACGAACGTGCCCGGTCCGCGGCGGCGCCTTTCCCTGCTGGGCAGGCGGATTCTGGAGATCCATCCGTACGTGCCGCTCGCCATCCGGCTGCGCACCGGGGTCGCGGTCCTGACCTACCGTGACCACGTCTCCTTCGGCATCACGTCCGATGTGGACAGTGCACCGAAACCGGGGCTGCTGAGTGAGGCGATCGAGGGGGAACTGGCCGAACTGCTCGCCATGGCACGGACTTCGGTCACCGATCCGAGGTCTGGGAGTCCCGGCCGATTCGGGCCCGTCGGCCCTGGGTGAGCCGCTCCGGCACGCGGATGGTGGAAGTATGGACGTGAAGCTCACCTGGCACACCACGAAGGTGGCGGGGCGTGCCGCGCACTACGGAAGTGGGGGCGAAGGTCCCGCGCTGCTGTTCCTGCACGGCTGGGGACTGGCCGACCGCGCTTTCGCGGCGGCACTCTCGCGGTTGATCGCGGCCGGGCTGAAGGTGTACGCGCCGGCGCTGCCCGGCTTCGGCGGCACCGAGGACCTGCCCGCCGACGAGCGCACACTCGCCGGTTACGCGAGCTGGGTTTCGGCGTTCGTGAAGGAAGCCGGCCTCACCGAACCGGTGACGGTGGTCGGGTATTCCTTCGGCGGCGGGGTGGCCATCCGCACCGCGCACGACTTCCCCGAGGTGGTGGGCAGGCTCATCCTGGTCAACTCCATCGGCGGATCGTCGTGGTCCGACGGCCGGGGCGTGCTCAAGGCCATCAGCGAACGCCCGCTGTGGGACTGGGGCCTGCATCTGCGGGCGGACCTGCGCCCCAACCGTCAGCTCGCGCGGGTACTGCCGGTGATTCTTCGTGACGCGGTGCCGAACCTGATCCGCTGCCCTGGCGCGATCTGGCGGGTGGCGAATCTGGCCCGCACCGCCGATCTCACCGGCGAACTGGCCGAACTCAAGCGCCGCAGGCTGCCGGTGGTCATCGTGTGGAGCAGTCAGGACAACGTGATCGGAGAGGTCGCGCTCATGTCGTTACGGGCGGGACTCGGTGAGGCACGCGTGATCACGGTGCCGGGAGGACACGGCTGGCTGCTGGCCGACCCGGGCCGGTTCGGCGAAGTCATCACCAACGTCCTCACCGTCGCGGAGGAGACGTAACGGGAGTCGTCCAATGCGTTATGCCGGAAGCACTCGCGTGACCACGAAGCCGTGGCACGGCGGCGAGTTGCGGTGGGACCACCTGGGTGGCGAATGGAGCGTGCTCGCCCCCGGCCGTGAGGTCGCCCCCACGGGCGCACCGTGCCCGTTCTGTCCCGGTGACGGCGAGGACACCCCACCCGAAACCTGGCGCCTGCCCGGGGAAACCGACGCCACCTGGCGGGTGCGCGCGGTGCCCAACCGGTACGCGCTTTCCGACCGGCACGAGGTGATCATCGAATCGCCGGACCACGACTGGGATCTGGCCACCGGCACCGACGACGAGGCAGGCGCCGTGCTGTTCGCCTGGCAGGAGCGGCATCGCGCGCTCCGGCACGGCGCGGCGCAGGTGGTGGTGTTCCGCGGCCACGGGCCCGGCGCCGGGATCTCGGTGTCCCATCCGCATTCCCAGGTCGTCGGGCTCCCGGTGCTGTCCGCGGCCACCCGCCGCGAACTCGTGGCCATGCGCGAACACTACGACCGTTCCGGGCGTCCGTTCGCCGCGGAACTGCTCGCCGGGGAGCTCTCCTCCGGAGAACGCATCGTGCTCGCCGAAGGCCGCACCGTGGCCTTCGTCCCGTTCGCGCCCGCGTCCGGCTTCGAGATCCGCATCGTCTCCGCCCGGCACCGGGCCGATTTCGCCGCCATACCGCGAGACGAACTCGGGGCGATCGCCCGCGCCCTGCGGCTGGTGTTGTCCGCCCTGCGCGAGGAACTGGACGATCCGTCCTACCACCTGATCCTGCACACCGCTCCGGTCGGGCTGGAACACGTGCCGTATCTGACCTGGTCGTTGCACGTACTGCCCCGGCAGTACGTCCCGGCAGGGCTCGAACTCGCCAGCGGCATCCCGGTCATCACCAGCACTCCGGAAGAATCGGCCAAGCGCCTTCGCAACCGCCTTCCCTGAGGTGAGATGACACGTCAACTTGCGATTCCCTGACGTTGTCAAGAAAATCAGCCCTCATGGGGACCGAACACCCGCTCTTCCGCGCCGACCTCGCCGCCGCGCACGACCACGCCTTCGGTTTCCACGCCGACAACTGCGCACCCGGCGTGCTCGCCCTCCTGGAACCGGTCCGCGCCCGCGACGGGCTGGTCCTGGAAATCGGCTGCGGCTCCGGCCTGCTCACCCGGCATCTGCTCGACGCCGGCCACCGCGTGATCGCGACCGACGCCTCCCCCGCCATGCTGGCCATCGCCCGCGCCAAAGTTCCCGAGGCACAGGACATCCGGCGGCTCACCCTGCCCGGCGACCCGCTGCCGCCCGCCGACGCCATCGTCGGCGTCGGCCACCCGCTGAGCTACCTGCCCGGCCACACCGAGGTGCGCACCGCGCTCACCGCCTTGGTGCGCGCACTGCGTCCCGGCGGCATCCTCGCCATCGACCTGTGCGACCTCGGCTGGCATGCGGCCAAACACGGCCGTCCCGCCCAGGCCCGGCTGGCCGGCGACTGGGCCTTGATCACGACTTTCCATACCCCTGCCGAAGACCGATCCGCGTTCGAACTCACGGTCTTCACCCGGAACCCCGACGGCACCTGGCGCCGCGACGACGAACGACACGACCTCGTGCTCACCGACACCGCCCGGATCCCGTCCTGGTTCGCCGATACCGGCCTCGAAGTGACCATCGGAGAATCCTTCGGCAGCGAGACACTGCCCGCCGGTTTGGCCACGGTCGTCGCCCGGCGCGGAGTCTGATCACCGTCCAGCACGTCGGCAGCGATCACGACGTCCCGATATAGTCCAGGACAGCCGCGACCACCTCAGGGAATACCGCGGTGACCGGTTCCGACAGACCGGTGCCCAGGTCGAGATCGGCGGCTTCCACGGCCAGCACGACCAGACGGCGGGGCACCCGGCCGAGTGCCTGCCCGAGCAGGAGGGCCTCCGGGATGCCGAGCGCGTGGGAACTGGCCGCCCCACCACCACCTCCCCGCAGGGCGTCCGCTCGTCCATCCACAATAGACGGCCAAATCCGCCCGGGGGTGGCGGGTTCACACATCACGGCATCGACCACGACCGCGAGATCGGCGCCGGACCACGCTTCCAGCAGCGCCGAGGGCTCACCGTCGGCCACGACCGCCCGTACGCCAGGCAGATCGCGGCCGGCGATCTCCGTCGCGACGGCGGGCCCGATCCCGTCGTCGCGACGGTACTCGTTGCCCACCCCGATCACGACCACGTTCACCGGTAGTCCCATTTCAGTTCGAGGAAATGCGCCGAGCACGAGATGCACGGGTCGTAGTTGCGGATCGTCCGCTCGCACAACGCGGTCAGTTCCTCGTCGCCGAGGGCGAGATTGTCCTGCACGATCCGGCGCAGATCGTCCTCGATCGCCGCCTGGTTCTGCGAGGTCGGCGGAACGATCGTCGCCGAGGAGATCAGCCCGTCGGCGTCCAGCTCATACCGGTGGTACAACAGGCCTCGCGGCGCTTCGCTCACCCCGTGCCCGGTCCCGGACCTCGGTTCGACGGGTACCGCCGGACGTTCCGGCCGCTGGTAATCACTGATCAGCCGCAAGGCTTCTTCGACCGCGTAGGCGATTTCCACCGCCCGCACGATGATGCCGCGGAACGGGTTGCGGCACTCGCGCCCGAGTCCCGCTTCGGCGGCTAGCCCGCGCACGGCGGGGGACAACTGCTCCGAATTCAGGGTGTACCGGGCGAGCGGGCCGGTGAGAAAACGGCGGCCGTCGAGCCGGGCGTGCAACGCCGTCGAGTGCGGCACCTGCTCTTCCACCACGTGCGCACCGAATTCGGCGGCTTCGAACGGCTCACCCGTGGTGCGGCGGATGATGCCGCGCTCGATCGCGTACCGGTCCGGTTCCGAAGCGGCGAGCAGTTCATACCCGAGTTCCCCGTCCGGGAAGTCGAACCCGGCCACCCAGCGCACGGTGTCGACCGCCTGGTCCCAGGCACGGCGCAGACGTTCGGCGACCGGTGCGAGATCCGCCGCGGTGGGCACCGAGTAGAACCCGCCCACCCGCACGTTGATCGGATGGATCGCGCGCCCGCCGATCAGTTCCAGGAGTGCGTTGCCGGTCTTCTTCAGGTCGAGACCGCGTTCGACGATCTCGCGACGATCCTTGGCGAGCGCGATCGCGTCCGGATAACCGAGGAAATCCGGCACGTGCAACAGATAGATGTGCAACGCGTGACTGGAGATCCACTCACCGCAGTACAGCAGCCGCCGCAGCGCGGCGAGCCCTTCGTCGAGTTCGGCGCCGCAGGCCTGTTCCAGTGCGGCGCACGCGCTGGTCTGGTAGGCGACCGGGCAGATCCCGCAGATCCGCGCGGTGATGTCCGGCGGCTCGGTGTAGGAACGGCCACGCAGGAACGCTTCGAAGAACCGGGGTGGCTCGTAGATGCGCAACTCGGCGCGCTCCACCTGTCCATCGTGGACCGAAACGTCGAGCGCGCCCTCGCCTTCCACCCTGGCCAGCGAACTGACCTTCAGCTGTCTGCTCCGGTGACTCACCGCTCCCCCTCACGGTCTTGACCGGCACCGTCTCGAGCGAACGCCGCCACGTTGAAGGTCTTGAACACCCGGTCCACCTCGCCTTCGGACATGCCGCGCGCCCGCAGCAACGGGATGAGGGCCGCCGTGTTCGGGCTCTCCATCGGCCCGAAACAGCCGAAGCAACCACGGTGATAGGCCGGGCACAGCGCCCCGCATCCCGCCTGGGTGACCGGGCCGAGGCACGGCGTGCCCTCCGCGACCATCACGCAAGTCAGGCCACGGCGCTTGCATTCGGTGCACACGCTGGTCTTCGGCGTCGCCGGGGTCCGGCCCACGAGCAGCGCGTTGAGCGTCTCCAGCAACTGGCCCCGGTCGATCGGGCAGCCGCGCAGTTCGAAGTCCACCTTGACGTGCGCCGAAGGCGGTGTCGACGTGGCCAGCGTGTCGATGTACTGCGGGCTGGCGTAGACCACCGACGCGAACTCCTCGACATCGGCGAAGTTGCGCAGTGCCTGGATCCCTCCGGCCGTCGCGCACGCTCCGATCACCACCAGGATGCGCGACGATTCCCGGATCCGGTGGATGCGGCGCACGTCGTCCGGCGTCGTGATCGAGCCTTCGACCAGGGATACGTCGTAGGGCCCCGGCAGCACCTCGCTGGAGGCCTCCAGGAAGTGCGCGATCTTCACCCGGCCCGCGATGGTGAGCAGTTCGTCCTCGCAGTCGAGCAGGGTCAGCTGACAGCCGTCGCACGAGGCGAACTTCCAGACCGCCAGAGTCGGTGTCCCCATCACAGCTCCCGCACGTTCAGCAGTGGCCCGGCGATGTCGTAGCCGACCACCGGTCCGTCCCGGCACAGCAGCAACGGTCCGAGCTGGCAGTGCCCGCACGTCCCGATCCCGCACTGCATGTTCCGTTCCAGCGAGACCCGGATGCCGGTGGCCGGAACTCCCTTGTCCAGCAACGTCTTCGCGCAGAACCGCATCATCGGTTCCGGCCCGCAGACGAAGGCCGTGGTGCGTCCCGGGTCCACCTCCAGCGCGGCGAGCGGCGCGGTGACGAACCCCACCGGCCCGTCCCAGCCCGCCGCGGGACGATCAATGGTCCGGACCACTTCGATGCCGTCGGCCCAGGCCCGGAACTCGGTGCGGAACAGGAAGTCCTCGGGAGTACGGGCACCGGCGATCAGCACGACCCGGCGATAGTCGTCCCGTCGCGCCAAGGCGCTCAGCACCACCGGGCGCAGCGGGGCGAGTCCCACCCCGCCGGCGACGACCACCAGGTCTCGCCCGGCCGCGGAGCCGATGTCCCAATCCGTTCCGAACGGTCCACGCGCGCCGAGCACCGTGCCCGGCCCCGCGTCGTGCAGCGCCTGGCTCACCGGCCCCACGGCGCGGATCGTGTGCGTCAGGCACAGGTGCTGGACCGACGGATCGCCGCTGATCGAAATGGCGACCTCACCCCGGCCGTGCGCGTAGAGCATGATGAACTGCCCTGCCCGGAACGGCGGCAGTTCCGCACGCACGGGTTTCAGGCACAACGTCACCGAGTCGGCGGTCTCCCGGACTCGCGAGCTGACCCGGTACGGCGTGGGAACCATGTCCGGCAACGCTTCGGCGTTCATGATTCCGCCAGCTTCGCCGCCTCGGCGGTGATGTCGATACCGACCGGGCACCAGGCGATGCACCGTCCACATCCGACACAGCCCGAGCTCCCGAACTGGTCGTGCCACGTGCTCAGCTTGTGGGTCATCCACTGCCGGTACCGGCTCGCCGCCGAGGTCCGCACACTTCCGCCGTGCAGGTAGGAAAAGTCGATCTCGAAGCAGGAGGCCCAGTGCTGCCAGCGTTCCGCGTGCTCGCCGGAGAGGTCGGTGACGTCCTCGGTGCTGGTGCAGAAGCAGGTCGGGCACACCATCGTGCAGTTGCCGCAGGTCAGGCACCTGCTCGCGACATCTTCCCAGTGCGGTGACTCGCGCGCGTCCGCGACGATCGCCTTCAGGTCGCCCTCCGGCATCGCGCGGCCCATGTGGTGCGCCGCCTCCTCGACGGCCTCGCGCGCCTCGGCGACCTCATCGTCGCTCGCCTCACGAGAGGTCACGCGAGCGAGCATCTCGGCGCCCGCCTCGCTGCCGACCTCCACGACGAAGACGTGGCCACGCTCGTCGTCCCGCTCGGTCAGCGCCAGGTCATATCCGGAGCCTGCCGCGGGACCCGTGCCCATCGACACGCAGAAGCAGACCCCGCCCGGCTCGGTGCAGTTCACCGCGATCACGAACAGCTCCCGGCGACGGCGGCCATACGCCGGCCCGCCCAGCACCCGGTCCAGTTTCGCGATGGCCGCGAGGTCACAGCCGCGCACGCCGAGGAAGGCGTAGTTCACTTCCTCGGCGGGTTCGGGTTCGAAGTCTCCGGACCAAAGCCTTCGGCGCGGTGGATGCAGAAAGCGCTTCCAGGACTGTGGGCCCGCGGAGTTCGCGAACATCGCCCGGTCGTTCCGCCGCCGCAGTTCGTAGCGTCCGGGCTCGGTGTCCACCGCCCACCCCGCCGGCAGCCGCCGCACCGAATCGACCTCGTCCAGTACGATCGCGTTGTCGCGCACGGTCGGGCCGATCACCAGGTAGCCGCAGTCGGCCAGTATCGAGATGAGGTGGTCCAGACCGCCTTCGTCGATAGTGGTGGCCATCATCGGCTGCCCCTCGGCTCACGGTCCCACTCGCGTTCCCATTCCGCGTAGCGGGCACGGTTGAAGTTCAGGTGCGCGAACCAGCACCCGGCTCCGCACAACGCCATGAAGCCCAGCCACGAGAACACCCCCGTGCCGATGGCGTTCCACATCGCGATGTCCTCCCGCAGCGGTGCCGGAACCGGGTTGTCCGCGGTGTCCATCCACACGCTCACCCGGTCACCGGCGAGCCCACCTCGCACGGTCAGCACGTTCCCGGTGGCCTGTGTGCCGTCCGAACGGGTCCAGGCGCCCTTCACCAGCGCCGTCTCGCCGAGCGTCGTGCTGCGCCCGCCCGCGTTCACCGGCGGAGCGTCCACCAGCAGTGTGGCCGTGACCTGGTGGCGGGTGGCGGTTTCGAATCGTGCCCGTTCGCTTTCGGCCGCATAAGTGTTCGAGCCCAGCATTCCGGCGAACGGCACCGCCACCAGCACCAGCAGGACCGCCACCACGAGCACGGTGCGTTCCAGCCGGTCCCAGCGCCGCACGAGGGGGTTGCGCCCTGGGAATAGCAGGTTCCACCACCGCGCCACGAGCGTCGTCCCGGTCATCGTCGCCGTCCTCTGGTTCGCATCCGATTGGCTTGTCACCTTGATGTCTCAAGCCTGGTCCCGGCGCCCCTTCCGGCGAAGAGTCGTTCGTCATCTCCCTGGGAGTCCCGGGTAAAGGACTCTGGCCTGCCGGGTGGGGCCCTTGTGCTCCAGCGCGGTGCACGGCAGGGACGGGACGCTTCTCTCGACTCGAAGAGTCCCGATGCGCGGGGCGCGCAAGGTCGTGAAGGAAGAGGAGGACACGATGACCATCAAGGATCAGCCGTCGCTCACCAGTGCCATGCAGGTTCCGGCGCAGCGCGCGGCGGAGACCGCCCCGGTCCACGGCGCGGTCATGACCCCGACCGCCGCGCGCGTGCTGGCGGTGCTGCGGATCGCCACCGGGCTGATGTTCCTGTGGGCGTTCCTGGACAAGACGTTCGGGTTCGGCTACGCGACCCCGTCGGCGCGGGCGTGGATCCACGGGGGTTCGCCCACGAAGGGCTTTCTGAGCTCGGTGGACGTCGGCCCGCTCGCCGGCACCCTGCGGTCGTGGGCGGGCGCGCCCTGGGCCGACTGGCTGTTCATGATCGGCCTCGCCGCGATCGGGGTCGCCCTGATCGTCGGGGCCGGGCTGCGGATCGCGGCCGTCACCGGCGCCCTCATGATGCTGCTGATGTGGCTCGCCGAGTGGCCGCTCGCCACGACCACCGCGGCCGGCAAGGCGACGGGGTCGACCAACCCGATCATCGACTACCACTTGATGTACGCGATCGTGCTCATCGCGCTCGCCGCGGTGTACGCGGGCAACACCTGGGGCATCGGCCGCCGGTGGGCGGAATTCGTCCGCCACAACCGCTGGCTTCTCTGAAGGGTTTCTCGCGCGGGGAGGACACCTCCCCGCGCGGCCTGCCTCGCCGCCGGAAGACCAAACCGGACAACAGAAAAAGGAGAATTCCCGATGACCACTCAATCGGAACCCGTCCGCACCATCGCCGTGGGCGTCGACGGATCGCCCCAGAGCGAAGCGGCGTTACGGTGGGCGCTGCGGGAGGCCGAGGGCAAGGCGCACGTGCGGGCCATCGTCGTCCGGCCGCACGAGGACCTGCTCCCCGGGACCTCGTTCGCGATCCTGCCCCATGGCCGCCGTCCGATCGCCGAGGAACCCGACTACGCCGACCGCCTGCACGCGGTCGTGGAGGCCACCCGCTCGGAGTTCCTGAACCCGGCGCCGCTCGTCGAGGTCGTGGTCAGTGGCGACCCCGCCACCGAACTGGTCAAGGCGTCGATGTCCGCCGACCTGCTGGTCGTCGGCTCGCACGGCGCCCGTCCGCTGGCCGAACTGCTGCTCGGCAGCGTGGCCACCCAGTGCGTGCGTTACGCGCACTGCCCGGTCGTGGTGATCACCGCCGAGGCTGCCCACCACGCGGCGCTGGGGTGAAGGCGGCACCGCGCCGAATGGCGCGGCGCGTCACGACTGGTCGTAGTCGACGGTGAGGACGCCGGAGACCGGAACCGACTGACAGGTCAGCACGAATCCGGCGTCCACTTCGGACGGTTCGAGGGCGAAGTTCCGGCGCATCTCCACCTCGCCGACGGTGACCTTCGCCCGGCAGGTACCGCACACCCCGCCCTTGCAGGCGAACGGCAGGTCCGGACGGAACCGCTGGGCGGAGTCGAGCACGGGGGCGTCACGGGGCAGGACGAGCGTGGTGGACCGGCCGTCGAGCACGATGGTGACCTCGCTGGTCAGCCCGCCGGCCGGCACGTCCTCATGACGGACCGGCGGCGGTGGCGCTTCCTCGACGTAGAACAGTTCCTGATGGATCCGTCGCGGCGGAACACCGGTGCGCCGGAGAAGATCCGCGGCCGTGCGGACCATCGCGAACGGGCCGCACAGCCACCAGTCGCCGACCTCGTCGAGATCGGGAACCAGCGCGAGCAGGCTTTCGAGCTTGGTCTCGTCGAGGCGCCCGGTGAACAGTTCCGCCTCGCGGGGTTCACGGGAGAGCACGTGGACGAGTTCGAACCGGTCCGGGTAGCGGTCCTTGAGGTCGGCGAGTTCGTCGGCGAACATCACCGTGGACGTGCGCCGGTTGTTGTAGAACATCACCACACTCGCATCCGGTTCGCGCAACACCGTGGCCGCGATGGACAGCACCGGGGTGATCCCGGACCCGGCCGCGATCAGCACATGCCGCCCGGAGGCACCGGTCCCGGGCGTGAAACTGCCGGACGGGGCGGCGACTTCGACGGTGTCGCCGGGCCGCACCTGGCGCACGAGCCACGTGGAGAACAGCCCGTCGGGCACCTCACGGACGCCGATCCGGAGCCGCTCGCCTTCCGCGGCACAGATCGAATAGGAGCGTCGTTCCTCACGCCCGTCGATCACGCGCCGCAGGGTCAGGGACTGCCCGGCCCGGAAGGCGTAAACGTCGGCGAGACCGGGCGGGACGTCGAAGGTGACGGCGACCGCGTCGTCACAAAGCCCGCTGACCGCGGCCACGGCGAGCCGATGGAACTCCGTGCGCGACCGGGGTTTCACGCTGGCGGTCACTCAGATCTCCTTGACCTGTTCGAAGGGTTCGCCGCAGGCGCGGCAGCGGCGCAGCGCCCGGCACGCGGTGGCCCCGAACTCCGAGACCGTCTCGGTATCGGTGGAACCACAGTGCGGGCACGCCCCTCGCGGCGCCGGGGGCACCAGCGTGAGCGGTACCGGCCCGGGCGTGCGCCGGGGCGCCGGGCCGGGCGGCGCGATGCCGGCCTCGGTGAGCTTGCCACGGCCGTCCTCGCTGATCCAGTCGCTGGACCACGCCGGGTGGAGTACCGTCCGCACCTCGACACCGCGATACCCCGCCGTTTCCAGGGCGTGCACGAGGTCGTCACGCATGGTGTCCATCGCCGGGCAACCGGTGTAGGTCGGCGTGATCGACACCACCACACGTCCGTCCACTTCGGACACTTCGCGGAGCACGCCGAGATCGGCGAGGGTGAGCATCGGCAACTCGGGATCCGTCACGGTCTCCGCGACCGCCCGCGCCCGGTCCGTCGTCGCACTGTCCGTCCGCGTCACCAGGTCGCCTCCGGATGCGTCCTGGCCACGCTCTGCAGTTCGGCGAGCAGGTAGCCCATCGCCTCGGTGTGCACGCCGTCCCGCCCGGTCCGTCCGGACACTCCGGCGCGTGGCGCCACCTCCGGCCGGGTCAGCGTCGCGGCCGCGAGCACCCGGCCCACCACGTCGTCGAATTCGGCTCGCGCGGCCGCGGGATCGGCCCCGACCCTCGCCTCGGCCATCCGCGCCTCGACCTCGTGCGGCACGAACAACTCCGGCACGTACGGCCAGATCTCCGCCAGGCCCGCGCTCAGCCTGTCCCGTGAGGAGGAGGTGCCGTCACCGAGCCGGACGGCCCACCGCGCGGCGTGGTCGCGGTGGTAGGTCAGCTCCTTGACTCCCTTGGCGGCCACCGCGGCCAGCACCGGGTCCCGTGACGCGGTCAGCGCCTGGAACAGCGCCAGCCGCCAGGTCGAGAACACCAGAAGCCGGGCGATCAGCTCCCCGAAGTCCCCGCGTTCGAGTTCGGCCAGCCGGACGTTGCGGAACTCGTGCTCGTCCCGGAAGAAGGCGTAGGAGTCTTCGCCGCGGCCCGGCGAGACCGGGTCGGCCCGGCCGGCCCGCGCCAGCAGCAACCGGGCCTGGCCCAGCAGGTCCAGGCCGATGTTGGCGAGCGCGACCTCCTCCTCCAGTTCGGGGGCGTTGGTGCACCACTGCTGCAGCCGGTGCGAGAACACCAGTGCGTCGTCACCCAGCATCAGGCAGTAGGCGGCCAGATCCGCACCGTCCACATCGGACGGCACGGTCGTGTCCACTCCGGACAACGGGTCCTCGAAACCGGTGCCGAACGCCCACCGCGCGTCCTCGCCCGCCTCGACCAGGCCCTCGAAAGCGTTGTCGAACGACATGACCACCTCAAATGTGCGGGACATCGGCCGGGATGTCGTAGAACGTCGGGTGCCGGTACACCTTGTCCCCGCTCGGCGCGAAGAACGGGTCCTTCTCATCGGGGCTCGACGCGGTGATGTCGGTCGCCCGGACCACCCAGATGCTCACGCCCTCGTTGCGCCGGGTGTAGAGATCACGGGCGTTGCGCAGCGCCATCTCGGCGTCCGCCGCCCGCAGCGAGCCCACATGCACGTGGTTGAGGCCCCGCTTGCCCCGCACGAACACCTCGTACAACGGCCAGTCAGTCACGGACGGCCCCCTCATGTTTGGCGGCGTACGCGGCCGCGGCTTCCCGCACCCAGGCGCCGTCCTCGTGAGCCCGGCGGCGGTGCGCCACGCGCTGCGCGTTGCACGGACCCTCGCCCGAGATCACCCGCTTGAGCTCCGTCCAGTCGATGGCCCCGAAGTCGTAATGCCCTCGCGCGGCGTTCCACTTCAGGTCCGGGTCGGGCAGCGTCACGCCCAGCGCCTCGGCCTGCGGCACGGTCATGTCGACGAAGCGCTGCCGCAGTTCGTCGTTGGTGTGCCGCTTGATCCGCCAGGCCATCGAACGGGCCGTGTTCGGCGAATCCGCGTCCGGCGGCCCGAACATCATCAGCGACGGCCACCAGAACCGGTTCACCGCGTCCCGCACCATCTCCCGCTGGGCGGTGGTGCCCTTCATCATCGTCATCAGCAGTTCGAAGCCCTGGCGCTGATGGAACGACTCCTCCTTGCAGATCCGGATCATCGCCCGCGCATACGGCCCGTAAGAGCTGCGGCACAACGGAACCTGGTTGCAGATGGCCGCACCGTCCACCAGCCACCCGATCACGCCCACGTCGGCGAAGCTCAGCGTCGGGTAGTTGAAGATCGACGAGTACTTCTGCCTGCCGCTGATCAATCGTTCGGTCAGGTCCGGACGGTCCGCGCCGAGGGTTTCGGCGGCCGAGTAGAGATAGAGCCCGTGCCCGGCCTCGTCCTGCACCTTCGCCAGCAGGATCGCCTTACGCCGCAACGACGGCGCGCGGGTGATCCAGTTGCCCTCCGGCTGCATTCCGATGATCTCCGAATGCGCGTGCTGGGCGATCTGGCGGATCATCGTCGCGCGGTAGCCCTCGGGCATCCAGTCCCGGGGCTCGATCCGCTGATCCTTCGCGACCGTGCGCTCGAAATGGCCCTCGAGGTCCACTTCGGACACTTCAGGCTGAGTGAGGGTCATTGGTTACTCCTTCGCCACCAGCGTGAGCACGTCGTACTTGGCGACCGATTCGCCGGCGGAGTTCGTCACGTCGGCGTCCCAGCGGACTTCGCCGTAGTCCGCGTTCTCCCGCGGCGTGATCTGCTTGCAGGTCAACGTGACCGTCACCTCGTCGCCGGGTTTGACCGGGGTGAGGAAGCGGAGGTTTTCCAGCCCGTAGTTGGCCAGTACCGGACCGGGATCGGGGTCCACGAACAACCCCGCCGCGAACGAGACCACCAGGTAGCCGTGCGCCACGATCCCGCCGAACAGCGGGTTCTCCGCGGCCGCCCGCTCGTCGGTGTGCGCGTAGAACCGGTCGCCGGTGAACTCCGCGAAGCGGTCGACGTCCTCCCGGGTCACGGCACGCGGCCCGGCCACCACGCAGTCGCCGATCTTGAGCTCGGCCAGCGTTTTCCGGAACGGGTGCACGCCCTCCTGGCGGGGCGCGCCCGCTATCCACCGCCCGGTCACCGCGGAAAGCACCTTCGGGCTCGCCTGCACGGCGGTGCGCCGCAGGTGGTGCAGCACCCCGCGGATGCCGCCCAGCTCTTCCCCGCCGCCTGCCCGGCCGGGACCACCGTGCACCAGCGGCGGCAACGGCGAGCCGTGACCGGTGGACTCCCCCGCGTCTTCGGAGTCGAGCACCAGCAGCCGGCCGTGCCACGGCGCCACCCCGAGCACGACCTCACGAGCGAACCCGGTGTCCGCGGTCACCACCGATCCGGCGAGGCTTCCACGCCCGCGCGCCGCCAGTTCGACGACGTGGTCGGTGGAGGTGTACGGCATCAGCGTGGCCACCGGGCCGAAGGCCTCGACCTCGTGCGGCTCGGCGCGCTCCGGGTCGTCGGCGCGCAACAGGACAGGAGAGACGAAAGCGCCCCGCTCGGGGTCGGCGTCGATCACCTCGACCCGGCCGGGATCGCCGGACACCACGGTCGCCACGTCGAGCAGTGCCTTCAGCGAGCGGCGGACCTCCTCGCGCTGTTCCAGACTTGCCAGCGCACCCATGCGCACCTCCGGGTTCGCCGGGTTGCCCACGGTGACCTTCGCCAGCCGTGCGGCGGCGGCCTCGGCCACCGCGTCGGCGAGCCCGGCCGGCACGAACGCGCGCCGGATCGCGGTGCACTTCTGCCCCGCCTTCACCGTCATCTCGGTGACGAGCTGCTTGACGTACAGGTCGAACTCGGGTGTGCCCGGCGCGGCATCAGGGCCGAGGATCGAGCAGTTCAGCGAATCCGCCTCGGCCGTGAAGCGCACCGCATTCCGGACGATGGCCGGATGGGTGCGCAGCTTGGCGGCCGTGGCCGCCGACCCGGTGAAGGACACCAGGTCCTGTTCGGTCAGATGATCGAGCAGATCCCCCGCGCCACCGCAGACCAGCTGGACGGACCCCTCGGGAAGAAGCCCGGAACCGGCCATCAGCTCGATCAGCTTCGCGGTCAGGTAGGCGGTCTGGCTCGCGGGTTTGACCAGGCTGGGCACGCCGGCCAGGAAGGCGGGCGCGAACTTCTCCAGCGGCCCCCACACCGGGAAGTTGAACGCGTTGATCTGCACGGCCACACCGCGCGAGGAGGTCATCACGTGCTGCCCGGCGAAGGTGCCGCCCTTGCCCAGCGGCTCCACGGCGCCGTCGACATACACCGTGTCGTTGGGCAGTTCGCGCTTTCCCTTGCCGGAGTAGGCGAACAGCACACCGATGCCACCGTCCACATCGAACATCGAGTCGCCGGGGGTCGCGCCCGTCCTAGCGGAGGAGGCATGGAGCTCGTCGCGGTGTTCCCGGAGATGGGAGGCCAGCGCCTTGAGCAACGCCGCGCGCTGGTGGAAGGTCAGCTCGCGCAGCGCGGGACCGCCGACCCGGCGCCCGTAGTCCAGCGCCGCGGCCATGTCGATGCCCGCCGACGAGACGCGTGCGATCTCCTCGCCGGTCACGGCGTCCCGTAGCGGTGCGCCCTCTCCCTCGCCGGCACGCCAGCCGCCGCCGACGTAGCTGCGCAGCACCTCACCCGACACCACCATCGACCGCCTCCCGAATTACCAACCGATCGTTCAGGAATTCATGATAGCCTCTCGGCATGCCGGAGGAAAGCCGATCACCACAGGGCGCCGTCAGTGCGCCCGCTCGGGTGATGTTCGACGACGACGCCGCCTCGCGCTCACTCGGTATCGAGCTCCTCGAAGCGGACACGGGCCGCGCCGTGGCCCGCATGAAGGTCACCGAACAGATGGTCAACGGCCATGCCCTCGCCCACGGCGGTTACCTGTTCCTGCTGGCCGACACCGCGTTCGCCTGCGCCTGCAACAGCTACGGCCCGGTCACCGTGGCCGCCGGCGCGGAGATCTCGTTCGTCGCCGCCGCCCGCCTCGGCGACCTCCTCGTCGCCACCGCGACCGAGCGCACCCGCTACGGGCGCAACGGAATCTATGACGTCACGGTGCGCCGGGAGAACGGCGGCGAGCCGGAGGTCATCGCCGAGTTCCGCGGCCGCAGCCGGGTTCTCGCCCCCCGGGAAACCAACGAGGACAATGACACTCTTTAATCAAATCGCGGCTGTCAAGGTGACCAGAGACGCGCCCTTTCTTTCCGGTCCTTTGCGGGGGCACGGCCCCCACACCCCCGCTGGGGGCAAGCCCCCAGACCCCGGTGTTTTGTGGGGGGCACGGCCCCCCACACCCCCCGCTGGGGGCAAGCCCCCAAACCCCCTCATCGGGGCGGCAGGGCGCCCATCCACTCGACGTTACGCGTGCCGGTAACGAGCGCCCTGTCGACACGATCGCGGGGGCGCGCAAACTCGCGGAGGAAGTAATGAGCGTCATGCACAATGAAGTGCCCGCCTCGAAACGGCTCGGCCCCGCCCCGGCCGAGGCCGAGCTGACTCCGGCCGAACGCATGAGCGCGGACGAACTGCGCGCCGTGCAACTCGACCGTCTCAAATGGACACTGCGGCACGCCTACGCCAACGTGCCGTGCTACCGCGAGAAGTTCGACGAGGCCGGGGTCCACCCCGACGACTGCCGGGATCTGGCGGATCTCGCGAAGTTCCCGTTCACCACCAAGGAAGACCTCCGGCGGAACTACCCCTTCGGCATGTTCGCGGTCCCCCAGGAAGAGCTCCGCCGCGTGCACGCCTCCAGTGGCACCACCGGCAAGCCCACGGTCGTCGGGTACACCGGAGAGGACATCGACACCTGGGCCACCGTGATGGCCCGCTCGATCCACGCAGCGGGCGGGCGCCCGGGCCACAAGGTCCACGTCGCCTACGGATACGGGCTGTTCACCGGCGGCCTCGGCGCGCACTACGGAGCCGAAAAGCTCGGTTGCACCGTGATTCCCGCGTCCGGCGGGATGACCGCGCGCCAGGTGCAGCTCATCACCGACTTCCGGCCCGAGATCATCATGGTCACGCCGTCCTACATGCTGACGCTGCTCGACGAGTTCGAACGCCAGGGCGTCGACCCGCGGCGCAGTTCCCTGCGGACCGGGATCTTCGGCGCCGAGCCGTGGACCGAGCACATGCGCGCGGAGATCGAAGCACGGTTCGACCTCGACGCGGTCGACATCTACGGCCTCTCGGAGGTGATCGGCCCCGGCGTGGCCCAGGAGTGCGTGGAGACCAAGGACGGCCTGCACATCTGGGAGGACCACTTCTACCCCGAGATCATCGACCCGGTCGAGGAAACCGTCCTCGGCGAGGGTGAAACCGGTGAGGTGGTGTTCACTTCGCTGACCAAGCAGGCGATGCCGGTCATCCGCTACCGCACCCGCGACCTGACCGCGTTGCGGCCGGGGACCGCGCGCCCCGCGTTCCGCCGGATGGACAAGGTCACCGGACGTGGTGACGACATGATCATTCTGCGCGGGGTCAACATCTTCCCCACCCAGATCGAGGAAATCGTGCTCGCCACCGCGGGGCTCTCCCCGCACTTCCAGATCCACCTGACCCGCTCGGGCCACGCCGACCAGCTCACCGTGCTGGTCGAGGCCCGTACGGACACCCCGTCCGGCCGCCGCGCGACCGCGGCCGCCGAAATCGTCCAGCGGGTCAAGGACGGAGCGGGGCTGACGGTGGGCGCCGAAATCGTCGATCCCGGCAGCCTGGAGCGGTCGGTGGGCAAACTCCGGCGCGTCCTCGACCACCGCCCGCCCCGGTAAGCAGCGCCCTGTCGACACGATCGCGGGGGCGCGACGCCGCGGCAGTCAAGGTGACCACAGAGCGCGCCCCTCTCTTTCCGCTATCGGGGCGGCAGGGCGTCCTCCCGCTCGGCGTGACGTGCCCTCGGTAAGCAGCGCCCTGTCGACACGATCGCGGGGGCGCGCAAGGCCGCGAAGAGATTAGGCATACTCGGACCGTGACGAACACGCCTGCCACCCGGCCGGCCAGGCGCGGGCGGCCCGGCCACGACCTCGAGACGGTCCTGACGATCGCCGTCGACGAGTTCAACCGGCGCGGCTACGACGGCACCAGCATGGAGGATCTCGCGCGCCGGCTCGGTGTCACGAAATCCGCCATCTACCACCATGTTCCGAGCAAGGAGGAGCTGCTCCGGCTGGCCGTGGACCGCGCGCTCGACGCGCTGTTCGCAGAACTCGGCGCCACCGGGGCGCTCACCGGCCGTGCCGTGGAGCGGCTCGAACATCTCGTTCGCGGAAGCGTCCGGGTCCTGGCGGAGCAGCTGCCTTTCGTCACGTTGCTGCTTCGCGTGCGGGGAAACACGGCGGTGGAGCGTGCCGCGCTCCTCCGCCGCCGCGAATTCGACCACCGGGTCAGCGAACTGGTCGCCCTGGCCGTCGCCGAAGGCGATCTCCGTCCCGACATCGACCCCGCCGTCACCGCGCGCCTGCTGTTCGGCCTGGTCAACTCCCTCATCGAGTGGTACCGGCCGCGCGGCGGGATGAGCGCGGACGAACTGGCCGACACCGTCACCGCGGTGGCCTTCGACGGCCTGCGCGTGCGGTGAGCGGTCGGCGCGACCGCCATCGGGAGTCACCGTCACGGGTGATTCCGAGGGCCGACAAGCACGAAAAGTGACTAAATCCTCTGGTCACCGAGGTGGAACGACCGGATCGTCGGCCGGGTCAGCCCAACCGCACAATGGACCGCTTATGAACACGCCCCTGAACGCCAGCGAGATCGAGCGCCTCGACCTCAGGCAGTGCCTGACCTTGCTGCGGAGCCAGGCCGTCGGCCGCCTCGTCTTCACCGAACAGGCACTGCCTGCCATCCGGCTGGTCAACTACAGCATGCCCACCGGGCGGATCGTGCTGCGGCTCGGCCACGCGAAGTGGGTCGCCCGGCTCGACCGGACCGTGGTGGCCTTCGAGGTCGACGACTTCGACGCCGGCGCCCGCACCGGGTGGAGCGTGGTCATCGTGGGCAAGGCCCGCCTGATCCTGGACATCGACGAACTGGTCAGCCTGAACGATCCCGCCGCTCGCTCGTGGGCACCGGGCCCCCGCGACCAGGTGGTCTCCATCGACATGGAACGGGTGACGGGGCGCCGGATCCGGGTGACGGCGTCGGCGTCCTGACCGGCTCCCCGCGCTACCCCAGACGGTCGCGGATCTGCTCCGGGTAGTCGGCGTAGGTGGCGATGAGGTCTTCCAGGTGCACCAGGGCCGGGAAATCCGCCACCGACTGCCGCTCCGCCATGAAATCCACGGTCCGCGCCACGACCTTCGCCTCGTCCGCCTCGCCGACCCCCAGTTCTCGCAGCACTTCCGGCTCGAGGTGGAACCAGGTCTCCACGGTTTCGGCTCCCGCCACGGCATGGAGCACGTACTCGTGATCGGTCACGACTTCGATCCGGAAATCCCCGCCCATGGCCGAGGGCTACCCCGCTTCGCCCGCCTCCAACCCCCACTCCTCAGCCGCTGGCGACCGCGCGCGCGTTGGCGATCACCCGGCGCAGGGCGTCCGGGATCGGCTCGATCGGCTCGCCCAGAGCGGCCCGGCGTTTCTTGAACCGGCGGCGCTCGCCGACGCTGATCACCGTCCGGAGGGGAATGGCCGAGGCCAGTACCGCGAGCGCCGCCACATCGGGGTCGATCCGCGCCACCGGCCCTCCCCCGCGTATCGCGCGCCCCACCTCGTCGGCGAGCCGGTGCACCGATCCGCGCAGGGTGATCTTGGTGGCCGGAAACAGCCCGAGAACGCGGCGCTTTCCGACCCTGATCACCCCTGCCCCGGCAAGGGCGTCCCGTGTCGCGCGGATGGCCTGGCCCCGTCCCCTGTTGATCAAGCGTCGCCACGAGCAGCGCCCTGCCCGCTCGACCTCCTCCCAGACGCCCTGGAGCAGGGGATCCAGCCCCGAAGCGGGTTTCGCCACGCAGGCCTTGCCCGACTCGTCGCGAAGGTGCCCGCGCAGCAGGAGATCCGCCAGCGCGGCCGCGCGGAGCGCGTAACCGAGTTCAAGGCCCCCTCTCAACCGCTCCTGACGCGCGTCGACCGCGAGCAGGAACAACTTCTCGGGCAGGGACTCAGGATCCCGCGTCATCGTCTTCTCCGTCCATTTTGGACTCCTCGGAGGGTTTCGCCGCGGACTTCCGCGGCCTGCCGGGCCCGCGCATCCGGCCGACATCGCTGGGCAGGCGCCCGGCCTCGGCGAGCGCCTTCCGGAGCAGGAACTCGATCTCCGCGTTCGTACTGCGCAACTCGTCGGCCGCCCAGCGGGCGAGCGCGTCGTGCACGACCGGGTCGAGGCGCAGCAAGATCTTCTTGCGCTCGCCCACCGCGCGCGCCCGCCTGGCGCCGCTGGAGGAATCCGGCGTCGGAGCCACTACTGGTACAGGGTCCCGGTGTTCACCACGGGCTGGGCGTCCCGGTCGCCGACCAGGACCACGAGCAGATTGCTGACCATGGCCGCCTTCCGTTCCTCGTCGAGGTCCACCACTTCGCGTTCGGCGAGCCGGTCCAGCGCCATCTCGACCATGCCGACCGCACCCTCCACGATCCGCTGCCGGGCGGCCACCACCGCACCGGCCTGCTGGCGCCGCAACATCGCCTGCGCGATCTCCGGAGCGTAGGCGAGGTGCGTCAGCCGTGATTCGATCACCTTCACCCCGGCCGCGGCCACCCGCGCGCCGATCTCCTGGGACAGCTTTTCGGTGATCTCGTCGGCGTTGTCCCGTAAGGAAAGTTTCCCGTCCTCGTGCCGGTCGTAGGGGTAGGCGTTGGCGATGTGGCGCACCGCCGTCTCGGTCTGGATCCCGACGAACTCCACGAAATCGTCGACCTCGAACAAGGCCTGCGCGGTGTCGCGGACCTGCCACACCACCACGGCCGCCAGTTCGATGGGGTTGCCGTCGGCGTCGTTGACCTTCGTGACAGCCGTTTCGTGGTTCCGGATCCGGGTGGACACCGGCCGTCGCACGGTGAAGGGGTTGACCCACCGGAGGCCGTCGGTGCGCAACGTGCCGGTGTAACGGCCGAGAAGTTGCACGACCCTGGCCTCACCGGGAGCGACCGGCGTGAGCCCGCGCAGGAGCACCAAGCCCACGATGACCACCAGAATTCCCGCCACAGCGGGAACAGGCCTGCTCGCGTGCGCCTCGATCGCGACAAGCGCGGCGCCACCCAGGACCATCACCACCGAAAGGAGCAACATCAAAAATCCCGGCGCGGCGCGGACGGGTCGTTCGACCACCCGTGGATCCGGCATGTCCGGTGCGTTTTCGGTCATCTTCGCCAACCTCCCCAGCTAGACTTGCTCTCGGGACGAAACGGTAGCATAGTGATATCACATTTTCGGACTGGGGAGGGAACCTTTGACAGACCAACGGCTGGAGATCGACGCGATCTCCAAGCGGTACGGCGATGTGGTGGCCCTGCGTGAGATGAGTTTCGATGTCCGCGCCGGGGAACTGTTCGGCTTCGTCGGCAGCAACGGGGCCGGCAAGACGACGGCGATGCGCATCGCGCTGGGGGTGCTCGCGGCCGATTCCGGCGAGGTTCGCTGGGACGGCAGGCCGATCACGCTGGAGACCCGGCGGCGGATCGGGTACATGCCCGAGGAACGCGGCCTGTATCCGAGGATGAAGGTCGCCGAACAGCTGGTCTATCTGGCCCGTCTGCACGGCATGGGTGCCGCGGAGGCACAGCGGTCGGTGAAGTGGTGGACCGAGCGCCTCGACGTGGCCACACGACGGGACGACGAGGTCCAGAAGCTGAGTCTCGGCAACCAGCAACGGGTCCAGCTCGCGGCCGCGCTGGTGCACGACCCGGACATCCTGGTGCTCGACGAGCCGTTCTCCGGACTCGACCCGGTGGCGGTGGACGTGATGAGCAATGTGTTGCGGGACAAGGCCGCCCACGGTGTCCCGGTGGTCTTCTCCAGTCACCAGCTCGATCTCGTCGAGCGGCTGTGCGACCGGGTCGGCATCGTCCGGAAAGGACAGATGGTGGCCTGCGGCACGGTCGACGAACTGCGGGCGGGCGGAGCACCGAGGCTCGTCGTGGACGCGCCGCGGGCTTCCGCTGACTGGGCCGCCACGCTGCCGGGCGTGAAGGTCCTGGAGCACAAGGGAACCCGCACCGAACTCGAACTCGGCGAAGGAGCCGACGACCAGGAGGTCCTGCGCGCCGCGCTGGCCACCGGGCCCGTCCGCGAGTTCGCCCCACGCCGGCCTTCGCTGACCGAGCTGTTCCGCACGGTCGTCACCCAGGGGGGAGTCCGATGAACGTGAACATGGCGCCGTGGCAAGGAATCCGGCTGGTCGCCGGGCGTGAGATCCGGACCAGGCTGCGCTCGAAGGCGTATCGCATCAGCACGCTCGTGCTCCTGATCGTGATCGTCGCCCTTGCCGTCGTGATGAAATTCATCGGCGGAACCGTCTCGCAGACCACGGTCGGCTACACCCCGTCGAACGCGCAGCTCGCCGCGTCGGTGCAAGCGGGCGCGAAAGCGCTCGGGCAGAACGTGACCACCACACCGGTCCCCGACGAGACGGCCGGGCAGGCCAAGGTCGGCGACGGCTCGCTCGACGCCTTGCTCACCGGTGACGGCAAAGCCGTGCGGGTGGTCGTCAAGAAGGACCTCGATCAGAAGCTCCGCAACGTGCTCACCGTCGCGGCCGGGCAACTCGCGCTGAATCAGCAGATCACCGCGCTGGGCGGCGACCCGGCGCGGGTCGGCGCGGCGGTCGCCGCCGCCGGAGTCGACGTGCGGGCGCTGCAGAAGCCCTACGACTACAACGGCCAGCAACTCGTGCTCGGCATCATCGCGGGCATCCTGATCTACCTCTCGCTGATGATGAACGGCCAGGCCGTCGCTCAGGGTGTGGTGGAGGAGAAGACCAGCCGCGTCGTCGAACTGCTGCTCGCGGCCATCCGGCCCTGGCAGCTGATGACCGGCAAGGTGCTCGGGATCGGCGCGGTCGGGCTGCTCCAGATGGCGGTGATCGGTGTGGTCGGCGTCGCCGCCGGCCTGGCCACCGGAGTGCTGACGATCTCGGCCTCCGCCGCGGTGGGCACGGTGATCTGGCTGATCGTGTGGTACCTGCTGGGATTCCTGATGTACTCGATCGTCTTCGCCGGCCTGGGCGCGCTCGTCTCCCGGCAGGAGGACGTCGGCGGCGCGGTCTCCCCCGCGCTGGTCTTCGTCATCGCCGGCTACGTCATCGGGATCTCGATCCTGCCGTCGAACCCGGGCAGCCCGCTGGCCGAGGTGCTTTCGATCATCCCGGTGTTCGCGCCGACCATGATGCCGATGCGCCTGGCGATGGGCGGCGTGCCGCTGTGGGAGGCCGGTTTGTCGGTCGTGCTGGTCGCCGCGCTCATCCCGGTGCTGATCTGGGCCTCCGCCCGGATCTACCGCAACGCCGTGCTGCGCACGGGCGCCAAGGTCAAGCTCGGCGAAGCCCTCCGAGCCTGAGCGCCCAAGGCCCGGGAGGCGGTGACAACGGACAACGTCACCGCCTCCCGGCCCGGCATCAGAACCGGGTGCCGCACCAGGCGGCGATTTCGGTGCGGAACAACCGATCCGCCCGCGCGGCGGCGCCCGGTTCGACCTCTTCGATCCATCCGGCGGCCGCCAGCGCCGAGGCGGACCAGGTGCCCAGATAGAGCATCGCCAGCGCGCTTACGTCGAGCCTGAGCCCCGCCGGTTCGGTGGTCACGGCGACACGGTCCGGCGAGACGAGATAGCGGCCGGAGTTGGCCTCCAGCACCGGATCGGCCACGTCGAGGACGACCGGCTCGCCGTCGTACTCGCGCGCCGCCAGCGCCGCGGGAACGTCGACGAGGCGCAACCAGAGCCGGCCGGCGAGGGCCTCCGTCGAAACGAACGCACCGGGATCGGTGAACAGTAACTCGGCGGGCTCGTCGAGCGGACGGTCGAAGGCTTCGACGGCGCCGACCAGGTCCACACCGGCGAGAAACCGCCACAGTCCGGCGAAGGCCGCGCTGTTCGCGACGTGCTGCGTCGTCACCTCGAGCGCACTCCTGTCTTCGCGCACGGTGTAGACCACAAAGCCGTCAGGCCCGTCCGGTCCGTGATGAATCGCCGCCAGGCAGGGCTGGGGCGAAGTCCGCGCGGCCCGCTCGAAACCCGGCCACCAGTACTCGGGACGGGTCATCATCCCGGGCCGGGTGTGCGGCAGCTCCGCGAAGATCCCGGGCAGCCGCTCGAACATCTCGTCCACCCCGACCACTTCGATTTCCCCGTTCGCGGGGATTCCGGGCCGCAGCCGCGCGCGCCGCAGGTCCACCGTGTGCTTCTGGACCCGGGTGGCCACGCCATACCCGAAACGGCCGTAAATGCCCGGCTCGCTCGCGTACAACGCGGCCAGCGGGACACCACGCGTGACGAAGTCCTCGAACTGCCTGCGCATCAGGGCCGTGAGCACACCACGCCGGGTCCGGTCCGCCCGCACCCCGACGGCGGTGACCGCCGCGACCGCCGGCCGTTTGCCGCCGGGCACGGTCATTTCCGCGTCGAACGACCGTGCCGTGCCGATCATCTTCGTGTCGTCGAAGGCGCCCAGCACCCGCCCTGGCTGGTACGCACGCTCGGCATACCGCCAGTCGTCTCCCACCGGCGGCACGTGAATGGACGACCGGAACAGGTTGTTGGCGGCTCGGTGCTCGTCGGGTCGCAGTACTCGCAGGCTGTAGTCGCTCACAGGACCCGATCGTGGCGCAGAACCGTCGCACCGGCCAAACCATTTCCGGTGCGGCGGACCCTAGCGCGGCTGGCCGACCTCGTAGTTGCCGTCGGAGTCCTTCACCGTGACGGTGACGGTCTTCTTCTGGCCGTCCACGACCGCCGTGCAGTCGAACGTCGCGCCCGCCTTGACCTCCTGCTTGGCCGGGCAGGACACGCTGCTCACCGGCTGTCCGTATCCCTTGGGCGGTCCGGCGGACAGGACCGTCTTGACCCCGTTCTGCACCGCGTTCTGGTCCAGCACGGTCGTCACGAAGAACCCGGGCTTGAAGAAGCCGAGCACACACACCACGGCGACCACCACGACCACCGCGGCGACCACCATCAGGACGACCTTCCCGCCCTTCTTCGGCTCACCGGTGCCGGGCGGCTGGCCGAAGGACTGGCCACCGTAAGGCTGCTGCGGGAACTGCGGTCCGCCCGGCTGCGCACCGGGCTGTCCGTAAGGATACTGCCCGTACGGCTGCTGCGGTTGCTGTCCGTACTGCGGATACTGCTGCGGGTACGCCTGGCCGTACTGGGGCTGATGATTCCCCGGCTGGTGGGCGTAACTCTGTTCCGGAAACCCCCCCGATGACGGAGAAGGTGTGCCGCCCTGCCCCCACTGCTGCGGGTCGTTGCCCCCAAAGGGCGTGCTCATCGATACTCCAATCCGCGCCTGCCTCGCTGAGCGCGATCCAACCACAGCATCCGCTTCGCCGGAAAGCCTCTCACCAGTCCGTGCTAATGGGCGCGCCGGGTTATGCCGCGCCCGCGGCAACCACGCCCCTGCGCAGCGCCTTCACCGCCTTGGCCGCCGCCTGCCCGACCGGCTCCTCGGTGCCCAGCACCGTGCGGATCTGGTCGAGCAGGTCGATCACCTGGCGGGCCCAGCGGACGAAGTCACCCGCTGAAAGTTCCTGTCCGTTCGCCTCGGCGGAGGTGAGCACCTTCTCCAGCGATTCCCCCCGCGCCCAGCGGTAGACCGGCCACGCGAAGCCGGCTTCGGGCTCGCGCGTCCGGTCCAGCCGGTGCCGGCGCTCGTCCTCGGCCAGTTCCGACCACAGGCGCGCGGTGTCCCGCCAGGCGCGCGGCACGCCGCCGCCCGAGGGCAGACGAGGCTCCCCCGCCGAGTCCCGGCGGGCCTCGAACACCAGCGTCGAAACCACCGCGGCGAGTTCGGCCGGGTCGAGCCCTTCCCACACGCCGTGCCGGATGCATTCGGCCGCGAGCAGGTCCGACTCGCTGTAGAGCCGGGCGAGCTGGGTGCCGTGCCCGGTCACCCGGTCGCCGCCGTCTCCCAGGTAGCCACGCTCACGCAGCAACGCGCAGATCCGGTCGAAAGCGCGAGCCAATGAGTGCGTGGTGGCCGCCACCCGGCGTTCCAGCTGCTCGGTTTCGGCCTCCAGACGCTGGTGGCGCTCGATCCAGCGCATGTTCGCCTCGCGCTCGGCCAGCCCGTGGCACGGGTGCGCGCGCAAGGCACGGCGCAACGCCAGCAGTTCACCGTCGTCGGCCGCCCCGGACCGGCGTTTGTGCCGCGCAGGCAAGGAAATTCCGGCGTTGCGCAGGGTGGCCGCGATGTCCCGCCGGGTCTTGGGCGAGCGCAGCTCGACGTGCTTGGGCAGCCGGATGTGCCCCAGCGGTTCCACCGGTGCGGAGAAGTCGGACAGCGACAACGGGCCCGACCAGCGGTCCTCGGTGACCACCACCGGACGCGGTTCCCGGATCGGATCCAGGCCCGGGTCCACCACCACGGCCAGTCCCGCGCGGCGCCCGGCGGGCACCGCGATCACATCGCCCTTGCGCAGCCGCTCCAGCGACTCCGCCGTGCTGGCCCTTCGGGCCGTGGTGTTCTGCTTGGCCAGCAGCTTCTCCCGGTCGGAGATCTTCTTGCGGAGCGAGACGTAGTCGAGCATCTCCTTGAAGTCGCCGGTGATCGCCTCGGCGTAGCCGCTCAGCGCCTCCCGGTTCCGCTCGATCCGGCGCGCGAGTCCGACCACCGACCGGTCGGCCTGGAACTGCGCGAAGGAAAGCTCCAGGATCTCCCGCGCTTCCTCACGCCCGAGCTGGCTGACGAGGTTGATCGCCATGTTGTAGCCGGGGCGAAAGGACGAGCGCAGCGGGTAGGTCCGGGTGGAGGCCAGCCCGGCCACCTGCTTGGGATCGACGCCCGGCTGCCAGATCACCACGCCGTGGCCCTCCACGTCGATGCCACGCCGCCCGGCACGCCCGGTGAGCTGCGTGTACTCCCCCGGTGTCAGGTCCACGTGCGCTTCGCCGTTGTACTTGACCAGCCGTTCCAGGACCACGGTGCGGGCAGGCATGTTGATGCCCAGCGCCAGGGTCTCGGTCGCGAACACCACCTTCACCAGACCGCGGACGAACAGCTCCTCGACGGTCTCCTTGAAGGCCGGGAGCAGCCCGGCGTGATGCGCCGCGACGCCGTTTTCCAGCGCTTCGCGCCACTCCCAGTAGCCGAGCACCGCGAGATCGCCCTCAGGCAGGTCGCCGGTGCGCTGCGCGATCACCCGGCGGACCTCCGCGCTTTCTTCCGGGGTGTTCAGCCGCGTCCCGGCCCGCACGACCTGACCGACCGCGGCGTCACATCCGGCGCGGGAGAAGATGAACACGATGGCCGGGAGCAGGCCGGCGTGGTCGAGGCGGTTGACGACGTCGACCCGCGACGGCGGCCGGAACCGCGGCCCGCGGTGGCGCTGCTGCCGTCCGCCCCGGGCACGTGGCCCGCGCAGCGCGGGCGCGTGCATGCGGCCGACTTCCTCCACCCGCCGCACCAGCCCCGGGTTGATCCGCGCCTCGCCTGCGGGGCCCTCCCCGGCGAACAGGTCGAGCAGCCGGTTGGACACCAGCATGTGCTGCCACAACGGCACCGGCCGGTGCTCCTCGACCACCACCGTGGTGTTCCCGCGCACGGTGACCAGCCATTCGCCGAACTCCTCGGCGTTGCTCACCGTGGCCGACAGCCCGGCCAGCCGGACGTGCTCGGGCAGGTGCAGGATGACCTCTTCCCAGACCGCGCCGCGGAACCGGTCGGCGAGGTAGTGGATCTCGTCCATCACCACGTAGGACAGCTCGTCCAGCGTGGAGGAGCCCGCGTAGAGCATGTTCCGCAGCACTTCGGTGGTCATCACGACGACCTGCGCGTTGCCGTTGATCGCGGAGTCACCGGTGAGCAGCCCGACCGCGCGGTTGCCGTAACGCTGCACGAGATCGTTGTACTTCTGGTTGGACAACGCCTTGATCGGCGTGGTGTAGAAGCATTTCCGGCCCTCGGCGAGCGCGAGGTGCACCGCGAACTCTCCGACCACGGTCTTTCCCGCGCCCGTCGGCGCGCACACCAGGACGCCGTGGCCGTCTTCGAGGGCTTCGCAACCGCGAAGCTGGAAATCGTCGAACTCGAACGACGCCTCCGCCTCGAACGCGGTCAGCCGGGGGTATCTTCCGCGTCGCTTCGAAGCCTGATAGGCCTCGGCCGGGGATGGGGAAGGGCGAGGGGCCACGTCACCAGATTGTCATATGGCCACCCCGGCTCGCATACGGGAGCGGTCTCCGCCTAGTGCGTGTCTCACAAGTTCGTGTGAGTGCACGGGGCGAGGTGGTGCGCGCGGGTGCCGAAGGCCTCGGATTTTCTCCAGGCGGGCCGCCCGCCTGGCCAGAGGAGGCCGACAGCGAGAGTCACGGCCTGTCTACGCAAATTCGATCGCGCGCCTTTGAAGCACAGCCTCAGCCGAGCAGGGTCAGCGCCCCGGGAACACAGCGCGCCACGACGGGCAGCGACCCCAGCGGCTCGCCGTCGGCGGCGGCCAGGAAATCCCCGGAGAGCGCGATCTCGCGGGCACGGAAGGTCCGCACCCCAGGCCTGCCGACGTGGGCCCCACCGCGCAGGTGGGGCAGCATCCGGAGCAATTCGGCCCGGCCCACCCGGCCGACCAGGGTGACGTCGAACAGGCCGTCCGCGGCCAGCGCGCCGGGACAGATCGGGATTCCCCCGCCGTAGAACGGCGTGTTGCCTGCGGCGATCATGGTCGCCTCCAACTCGAAGGTCTCCGTCTCGGTGCGGACGCAGAGCGATTTCGCGCGCCACGAGCGCAGTTCGGCGAGAGTGGCCAGGTCGTAGCGGTGCGTGCCGCCCGGCCACGTCATCGTCCGGGCGCGCTCGCTGACACCCGCGTCGAACCCGGCGCAGAGCACGGTGGCGAACCACCTTCCGTCCGCCCGGCCGAGGTCGGCGCGCCGGCGCAAGCCCGTCCGGAGCGCGCTCACCACCGTGTCGAGGGCGCACAGCGGGTCCAGCGACAGCCCCAGCCCGCGCGCGAGGTCGTTGCCGCTGCCCACCGGCACGAGTCCCAGCGCCGTCGATGTGCCCGCGCAGAACTGCACCGCCTCGTGCGCCGTGCCGTCACCGCCCAGGACGATCAGCGCGTCCAGTTCCCCGGCGCGGGCGGACATCGCCTCCCGGAACTCGGCGACTCCCGGCGCCACGACCAGGTCAAGCCGGTCCACGCTGTCACGCAACCGCGTCGCGACGGTCCCGGCGATCCTGGCTCCCGCGCCCCGGCCGGCACCGGCATGCACGACCAGTGCGGCACGCACGGACTCAGGTGATGTCGTCGGTGCCCGCCGAAGACGCGGTGGTGGGCGGCGCGGGTTCGTCGTCCGCGGTGCTCGGGGTGTAGTCGAACGGGGCGGCCTCGTCGTCGCTCAGGCCTTCCCAGCCCTCTTCCTTGCGCCGCAAGGCCTTACGGCGGTCGTGCACGCGGGCGATCTGGACCGCGATTTCGAACAGGACCGTCAACGCGATCGCCAGGCCCAGCATGGAGAACGGGTCCTGGCCGGGCGTCACGAACGCGGCGAAGACCCACAGCACGAAGATGATCCCGCGGCGCCACTTCTTCAGCTTGTCGTAGTGGAGCACGCCCGCGAAGTTGAGCATGACCACCAGCAGGGGCAGTTCGAAACTGACCCCGAAGATCACCAGCAGCGACAACACGAAACTGATGTACTTGTCGGCGGTGAGCCCGGTGACGAAGAACTCGCTGCCGAAGCTCGTGACCAGCGCGAGCGCGCGGGGAATCAGCAGGTAGGCCAGCACGGCGCCGCAGGCGAAGAGCACGCTGGCGAAACCGACGAAGGTGAGCGCGTACTTGCGTTCCTTGGAATACAGGCCAGGCGCGATGAAGGCCCAGACCTGGTAGAGCCACAGTGGCGAAGTCAGCACCGCGCCGGCCGCGAGGCTGATCTTCAGCCGGATCATGACCCCTTCGAAGGGCACCGTCTGCAGCAGGTAGCAGCCCTTGTCACCGTCGAGCCGCTGCCCCTGCGGGATCGCGCAGTACGGGTCGGTCGCCAGGTTGCCCAGCGAAGGGATCGGGCCGATCTTGGTCCCGAACCAGATGAAACCGAAGATCCCGCCGACGACGATGGCCAGGAGTGCCCAGCCCAGCCTGCGGCGGAACTCGTAAATGTGCTCGATGAGCGTCATCGTGCCGTCGGGGTTGTGCCGGCGGCTGCGCTTGCGCCGCCGGGCCCGGCGGCCTTCCGGGTCGGCCACTACACCAGTCCTGTCCGGATCAGCTCACGTGCTTCTGCGGATGGTCTCCCGTGGCCTGCTGCTTCTTCAGCTCGTCCAGCTGCCGCTGCAGGTCGGCGACCTGCGACTCGGTGCCCATCGGCTGCACGGTCGACGAGGAAATCTGCTTGGTCTCCGGCTCGGTCGCGCCGTCGGCGGAGTCGTCCATGGACTTGGTCTCGGCCTTGAAGATCTTCATGGACTTGCCGATCGAGCGGGCCGCGTCCGGAAGACGCTTGGCGCCGAACAACAGCACCACGAGCAGCAGAATGATGATCAGGTGATACGGCTGCAGTCCGTTCAGCATGAGGGGGCTCCCATCTTGTCCACGCCTACTCCGCGCCTCAAAATCCGTGGTGCCACGCGAGGCGCGCTGGGGCCGCCTTTCGAGACACAGCCTAATGCTACTGGTTCGCCTGCCCGCGTCGCCTCTGCCTGAGCGCGACCCGTACCCCGGCGGCCCGCGCCCTGACCAGTCCGGCGCGGTCACCGGTGCTCGTCACCGCCGCGTTCCTGACGGCGGAGAAGCGGCGGAGGGCCCGGAAGGTCCGCGTCACCAGGAAACCCAGGAGCAGCAGCCCGGCAACGGCGAGCACGATCGACGGCAGGTACGGCACGTGATCACCCTAGGCGATCCAGTGTGGAAGCCAGGTGTGCCGCCCGTGCCAGCGCGTCGGAGGCCCGTTGCCGGACGGCGTCGGCGAGCGAGGCGGGCCGCTCGACCCACGCGTCGCCGCCGAGGCCGAGCACCAGGCGGACCATCCACGACTCGTCGCCGTAACGCATCCGCACCCGGAGCCTGCCCCCGTCGAGTTCGGCCAGCTCCTCGCACGGGTAGTACTCGGCCACCCAGCGGGCGTCCGGCTCCAGGACCAGCTCGGCCTCCGGCTGCTCCGGCCGGGCCTGGAAGACACCGCCGGAGATCTCGGTGGGCCGGGCTTCCGGGGGCGGTACCGCGGCCTCGTCGAGCATCACCACGGCGTCGATCCGGTCGAGCCGGAACAGACGTACCCCTTCCGCCCGGCGGCACCAGGCCTCCAGGTAGCCCACGGCCTGCACGATCAGCAGCCGCATCGGGTCGACCGTCCGCTCGGTGATCTCGTCCCGCGAGGCGGTGTAGTAACGGATGCGCAGCGCCTTCCGCTCGTGCAGCGCCTGCTGCACCGCCGCCCGCGTGCGCGCGGTCCGTTCGCCCTCCCGCACGGCGAGACCGACCACCACGCCGGAGGGCTGGGCCTGCCCCGCGGCGGCCTCGATCTTGGCGATGGCCCGCAGCACCGCGTCGGTGTCCGCCACGCCCGGGGTTTCGGCGAGCGCGCGCAGGGCCACCAGGAGCGCGGTCGCCTCGGCGCCGGTGAGCCTCAGCGGCCGGTTCATGCCGGCGTCGAAGGTGACGGTCACGGTGTCGCCCTCGAAAGAGAGGTCGATCAGGTCGCCGGGACCGTAGCCGGGCAGACCGCACATCCACAGCAGTTCGAGATCCCGCCGTAGTTGCCGGGGGGTCACGTCGAAGTCCCGTGCCGCCTCGTCGATGGCGATGCCGGGCCGGGCCAGCAGGTAGGGCACCAGGGCGAGCAGGCGTGGCATGCGGCCCGCGGTGGAGGCGCTCACCGCCCGGCCTCCCGGGACGCGCCGGCAACGCCACGGGCGAGCCCGTGGAGCCGCTCACGCACCGCCTTCGCGAGCACGTCCGGCTCCAGGACCAGCACGTCGGGCCCGTGCCCGGCGATCCAGTTCGCCGCGCTCTCCGGGTGGTAGAGCTCGACCTCGGCCAGATCGCCCTCGACCCCGTCCACGGTCAGCCTCCCGACGAGCTTGGCGTGCCTGCGGATCCGGGCCGCGCGATGCTCGGCGATCCAGAGCCGGGCGGTGGCCACCGGAGCGGGCTCGGGGCGGTCGCTTCCCGCGACGAACTCCAGCAGGTTGACGTTCTCCGGCCGCCGCACCTCGCCCGGTGGGCCTGCTGTGGAGACCTCGCCGAGGATGCGGGAAAGGCGGAAACAGCGAGGCGCCCCGCGGTCGCGATCGTGCCCGACGACGTACCAGCGGGCACGCCACGACACCACGCCCCACGGCTCCAGCGTGCGGGTCATTCGCTCGGCGGAACCGGACCGCCGGTAGCCGAAGCGCACCGCCTGTCGGTTCTGCACCGCCGCCAGCAACGGCGAGAACGCGGACTCGGTCCGCACCCGGGACTCGACCACGCCGGGCGCGGTGTGGTCGACCTCGACGCCGGCCGCGCGCAGCTTCACCAGTGCGCCCTGCGCCTGGCCGGTGAGCTCCGGGGAGTCCCAGAGCCGGACCGCCAGGCCGACCGCGGCCGCCTCGTCGGGCGCGAGCTCGATGTCACCCAGCTCGTAGTCCCGGCGGGCGATCCGGTAGCCGTCGGCCACGTCGAACGCGGAATTCCGCCCGATTTCCAGCGGAATCCCCAGCTCCCTCAGCTCGGTCTTGTCGCGTTCGAACATGCGCGAGAAGGCCTCGTCACCGCTGGCCTCGGCGTATCCGGGCACGATTCCGCGAATCCGGTCAGCGGTAAGGTACTGCCGGGTGGACAGCAGAGCGAGCACCAGATTGACCAGGCGCTCGGCACGCGCGGTGGACACGCGACAACCCTAGCTCCCCCGGCCGTCCCGGGTGGGTAAGACCACCGAGGAACACGCGGCACATTCGAACCCTTGACCGATCGTGTTGCCGATAACGGCGACACGCCCGCATTCCGTCGCCCTCCGGTCACTCACCGCGCACGGTTGGGTCCCCATGAGCCACTCAGGTGGCGCCTTCCGGACCCCCTGCCCGGGGTTCGCGCCTCCTCGTCACGCGGAGGCGCGGCCCACCCGGACGGATTGCGGGAAGCCTCGCGACACCAGTGGTCGTCAGAGGGAACTGATCAGGCGGTCGACCCGCTCGTCGACCGCCCGGAACGGGTCCTTGCACAGCACGGTCCGCTGGGCCTGGTCGTTGAGCTTGAGATGCACCCAGTCCACGGTGAAGTCACGCCCCGCGGCCTGGGCCGCGGCGATGAAGTCACCGCGCAGCTTGGCCCGGGTGGTCTGCGGTGGCGTGTCCTTGGCCAGCTCGATCTCACCGTCGTCGGTGATCCGCCGCACCAGCCCCTTGCGCTGGAGGAGGTCGAAGATGCCGCGGCCCCGCCGGATGTCGTGGTAGGCGAGGTCGAGCTGGGCCACCCGCGGGCTGGACAGGTCCAGGTTGTGTTTGGCGCGGTACCGCTCGACCAGCCGGTGCTTGATCGCCCAGTCGATCTCGGTGTCGATCTTGCCGAAGTCCTGCTGCTCCACCGCGTCCAGCGCGCGGCCCCACAGTTCGATCACACGCTGCGCGGTCGGGCCGGAGTCGTTCGCCCGCACGTGCTGCACCGCCCGCCCGTAGTACTCGCGCTGGATGTCCAGTGCCGACGCTTCACGGCCGCCCGCCAGCCGCACCGGCCGGCGTCCGCTCAGGTCGTGGCTGATCTCGCGGATCGCCCGGATCGGGTTGTCCAGCGTGAAGTCCCGGAACTGCACGCCCTGTTCGATCATCTCCAGCACCAGGTTCGCGGTGCCGATCTTGAGCAACGTGGTCGGCTCGGCCATGTTCGAGTCGCCCACGATGACGTGCAGGCGCCGGTACCGTTCGGCGTCGGCGTGCGGTTCGTCACGGGTGTTGATGATCGGCCGGGACCGCGTCGTCGCGCTCGAGACGCCCTCCCAGATGTGCTCGGCGCGCTGGGACAGGCAGTACACCGCACCACGCGGCGTCTGGAGCACCTTGCCGGCACCGCAGATCAGCTGGCGGGTGACCAGGAACGGCAGCAGCACGTCGGCGATCCGGGAGAACTCGCCCGCCCTGGTGACGAGATAGTTCTCGTGACAGCCGTAGGAGTTGCCCGCCGAGTCGGTGTTGTTCTTGAACAGGAAGATGTCCCCGCCGATGCCCTCGTCGGCAAGCCTGCGCTCGGCGTCGACGAGCAGGTCTTCCAGGATCCGCTCGCCCGCCTTGTCGTGCGTGACGAGCTGGATCAGGTCGTCACACTCCGCGGTCGCGTATTCGGGATGGGACCCGACGTCCAGGTAAAGCCTGGAGCCGTTGGACAGGAACACGTTCGACGACCGTCCCCACGACACCACCCGCCGGAACAGGTACCTCGCCACCTCGTCCGGCGAGAGCCGCCGCTGCCCGTGAAAGGTGCACGTGACGCCGAACTCGGTCTCGATGCCAAAAATCCGCCGCTGCATTACTCAATGCTAGGCGCTTCCGGCCCGGATGAGGTGGGCCGATCGGGCGGCGGGTGAAGGCGGTTCGCACGTCAAGGGTCCTTGGGACTGTCATGACCATGTCTTGGTCGTGTTTGATGGCGTGCCAGGAGGTGTGATGCGAACCCGGACGATGCCCCGATCGGCACAGGTCGTGGCCCCCACGTGCACTCCGCGCGTCCCCGCGCAACCGGCGGTGCGCGGCGGCGTCTCCTCCACTGTGATCGATCCGATGACGGGACTTCCCACCGCCACGCACCGGCCGGACCGAAGAACGGGACGCCGGTGAATCTCAATCTCAGGACCGACCCGGTGATTCCGGACGAGGTGGCCCGGCAGGCACGTGACCTCGGTCCGTTGGAGTCTCCCCTGATCTGGTGGACCTTCGCCGCGTGGACGGTCGTCCTGGTGACGGTCGTGGTGTGTTTCTGGCGGCGCAGGACGGTCCGGCGACGGGCCTCGATCGCCGCTTTGTGCTGTTTCCTGCTCGCCGCGGTCACCGCCGTGAACACCTATGTGGGCTACGTCAGGACCTTCCACGATCTCGGCCGGATGCTCGAACGCAGCAGCAGTCCGCTGAGCGCCGTGGGCACGGTCCTCGACGACGGCCGGAGCGGCACGGGCCGGTCGAGGTCGTCCGGCGAACCGTCACTGGCCGCCGGCCCCGCGCCCAAGATCGGCGACCCCGGCACGCACGTCGAGCAGATCGACATCGCCGATCCGGCCAACGGTGTGCCCGCCAGCAAGAGCTATGTGATCCTGCCGCCCGGCTACTCGGATCCCGGCAACGCCGCCGAACGTTACCCCGTCGTGTACCTGATCCACGGGTATCCCTACGGCGGCGCCGAGGACTGGCTCACCTCCGGTGACGCCCAGCACACGCTGCAGCTGATGTTCGACGCCAAGGCGATTTCCCCGGCGATCGTGGTCAGCGTGGACATGACCGCGGGCGAACCGAGCCGTGACTGGGAGGCGGTCAACGTGCCCGGCGGGCCCCAGCTGGAGACGTTTCTCACCAGGACCGTGGTGCCGCGGGTCGACCAGCGCTACCGCACGGTGGCCGACCGGAGCGGCCGCGCGCTCGGCGGGATGTCGGGCGGCGGTTACGGCGCGCTCAACATCGGCCTGCATCACGTCGACGAGTTCGGCAGCCTGCTCGTCGCCCTGCCCTACGACACGCTCGGCGACGACGCGCGCCTGTTCCACGGCGACAGGAACCTCGTCGAGGCGAACACGCCCCGCGACTACCTGCCCACCATGAAGTTCGGCGCGCCGGTCTCGATCATGCTCGCCGTCGGCAGCGGCGCCACCACCGACGTGGCCACCGCCAAGCGCATCGCGGCCGCGTTCACCGCGCGCGGCCAGGAGGCCGTGGTGCACATCGAACACGGCTTCAACCACACCTGGCACACCGCGCGCGCGACGCTGCCCTACCTGCTGGTCTTCGCCGACCAGCATTTCCACATGCGGTCACGGCTGACCGCCGCGACCCATTGACCGGCTCGCCGGTCAATGGGAACCGCTCGCCCGCGTCAGCACGGACGAGCGGTTCCCGGTGTCGCGATGTGGCGCCTCAGCTGTCGCCTTCGGCAGGCTTGCTCTCGTCCTCGGCGGGCTTGTCGCCGTCGCCCTCGGACTTGTCCGGCGACGGCAGGAGCGCATCGAGCGCCGCGCCGGTGATCCGGCGGAAGGCCCGGCGCGGACGCTCCCGGTCCAGCACCGCGACCTCGAGCTTGACCGGCTCGGTCTCCCCGTTGTTGCCCGACGATGTCGCGCGCAACGCCTCGACGGCCACCGTCAGTGCCCGCTGGAGCTCGAAGCCCTCTTCGAAGCTCTCCTTGAGCTTGTTGACCACCGGCTCGGTCTGCCCGCCCATCACCACGAACTGCGGCTCGTCGAAGATCGACCCGTCGTAGGTGAGGCGGAAGAGCTGGTCCTCGGCCGGGCCGGAGCCGACCTCGGCCACGCAGATCTCCACCTCGTAGGGCTTGAGCTGCTCGGTGAAGATGCTGCCCAGCGTGGCGGCGTAGGCGTTGGCCAGCGCCCTCGCGCTGACATCGCGCCGGTCGTACTGGTAGCCCTTGAGATCCGCGTGGCGGATACCGGCCACCCGCAGGTTCTCGTACTCGCTGTAGCGGCCGACGCCGGCGAAGGCGATCCTGTCGTAGATCTCGGAGAACTTGCGCAGCGTGGTGGACGGGTTCTCGGCCACGAACAGCACACCGTTGCGGTACTTCAACCCCACCACACTGCGTCCGCGCGCGATGCCCTTCCGGGCGAGCTCGGAGCGCTCACGCATCAACTGCTCGGGAGAGGCGTACAGCGGCATGGTCACGGCATTACCTCCGCAAGTTTGCGCGCCACAGGGGGTGTCACGGTTTCCTCCGCAAGCTCGCGCGCCACCGCGATCGTGTCGACAGGGCGCTCCTTCCCAGCACACGCCACTTCAAGCGATTGGGCGCCCTGCCGCCCCGCTAGCGGGAAAAAAGGGCGCGCGCTGCGGTCACCTTGGCAGCCGCGCGTTGCCACAGGGGGTGTCACGGTGGTGTGCTCCAAAAATGCTCGGTGGGACAAGGGACTGATCAGCTCCGGCCCTGCGCGACCCGCTCGGCGCGACCGGCGACGACCGCCTCGGCCACGGCCGCGGCCTGATCGGAAGGCAGCGGTTCGGCACCCCGCTCGGCGGTGATCGTCACCACGGTGGGGAAGATCCGCCGGACCACGTCTGGACCGCCGGTGGCGGTGTCGTCGTCCGCGGCGTCGTAGAGCGCCTCGACGGCGGTCCGGACGGCGGCCTCTTCGTCGGCGTCGGGGTCGTAGAGCTTCTTCAACGAGGACTTCGCGAACAGCGAACCCGATCCGATCGCGTGGTATCCGGCCCGCTCCTCGTAGCGGCCGCCCGCGACGTCGAAGGAGACGATGCGCCCGGCCCGTTTCGGGTCGTCGGCTTCGATGTCGTACCCGACGAACAGGGGCAGCACCGCCAGCCCGGCCATCGCCATCTCCAGGTTGCCCTTGACCATGGCGGCGAGCTTGTTCGTCTTGCCGTCCAGCGACAGCGAGACGTGCTCGATCTTTTCGTAGTGCGCGAGCTCGACGCCGTAGAGCCGCACCAGCTCCAGCGCGATGCCCGCGGTGCCGGCGACACCGACCGCCGAATACTCGTCGGTGACGTAGACCTTGTCCATGTCCCGCGTGGCGATCAGGTTGCCCGATGTCGCCCGGCGGTCACCGGCGATCAGCACCCCGCCGGCGAAGTCGACCGCGACGATGGTCGTGCCGTGCGGCGCGTCGAGCTCCCTCGGGGACGCTCCTGGCGCGGTCCGGCGGCCGGGAAGCAGATCCGGCGCCTGAACCCGGAGGAACTCGGCGAAGGACGAGGTCGTGGACGAGAAATAGGCTGCGGGCAGAGAAGAACCCGAAGAGCCCGGCGTGTTTTCCATACGTGCTCGTAGTTCCCATCAACGAAGGCTGGCTTGTCCGGGCGACCCGGCGCGCTTGCGGCCGGGTCGCCCGGGCGTGCCCTAGGTTAACGTCTGCTCGTGCCCCCCGTCGGCGCCCCCGCCACCCATGATCGTCTCATCCGCGGAGAAGGGCACGGGGCGGCTCAGGGACCGTCACACCACTTCGTCACGACCACTACTGGCCGCCCTTTTGCACGTACGCGCGCACGAAGTCCTCGGCGTTTTCTTCCAGTACGTCGTCGATTTCGTCCAGGATGGTGTCGACGTCCTCGCCGAGCTTCTCCCGGCGTTCCTGCCCGGCCGGCGCGGCGCCTTCCAGTTCTTCGTCGGAGTCACCGCCACCGTGCTTCTCGATCTTTTCCTGAGCCATCTCGCCTCCCGGTGAGCCGTTGCTCCTAGCCTACCCAGTAGATACGACATTCGGCGCTACGCTGTTCGTGCCCGGAGCGCTCGTTCTCGTTCATTCTGAACCGGTCAAGGCCTCCACGAGCTCCTCGGCCGTCGCGGCCTCGTCGAGCAGCACACCGACGTGTGCCTTGGTGCCCCGCAGCGGTTCCAGCGTCGGAATCCGCACCAGTGACTCCTTACCCACGTCGAAGATCACCGAATCCCACGAGGCCGCCGCGATCGAGGTGGCGTACTTCTCCAGCGTGCGACCGCGGAAGTAGGCGCGGGTGTCCAGCGGCGGCTGGGTGATGGCGGCCTGCACCTCCTCCTCGCTGACCAGCCGTTTCATCGAGCCGCGCGTCACCAGCCGGTTGTAGAGCCCCTTGTCCAGCCGCACGTCGGAGTACTGCAGGTCGACCAGGTGCAGCCGGGGCGCGGCCCAGGCGAGGTTGTCCCGGGCGCGGTAGCCCTCGAGCAGGCGCAGTTTGGCCGGCCAGTCGAGCCGGTCGGCGCACTCGGCCGGGTCGCGGGCCAGCGCGTCCAGGATCTCGCCCCAGACCCGGAGCACTTCCTTCGACTGGGCGTCGCCGCCCGTCCGCTCCAGGTGCGCGGCCGCCATCTCGTGATAGGCGAACTGGATGTCCAGGCCGGTGTACTTGCGCCCGTTGGACAGCGAAACCTTGGTCTTCAACGTGGGATCGTGGCTGATCTGGTGCACGGCGCGCACCGGCTCGTCGAGCTTGAGGTCGTCGAACCGCTCCCCGGCCTCGATCATGTCCAGCACCAGCGCGGTGCTGCCGAGCTTGAGGTAGGTCGAGTACTCGGCGAGGTTCGCGTCACCGATGATGACGTGCAGCCGCCGGTACTTGTCCGCGTCCGCGTGCGGTTCGTCCCGGGTGTTGATGATGCCGCGCTTGAGCGTGGTCTCCAGGCCGACCTCGACCTCGATGTAGTCCGAGCGCTGGGAAAGCTGGAAACCGGCTTCCTCGCCCTGCGGGCCGATGCCCACCCGGCCGGATCCGGTCATCACCTGCCGCGAGACGAAGAACGGCGTCAGTCCCGCGATCACCGCGGTGAACGGCGTGGACCGGGACATCAGGTAGTTCTCGTGGGTGCCGTAGCTGGCGCCCTTGCCGTCGACGTTGTTCTTGTAGAGCTGCAACGGTGGCTGTCCGGGCACGGTGGCCGCCTTCATCGCGGCCTGCTCCATGACGCGCTCGCCCGCCTTGTCCCAGATCACCGCGTCACGGGCGTTGGTCACCTCGGGCGCCGAGTACTCCGGGTGCGCGTGGTCGACGTACAGCCGCGCGCCGTTGGTGAGGATGACGTTGGCCGCGCCGAGGTCCTCGACATCCGGATCGTGCCCGGGGCCGCCGGGGCCCGCCAGGTCGAACCCGCGCGCGTCGCGCAACGGGGACTCCACCTCGTAGTCCCAGCGCGCCCGGCGCGCCCGCGGGATGTCGGCGGCCGCCGCGTACGCCAGCACCACCTGTGTCGAGGTGAGCACCGGGTTCGCGGTCGCGTCCCCCGGCACCGCGATGCCGTATTCGACCTCGGTTCCCATGATCCTCCGCATATCCCAAGCCTACGGGTCTTCGGGCCTCACGGTGATCCGGCCACGGGTTGCGACCGGGTAAACCCCCGGATGTGGCGCGCGACCGGGTCACGGCGGCCCACCCGCCCCTAGGGTGGTGGCCATGGCCGCTGACGAACTGGTCGCCGTGTACGACGCCGGCGGGGCCGTGGCGGGGCGAGCGACGCGAGGCGAGGTCCGGGCGAAGGGGCTCTGGCACGCGGCCGGCGTGGTTCTGGTCCGGTCACCGGACGGGGAAAGCGCTTACGTCCACCGGCGATCACCGGACAAGGACGTCTTCCCGGGCAGCTACGACTGCTGGGCGGGCGGCATCGTCGCGGCGGGCGAAACACCGTACGAATGCGCGGTCCGGGAACTGGCCGAGGAACTCGGCATCCGGGGCGTGCCGCTCGAGCCCCTGTTCACCCACGTGTTCCACGAACCACCGCTTCGGTGCCACAACTTCGCCTACGAAGTCCGCTGGGACGGCCCGATCATCCACCAGCCCGAAGAGATCGTCGAGGGCGGCTGGATGCCGCTGCGGGAGTTGGCGGTCTGGGCTGCCGACGAGGCAGGCCCGCTGATCCCCGACGGGCGCCTCGGCATCCTCGAATGGTTCCGCCGCTACGGATTCCCCGGCCGGAGCGAGACCGGGGACTCTCGTCCGGCCCCAGGGTGATCACCATCCCGGTCCACTGTGGACACTCAGTGGACCGGCCGGATCAGGCCTAGTTCGAAGGGAGCTTGCCCGCCGCGATGGGGGCGAGAGCCTTGACCGCGTCGGCGGCGCGGGACGACGAGGTGGCGTTGACCTGGAGCCCGGAGAGCACATGGCCGGTCGCGAGCAGCACCGTGCAGGTGCTGTTCTGGCACCAGCCGCGCTCGGCTGTCGCCCCCTGCGGCAGCGTCAGGGTGAGCTTCTGCCCCTCGCACTGCACCTGGCCGAGCACATCGGTGGCCAGCTTGTCGAGGTATCCGGTGACCTGCTGGGTCAACGTCGAACCACTGCTGTACCGCCAGCTCGCGCCACGCGGATCTCCGGCGGGCACGGCGTTGAAACACGCGCCGTTGGCCGCCCGGTCCGTCGCCGGGCGTACGCCCTCGCGCGCCAGATCGCTCTGCGTCAGCACGGCGTCGGTCACCTGCTGCGCGACGGCGTCCGCCTGAGCCGGCACGGACGCCTGGACCCGGGCCGGCGGTGACGCGGGCGCCGGCGCGGACGCCGAAGCCGTGGGAGAGCTCTCCGGCTTCTGGTAGTAGGTCTCGAGGTTGTTGGGGCGGTTCGCGCACCCGGTCACACCGGCCAGCACAACCGCGGCCACGAACACCACCCGACCGTGCCGCACCTGCTCGTCCCTCCGCCGATCCGTCGTGCGCGCTGAGACTAGTGCAAGCGGTTACAGCCAGTGCAGCGAGGATCGCCGTGCCCAGTATTCGGCGGGCGGCTCGGCCAGCCTGGCCAGCGCGCGCAGCTCGGCCTCCGAAAGCCTGAGCCTCGTGGCGGCCAGGTTGGACGCCAGTTGCGACGGGCCCGCAGGCCCGATCAGCACGACGTCCGCCCACGACCGCGCCAGCACGGCGGCCACCGCGACGGCGTCGGGTCCCACGCCGTGCCGGTGCGCGATGTGGGCGACGAGTTCCGGCGGGCGCACCACCAGCCGGCCGTTGGCGAGGGTTTCCTTCACCAGTACCAGATTCCCGGCCGCGTGCGCTTCGGCCAGTGCCCTCCCCGCCGACGGTTCGAGCAGATTCCACGTCGACTGCACGGCCGTGAAGACGGGGCGGCCCGCCACTTCGAGGTCGAAGGCCCGGCGGATCGTGCTGCCCTGCCGCGGCCCCGAAGTGGAGAATCCCACCCGGACACCGTCATCGGTCAACGCCGCCAGCGCGCGCTGCAACGCTTCGTCGGTGAACAGTGGACTGTCCACAGTGAGCGAGTGCACCTGGTAAAGATTTATCGCCGACCCGAGGAGTTCCCGGCTTTCCGTCCACTGGCGGGAAAACACGCTCGCGGAATGTTCCTTGACCTCGTGCATCGTGGCGTCGAGACGCCAACCGCCCACATAGGTGTAACCCCACTTGCTCGACACCGTGACGTCGGTGTGCCCGCGCTCGGCCAGCCAGCCGGCCAGGAACTCCTCGGCGAGCCCATAGGAGCGGGCCACGTCGACCCAGCGGACACCGGCGCGGTAGGCGGCGTCGAGCACCGAGCAGGTCGCTTGGCGCATCGCCGCGACGCCGCGGTTAACGGGAAGCGCCTGGACCCGGCCGAGATTGATATAGGCGGGCCTGCCCAGCGCGGCGAGGCCGACTCCGATGCGCAGCGGTTCTCCCCTTTCGAATCAGGCATTCGCCCGGGCACGCAGGATTTCCAGCCACTGGGCGGAATCGAGCGCTTGGCGGTGCAGCTTCTCCAGCCGCGCGGCTGGTGCCCGCACGTAGCCCTTGCCGAACACCGGGGCGATCTGACGCAGGCTCGCGCCCTCCTCCCGCGCCGCGAGCAAGGCCCAGTCCGAGGCGTCCGCACAGGCCGCCGACGCGCGCCGGAGTTCACCCAGCAACGCGATCAGCTCGTCGGCACTCACCGCTCCGGACCGCACCGATTCCGCGGTCTCCTCCAGCCACTGCAGCACCGCGGCTTCCGTGATGGGAGCGCGGGGGCGGGTCGATTCCGGATCAGTCACAACCGGCAGTATAGGTCGTTATACAGGGGGAAGGGCAAGACCGCGCGCCTCTGCCGTGTCCGCGTCACCCGTGTCCGGGCACGGGAAACGCCCCCGCCGGGGCGGGGGCGTTTCCGTGGCCGACGGCGCCTTCTACAGGTACTGGCCGGTGTTGGTCGCCGTGTCGATGACCCGGCCGGAATCCTGGTTCTTCCCGGTGACCAGCGTGCGGATGTAGACGATCCGCTCGCCCTTCTTCCCGGAGATCCGGGCCCAGTCGTCGGGGTTGGTGGTGTTGGGCAGGTCCTCGTTCTCGGCGAACTCGTCGACGATCGCGTCCAGCAGGTGCTGCACGCGAAGACCGGGCTGCTTGGTCTCCAGCACGGACTTGATGGCCGACTTCTTCGCCCGGTCCACGATGTTCTGGATCATGGCGCCGGAGTTGAAGTCACGGAAGTACAGGACCTCCTTGTCGCCGTTGGCGTAGGTGACCTCGAGGAAGCGGTTCTCGTCGGTCTCCTCGTACATCCGTTCCACGGTGTGCTGGATCATCGCGTCGATCGTGGCCTTGGTGTCTCCGCCGAACTCGGCGAGGTCGTCGGCGTGGATCGGGAGCCCGGAGGTCAGGTACTTGGAGAAGATGTCCTTCGCACCCTCGGCGTCCGGCCGCTCGATCTTGATCTTCACGTCCAGCCGGCCCGGCCGCAGGATCGCCGGGTCGATCATGTCCTCCCGGTTGGAGGCGCCGATCACGATGACGTTCTCCAGCCCCTCGACACCGTCGATCTCCGACAGCAGCTGCGGCACGATCGTGGTCTCCACATCGGAGGACACGCCGCTGCCACGGGTACGGAAGATCGACTCCATCTCGTCGAAGAACACGATGACCGGGGTGCCGTCGGAGGCCTTCTCCCTGGCCCGCTGGAAGATCAGGCGGATGTGCCGCTCGGTCTCCCCGACGAACTTGTTCAGCAGCTCGGGGCCCTTGATGTTGAGGAAGAAGGACTTGGCCTCGGCGTCGTCCCCGTTCTCTCCCCTGGCCTCGGCGACCTTCTTCGCCAGCGAGTTCGCCACCGCCTTGGCGATGAGCGTCTTCCCGCAGCCGGGCGGGCCGTAGAGCAGCACGCCCTTGGGCGGGCGCAACTCGTACTCGCGGTAGAGGTCGGCGTGCAGGAACGGCAGCTCCACGGCGTCACGGATTTGCTCGATCTGCCTGCCGAGACCACCGATGTCCTCGTAACGGACGTCCGGCACCTCTTCGAGGACCAGGTCCTCCACCTCGGCCTTGGGCACCCGCTCGTAGGCGTAACCGGCCTTGGAGTCGACCAGCAGCGAGTCGCCCGGCTTGAGCGGCTGCTCCGCGAGCGGGTCGGAGAGCCAGACCACGCGCTCTTCGTCGGCATGGCCGACCACCAGCGCCCGCGCGCAGCCGCCGTCCGAGTCCGGCGCGAGGACCTCACGCAACGCGCACACCTCACCGGTGCGCTCGAAGTCGCCGCCCTCGACCACCGTCAGGGCTTCGTTGAGCCGCAGGGCCTGGCCCCGCTTCAGGGACTCGACCTCAACGGCGGGTGACACGGAGACCCGCATCCGGCGTCCCGCGGTGAACACGTCGACGGTGTTGTCGTCGTAGGCACCGACGAAGACGCCGTACCCGCTGGGAGGCTGTGCCAGCCGGTCGACCTCCTCGCGGAGCGCGAGCAGCTGCCCACGGGCTTCGCGCAGGGTCTCCACCAGTTTGCTGTTGCGCTCGGTCAGCTGGGCCACCCGCTCGGAGGCCTCGGCCAGCCGCTGCTCCAGCACACGGTTCTGACGGGGTGAATCGGTCAGCTTCCTTCGCAGCAGCGCGACTTCCTCCTCGAGGAATCGCAACTGCCGCGCCTGCTCGTCCGGCGTCGTCCCAGCTCCAGTCGTCTCAGTCGGGTCGGCCTCTTCATGCCGACCTCCGGGAAGGTCGTGGTGCATGTCGGCACCTCCTCGGAGTGCTTTTCATCCACGGTACCGGCGATCACCGACAAAAAAAGGCCTATCCGCATCACAGGATCGGCGCGTCGCACCGAAAGCAGGAACGAATCCGTAACGCAAGGGTCCGTCACGGTGGCCGGTGAACCGGAGGGAATACCACGTTCAGTAGAACCAGGGCCACGGAGCGCGACCATCGGGTTCACTCGTCCTTCACCCATGTCACCACCCCCGAACCCAGGCTTTACCGGACGTTCATGACTGCGGCTTCCCTTGGACCACGTGTTCAAACCCCGGCGGGTTCAACCACACCGCGGCTTCCCCGGCCTGCCCAGCGCTACCATGCACCCGGTTCGCCTATCGCCCGTTCGCACCTTTGGGCGAACCCGATGCCGCCCGCGTACGTCCAAGGGCTGGCATCCGATCCGAGCACCGAGGGGGACGATCAGTGACCACACCGCCGAACGGACCCTGGGGACAGCCTGGTCCCCACGGTCCGCGAGGCCGGCCCGGACCATGGGGACAGCCGGGCCCGTACGGACCGGGCGGACCCCGCGCCTATCCACCGCCTCCGGCGTCCCACCCCGCGTACCCAGGCGGCGGGTTCCCGCCTGGTCCGCCGGCGCGGCCCGGCTACCCACCCGGCCCGCCGCAGGGCGATCCCCGGTCACTCCCCGCCCCGCCCGACGCATGGCGACCGGACCCGTGGAGCACGCCACCCCAGCCCGAGCCGGACGAAACACCACGTCCGAAGAAGACCGGACGGATCGTCGGGGCGGTAGCGGCCCTGGCTCTGCTCGCCGGTGGCTGCGTCACGGCGGCTCTCCTTCTCACCGGCAAGGGCGGTGAGAGCCCTCCGGCCCTCGGGCCGGGAGCCGCCCCCGGAACCGGAACGTCACCGGGTGTCACGGCGCCGGGCGGCGCGGCCTCCCGCTCCTACGGTGCCGATCCGGAATCGGTGGCGCGGGCCATGGTGACGTCCATCAACGCCAAGGACATCGGCCAGTACACCAGCCTGTTGTGCGCCGCGCCCGAACAGAAGGTGCTGGAAGACCTGAAGGCAGACTGGGACGGCGACTCGTCACTCCACGCGACGCTGGCCGGCCCCCCTGCCGTGGACGGCGGCAAGGCCACCGCCACCCTGACGCTGACCTACCACGGACAATCCACGAAGCCCGAGCTGAACCTCAAGCGCCAGGGCTCCGGCTGGTGCGCCGACATCCCCTCCTGACCCCGCGAGAAGGCGAACGACCATGACCTACCCGCCGCAACAGCCCGGCCCTTACGGCTCCCCTGACCCCAACCAGGGTCAGTGGGGACAGCAGCCGGGCGGCTACCCGCAGACCGGTCCGCAGCCGGGCTACCCCGGGGCTTACCCGCAGAGCGGCTCGCTGCCCGCCTTTCCGGGAACCGGCTACCCGCAGAGCGGCCCACAGCCACTCCCCGGCTACCCGGGCTCCACGCCGCAGTTCGGCCAGCCCGGTGGCACCCAGCAGTTCGGCCAGCCCGACGGTACGCAGCAGTTCGGTACGCCCGGGGGTAACCAGCAGTTCGGTCAGCCCGGACAGTGGGGAGCACAGCCGGGCTTCTACGGCTACCCCGCTGATCCCGGCGGTCAGGCACCGAAGAAGAAGACCGGCCTGATCGTCGGCGCCGTGATCGCGGCCGTCCTGCTCATCGGTGGCGGTATCACCGCGGTGCTGCTCCTCACCGGCGGCACCGATCCCCACTCCACGCCCGAAGCGCTGCAGAACGCGGTGATCGACGCCTACAACACCAAGAACGCGCAGAAGTTCGTACCGCTCATGTGCGCGCCGCCGCCGGCTTCCGAGTTGCAGACCCTCCAGTCCACCCTGGACAAGATCCCGCCGGGAGTCGTCTACTCGAGCTCGAAGGCACCGGAGGTCAACGGGACGTCCGGAACGCTCACCCTGCAGGCCGCCGCCAACGGCCGTTCCAAGGACTTTCCCCTGAGGATCTCGGGGGCGAACGGAAGCTGGTGCCTGTCCTCCTGACCCGGCGAAGAGGCGTCCGCCCCGCCCGCGTCAAGCGCGGAGCGGGCGGCGCTGGAGCCGGGGCGGTGTGACGCCTTCGGCGAGCCTGCGCGTGGTGAGCAGGAAGGCGGTGTGGGCGACCATGCGGTGTTCGGGCCGCACGGCCAGGCCGACCACGTGCCACGGGCGCATCAGGGTCTCCCAGGACTCGGGTTCGGTCCAGCACTGCTGTTCCCGGATCGCCTCGGTGATCGTCGACAACTGCGTCACGGTCGCCACGTACACCACCAGGACGCCACCGGGAACGAGGCTTTCCGAGACGGTGGGCAGCACCTCCCACGGCGCCAGCATGTCCAGCACCACCCGGTCCACCTCGCCCTGGTGGGTGGCGAGGTCGGCGATCCGCAGCGTCCAGTTGCCGGGCGTGTGACGGAAGAACCGCTCGACGTTGCGTTCCGCGTGCTCGGCGTGGTCCTCGCGGACCTCGTAGGAGGTCACGCTGCCTTCGGGACCGACCGCACGCAGCAGCGAGCAGGTCAGCGCGCCGGAACCCGCGCCGGCCTCCAGCACGCGCGCGCCCGGGTAGATGTCTCCCCACATCACGATCTGCGCGGCGTCCTTGGGATAGATCACCTGCGCGCCGCGGGGCATGGAGAGCACGTAGTCGGCCAACCGCGGGCGCATCGCGAGATACGACGTGCCTCCGGCCGAGGTGACCACGGTCCCTTCCGGGAGCCCGATGAGATCGTCGTGCGCCAGCGCGCCACGGTGCGTGTGGTACTCCTCACCCTCGGACAGAACCACGGTGTAGTTCCGGCCCTTCGGATCGGTCAGCCGCACTCGGTCCCCGGCGCGGAACGTCCCACTCCCTGACACTTCACCCTCCGTGTTCGCGAATCCGCCGATCTTCGCAGACCGCTAATGACTGCGGCGGGCCAGGGCTGCGCGCAGGTCCTCGCGGCGCAGCACACCCGCCGGGCGGCCCTCGTCGTCGACCACGAGGAACTGCCAGGCCGGGGTTTCCCGCACCCGTTCGGCGATCTCCTCGCCGGACTCGGACGACAGCAGCACCGTCTCCGCGCGGATCGGCTCGGCCGCGCGCTCGGCGGGCGTCTGCGGTGAGACGCCCGCGAGCCGCTGCGCCTCCGACTCGTCGAGCAGCCCCGCCGCGACCCCGTCGGCTCGTACCAGCACCACGCCCCGGCCCGCGGAGGCGGCCAGCGCGTCGGAGACCGGGCTCTCCGCCGGCAGTTGCAGCACCGGGCGGACCAGGTCGGTGATCACCAGGCCGTCGGGCCACGACCGGTTGCCCTCGGCGGAAAGCTCTCCGCCCGCGCCCACCACGACGAACCAGGCGGTGACCACGCACACGCCCAGCCGGAGCCAGCGATCGTCGCTGCCCGACACCAGGCCCGCCACCGCCCAGATCATCAGCCCCGCCGCGACGATCCCGCCGCCCGCCACCGCCGCCATCGTGCCGCGGGCCCGGGTGCCGCTCAGTGCCCACACTCCGGCGCGCAGCATCCGCCCGCCATCCAGCGGCAGGCCGGGCAGGAGATTGAACACGCCGACCGCGAGGTTCGCCACGGCACACTCGACGACCAGGAGCCACGCCACTCCCCCGGCGGGCACGGCCAGCAGCAGCACCCCGCAGAACGCGGCCAGGATCATGGACACGACCGGGCCCGCCGCGGCGACCAGTCCCTCCTGCCGGGGCTCGCGCGGGGTCCGCGCGACCTCGGACAACCCGCCGAGCAGGAAGAGCCGCAGGCGGCGGACGGGAAGGCCCAGCCGCAGCGCGACCACGCAGTGGCCGAGTTCGTGCGCGAGCACCGAAAGCCCGAGCAGCACGGCCGAAACGACCGACAGGATCCACGACGTCAGCACGCCCGCGTCGGGCAGCAGGCGGGTCACCATCGGTTCGTAGAGCACGATCACGATCAGTGACCCGACCGCCCACGAGGGTGCCAGCAGCACCGGCACGTCCTGGACCCGGAACAGCAGCAGCCCACCATCCGCCGTGGTCAGCGTCCGCCTCGCGCGCCGCGCGCCGGTCGTGGTCATGTCGCACAGCGTAGAACGCCCCCCGTGGGACGCGGGTGACGACCGGGGCACCGGGTGGCGGCCGTCCTGGCATGTCCCGGCCGGAACTGTCGGTGGGCTGCCATAGAGTGCGGGGCCATGGCACAGATGGCACCGGCCGAGCCGGCCCTCGGCGTCCGCCGCCCGGCACTGTCCCCGTCGCGGGCGAGCGATTTCAAACAGTGCCCGCTGCTGTACCGGTTCCGCGCGGTGGACCGGTTGCCCGAACTGCCCACCAAGGCGCAGTTGCGCGGCACGCTGGTGCATTCGGTGCTCGAGCGCCTGTTCGCCCTGCCCCAGCCGGAGCGGCTGCCCGAGCGCGCGAAGGCGCTGCTGGAGCCGGCCTGGAGCGAGTTGTCCGCCGACCGCCCGGACTGGACCGCCCTGTTCGACGCCGAAGAGCCCGCTGACGTCCGGGAATGGCTCACCGGCGCGGAAAAACTGCTCGACGCCTACTTCTCGCTGGAGGATCCGCGCCGGCTGGATCCGGAGGCCTGCGAGCTCCACGTGGAGATCGAGCTCGATTCCGGTGTGCGGCTGCGCGGGTACGTGGACCGGCTCGATGTGGCGCCGACGGGTGAACTGCGCGTGGTCGACTACAAGACCGGTACCGCGCCGAGGGAGATCGGCGAGGCGAAGGCCTTGTTCCAGATGAAGTTCTACGCCGTGGTGCTGTGGCGGCTGCGGGGCGCCGTTCCCCGGCAGCTCAAGCTGATGTACCTCACCGACGGGCAGTCTCTGGCCTACACCCCCGACGAGCCGGAACTGCGCCGGTTCGAGCGCACCCTGGAGGCCATCTGGCAGGCGATCATGCGCGCGGGCCGGACCGGTGACTTCCGCCCCAGCCCGAGCAGGCTGTGCGACTGGTGCGCGCATCAGGCGCTGTGCCCGTCGTTCGGGGGCACGCCGCCGGAGTATCCGGGCTGGCCGGATCCGGACCCCGGCGCCGAGACCCCGCTGGACCGGGCGGACTGAGCCATGCCCAGCACGGCAGAAAGCGCTTTCTATCTCCCGCGTGGCGAGGACCGGTTTCTCGCCACGGCGCACACCGCCGGGCCGTGGAGCTCCGACGCCCAGCATTTCGGGCCACCGTCGGCGTTGCTCGTGCGCGCGCTGGAGCGTCTCGGTGCCGGGCGTGAGAGCAGACTTGCCCGGGTGACCGTGGAAATCCTCGGTCCCGCCCCGATCACCGAGATGGCGGTGTTCGCGAAGGTGGAACGCCCGGGCCGCTCGGTCGAGTTGCTCAGTGGCGAACTCGTCGCGGGCGGCAAGGCGGTGGCGCGGGCTTCGGCTTGGCGGATCACGGTTTCGGACACCTCCGGCGTGGCCACGCCCGTGCCGGAGAGCTGGCCCGCGCCCGCGGAATGCCCGCCGTCGTACTGGCCGGAAGGATGGCACGAGGGCTACCTGACGGCGATGGAATGGCGGTCGGTCGCGGGAGACGCGGCCGCCCCGGGGCCGGCCGCGGTGTGGGTGAGACAGCGGTTCCCGTTGGTGGAAGGCGAGGAGCCGAGCCCGTTGCAGCGGCTGTTCACCGTCGCCGACTCCGGAAGCGGCGTGTCCGGGCGTCTGGACCTGCGGCACTGGTGGTTCATCAACAGCGAGCTGACCGTGCACGTCCACCGGGACCCGGAGGGCGAATGGATCGGCCTGGACGCGTCCACGACCGTCGGCCCGCACGGCGTGGGCACCGCGCGCAGTACGCTGCGCGACGAGAAAGGCCCGGTCGCGCTGGGTTCTCAGGCGTTGATGGTCCGGCCAAGGTAGCCGATCGCTGGCACCAGGAGGTGCATGTGATCCACAATGGCAGAATCGGCGATTCCGCGAGCCGTTGGGCGCGGGTGTCCCGCGGGGAGGGCCGGATCCACTAACCTTGCCCGCAACGACGATCCTGGGAGCGCTGGAGTGCAGATCACCTCGGTGGTCAACCAGAAAGGCGGCGTCGGCAAGACCGCGCTGAGCGTCGGCGCGGCCGCCGCGCTCGCGGAACGCGGGTGCCGGGTGCTGCTCATCGACCTCGACCCGCAGGGACACGCCACCACCGAGATGCTGGGGCTTCCCGAACCGCCGCCCCAGGAGCCGAGCCTGGCCAAGGCCCTCACCAAACTGTGGAAGGGGCCGGTGGAAGACCTGGTGGTTCCCCACCCACGGAGCAAGATCGGCCCCGGCGGCGCGTTCGACGTGATCCCGACCTCGCCCGGCATGTTCGACCTGATCCGCCGCCTCGACACCTTCCGCGTGCCGGGGTGGCAGCTGGCCAGGGTGATCCAGTTCGCGAACTACGATCACATCGTCATCGACACCCCGCCGGCGCTCGACGTCCTCACCAACAACGCGCTGGCCGCGACCCACGGCATCCTCGTGCCCGTGCAACCGGATCGCACCAGCATCCGCGCCCTGCGGCTGCTCAACGACCAGCTCGTCTACGTCCAGGAGACGGTCAACCGCCCGCCGATTCCCTACTACGGCGTGGTGCCGGGTCTCTACCGCAGGCCGATGTCCACCTACGCCACCGCCGCGCTCAACGAGCTTCAGGGCTTCGGGTATCCGCTGCTGCCCCACGTTCCGCTCGGGGTGGTGATGAACGAGGCCGCCGCGCACGGGATGCCGGTGACCACGTTCGCGCCCGAGACCACGCAGGCCGTGGCGTTCCGGCAGATCGCCGAAATCCTCGACACCTACCGCCTGGAGCACCCCGCTCCCGCGCCGCTGCCGATCCCGGACGAGTTCGTCTTCGAGGACTTCATCTCCGACGTGGCCCGCACGCGCGCCGCCAACGACGCGGGAGCCCGCAAGAACCTCTACGACCTGCTGCCCAAGCGACCTCGCGCCTGAGAGCGTCGGGTAGTTTGGCCCGGGGAGCGCCCACCTCCCGACGCTTCGAAAGGCGCTCTCATGTCTGCTTTCGCTTCCGTGGACCCGGATTCGGTCGTCTCCCGGCTGCGCGCCGCCGGCTGTGTCTTCGCCGAGGACGAGGCGCGGCTGCTGCTGTCCGAGTCAGGCACCCCGGCCGAACTCGAAACGATGCTCCGGCAACGGACGGCGGGCGTGCCGTTGGAGTACGTGCTCGGCTGGGCCGAGTTCGACGGCCTCCGGATCGCGGTGGCTCCCGGGGTCTTCGTCCCCCGCCGTCGCACCGAGTTCCTCGTCCGGCAGGCGGTTTCGACCGCACGGGCCGGTGCGGTGGTGGTCGACCTGTGCTGCGGGTCGGGCGCGCTCGGCGCCGCCGTCGCCGCCGCGCTGGGACAGGTCGAGCTCCACGCCGCCGACATCGACCCGGTCGCCGTGGGCTGCGCCCGGCGCAATGTCGCGGCCGCCGGCGGACGAACCTACGTGGGCGACCTTTACCAGGCACTGCCCGCGCGCCTGTCGAACCGCGTCGACATCCTGCTCGCGAACGCCCCGTACGTGCCGAGTGACGCGCTCGCGCTGATGCCACCGGAGGCCCGCGACCACGAACCGAAGACGGCGCTCGACGGCGGGCCGGACGGGCTCGACGTGCTTCGCCGGGTGATCGCCGGGGCACCGGCGTGGCTCGCCCCCGGAGGCAGGCTGCTGGTCGAGTCCAACGAGCGCCAGGCACCGGACCTCGCGGACGTGATCGCGAGGGCCGGTCTCGTGCCACGGGTGGTCGCGTCCGACGAACTGGACACCACGGTCGTCATCGCGACCCGGCCGGGGGAATCCGGCCGTCCGCGCTGAGCCCACAGGCGCTCGGTCAGGCGTTCAGGGCGATGTACTTCTCCTCGAGAAACTCCAGGATGCCGTCGGAGGCTCCTTCCCGGCCGAGCCCGCTCTGCTTCACCCCGCCGAACGGCGCCGCGGGATCGCTCACGACCCCGCGGTTGACCGCGACCATTCCCGCTTCCAGGCGCCGGGCGACGGCCATGGCTTCGTGTTCCTCGCCGAAGACGTAGGCCATCAGGCCGTAGATGGTGTCGTTGGCCATGCGCACCGCCTCGTCGACGTCGTCGTAGGACACGACGGCCACGACAGGACCGAAGATTTCCGTCGCATTGATGCGCGAACCGTGCCGCACGTCCGTCAGCAGCGTCGCGTCGTAGAAAGCGCCCTGCTCGGAGGACTTGCCGCCGTGGACGAGGGTCGCTCCGTCAGCGACCGCGCCGTCCACGAGAGCGGCGACCTTGTCGCGCTCGGCGATCGATACCAGCGCGCCGATCTGCCGCGAACGGTCCAGCCCGGGGCCGACCGAAAGCGCGGCCAGTGCGGCGGTCATCCTCTCGACGAATTCGTCGTGCCGTGAACGGTGGACGTAGATGCGGTTGGCGGCGGTGCACGCCGCACCGCCGTTGCGCATCTTCGCCACCATCGTCCCCTCGATGGCCACGTCCATGTCCGCGCCGGGCAGCACGACGACCGGCGCGTTCCCGCCGAGTTCCATCGAGGCGCTCACCACGCTGTCGGCGCACGCGTGCAGCAGGTCGCGACCCACCTCGGTCGACCCGGTGAAGGAGAGCTTCCGCACCTCCGGCCGGTTGATCATCTCGGCTACGAGCGGACCCGTCGGCACCGGCGTCACCAGGTTCACCACGCCGTTCGGGACCCCGACGCGCCGCAACACCTCGACCATGTACGCCGCGGTGAGCGGCGTTTCCCTGGCGGGCTTGAGGATCGTCGTGCAACCGGCCGCCAGGGCGGGACCGATCTTCCGCGTCGCCATGGCGGCGGGGAAGTTCCAGGGAGTGATCAGCAACGAGACGCCGATCGGCTGCCGGTCGACGACGATGCGCTTGTCCCCGGCCGGGGACAGCCGGTAGTCCCCGGGAATCCGCACCGCCTCCTCGGCGAACCAGCGGAAGAACTCCTTGGCGTAGTTGGCTTCCCCGATCGCGTCGGACCAGGACTTCCCGTTCTCACGGACGATGATCTCCGCGAAATCCTCGACCTCCGCGGTGAGCACTTCGTAGGCGGACCGGAGCAGTTCGCTCCGCTCGCGCGGCGCGGTGGCCGCCCAGCTCTCCTGCGCGTTCGCGGCCGCGTCGACGGCGGCCGTACAGTCATCGGAAGTGGCGGCGGCGAAGCGGGCGATCACGGTTTCGTCCGACGGGTCGATCACGTCGAAGCGATCACCGGCACCGCCTGACCGCCACTCACCGTCGATGAACAGGTCAGCGATGTAGCTCATGAGCCGCTCGATTCTGTGAGGTGGCCGGCATAGGCGTGTTCGAGGATGCCGAGCAGGGCCGATGGTGGCGCCGGAATGGGCGCGATCGCGATCAGCCGGGCGGACCGGGACGCCAGCTCGGCGAGTTGCGGAAGTTGTTCCCGGGTGATTCCGATCTCCCGCAGGGACGCCGGCACCCCGATCGCGCGGTTGATCGCGACGATCGCCGAGATGGCGTCCCGGGCCTTGTCGTCCGCGGTGTGCGCGGTCGACCCCAGTGCGCCGCCGACGGCGGCGATCCGCTCTACGACCCCGGGATCGCCGAGGCACGCTTGCAGCACGTACGGCAGGAGCAGCCCGGTGCCGAGTCCGTGTGGTGTCTTGGTGTATGCGCCGATCGGGTACTGAAGGGCGTGCGACAGGTGTGTTCCGGTGGCCCCGAACGAGACGCCGGCGAGCAGGCTCGCGAAGGCGACCTCTTCCCGCGCCTGGCGATTCCCCGGTTCGCCGACCGCCACCGTCAACGAGGTGCCGAGATGTTCCACCGCGCGCAACGCCATGCTGTCGGAAAACGCGTTCCTGCCGGTGAAGACGGGAAGCACGGCGTTCCAGGATGGTTCGAGCCGGGCCGCGGTGAACGATTCGACCGCGTGCACGAGCGCGTCGATGCCGGAGAAGGCGGTCACGGTGCGCGGAGCGCCGAGGGTGAATTCCGGATCGACGATCGCGGCGGCGGGAATCAGGTACGGGCTCGAGATCCCCACCTTCATCTCGCGCTCCGGATCGGACACCACGGCGACCGGCGTCACCTCCGACCCGGTGCCGGCCGTCGTGGGTACCGCGACGATGGGCAGGGAAGGTCCTGGAACCAGGTTTTCCCCGTAGTACCGGCTCAGTGGCCCTTCATGCGTGACGAGGAGGCTGACCGCCTTCGCGGCGTCCAGCGCGCTTCCCCCGCCGACCGCGAGGATGACCTCGGGTCCGTACTCCCGGGCGAAAGACGCCGCGGCGTCCAGAGACGCGATCGGCAGTTCCGGTGTGATGTCGGCGTAAACGGCGACCTCGAATCCATCGGCCTTCAGTCGGGTGACCGTCTCGGCGAAGATCGGCGCCTCGATCAGGAACGGATCGACGATCGCGAGTACGCGGCGGCCGGACAGGCTCAGCACCTCGTTCAGTTGAGCGCGTGATCCGTAGCCGAAGTGAACGCGCGCCGGAAGCCGGAGTGTCCCGGACATCGCACCGGCTAGTTCCCCCTCGGCGGGCCCGTCATACGTCGGCAACTCGTCTCCTCTCTTGGCCGCCGGATTCGGCGCCGAGCGGGCCGGCAGCACGCATTTTCTCGTGATCGCCGCCCAATTCGGCGCTGAGCGCGACGGCGGTGTGCAGAAGCTGGGTGAGCGCGGGCGACCCGTACGAGAGATCGGCCATCTGGTCCGCGCCGAGCAGCGCGACGGTGGCGCAGATCCCGTATTCGTCGAACACCGGCGCCGCCGCGCTGAAGAGGCCGTCGGAGTGACTCGCGATGCTGTAACCGTTGCGCCGGGCCATGTAGACCCCGGCTTCGATCTCGGCCCGCTTGGTGTCCGAGACGCCTTCGGTGGCCCGTTCGAACGCGTGCTCGTCCTGGCAGGCCAGGAAGACCTTCATCTGGGCGAAGTCCAGGTCGAGCTGCGATCCAGTGTGGACGGTCACCATGACCGTCCGGCTGATGTCCTCGTTGACCAGCGCCACGATGGGTCCGCGTGCGCCCCAGACCGCGAGGACGGTGGTCATGCGGACGGCGTTGGTCAACTCCGCCATGAACGGCGGCGCGATCTTGATGACGCGCCGCCGTCCCAGGGCGTGCATCCCGAGCTGCAGCATCAGCCCGCCCAGGACGAAGGTGCCGCGACTGTGCCCACGCTCGAGTATTCCGGCCGTGACGAGCGACGCGCAGTAGCGGTACGCCGTCGTCCGGTTCAGGCCCAGGCGTTCGGCTATTTCGGCGGCCGTCAGTTCGGTCGTGTGCGGACCGAACAGCGAGCAGATCTGACCGACCCGCTGGACCGACTGGATTTCGCCGCCGGACGCCTCGCCGCTCTCAATGTTCTCCATGACAGAACTCTAGTTCACATGGCGAACGTAGCGGCGACACGGTGCGAGCGTGGGAGTCAACTCAGCCCACCAGCCAGTTGTTCAGCTTCTTGGTGACCTCGTCGAAGTGCTGCGCGTACCAGTCGATGTCCTGAACCACGGTCTTTCCGGTGTTCGACGGACCGTAGACCTGCACGAGCTTACCGTTGTCGGTGAGACTCGGTTTCGCCGTGAGGTTGACCGGGGCGGTGGCGAGCAGTTCGGTGATCTTCGCCGACTGCTCGGGCTTCACTACCGTCGCCAGGAAGTCCTCGGCCGTCGCCTTGTGTTTCGAACCGATCGGCACGGCGAGCGCGTTGACCGACACCACGGTGGTGTCCCAGACCATCTTGACGTTCTTCTTGTCGTTCAGCAGCGCGATCATCCGCGAGTCGGCGAGGAGGAACATGTCGACCTGGCCGGAACTGGCCGCCTGCTGCAGCGCGCCGACGTTCGGGGCGAAGATCGTGTCCTTGCGAATGGTCGCCCACTTGTTCAGGGCACGGTCGACATCGAGCGGATACAGCTTGTCGGGCGCGACGCCTTCGGCGAGGAGCGGGTACTCCATGATGCCGTTCTGCAGGTTGGTGATCACACCTCGCTTACCCGGGAACTTCGTGGTGTCGAAGAAGTCCTTGAGGGACTTGGGCGCCTTCGACGGGTCCGGGTACTTGTCGGCGTTGTAGCCGAACAGCGTCGCGTTCGAAAAGTTGCCGACGTAGCAGTCGCCGATCACCTTGGGCGCGAGGTCGGCGGTGTTCACGTTCGGCAGGTTCAGCTTTTCGAACAGGGTTCCGCAGTTCTGCTGCGCCGCGGCGGGGGCGACCGAGACGAGGTCCCAGTTGACGACGCCGGCCTGCACCTGAGCCTTCACCTGCGCGACGTCGGCGGGCGAGGTGTTGGCGAAGGTCACGTTGGGGTGCGCGGCGGTGTAGGGCTTCTGGAACGCGTCGGCCTGAGCGTCCTGTCCGGAACCGCCATAGGAGACGTAGGTGAGCTTTTCCGGATCTCCTGGTTTCGAACTCGAATCGTTGCTCGTGCCACAGGCGGCGAGCAGGCTGACCACCGCCGCGATGCCGGCGGCGGTCAGCGTGGCTCTTGATCGAGACACCTTTGTCCCACCTTTCATGAAAAGATGTTTCCGGGGATTAGCCGACAGCTTGTTCACTATGCAAACAAGTTGTCTCGTGATGTGCACACGCTACCGAAATGTCCTCTTTGGAACAATGCCGGTTCCGCGGTCAGGCCGCGACAATGCGCTGCGCCGGCGGCCACCACCAAGCCACGACTTGGTCTCCGATGGCGTAATCGCCTTGGAGCGCGCTCACACGGGTGCGGCCGGCCAGCTCGCGTTGGCCAAGGGCGAGCAACAGTGTGCGGTGACTGCCCATGTATTCGATGTCGCGGATCGCCGCTCGTACCGCATTGGCGCCGGCCGGAACTTCTTCGTCGTTCCTTGCCACCTCGACATCCTCGGGCCGCACCACGATCGCGCTGCTCTCCCGGACACCGGGATGAGGTGAGACGGTGCCGGGCGCGATGGCCCAGCGCTCGCCCTCCCATCCGACGTCCTCGCGCAGCGGGGTTGCGCCGAGTTCGAACACATTGGAATCACCGAGAAACCTTGCCGTGAAAAGCGTTTCGGGCTCGGCATACAGTTGCTGGGGGGTACCGATCTGCTCGATGCGCCCGTTGTTGAACAGCGCGATGCGGTCGGAGAGGTTCATGGCTTCTTCCTGATCGTGCGTCACGAAGACGAACGTGGACCCCACCTCGCGATGGATCCGCCGGATCTCCGTCTGCAACGCCGCCCGCAGGTTGCGGTCGAGCGCGCCGAGCGGTTCGTCCAGCAGGAGCGCCTTGGGTTCGAAGACGATCGCGCGGGCCAGCGCGACGCGTTGTTGCTGCCCGCCGGAAAGCTTCGACGGATGGTCGCCGTCGCGGCCGGTCAACTGCACGAGGTCGAGGACCTCCGCGACCTTCCGGGCGATCTCCGCCTTCGCGACCTTGCGCTCGCGGAGCGGATACGCGACGTTCTGCGCGACCGTCATGTGCGGGAACAGCGCGTAGTTCTGGAACAGCATGCCGAGATTGCGCCGGTGTGGCGGAACGTCGCCCACATCGGCCCCGTTGAGCGAAATCGAGCCCGCGGTGAGCGTCTCGAAACCGGCGATCAGGTTCAGGGTCGTCGTCTTTCCCGAGCCGCTCGGCCCCAGGAACGTCATGAACTCGCCGGGCCTGATCGTCAGCGAAACGCCGTCCACCGCGGGTGTGGCGAGCCCGTAGTCCTTGGTGACGTGCTCCAGCTTGATCTCGGTGCCACGCCTGGTCCCGGAGGACGATCCGGCGCTCTCCGCCGTGCTCGCATGTGTCGTCGTCATGGTTCTCCTATCTGCGGCCGCCCCCGCGGCGAAGTAACTGGGGCAGTACGAAGATGATGGTCACGGCGACGACCATCAGGCTGGAAGCCGCCGAAATCGTCGGATCGATCTCGACGGTGACGCTGTTGTACATCTGCACGGGCATGGTCTGGAAATCGGGCGATCGCAGGAACAACGCGATGACGACCTCGTCGAACGAGACCATGAACGAGAAGATCGCGCCGGTCAGGATGCCGCGGCTGATCAGCGGCACGGTCACGCGGAAGAACGAACGCAACGGTGAGGCACCGAGCGAAGCGGAGGCCTTCAGCAGTTGCTGGTCGAAACCGCTGAGCGCGCCCGTTACGGAGACGAGCACGTACGGAACGGCGATCGCGGTGTGGGCGAGCACATAACCCGCCGGCGTCCCGGTGAGGTGCCAGCCGAGGAAGGCGATGTAGACCGCGACCGCGACAACGATCGCCGGAGCGACGATCGGCACCATGAGCACCGTGCGAACCAACCGGGCCAACCGGCCCTGAAGCCGGGAGAGCGCCACGGCGGCCGCGGTGCCCACCGTGGTGGCCAGCAGGGACGTGAGTATGGCGACCAGGAACGAGTTGCCCAGCGAGTCGAGCCAGACCGGGTTGGTGAAGAAGTTCTCGTACAACCGCCACGAGAAGCCCGTTGGCGGGAACTGGAACGTCGTCGCGTCGCTGAAGCTCATCGGGATGACGAACAGCGTCGGCAGGATGAAGAAGAGGACCACCAGCCCGCCGATGACCTTGAGCCACCAGGGGATCGAATCGACCTTCGGGTAGCGCCGGCGGCCGGCGGACCGGGCGGCGCCGGCGGGGCCGGTCTGGCTGGGGGTGGTCGCTGGGCTTGTCACGGACGGTCCTTCGTTCGGTTCGACGCGACCACACCGATCGCGGACATGGTGCCGCCCACCCGGTTCGCCCAGGCGACGAGCGCGAGCGTGACCACCAGCACGACCATGCCGAGCGCGCCCGCGGCGGCGAAGTCGAGCAGGACAGTGGTGCGCTGTGCGAGCAACTGGGCGACGAGCGACTGCTGCGGTGATCCGAGCAACGCCGGCGTCACGTAGAACCCGAGACTGAGGGTGAACACCAAAATCACGCCGGCGACCACCCCGCCGCGGGACAGCGGCCAGAAGATCTTCCAGAACGCCGCGGTGGGAGAGGAGCCGAGCCCCCGCGCGGCGAGCAGCAGTTTCCGGTCTATGCCACCGAGCGTGCTGAACAGCGGCAGCACCATGAACGGAAGCATCACCTGCGTCATCGCGATCGTCACGCCCGCGGTCTTTCCGTACAGGACGAAGTCGTCGATCCCGATGAACTGGAACATCCGCTGCACCGGCCCGCCGTTCTGCAGGATGACGATCCAGGCGAAGTTGCGGGCCATCACCGACGTCCAAAAAGGAATCAGCACCATCACCAGGAGGATGCCGCGCGCGCGAGGGCCGACCCGGGTCATCAGGTACGCGTAGGGATAGCCGATCAGCAGGGCGGCGATCGTCACCATCGCCGCGGTGAGGGCCGTGCGTCCCAGCACCGTCATGGTCACGCCGTCGGTGAAGATGTCGGCGTAGTTCTGCCAGGTGAAGGTGGAATCCCTGAAGCCGCGGGTGACGCTGCGGATGAACGTCTTGACCAGCGGCACCAGCAGGATTCCGGCCAGCAGCGCGAGCGCGGGCAGCAGTGGGAGCCAGCTTGCCCATCTGCTCTTGATCGAGGACACCGTGTCCCCTTCCAGGTTGTTCGACTCGACTGGCCCGAATGGCGGGTCCCGGGGCGCCCTAGTAAAACAAGATGCTGTTCATATGGCAAGACTGCGACTGCACGATGCGAACATCAACTACCCGAGCGCTGCGGGCGCACCCACAGACAGGCAGGAGAACACGGCCGCTGACCTGGTCGTGTGATCGCTCAACAGCAACGCGCGGCATGACACCCTTCGGTCGTCATGCCGCGCGTGTACGGAATACGAGTCTGATGTTCACCATACGGATCGTCAATCCCGGCGCCACGATCCCGGCGCCACGATCCCGGCGCCACGATCCCGGCGCCACGATCCCGGCGCTACGATCCCCGGCGGCCGTCCGGCCCCTGCCGGACGGCCCGGAATACCCGGAGCAGGCCTGCTCGGACGCTGGTCAGAGCCGGCAGGAGCGGATATCGGAGGCGAGTATCGCCTTGGTTCCGGCCTCCGCCAGCTCGTCCATGATCCGGTTGACCTGCTTGCGCGGCACCATCGCGCGCACCGCGACCCAGTCCGGGTCCGCCAGCGGCGCGACCGTGGGCGACTCCACGCCCGGGGTGATCGCGACCGCCCGCTCGAGCAGCGTGCGAGGGCAGTCGTAGTCGAGCATCATGTACTGCTGCGCGAAGACGACGCCCTGGAGCCGGGCGGCGAGCTGTGATTTCGCCTTCGAAGCCGGACCACCGGCCCGCTGCACGAGCACGGCCTCGGAAACGCAGATCGGATCGCCGAACGCGACCAGGTTGTGCTGCCGCAACGACTGGCCGGTCTCCACCACGTCGGCGACGGCGTCGGCGACGCCGAGCTGCACGGAGATCTCGACGGCCCCGTCGAGCCGGATGACCTCGGCCGTCACCCCGTGACCGGCCAGGTTGTCGCGGACCAGGTTGGGAAAGGACGTGGCGATCCGCTTGCCGTCCAGATCCGCGGGCTTCCAGTCCCGGCCCATGGGCGCGGCGTAACGGAACGTGGAGGCGCCGAAGCCCAGCGCGAGCGTCTCCTCGACCGGAGCGCGCGAGTCGACGGCGAGGTCACGCCCGGTGATGCCGAGGTCGAGCTCACCGGAACCGACGTAGATCGGGATGTCCTTCGGGCGCAGGAAGAAGAACTCGACCTCGTTGGCATGGTCGAGCACGGTCAGGTCACGGTCGTGGCGCCGGCGGTAGCCCGCCTCGCCGAGCATCTCCGTGGCCGGCCCGGCCAGCGCTCCCTTGTTCGGCACCGCAACCCGCAGCATCGCCTCACTCCGTCCTCTCGATCAGGCAGCTCACCGGCCTGCCCGTCACAGATAGCGGTAGACATCCTCGGCCGTGAGGCCACGACCGAGCATGAGCACCTGGACCCGGTAGAGCAACTGGGAGATCTCCTCGGCCACCCGCTCGTCCGACTCGTGCTCGGCCGCGATCCACACCTCGCCCGCTTCTTCGAGCACCTTCTTGCCCTGCGCGTGGACCCCGGCCTCCAGCGCCGCGACGGTGGCCGAACCGGCGGGCCGGGTCCGTGCGCGCTCGGTCAGCTCGGCGAACAGCTCATCGAAGGTCTTCACGGTCTGTAGATCCTTCCATCCGCCCTCCGGGCCTGCCGATCCGGGCCGTCGCGTTTGGATCGGAAGGTCACATCACATCCGTGCACCCGGTGAGCGGTTGACTTTTCCGATCCATTGCCGTTGCCTGGAATTGCATCTCGTTCAGCCGGTGCGAAACGACACGAAAAGGAAGTGAAATGGTCGGCAAAGAGTCACATGTCGAATACGATGACCTCACTCCCGCGCGCGATGGCTCGCTGCGGATCAGACTCCCCCGGCCTTCCGACCGCCTCGATCAGGACGCGGAACACTGTTCAGTGCTCGTCGACGGCGAATGGCAGGACATTCGTTTCCACGACTACGACCGGATCTACCGGATCCCCGGGCTGTACGAGCAACTCTTCCACGACATCCTCGACTGCTCCTCGCCCGACGTGATCGCGAAGCTGCTCAAAGAGGAGCTCCAGCAGGACGGCTACGAGCCGGATAGCCTGCGGGTGCTGGACCTTGGCGCCGGCAACGGCCTGGTCGGCGAGCAGTTGCGCAACATCGGCGTCGGCGCCCTGGTTGGTGTGGACATCATCCCCGAGGCACGCGAGGCGGCCCTGCGGGACCGGCCGGACGTCTACCAGGCCTACCACGTCGCCGACATGACCGCGCTTTCCCCCGCGCTGCGCGGGGAACTGGCGTCCTACCGGTTCAACACACTGTCCTGTGTGGCCGCGCTGGGGTACGCGGACATCCCGCCCGCCGCGTTCCGCGCCGCGTTCAACCTGATCAGCGACAACGGTTGGATAGCGTTCAACATCAAGGACCGGTTTCTGTCCGAAGAGGACACTTCCGGCTTCGCCACGCTCATCCGCCGCCTGCGGGACGAGAAGGTCATGACGCTGCTGACCTCGGAGCGGTATCAGCACCGCCGCAATGTGAGCGGGGAACCCCTTCACTATTTCGCGCTGATCGGCACGAAGAACAGTGATATCCCGGAGGATTTCTTGCCCTGATATTTGTGGCCGGCCCACAATCGGGTTTGTGGTCCGGCCACAAAATTGACACCGGAGAATAGACGGGAAAAGGGTTTCCGGTAACAGATCGGTAGCATGCCGGCCCTTTTCCCGTAACACCGGCACCGATCACGGCCGGTAGCCGGCCGGGGGTCGGCGGCCGTGCGCGAGAAGCTCCGCGAAAGTCCGCGCGGTCACCCCGATCAACGAGGTGCGGAAGAAGCGGCGCTCGCCGGCGGGGACCGCGACATCGTGCGGCACGACGAGCACGGTGCAGCCCGCGGCGACCGCGGACTCGGTGCCCGGTTTCGAGTCCTCCACCGCCACACAGCGCGCGGGGTCGACGCCGAGCATCCGCGTGGCGCGCAGATAGGGCTCCGGGTGGGGTTTGTTGAGGCCGTCCACCTCGTCGCCGCACACGACGACGTCGAAGAACTCCCGGCCGATCGTGTCGAGCGCGAGTTCGGTGAGCGCCCGGTCGGTCGAGGTGACCAGCGCCGCCGCGAGCCCGCCGGCGCGCACCGCGGCCAGCGCCTCGCGGGCGCCGGGCCGCCACGGCAGCGGGCCGGCGAACAGCCCGGACATGCGGACGCGGATCCACTCCCCCGTGTCCGCCATCGCTTCGTCCGTGACGGGCCTGCCCGTCACCTCGAGGAGATAGCGCGAGGTCGCGGCCATGTTGGAGCCGACGAGGGTGAGCCGCTGCGGCTCGGTGAGCGTGCCACCGAGCCATTCCGCCGCCTCGTAGAGCGCGACGTCCCACAGCTTCTCGGAGTCGACCAGCGTGCCGTCCAGGTCCCAGAGCACGGCGGCGGGGCCGTCCGCGGGGGACGGTCGTGTCAAGACGTTCTCCTCGTTACGTGTTGAAGTACTTGGCCTCGGGGTGGTGGCAGACGATCGCGTCGGTCGACTGCTCGGGGTGCAACTGGAACTCCTCCGAGAGCTTGACGCCGATGCGCTCGGGCTCCAGCAGGTCGACGATCTTGGCGCGGTCCTCGAGGTTCGGGCAAGCGCCATAACCGAGCGAGAAGCGGGCGCCGCGGTAGCCGAGCTTGAAGAACTCCTCGACGGCTTCGGGATCTTCGTCCGAGACCGCCGCACCACTGCCGAAGCGCAGCTCCTGGCGGACCCGGCGATGCCAGTACTCGGCCAGCGCCTCGGTGAGCTGCACGCTCAGCCCGTGCACCTCGAGGTAGTCGCGGTAGGCATTGGCGGCGAACAGTTCGGCGGCGTACCCGGCGATCGGCTCGCCCATGGTGACCAGGGTCAGCGGCAGGACATCGACTTCGCCCGCCTCGCGCGGCCGGTAGAAGTCGGCCAGGCACAGGTGCCGGTCGCGCTTCTGCCGGGGGAAGGTGAACCGGCACCGCTCCGGCGCGCCCGGCTCGGCTTCGGTCAGCACGACGAGGTCGTCTCCCTCGGCCACCACCGGGAAGTACCCGTAGACGACCGCCGCGTGCGCGAGAACCCCTTCGGTGGCGAGCTTGTCCAACCAGTAGCGCAAGCGCGGCCTGCCCTCGGTCTCGACCAGCTCCTCGTAGCTCGGGCCTTCCCCGCCCTTGGTGCCGCGCAGGCCCCATTGGCCGAGGAAGGTGGCCCGCTCGTCGAGGTAGGCGGAGTAGTCGGCGATCCGGATCCCCTTGATCACCCGGCTACCCCAGAACGGCGGGGTGGGCAGGGGCACGTCGGTGGCCACGTCCGACCGCGCGGGCATGGGCTCGTCGGGCTCCTGAGCGGCCTTGCGTGCTTCGGCGATGCGGAGCGACCGCTCCCGGCGGGCCTTACGTTCGGCGCGCCTGGCTTCTTCCTCCGGGTCGGACGCGGGCGCCTCGCCGCGCTTGACCGCCATGATGGTGTCCATCAGACGCAGCCCCTCGAAGGCGTCCCGGGCGTAGCGCACCGAGCCGTGATAGAGGTCGGTGAGGTCGTTCTCCACGTAGGAACGGGTCAGCGCGGCCCCGCCGAGGAGCACCGGCCAGCGGTCGGCGACACCCCGGGAGTTCATCTCCTCGAGGTTCTCCTTCATGATCACCGTCGACTTGACCAGCAGCCCGGACATGCCGATCGCGTCGACCCGGTGTTCGTCGGCGGCGTCGAGGATCGTGGTGATCGGCTGTTTGATGCCGAGGTTGACCACGTCGTAGCCGTTGTTGGACAGGATGATGTCCACCAGGTTCTTGCCGATGTCGTGCACGTCGCCCTTGACCGTGGCGAGCACGATCCGGCCCTTGCCGCCGGAGTCGTCCTTTTCCATGTGGGGTTCGAGGTAGGCCACGGCGGCCTTCATGACCTCGGCCGACTGCAGGACGAACGGCAGCTGCATCTGGCCGGACCCGAACAGCTCGCCGACGGTCTTCATGCCCGACAGCAGCGTCTCGTTGATGATCTCCAGCGGTGGCTTGGAGCGCATGGCGTCGTCGAGGTCGGCCTCGAGCCCGCTGCGCTCGCCGTCCACGATCCGCCGCTCCAGGCGCTCGAACAACGGCATCGCGGCCAGTTCCTCGGCCCTCGATTCCCGCCGGGAGGCCGCCGAAACGCCCTCGAAGAGCCGCATCAGCTCCTGAAGCGGGTCGTAACCCTCCCGGCGCCGGTCGTAGACCATGTCCAGCGCGACTTGCCGCTGCTGTTCCGGGATTCGCGCCATCGGCAGGATCTTCGACGCGTGCACGATCGCGGTGTCCAGCCCGGCCTGCACGCTCTCGTGCAGGAAGACGGAGTTGAGCACCTGCCGCGCGGCCGCGTTGAGCCCGAAGGAGACGTTGGAGACGCCGAGTGTGGTCTGGACCTCCGGGTAGCGGCGCTTCAGCTCGCGGATGGCCTCGATCGTCTCCAGCGCGTCACGGCGGGTCTCCTCCTGCCCGGTGGTGATCGGGAAGGTGAGGCAGTCGACGATGATGTCACTGGCCCGCATGCCCCAGTTGGTCACGAGGTCTTCGATGGTCCTGACGGCGACGGCGACCTTCCGGTCGGCGGTACGGGCCTGGCCTTCCTCGTCGATGCACATCACCACGACCGCGGCGCCGTGCTCGGCGACCAGGCGCATCGTCTTCTGGAACCGGGAGTCCGGTCCGGCGCCGTCCTCGTAGTTCACCGAGTTGACCACGCACCGCCCGCCGAGCCGTTCCAGGCCGGCCCGCAGGACGGCGGACTCCGTCGAGTCCAGCATGATCGGCAGCGTCGAGGCGGTGGCGAGCCTGCCCGCCAGCTCGGCCATGTCGACCGCGCCGTCACGGCCCACGTAGTCCACGCAGAGGTCCACCAGGTGTGCTCCGTCACGGGTCTGCTCGCGCGCGATCTCCACGCAGTCCTCGTAGCGGCCTTCGAGCATGGCCTCGCGGAACTTCTTCGAACCGTTGGCGTTGGTCCGCTCGCCCACCATCAGCACCGAAGCGTCCTGCTTGAACGGCACCGCCTGGTACAGCGAGGACACCCCCGGCTCGGGACGCGGGTTCCGGCGGGCTCGCTCGGCACCGGCCACCGCCTCGGCGAGCTGCCGGATGTGTTCGCCGGTGGTCCCGCAACAGCCGCCCACCAGTCCCACGCCGAACTCCCGCACGAAGCCCGACAACGACTGGGCCAGGCCCTCCGGCCCCAGCGGGTAGACGGCCCCGTCCGGGCCGAGTTCGGGCAGGCCGGCGTTGGGCATCACGGACAACGGCAGCGTGGTGGACTTCGACAGCGTCCGCAGGTGCTCGCTCATCTCCGCCGGGCCGGTCGCGCAGTTCAGCCCGATGATGTCGATCCCCAGTGGTTCGAGGGCGGCCAGCGCGGCACCGACCTCGGTGCCCAGCAACATCGTGCCGGTGGTCTCGACGGTGATCGACGCGATGATCGGGACCCGCCTGCCCTCGGCCGCCATCGCCCGCCGCGCGGCCACGATCGCCGCCTTGGTCTGGAGGACGTCCTGAGTGGTCTCGACGATGACCGCGTCCACGCCCCCCGCGAGCAGGCCCCGGACCTCCTCGACGTAGGCGTCACGCAGCGTGGTGTACGGGGCGTGCCCGAGTGTGGGCAGCTTGGTGCCGGGGCCGACCGAGCCGAGCACGAAGCGGGGCCGCCCGGGCGAGGCGAACTCGTCCGCGGCCTCTCTGGCCAGCCGGGCCCCGGCCTCGGAAAGCTCGAAGATCCGGTCCTCGATGCCGTACTCGGCCAGGTTGGCCAGGTTCGCACCGAAGGTGTTCGTCTCCACGGCGTCCGCCCCGGCCACCAGGTAGCCGCGGTGGATGCCCTGGACCACGTCCGGCCGCGTGACGTTGAGGATTTCGTTGCAGCCCTCGAGGCCGCCGAAGTCGTCGAGAGTGAGGTCGTGGGCCTGGAGAGCGGTGCCCATCGCCCCGTCGGCGACCACGACTCGGGAGACCAGCGCGTCCAGCAACGGCGAAGAGAGAGGTTCCGGCATGTCCACCAGGCTACGGTCTCCCGCGCGGGCTGTGGGTCGTAGTCTGGGCGGGTGAGCGACCCAGCCGATTCGACCCAGGTTTCCGACGACTCCCGCCCGGTGATGGTAGTCGCGTTCGAGGGATGGAATGACGCAGGTGACGCGGCCAGTACGGCCGTCGAGCACCTTCAGCTGAGCTGGGATGCCAAGCCACTCGCCGAACTCGCGCCCGACGACTATTACGACTTTCAGGTGAGCCGCCCCACTGTCCGGATGGTGGACGGGGTTACGCGGCGCGTCGAATGGCCCACCACCCGGCTGTCGGTGTGCCGCCCGCCCGGCTACGACCGTGACGTCCTCCTGGTGCAGGGCCCGGAGCCGAACATGCGGTGGCGCGCGTTCTGCCAGGAACTGCTGGAGCACATCGAACAGTACGAGGTCTCCACCGTCGTGACCCTCGGCGCGCTGCTCGCCGACACCGCGCACACCCGGCCGGTCCCGGTGACCGGGACGGCCTACGACGCGGAGGCGGCGGCCAGGTTCGGCCTCGAGCGCAGCCGCTACCAGGGCCCCACCGGCATCGTCGGGATCCTCCAGGACTTCTGTGTGCAGGCGGGCATCCCGGCCATCTCCATCTGGGCCGCGGTGCCCCACTACGTCTCCCATCCGCCCTCGCCCAAGGCCACCCTGGCCCTGCTGCACAAGCTCGAAGACGTGCTCGACGTCGAGGTCCCGCTCGGCGCCCTGCCCGAACAGGCCGAGGAGTGGCAGCAGACGGTGAGCGAGATGGCCGAAGAGGACGAGGAGATCAGCGACTACGTCCGCTCGCTGGAAGAGCGCGGTGACGCCGAGGTCCAGATCTCGCTCGAAGAATCCAGCGGTGACAAGATCGCCGCCGAGTTCGAGCGCTATCTCCGGCGCCGCAGGCCGGGTCAGGAGGGCCCGGGGCCGGCAGCGCGGTGATCGGGCGCGCGCCCCTCTACCTCGGCGGGATGCTCGGGCCGTTCGGCGCGGGCGTCGTCGCGGCGATGCTGCCGGAACTGAGCCGGAGCTTCGACGTGTCCACGACGGCCGCGGCGACCTCGCTGACCGCCTACCTGCTGCCGTTCGCGCTGGTCATGCTGGTGTCCGGCACCTTCGGCGAGCGGTGGGGGCCGAGCCGCACCATCCGGTGCGCCTATGCCGGGTATCTCGTCGTCGCGCTCGCCGCCGCCGTGGCGCCGTGGTTCTGGCTGTTCCAGGTCAGCCGCGGACTGCAGGGGGTGGCCAACGCCTTCACCACGCCGCTGCTGCTCACCAAGCTCGCCGCCACGACGTCCAAGGAGCGTCTCGGCCGCACGCTCGGCACCTACGGGGCGTTGCAGTCGATCGGGCAGACGTCGGCGCCGCTGATCGGCGGGCTGGCCGCGGAGGGCTCGTGGCGCTGGGCGTTCGCGGGCATCGCCGCCCTGTCCGCGGTGCTCGTCCTCAGCCCGCTGCCACCCGACGCTCCGACGCCGAGCGAACCGGCGCGGCTCCGGGACGCATGGCAGCCGGGAGTGCTCTCGGCCGGTGTGGTGATCTTCGTCGCCTCGGCGTGCATGATCGGGCTCACGTTCCTGGTCGCGTTCCGCCTGGACGACCTGTTCCGGTTCGCGCCCGGCATCCGCGGACTGGCGCTGACCGCCTGCGGGGTGGCCGGGTTCGTCGCCGCGCGCCCGGCGGGGGCCGTCTCGGACCGGTTCGGCCCGCGGGTGGCGGTCCGCGCCGGCATGCTCGTCGGTGCGATCGCGGTGGCCGTGATCGGCGTGTCACGGTCGTCGCCGGTCCTGATCGCGGCCTGGGCCCTGGCCGGGGTGTGCGGCCAGCTGGTCCTGGTGGGGACCAACGCCTCCGTGCTGACCGGTGGGGCCGGCGGGCGCGGCGGGGCCATTTCCGTGGTGACCGCGCTGCGGTTCCTCGGAATGGCCGTCGCGCCCGCGGCCTTCACCGGGCTTTACCGGCACGACCCCGTCCTGGGTTTCCTCGTGCCCGCCGTGATCCTCGCGCTGACCGTGCCGCTCGCCGCCCTGTCCCGCCGGACCGGCCGGGCCCGGGAGCCCACTGGGGCCGGGCGGTCCGGATAGGTCAGCCGAAGTCCGCGTTGAGCTGCGCCAGCCGCAGGTGGTTACCGGACGGGTCGCGGAACCCCACGTCGATCCCGTAGGGGCGCTCCTCGGGCTCGTCCTCGACGAACTCGACGCCACGGGCCTTCATTTCGGCGAAGGCCTTTCGGCAGTCGTCCGTGGTCAGGAAGACGGTACCGGCGAAGCCCTTCCCCATGAGTTCGCTGACCTGCTTGGCGGTCTCGTCGTCCATCACCGGCGGACCGGGGATGGCCATCAGCACGATCGAGACGTCCTGCTGGCCGGGCGGGCCCACGGTGAGCCACCGGAAGTCGCCCATCTCCGGCATCGTGACGTCGCTACGGACCTCCATGCCGACCTTGTCCCGGTAGAACCGGAGCGCCTCTTCCTGGTCGTGCACCCACAGCTGGGTGTTGGCAATCGCGATCATCGAGTCTTTCCCTTTCCCTGATCTCGTTGCCGGCAACGCTAATCAAGGCGCCCCGCTGCGGTCTTCTCGAAACGTCCGGTGTTGCGGACGGCTGTAGGCCCGCAGCACACAGGACGGCACCTGCGCGAAGGTGGACGCCGGCGGGAAGGCCCGGCGGTACTCCGTCGGCGACATGCCGTACATCCGCCGGAAGCTGGTGGTGAACGAACCGACGCTCTGCAGCCCGACGGCGACACAGATATCGGCGACCGAATGGTCGGTGTGCCGCAACAGCGCCGCCGCCCGCTCCAGCCGCCGGGTGAGCAGGTACGCGTGGGGCGACTCGCCGAACGCGCGCCGGAACTCCTGGCTGAAATGGGCCCGCGAGAGGCCGGCCGCGTGAGCCATGTCGTCCACGGTCAGCGGCTCGCGGTAACGCGCGTCGGCGAGATCCCTCGCCCGGAGGAGGTGCCGGGCGGGCGGAACGGAGGTCATGCCGCCAGTATCCCCGGCCGTCTCGTCTCGACGAGCCGGAACAGCGGGAATGCGGGCAGGTCAAAGGATCTTGCGGAGCGGGACGGGTCCCCGGGCGCGCTTGCGCCACTCGCGGGGGTAGCCGAGCGAGACCTCCTCGAAGCGGACGCCGTCGGCCTGGGTGGTACGCGGGATGTGCAGGTGACCGAAGACGGCGACCTCGGCGCGGTACCGGAGATGCCAGTCGGCGGTCCGCTCGGTGCCGCACCACAGCGCGAACTCCGGCCAGTACAGCGGCGCCGTGGGATGGCGGTGCAGCGGCCAGTGCGACATGAGCACGGTGCCGTGGTCTTCGGGAATCGAGGCCAGCCGTTCCTCGGTGATCTTCACCCGCTGCGCGCACCATTCCTGACGACTCGGATACGGGTCGGGGTGCAGGAAGTATTCGTCGGTGCACACGACGCCGGCCTCGCGCGCCTGGCCGAGCGCCTCGTCCAGGGAGACGTCCTCGGCCTGCGGCGTTCGCCAGCTGTAGTCGTAGAGCAGGAACATCGGGGCGATGGTCAGCGGACGCTCACCGTGCCGCCAGACCGGGAACTCGTCCTCGGGAGTCAGCACGCCAGCGTCACGGCAGCGCTCCACCAGGTACCGGTAGCGCGCCTCGCCGCGCAACTGAACCTCGTCCCGCGTGGTCGTCCACAGCTCGTGGTTGCCCGGCACCCACACCACCGTGGCGAACCGTTCCCTCAGCGTCGCCAAGGTGGACACGACCGCCTCGGTCTGCTCGGCCACATCCCCGGCGACCAGGAGCCAGTCGTCGGGAGACTCCGGCCGGATGTCCTCGACGATCGGGCCGTTGCCTTCGTGGGTGACGTGGAGGTCGCTGGTGGCGAAGAGACTGGGCACGGTTCAACGGTAACCAGTCCGCGCCCGAAGGCCGAACAGGATGATGAGCCCGCCGGCGACCCCGAACACGGCCTGGGCGTTGAGCAGCACGGCCGGTCCGGTGTAGGCGGCCACGGCGCCGGCGCCGACCATGCCCGCGACCTGGAACACCGCCTCGCCGGCGAACAGGCCGGCCATCGCCCGCCCGGTGCGTTCCGGCGGGATGGCGAGCTGGACCACCGACATCAGCCCGGCGTTGAGGACCACGATCGGCGCGCCTACGACGACGAACAAGACGACGTACAGGCCGAACGACGTGGTGACGAGCGGGGAGTTCCAGATGACCGCGGCCAGCACGCCGAAGGCGAGCGCGCCCCAGCCGAACAGCTTTCCCGGCGAGGCCCGGCGCGCGAGCCACGCCAGGCCGAGCCCGGCGGCCATCCCGCCGACGGCCTGCACGCCCCGCAACAACCCGACCTCGGCGTCGCCGCCGCCGAGGGTCCGGGTCACGAAGACCACGAACAACACCACGAACATGCCCTGCCCCACCGACATCGGCATCAGCGCCGACCACACCACCCGCAGGCGGCGGTCCCGGCGGATGTCGGCGAAGCCGTCCAGCCAGCCGCGCCAGGGCGAATCGGAAAGCGCTTTCCCGCCGGCTTTCCCGGCACTGTCACCAAGCCGCGCCACCAGCAACATGCCCGCCACCGCGAGCAGCACCAGATAGAGCACGACCAGCTCGCCCAGTCCCCCGAACCCGAGTACCGCGCCCCCGAGCGAGCTTCCGGCGAGCCGCGCCACGCTGCTGTTCATGCCCATCAACCCGTTGGCCGCGGTGAGCCTGTCCTCACCCGCCAGCGAGGGCACCAGCGCGTTACGCACCGGCTCGTACAGGGAGGCGAGTGCGGCCTGGGCCACCATCACGACGTAGACCACCGCCAGCGGGCCGGTCTTGCCGACGGCGAGCAACGGCAGCGAGACCAGTGCCTGCCCGAACGCCACGCCGCACAGCAGTTTGCGGCGATCCCACCGGTCGGCCAGGACGCCCGTGAGCGGGCTGAAGACGACCATCGGCACCAGTCCGGCGACCATGGTGAAGGCCGTGGAGGCCGCCGAACCGGTCACCTGGAAGATGAACACCGGCAGCGCCACCTGCAGCATCCACTCCGCCGTTTCGGCGAGCAGGCTCGCCGTCCACAGCCGGGCGAAAGCCCGCTCCCGCAACAGGTTCACGAGGCCGGCTTCCCGTGCGCCTCGATACGGGGGAAGGCGCGCCAGTTCGCGTGCACCGTCTTCGCGTCCTCCGGCGCGTCCTCGCGGATCGTGGCGACGTAAGGCCGGCTCATCGCGTCGATCGCCTCGTTCAACTCGGCGAGTTCCGCAGCCGTCACGCGAAGTGAATAGCTGTTCAGGGTGGACGCTGACTGCCACTCGTCCGGGAGCTCCGCCAGGGTGTCGACGAAACGCTGGGTCAGGACGTCGTCCTCACGGATGCTCACCGAAAGCGCGGCGAGCTGGGCCGCCCGGACCGCCGGATCCCGGTCGATGTCCCCGAAGTCGAGGCCGACCGGGACGGCCCGCCACGGCCGCTCCCGCGCGTCCGTCGCCTCGACCCGTTCCACGAGGCCCCACTGGGCAAGCTGGCGAAGGTGCCAGCTGCAGTTCGACGCGGAGGAGTCGACCGCCTCGGCGCACTCGCTGGCCGTTCGCGGGCCTCCCGACAGCAGGTAGCTGAGCAGCGAAGACCGCAACGGATGAGCCAGGGCACGCATCAGCTCGGCGTCACGGATCCGCCTGCGCGGCGGCAGTTCCGGCATCGGCTCCCCCAATCCTGAAAGGTTTCTTTCAAAAGAACTCTTTCAGGATTGCCCGCGTGCTGTCAATACGACCGCGGTGCGGTATAGGTCGTTATACGACCGGATCAGAGCGTCAGAGCGCGATGCCGAGGAGAGCGTCGACCGCGTCGCGGATCAACTCGGGCGCGGCGGGGTCATCGCCGTCACGGCGCAGGGCGTCGCCGACCCAGGCGTCCAGCGCGGCCAAGGCGTTGGGCGTGTCCAGGTCGTCGGTGAGGTGGTCACGCAGGCGCGCGATGGTCGGTTCCGCCGGTGGGGCGGCGGACAGCGAAACCGCCTCACGCCACCGGGAAAGCCGTGCCTGTGCCTGCTCCAACAGGGCCGGGCTCCACTCGCGATCCGCCCGGTAGTGACCGGCGAACAGGGCGAGCCGGATCGCTCCCGGGTCGACGCCGTCGGCGCGCAAGCGCGAGACGAACACGAGATTTCCGCGCGACTTCGACATCTTCTCGCCTTCGAGCCCGATCATCCCGGCGTGCACGTAGTGCCGGGCGAACGGGTGCGTGGCGGTCAGGGCCTCCGCGTGCGCGGCACTGAACTCGTGATGCGGGAAGATCAGGTCCGAGCCGCCGCCCTGCACGTCGAACTGCATGCCGAGCCGGTTGACCGCGATGGCGCTGCACTCGATGTGCCACCCTGGCCTGCCGGGTCCCAGCTCGGAATCCCAGGACGGCTCTCCGGGTCGCGCGCAGCGCCACAGCAACGCGTCGAGGGGGTCCCGTTTGGCCGCCCGGTCAGGGTCGCCGCCACGCTCTCCGAACAACCGCAGCATCACGTCGCGGTCGAAGCCGGACTCGTAGCCGAACCGGCCGGTCACCGCGTGGTCGAAGTAGATGTCCGGGTACTCGGGGTCGTCCGCACGGTAGGCGGCGCCATCGGCGAGCAGCTTCGCGATCACCTCGACGATCTCGGGGATGCTCTCCACCGCACCGACGAAGTGCCGCGGCGGCAGCACCCGCAGTGCCTCCATGTCCTCCCGGAACAGCGCGGTTTCCCGCAGCCCCAGCACGATCCAGTCGTCGTGGTCGCGTTCGGCGCGCTCGAGCAACGGCTCGTCGATGTCGGTCACGTTCTGCACGTAGTGCACGTCGTGCCCGGAGTCGCGCCACAGCCGGTTCACCAGGTCGAAGGCCAGATACGTCGCGGCGTGGCCGAGGTGAGTCGCGTCATAGGGCGTGATGCCGCAGACGTACATCCGAGCCGTCTCCCCCGGTGCGCTCGGCCGGACCCGGGCGGTGGCGGTGTCGAACAGCCGCAGGGGCCGCGGTGTGCCGGGCAGACGGGGCAGGGTGACCGAGGACCATGTGCGCATGGTCCCCACCCTAAGCGCCCGATCACCGTGCCATCCCGGTTGGTGGGATCGAGCGGGGGCCTATCCGGTCGTGGTGAAGGCGCGGAGTTGCGCGAGGGAGCCGTAGAACGAGTCCTGGTCGCCGGGCAGCGGGCCGGTGGTCCCTGACTGCCAGAAGGATGCCTGCCACCCTCGCGGAGTCTCGCCGATGCTCCGGGCGTACCGGGCCAGCCACAGCGGGTGATCCGCGGCGAAGGCGGTGCTTTCCGCCGTGCAGGAGCGCCACCACAGGGTCGTCGTGTAGATGATCGGCTCGTGCCCGGTCAGGCTCTTGAGTTCGGTGCTGAAGTCCCGGATCCACGCGACCATCGCCGTGGGGGTCATGCCGTAGCAGTGTGGCAAACCGTCGGTGTCCTCGAGGTCCACCGTGGGGGGAAGGGTCGCGCCGTCGACGTACCACTTGCCGTAGTTCGCGTGGAGGAAGTCCGCCTGCGCCGCGCCGCTGGAACGGTCCGGGCGGGCGTAGTGGTAGGCACCCCGCACCAGGCCGGCCGCCTTCACCGCCCGGAACTGCTGGAGGAAGACCGGGTTCACGTAGCCGGTCCCGAGGGTCGCCTCGACGAAGGCGAAGGCCGCTCCGTTCGCCTTCGCGGCGGCGAAGTCCGGGAGCTTCTGCCAGGCACTGATGTCGAACCCGGTCAGCGTCTGCATGGCGCTCGCGCCGGGCAGCACCGCGAACACCGAACTTGTCATCAGGGTGAGCACGACCAGAATTCGCCGCACGATCGTCATGGCACCGACGCTAGGTCACGCCGGCCGCGTTGCTCCCCGGTCCACAAAGGAACCGACCGATCGGGCGACCGTTGAACGGGTAACCGCTTTCTGGAGTCCACAAACGACTGTCGTGATCGGACCGGGAGTCAAGGCTTCGGTCCACAATAGACCGGAAGGCGTGACCAGGCGGGCCCCGGCGTCACCGTGGTTCGGGCAGGGAAGCCGTCCACATGGCCGACAGCCCGGCGCTCAGCTCCGCGGAGGTCGGCGCGCCGTCGGGGTCGAGCAGCCACTGGACGGACAACCCGTCACAGATCGCGATCACGAAGCTGGCCACCGCCTTGCAGCGCGGGTCGCCGGGAGCCGAACCGTCACCGAGCGACTCGGCCACCAGCGCGGCGACCTTCTCCCGGCATCGCCGGTACTGCTCGGCGAACTGTTCCCGCAGCGACACCGTCCGCTCGGCCTGCGCCAGCGCTTCGACATAGGACAGCAGGAGGTTCCTCGTGGCAGGCAGGCTGTCGAGCATCGCCGCCCAGGCCCGCCGCCCGCGCTCCACCGGAGTGGCCGCGGGATCGGCCATCGCGATCGCGGCGAGCTTGTCGGTCCACTCCTCGAACACCTCGCCGATGGCGGCATTGAGCAGTCCCGCCTTGGACCCGAAGTGGTAGCCGATCGAGTGCAGGTTGGTGCCCGACGCCGCGACGAGGTCGCGGGTCGTGATGTGCGCGTAGCCCTTCTCCTCGAGCAGCCTCCGCGCGGCCGCGAGCAACTCTTCCCGATGGCTCACAAGGCAAACCCTACTGGACAGGCGGTCTTACACGCGCGTATAAAAAGGGGGTCGCATCTCGCGAGGAGGTTGGCTTGACCACCAGCGCACCGTCCCGCACCACGACCGCTCCGCTCCCGCCCGGCCCTCGTGCACCGATGGCGGTCCAGACGTGGCTGTTCGGCAACTACCGGCAGAGGTTGATGCCCTTGCTGCGCCGCCGGTACGGGGACGTCATCCGGTTGTGGCTCTATCCCGACCGGCACGTCGTCCAACTCGCCGACGTCGAGCACATCCGCGCCGTCTTCGCCGGCCCCGCGAAGGTCTTCCACGCCGGTGAGGGCAACTTGGTCCTCAAACCGGTGATGGGCGAGCACTCGGTCCTCATCACCGACGAGGACGTCCACCTGCGCGCCCGCAAACTGCTCATGCCCGCCTTCCACGGCGCGCCGCTGCGGGGCTACCGCGACATGATCACCGAGCTGACCGAGCAGGAGGTCTCCCGGTGGCCCGCCGGGCGGGTGTTCCGCTCGCACGAGCGGATGCGGGTGCTCACGCTGGAGATCATTCTGCGCGTGGTCTTCGGGGTGGCCGAAGGCCCGCGGCTCGACGAGCTACGGCAGCGCCTCGCCCGTGTCGTGGATGTCGGCATTCTCGACCTTTTCGGCTGGCACAACGAAAAGCTCCGCCGGTACGGGCCTTGGCGCCGCGCGGCGGACAACCAGCTACGAGTGGATCAACTCGTCTACGCCGAGATCGCGGAACGCCGGCGCGCTGACGATCTCGCGGACCGCACCGACGTGCTCTCCCGCCTGCTGAGCGTGTCCGCCGATGCCGACGGCCTCACCGACGCGGAGCTGCGCGACCAGCTCGTCACCCTGCTGCTCGCCGGACACGAGACCACCGCGACCACCCTGGCCTGGTCCTTCCACGAACTGGCCCGTGACCCCCGCCGGCTCGCGGCCGCCACCGAGGCGGCCGACGCCGGGGACGAGAAGTACCTCGAAGCCGTGGTCAAGGAAGCCATGCGGCTGCACCCGGTGATCTCCGAAGTGTCGCGGAAACTCACCGAGGACATCGAGATCGGCGGGTACCGGATCCCGGCCGGGTTCACCGTGATGCCCTCGATCGCAATGGTGCATTTCGACGACGAACGGCATCCCGATCCTCAGCGCTTCCGGCCCGAGCGCTTTCTCGACGGCGGGCCGGACACAGGCTCGTGGTTCCCGTTCGGCGGCGGGGTCCGGCGTTGCCTCGGCGCGGGATTCTCCTTGCTCGAAGCCACGATCGTGCTCCGCGCGGTGCTCTCCCGCTACCACCTCTCTCCCGGCCGTCACCGGCCGGAGCGGGGACGGGCGCGCAACATCACCACCGTTCCCGCGCACGGCGCCCGCATCTCGGTGACCCCACGAGAAAACCGCTAGCCCGCCCGGACCCGCCCGGTGTTCGATCGCCGGATGACGATCGTGTCGCGTACCCCGGCCGTCGACGGGCTGGGCGAGGCCGTTGGTGCGCTGAGGGAATGGCAGTACGACGGGGCACCGATGCAACTGCATCCGGGAGATCTCGGCTGGTTCTGGCGGTTCGGCGCGGAGGCGACCGCCGCGGCGGTCCGGACCTGGAGCCGGGACGGACGGATTCTCGCCGTAGGACTGCTGGACAGCCCCGGGCTGTTACGGCTGACGACCGCGCCGGACGCCCTGCGGGACGAGGAGCTGGCGCACCAGCTGGTCGAGGACGTGACCGAGCCCGAGCGCGGAGTACTGGCCGAGAGAAAGGCATCCGTCGAGGCGCCCACGGTCGCACTCATCCAAGATCTGCTGTCCGCAAACGGCTGGAGCGCCGACGAGCTGTGGACGCCGCTGCGCCGCGACCTCACCGAACCGGTGCCAGACCCCGGTGTCCGGATCGAGGTCGTCGGCCCGGAGCACGCGCGGGTGCGGGCCACCGTGCAGCGGGCATCGTTCGACGGGTCGACGTTCACGGACGATCGCTGGCACGCGATGGCGGCCGGACCGGCGTACGCGGACGCCCGGTGTCTGGTCGCGTACGACGACCAGGCCACCGCGGTGGCGGCGGTGACGGTGTGGTCGGCCGGTCCGGGGAAGCCCGGATTGCTCGAGCCCATGGGCGTGCACCGGGACCACCGCGGTCACGGCTACGGCAAGGCGATCACCGTCGCCGCGGCGGCCGCGCTCAGGGAGCTGGGCTCGTCGAGCGCGATCGTCTGCACCCCGAGCGCCAATGCCGGTGCCGTCGCGACCTACGAGTCGGCCGGTTTCCAGCGGCTCCCGGAAGTCCGGGATCTGTCTCGGGACTCCTAGCGGCGGGTCCGGAGGTAGTCGCCGACCACGGCGGCCCCGAGGCCGTCGAGGTCCGGTGCGACGACCCGGCCACCGGACCGGCGCGCGATCAGGTCCACGAAGTCGGCCAGCCGCGGGTCGTCGCCGAGGCGGAACACCGTCACGGACGCGCCCAGCTTCGCGATTCTGTCCACTTCGGACAGTGTCTTGTAGAGGGTTTCGCGCCGGGGCGGGTAGTCGAAGACGGCTTCACCGTCCGCTTCCAGGTGGGCGGTCGGCTCCCCGTCGGTGACCATCAGGACCACCGGTTGCGCGTCCGGGTGCCGGCGGAGATGCCGTCCGGCCAGCAGGAGGGCGTGGTGGGCGTTGGTGCCCTGTTCCCACGCCCCTTCCAGGCCGACCAGTTCCTCCAACTCCACCGAGGCGGCGTAACGGCCGAACGTGACCAGTTGCAGCGCGTCGTTGCGGAACCGGGTGGAAATCAACTGGTGCAGGGCCAGCGCGGTGCGCTTCATCGGCAGCCACCGCCCCTCCTGCACCATCGACCACGAGGTGTCCACGCACAGCGCGACCGCGGCCCGCGACCGGTGCTCGGTCTCCACGACCTCCACATCGGACACGTCCAGGCGCACCCGGCCACCGCCGGCCGAAGCCGTGCGGAGCACCGCGTTGCGCACCGTGCGCGAGACTTCCCACGGCTGCATGTCGCCGAACCGCCACGGTCTGCTGGAGCCTGTCGGCTCCCCCGCCGCACCGGCCGACTCCGTTTCGCGCTCCCCTGCCTTACCCCGCAACGCGTTCACCACGTCCGCGAGCGCGGTCTCCCCGAGCCGCCGCAAAGCCTTGGGAGACAGGCGAAGCGAGCCGTCGGGCGCGCGTTCGAACAGACCCTGCCGCCGTAGTTCGCGCTCGAGTTCGGACAGTCGCCGCGCGTCGACCCCCGCGTCCTCACCGAGCTGCCGGCGCAGGGCCTCCATGTCGATGTCCTCCAGCCGCGCGCCCGGGTAGGACTGCGCGAGCTGCTCGGCGAGCGCGTCGAGTTCGGCGAGATCGCTCATCGCCTGAGCACCCTCGCCGAGCCCGAGCGGGTCCTGGCCGCGGAAGCGTGCCGAAGAAGTCCAGTCCTCGCCCGGCCGCAGCGCCCGGAGTTGACTGTCCAAGGTGGACAGTTGCTGAGCGAGGCGCGGATCGCCGAACGCCTGCTGCGCCAGCTCCATCAGCTCGGCACGCTGCTGTTCGCTCATCGAGTTCATCATCCGCTGAGCGGCCGCGGCACGGGAGGCCAGCGCGTCGATCAGCTCGTCGACGTTCTGCGGGTTCTCCGGGAAGAACTCGCCATGGTTCCGCATGAACTCGGCGAACCGCTCGTCGACGTCGTCGGCACCCTGCGCGTGCGCGGCGAGCAGTTCGTTGAGATCGGTGAGCATCCGGTTGACGCGCTCGACATCCTGCGGCGTGGTGCTGCGCAGCGCGTCCTTCATGCCCTCGAAACGGGAATCGAGCATCTCACGCCCGAGCAGGTCACGGATGCGTTCGTAGTTCTCCCGTCCCTGTTCCGACTGCCACTCGTAGGAAGCCAGCTCACGCACGGCCGCGGCCGTACCCGGCGGGAGCGCGTCCAGCTCCGCTTCCCGGAACCGCGCCTCGTCCGACGGGTCCGGGAACAGCGTGCGCCGTTCCGCCGCCAGCGCCTCGTCCAGCAGACGTTGGACCTCTTGCAACGTCCCGTCGAGCCGGTGCCGCCGCTGGATCTCCGCGCGTCGCTGCCAGACCCGGCGGGTCAGTTCGTCGAGGCCGGCCGTGTTCCGGGTGCCACGCCGCAACAACTCCTCCAGCGCGGAACGCGGCGAGGACCCGCCCATCACGTCCTGGCCGATCTCGTCCAGCGCGTCGCGCAGGTCGATCGGCGGCGCGAGCGGATCCGGGCCCTCGTGCCACGGCCCGTAGGAATAGCCCTCAGGTACCTGTGTCATGGCAGCCCCTCCGCAACTTTGCGCGCTTCCGCAATCGCGTCGACAGGGCGCTCCTTACGAACCCAAGTCGCGCCATCGAGCGGGGCGCCCTGCCGCCACGCTGGCGGGCCTACCGGCACAACACGCGCGTTGTGGTCACCCTGACTGCCGCGCCTCGACAAACTAGGTGTCATGGTCCATACACCGTGGTCGCGTCATCGGTGTCCTTGGCCAGCTGGCGGGCCAGGTAGAGCGACTCCAGGGCCAGCTCCACCGCGGCCGCGATCCGGCCGGGCGGGTCGCCCGGCGAGACCCCGGCACGGCTCGCCACCTCGTGCAGGACCGGGAGTTCCGGCAACGCCGAAAGAAGATCCGTCCCGGGCACGCGTTCGCCGGTGGCGACGAGATGCCCGTCGGCGACCGCCTCGACCAGCGGGCGCAGGTTGAGCCCGCCGAAGGTGTTCCGGGCCGTTTCGGCGACCGCCCTGCGGAGCAGGTGCACCAGGTGCTCGTGCTCGCGGCCCTCCTCACCGGGCTCGAACTCGATCTTGCCGCGCAACACCGCCGGCACCGAGTCCAGGTCCACCGGGCGGGCGACCGCCGGCTGCTCGCCGGTCAGCGCGGAGCGCCGGAGCGCGGCGGCGGCGACGGTTTCCGCGGCGGCCACCGCGAACCGGGCGGACACACCGGAACGCTGGTCGATCACCGTGGATTCGCGCAGGTTGCGCACGAACCGCGCGAGCACCTCCAGCAGCGGGTCGCCCACCTCGGCGACCAGCTTGGACTCCTGCCGGACGACATCGACCTCGGCCTCCACGTCCAGCGGGTAGTGGGTGCGGATCTCCGCGCCGAAACGGTCCTTGAGCGGGGTGATGATCCGGCCGCGGTTGGTGTAGTCCTCCGGGTTCGCGGTGGCCACCATGAGCACGTCCAGCGGGAGCCGCAAGGTGTAGCCGCGGACCTGGATGTCGCGCTCCTCCATCACGTTGAGCAGCGCGACCTGGATCCGCTCGGCGAGGTCGGGCAGTTCGTTGACGGCCACGATGCCCCGGTGCGCCCGCGGCACGAGTCCGAAGTGGATGGTCTCGGGATCGCCGAGGCTGCGTCCTTCGGCGACCTTGACCGGGTCCACGTCGCCGATCAGGTCGCCGACCGACGTGTCGGGTGTGGCGAGCTTTTCGGTGTAACGCTCATCGCGGTGCCGCCACGCGACCGGCAGGTCGTCACCGAGTTCGGCGGCCCGCCTGCGGGACGCGGGGGTGATCGGGTCGAGGGGGTGCTCGCCCAGTTCGGAGCCTTCGATGACCGGGGTCCACTCGTCGAGCAGTCCGGCGAGGGTGCGCAGGAGGCGGGTCTTGCCCTGGCCACGCTCGCCGAGCAGCACGATGTCGTGGCCGGCCAGCAGCGCGCGCTCCAGCTGCGGTATCACGGTCCGCGAAAATCCGACGATGCCCGGCCAGGGGTCACGGCCCGCCCGCAGGGCGGTGAGCAGATTGTCGCGGATTTCCGTCTTCACTCCGCGAGGCCGGTAACCGGCCTCGCGGAGCCCGCCTGCGGTGCGGGGAAGGAGTTCGGGGTTCACCCCTACGAAGCTACTTATCCCGGCCGGGATCGTCGACGTGGAGCGACTCCAGCCCGCCGCACGCGGGCCAGGTCGGCGCTCCTGCCGTATTCTGAATCCTCGTGTGCTGCCCCAGTGCGACCCTGACCGTCTGGACCTCGGCGTGGCTTTCCGGCGCCGCGGCGCCGGACGACGTCCTCGACGCCCTGCTGGCCTGGGGCGAGGCCCACGAAATCGTGGCGGCGGACGCCGAATCGGCGACCACGTTCGGCCTCCCGCTCGCCGGTGACTACCCGGTCACTCCGGTGCAGTTGCTCGCCGCGTTGCGCGCCCGCCAGTCCGCCGGCGCGCAGTTGGTCCTGCCCGTGCCCGGCGATGTCCGCGGGCTCGGCGGGGGCGGCCGGTTCACCGAAGCCGCGCTCCGCGCCGGTGAGGCCATGCTGCTGCCCTCGCTCGGTTCCGGCCTCGTCCCCGAGCCCATCGCGGAGGGACTCGTCCGCTGGTCCATGTACAAAGTGGACAGTCCCGCGACCGCGGGGTATGTCGGGCTGGCCGAGGCCGAACACGCGCTGACCGACGCCATCCGTGACTCCGCGGGCGCGTTGAAGGCCCTCGACATCGCCTCCGATCGCCCCGGCGTACGGGCCGAACTGTCGGCCTGGCACAAGGCCCGGCCCAAGCTCGAGTGGCCGCCGGGCACGCCGGGACGCGCGTTGCGGGTGTTGCAGCGGGCCGAGGAGGTGGGCGCGATCATCGCGCTGGCCCAGGCCGACGACCCCGGGGGTGCGCTGTCCGCGTCCGCCGCGGCTCGCCGGGCAGACGCGCTGCGCCCGCTGGGCGAGGCCGTGCGCGTGGCGCGCTTCGCGGCCGTCAACGAGGCCGTCCGCCTGCTCACCGAACACGACCGTCAGCCGTAGAAAACGAGCTAGCTGGGACGCTTCGCGGGCTCGCAACAACGGGCCGCGCACGTCTCGCCGTTGACCGTGCATCCCGCCGCCGGAAAGCCCGACAGCTTGCGCGGCGCCGCCCCGGCCACGTGCTCGCGGACGAGTTCGGCGACCAGTTCGGCGAACCGGGGATCCGCGCCTGGCGTCGCCACCCTGGCGAAGCCCATGCCGAGTTCGGCGGCCCGCTCGGCGGCTTCGTTGTCCAGGTCCCAGATGACCTCCAGGTGGTCGGACACGAACCCCACCGGGCACACCACGACCGCGGTCTCGCCCCGGGCGTGCAGGGCACCGATGTGGTCGACGATGTCCGGCTCCAGCCACGGCACGCGCGGCGGGCCCGACCGGGACTGCCACACCAGGTCGTAGTCGGCCACCCCGGCCTCGGCCGCGACCAGCCGGGCGGCCTCGGCGATCTGCCGCGAGTACCGTCGCCCGCCTTCCTCCGGCGGCCCGGCCGCCAGATCGGCGGCTTCGGGCACCGAGTGCGCGGTGAACACCACGCGCGCCCCCGCCAACCCCGCGCGAGCGGCCCGCAAGCCGTCCGCGAAGGCGCCCACGAACAACGGGTGGTCGAAGAACTGGCGCAGCTTCACCAGTTCCGGGGCGTTCGCCCCGACCGCGGCGCGTGCCCGCAGGATGTCCTCGTCGTACTGACGGCACGCCGAGTACCCGCCGTAGGCACTGGTGGGAAAGACCAGGGCCCGGCGGACACCGTCGGCCGCCATGCGGGCCACGGTGTCCTCCACCATCGGGTGCCAGTTGCGGTTGCCGAAATAGACCGGCAACTCGATGCCCTGGCTCGCGAACTCGCTCTCCACCGCGGTGATGGCCGCCCGGTTGAGCCGGTTGATCGGCGAGACCCCGCCGAAGTGCAGGTAGTGCTCGGCGACCTCGGCCAGCCGTTCGCGCGGGACACCCCGCCCGCTCGTCACGTTCTCCAGGAAGGGCATCACGTCGTCCGGCCCCTCGGGGCCCCCGAACGACAACCACAGCAGCGCGTCGTAACTCACGACCTCATCCTGCCGTCGTGACCCCGCCCACATGTCTCAGGGGCATCCGGCCGCCGTTCGGACCTGGCGGTGCTCAGCGGCGGCTCTTCGCCGCGGCCGCGTGCGCGTCGAGCGTGGACTGATGTGGCTGGTCGAGGACGGCTTGTGATTCGTCCACGAGACCGGTCAACTGGGCCACCTCGGCGTCGGTCAACGCGGGCGCGATGTCGGCCGCCGCGACGTTGGAGCGCAGGTGGGCGGGATTCTTCGTGCCGGGGATGACGACCACGGCGGGCGAGCGGCGCAGCAGCCAGGCCAGCGCGACCTGAGCGGGGCTCACGCCGAGGCGCTGTGCGGGGCCGGTCAACTCGGCGTGACCGGTGAGCCGTCCGGAGGCCAGCGGAAAGTAGGGGACGAACATGATGCCGTGGGCTTCGCAGTCGGCGAGGACCCGAACGCCGCTGCGGTCGAGCAGGTTGAAGCGGTTCTGCACGGCCGCGATCGGCGTCATCTCGCGCGCGGGCCAGCATCTCCGGCGAGGCGCCGGACAGCCCGATGCGACGGACGAGTCCTTGTTCGCGAAGGTCCACGAGAACGCCGAGCGAGTCTTCCAACGGGACGTCGCTCGGCGGCGCCGGACCGTCGCCACCAAGCCGCAGGTAGGTCAACTCACTGGTGTCCGTGCCCAGATCGGCCAGTGCCTCATGGACCTGGTGACGGACGGTGTCCGGGTGGTCGGTGATGATCCACGATCCGTCCGGGCCGCGTCCGGCACCGACCTTGTTGCCCACGATCACGCCGTCCGGGAAGGGCCGCAACGCTTGTCCGATCAGCTGGTTGACCGTTCGCGGCCCGTAGGCGTTCGCGGTGTCGAAGAACGTCACGCCCAGCTCGACCGCGAGGCGAAGCACTCGGCGCGCCGAGGCGGGGTCGTCCGGGAAGCCCCACACATTCGGCCCGGCGAGCTGCATGGCGCCATACCCGACACGATTCACTGGCCTGCTCCTTGCCGTATCGTTGCCACGCCTAATTGCGTAGCACTGTTCGAAGCATTGATACGCGAAAGGACGTAGCATTGCAACGGTGGACGACGCGAAGAGCCGCACCCGGCGGCAGATCATCGAGGTGGCGGCCGAGATCCTGGAACGAGAAGGCGCGCGGGCGGTCTCCACCCGCTCGGTCGCCTCGGCGGCCGGTATTCGCGCGGCCTCCCTGTACCAGTACTTCGGAGACAAGGACGGCCTTCTCGCGGCCCTGGCCATCCACGGTTTCGACCTTTACCTGGCCGAAAAGCAGACACTGACGCGCACCGACGACCCGGTCGAGGACATGCGCCACGGCTGGGACAGCCACGTCGACTTCGGCTTGCGCCGTCCGGCCTTCTACCTGCTGATGTACGGGACCAACCACCCCGGCAGCCGCCCGGTGGCCGCGGACAAGGCCAATGCGCTGCTGCGCGGGTTCCTCGACCGCACCGCCGCCGCGGGACGCCTCCGGGTCCCGGCCGCCCTCGCCGCTCAGCTCTCCCTGGCCGCAGTCACCGGCGTCACCCTCACGCTGATCGGTACCCCAGCCGGGGCACGCGACCCGGAACTCTCCCCGAGGATGCGCGAGGCCCTCCTCGGCGCCCTCATCGCCGACCCGGACCCGGTCACCAGCCCCGGGCTCGCCTCTCGTGCTCTCGCCCTCGACGCTGCTCTCACCACCACCGGCGAGAGCAGCCTTCCCCTTCGTCCAGCCGAAACAGCCCTCCTGCGTGACTGGCTCGACCGGCTCGCCCGCTGATCCCCTCGGTCAGAGGCCGAGGGCGTGGACGCCGCCGTCGACCCAGATCATCGAGCCGGTGGTGGCGGGCAGCCAGTCGGAGAGGACCGTGCAGATGGTCTTGGCGACCGGCGTCGCGTCCTCGGCCTTCCAGCCGAGCGGCGCGCGGTCTCCCCAGCCGCTTTCGAGTTCGCTGAAACCGGGGATCGACTTCGCCGCCATGGTCTTCACCGGCCCCGCCGCGACCAGGTTGACGCGGACACCGTAGGGACCGAGTTCCCGGGCGAGGTACCGGTTGACCGACTCCAGCGCGGCCTTGGCCACGCCCATCCAGTTGTAGGCGGGCCACGCCACACGAGCGTCGAAATCCAGGCCCACCACCGAAGAGCCGGGACCGAGCAACGGCAGCGCCGCGACCGCGAGCGACTTGAACGAGTACGCCGATACCTCGACCGCGACCGACACGTCCTCCTTCGGCGCGTTCAGAAACGGCGCGCCCAGGCAGGTCTGCGGCGCGAACGCGATCGCGTGCAGGACCCCGTCGAGGCCGTCGACGTGTTCGCGCACCCGGTCGGCGAGGGTGTCCAGGTGTTCCTGGTTCTGCACGTCCAGTTCGATCACCGGCGCGGGCTCGGGCAGGCGCTTGGCGATCCGCTCCACCAGCGACAGCCTGCCGAAGCCGGTGAGCACCACCTTCGCCCCTTCTTCCTGCGCCACCTTCGCCGCGTGGAACGCGATCGAAGCGTCGGTGATGACACCGGTGATCAGCAGCCGCTTACCTTCGAGCAGTCCGGGCACGCTAGTCCTTTCGGTTCTTCGGATCGGGAGGGAAAGTCCGCCAGTGTCAGTGGCCCATGCCCAGGCCACCGTCGACGGGCAGCACCGCGCCGTTGATGTAGGCCGCGTCGTCGGAGGCCAGGAACCGCACCGCACCGGCGATCTCGGACGGCTCGGCGAACCGGCCGGCCGGGATCTGGGCGAGCGTGGCGGCTCGCTGATCCTCCGTGAGCGCGTCGGTCATGTCGGTGACGACGAAGCCGGGAGAGATCACGTTGGCGGTGATGTTGCGCGACCCCAGTTCCCGGGCCAGGGACCGCGCCATGCCGATCATCCCGGCCTTGCTCGCGGCGTAGTTGACCTGCCCGGCACTGCCGGAGAGCGCGACCACCGAGGAGATGAAGACGAAGCGGCCCCACTTCGCCCGGAGCATCCCGCGCGAAGCGCGTTTCGCCACCCGGTAGGCCCCGGTCAGGTTCGCGTCGATCACCCGCGTGAACTGGTCCTCGCTCATCCGCATGAGCAGGGTGTCCTCGGTGATCCCGGCGTTGGACACCAGCACCTCGACCGGCCCCTGGTGCTCCTCGACCTGCTTGAACGCGGCGTCGATCTGCTCGGTGTCGGTGACGTCGGCCTGCACGCCGAACAGTCCGTCCGGCGCGCCGGAACCGCGGTGGGTCACCGCGACCGCGTGCCCCGCGTCGGCGAGCCCCCGGGCGATCGCCAGCCCGATGCCGCGATTGCCGCCGGTAACCAGAACGGACCTTCCCACGTGCCACTCCTCGCGCTTGTGCTTCTCACATGCTCCGCGCTGAGGTTAACCGCTGGCCCCGGGACCGGCATCACCCACGCCACTACCGGAGAGTAATCGTCCCCGGTCAGGGCGAAGGCCGTCCGGAGAGGACTTGCCGGTAAGCCTGTCGATCGTCGAATGTGCTGGGGAGACAGTCCGCAAATCGTCAGTTGTCTGGTCAAATTACCGGCCAGACGCGCCACCCGAAGGTAGCCGATCTTGGGGGCAGGGCTCTACCGGCTCAACGAGAGTAGGGCGCTCCAGGTAGGCCCTGGCCACAAGATCGGCTGGGCGCGTTCATCAAAAAAATACTGAGACCACGGACGAAGGAGTCAGCCGATGACGACAGAGGCAGCCGTGCCCGCCCCGCACGGGCGGGTGGTCAGCAACATCCTTCGCGGCTCGATCGGCAACCTGATCGAGTGGTACGACTGGTACGCCTACGCCGCGTTCAGCGTGTACTTCGCGGCCACCTTCTTCCCGAAGGGCGACACGACCGCTCAACTGCTCGACACCGCGGGCGTTTTCGCGGTCGGGTTCCTGATGCGCCCGATCGGGGGGTGGATCCTCGGCCGCTACGCCGACCGCTTCGGCCGCCGCGCGGCGCTGACCCTCTCGGTCACGCTGATGGCCGCGGGATCCCTGCTGATCGCGCTCACCCCGGGCTACGGCTCGATCGGCCTCGTCGCGCCGATTCTGCTGCTACTCGCCCGGCTCGTGCAGGGAATCTCGGTCGGCGGTGAGTACTCGACCTCGGCCACCTACATGTCCGAAGTGGCCACCCGTTCCCGGCGGGGCTACTACTCCAGCTACCAGTACGTCACCCTCATCGCCGGTCAACTGGTCGCGCTGGCCGTGCAGATCGTGCTGCAGCAAGTCCTCACTCCCGCCGAGATGGCCGGCTGGGGCTGGCGGATCGCCTTCGGCATCGGGGCCCTCGGCGCGCTGATCGTGCTGTGGCTCCGGCGGGGCATGGACGAGTCGGAAAGCTTCGAAGCCGCGAAGAAGGCCGACCGCCACGGCAGGAACGGGACGATCCGGGAGCTGGCGCGCCATCCCCGCGAATTCGCCCTGGTGCTGGGCCTGACCATGGGCGGCACGCTGTTCTTCTACACCTACACCACCTACCTGCAGAAGTTCATGGTCAACACCAGCGGGATCAGCAAGCCGACGGCCGCCTGGATCAACTTCTGCGCGCTCGTGGTCTTCGTCGTCCTGCAACCGATTTTCGGCGCCCTGTCCGACCGCGTCGGCCGCCGCCCGATGCTGATCGCCTTCGGGGTGCTCGGCACGCTGATCACGGTGCCGTCGCTGACCCTGCTGGCGCACACGAAGAACCCGGTGGCCGCGTTCGGGCTGATGACCGTCCCGCTGGCGGTCAGCGCCGCCTACACCTCGATCAGCGCGGTGGTGAAGGCGGAGCTGTTCCCCACCACCGTCCGTGCCCTGGGTGTCGGGTTGCCGTACTCGCTCGCGGTCGCGATCTTCGGCGGCACGGCCGAATACATCGCGCTGTGGTTCAAGCAGGCAGGCCACGAATCCTGGTTCTTCTACTACGTCACCGCGGTCGTGTTCGCGTCACTGCTGGTCTACCTCAAGATGCGGGACACGGCGACGACATCGTGGATCAACGCGGACGCCACCGCCGAGCACGGCGCCGCTCTGCCCCGGACCCAGCCCGGGTAACCTTGCGCGGGAAGAGAACGACGAGTGGCGAAAAACAATGTTCCGCATTCTGTTCTACCAGCCGGAAATCCCGCCCAACACGGGCAACGCGATCCGGCTCGCGGCCAACACCGGCTCACAGCTGCACCTGGTCGAGCCACTCGGTTTCGCCTTGGAGGACAAGCATCTCCGCCGCGCGGGGCTGGACTATCACGACCTCGCGCACGTGAGCGTCCACCCGGACCTCGACGCGGCCTGGCGCGCCCTGCTCCCCGCCCGCGTCTTCGCCTTCAGCGCACGCGCGACCCGTTGTTATACCGACATCGCCTACCAGCCGGGCGATGTCCTGCTCTTCGGCCCCGAGTCCGTCGGGCTCCCCGACGAGGTGCAGGCACTGCCGGAGATCACCGACCGCCTGCGCGTGCCGATGATGCCCGGCTCACGGTCGATCAACGTGGCGAACACCGCCGCGATCGCGATCTACGAAGCCTGGCGCCAGCACGGTTTCTCCACCGGCGCCTGACGCCGGCTCAGGGCAGTCGCTGTCCCACGAACAACGCGCTGCCCGCCGCCACGATCAACGAGAACGTGCCGAGCATGACCCACGGCCTGCTCGCGTCGGTGTCCTTCACCTCGTAGCCGATCTGCTCGCCGAGGTCCGAATAGACCTGTTTGAGCTGTTCGGCCGAACCGGCCTGGTAGAACTCGCCCCCGGAAAGACGGGCGACCTCGTGCAGTGAGCCGTCGTCGACGTCCACCGGCACCTCGCGGCCGTCGATGGTGACCGTGCCGTGGTCGGTGCCGAACGAGATCGTCGAAATGGGCACCTGTTCCTTCCGCGCCTCCTGGGCCGCGGTGAACGCTCCGCGCGGGGCGTAAAGGTCGTCGGGCACGGTCTGCTTGCCGTCGCTCATCAGCACGACACGCGCGGGAGGCGGGCCATCGGCGCCGCCGACCACCGACGAGAAGCCCTGGATCGCCGTCAGCGCCGCGAAAATCCCTTCCCCGGTCGCGGTCGACTGAGCCAGCTTGAGATTGTCGATCGCGGCGACCACCGGCTGCCGTTCGGTGGTGGGCTGCTGCATCACGGTCGCGGTGCCGGCGAAGGACACCAGCCCCAGGTTGATGCCCGGGGTGAGGCCCTTGGCGAACGCGGTCGCGGCGTCCTGGGCCGCCCTGATCCGCGTCGGTTTGACGTCGGTGGCCTCCATCGACAGCGACACGTCGATCACGAGCATCACGGTGGCCCGGTTGCGCGGCACCTTCGCCTCGGCGGTGGGCCCGGCGAGCCCGACGGTCAGCAGGGTCAACGCGACGATGATCAGCGCGGCCGGCACGTGCCGGGACCATCCCTGCGTCCGCGGCGCGACCTTGTCCAGCAGTTCCAGGTTGGTGAACCGCATGGTCCGCTTGCGGCGCGCACGCTGCGCGACGAGGTAGCCGACGGTGACCGCGGCGACCACCAGCAGCAGCAGGAACCACCAAGGAGCGCTGAACCCGCTCACACTCATGCCTGTTCCCCCGCGACGTCACCGTGGTCACCCTGACATCCGCGCGTCAGCAGATGCGTCTTCATGCGGCGCCGCCTGACCAGCGCCGCTTGCGTGTCACCACGAAACGCACGGTGTCGGCGATCCAGTCCGAATCCGTGCGCAGCACCAGATGCGCCGCACCGGCCTGGCGCAGCGCCCGTGCCACCTGGTCACGGTGCGCCTGCGCGGCCGCGGCGAACTCGCGGCGCAGCAACGCCGACGTGCGCACCTCGCGCTGCCTGCCGCTTTCCGGGTCGGCCAGCACCACGGTGCCGACCTCGGGCAGATCCACGTCACGGGGATCGAGGACCTCCACCGCGATCAGATCGTGCCGGGCCGACAGCGCGCGCAACGGCCGTTCCCAGCTCGTGGCACCGAGGAAGTCCGACACGACGACCACCAGGCCGCGACGCCTCGGCGGGCGGCGCAACTGCTCGATCATGGTGCTCAGTTCACCGCGCGTGCCCTCGGCCGCCCTCGGCAACTCGGCGAGTTTGCGCAGCAGGCCGCGCGCGTGGGCGCGCCCGCCCCGTGCCGGGACGCGGACGGTGTCCGCACCGTTGGACAGCACCGCGCCGAGGCGGTTCCCGCCGCCCCCCGTCAGATGCGCGATCGCCGCGACCGCACAGACCACCAGATCACGCTTCTCGCACAGGGCGGTCCCGAAGTCCAGGCTCGGCGAGAGGTCCGCGGCCACCCACGTCTCCAACTCCCGGTCCGCCACCGTCTCCCGGATGTGCGCCACCGTGGTCCGTGCCGTGACCGCCCAGTCCATGCGGCGCACGTCGTCGCCCGGCTGATAGGGGCGCGCCTCCCCCGGCTCCGACCCGGGACCGGGCACCAGCCCGAGATGGTTGCCCTGCAACAACCCGTCGAGCCTGCGGCGCACGTCGAGTTCGAGCGTGCGCAGGCCGGCTTCCAGACGGTCCCCCCGCAGGACCGGCGGCGCCCAACGAGGTCGTTCGGTCTCTTTCCCCGTCATTCTATTCCTCCGCGACCTTGCGAGGGCGCGCTCTACGGTCACCTTGACAGCCGCGGGTCGACGCAAGTGGTGTCATTGACAGTGCTTTCCGGCGCGGCTCACCGGCCCGGCACCCCGGCCGGGACCGGCTGGCCCGGTCCGCCGTGCGGGCGGGCCGAGACCTGCGGCAACGGCACGGTCTGCAGCACCCGGTTGATGATGTGGTCCAGGGGCACCGCGTCGGCGAGTGCGTCGTAGGAGAGCACGAGCCGGTGGCGCAGCACGTCAGGCACCACGTCCACCACGTCCTGCGGCAGCACGTAGTCACGCCCCCGCACCAGCGCCAGCGACCGCGCGGCGGCGATGATGCCGAGGCTGGCGCGCGGCGAAGCGCCGTAGGAGACCCAGCCGGCCACGTCGGTCAGCCCGTGCTCCGCCGGAGTACGGGTGGTGAGCACGAGCCGCACCACGTAGTCGACGAGCGCGTGGTGCACGAACACGGTCGAGGCCACACCCTGCAGCCGGACCAGTTCCACCGGCGTGAGCACCTCGTGGGGTTCCGGCGGGGTGACGCCCATCCGGTAGATGATCTCGCGCTCTTCCTCCGCGGTCGGATAGTCGACGACGATCTTGAACAGGAACCGGTCGCGCTGCGCCTCCGGCAGCGGGTAGACGCCCTCGTTCTCGATCGGGTTCTGCGTGGCCAGCACCAGGAACGGGTCGGGCATGCCGAAAGTACGCCCGCCGATCGACACGTGCCGCTCGGCCATCACCTCGAGCATCGCCGACTGCACCTTCGCCGGTGCGCGGTTGATCTCGTCGGCGAGCACGAAGTTGGCCACCACGGGACCGAGTTCGACGTCGAAACGCTCGCTGCCCTGCCGGTAGATGCGGGTGCCGAGGATGTCCGCCGGCACCAGGTCGGGGGTGAACTGCACACGGGAGAACGACCCGCCCACCACGCGCGCGAAGGTCTCCACGGCCAGGGTCTTCGCCACGCCGGGCACACCTTCCAGCAACAGGTGCCCCTTCGACAGCAGCCCGACCAGCAGCCGTTCCACCAGCCGGTCCTGCCCCACGATCACGCGCTTGACCTCGAGCACCGTTCGTTCGAGCAGCTGCGCGTCCCGGGCCGGGGTGGACTGCTGCCCGTTCGTGCCCTCCGGGTGGCCCGCCTCGGTCAAGGGATCCTCCTCGCTCACGTTCGCCTCCTGCGACCGTACCGATAGTCAACTCAGGGTGCGGTATGAGGGCTGTGAGCTGCGCGTGAGCCGGTCGAGGTCACGGGGGGTATCCACATCCGCGCTCTCCCCCGGAGCCCCGGGCACCGGCACGATCGACAGCCCGCCCAGCACCGCCCGCAGCGCCTTGCCCTCCGGCGAGGCCGGCAGAACCTCCCGCAGACGGCCCGGCCGCCAGGCACCGATCAGCCACTGGAACCTGCCCTCGTCGTCGGTGAGCACAGCGCCGTCCGCGGCGCCGAGCGCACCCACCAGTTTGTCCACAGTGGACTTCCGTACCGCGACGAGATCCCCCGCCAGGACGACCACGATGCCGGTGTCGCCTGGCATCAGGGCCAGGCCCGCCGCGAGCGCGGCCACCGGACCGCCACCCGGCGGGGACTCCTGTGCCCACCGCACGTCCGGCATCCCGGGCCGCTCCGGGCCGACCACGACGATGGGCCCGGCGCCGGCCAGCGCGGTGATCACCCGGCGTAGCAACGGAACCCCGTCGAGTTCCAGCATGGGCTTGTCCACACCGGACAACCGGCGGGCCGCCCCGCCGGCCAGCACTATCCCCGCGGTCCGCACAGGGGACAGTCTTCCACGGGTATGGCACCGTCGCGGCCCGCGACACGTGCCGATGACGCGGCCGGGCCACGCACCGGGGGGATCAGGACAGCAGCGGTAACTTCTTGGTCAGCTTGGTGACCTGGTTGCGGGGACCGGCGACGACCAGGCCGACGATGTCGGTGTCGGATTCAGGGGTGGCGGCGAGGTCGCCGAGGTATGCCTCGTAGGTGCGGGCGCGCCGAGCCGTTTCGGTCAGGCACAGCACAGTCACCTGCTCGCGCTCGCTGGCGAGGCGATAGAGCCTGGTCAGTTCGGCGGAGTCGGTCGCCAGTATCGGGACCGGGGTGGTGACGATGCCGCTGTAGCGGGTCCCGGTGGCATCGACCGCGTCGGGGCCCAGCGGGAGACGCAGGGCGGTCCCGACGCTGGCTCCCAGGACCGTCGCGGCGTTGACGGCCTGACTGGTCGGCAGATCCTGGCGCACGACGAGCACGACTTTGAGCTCGCGAGACGCGCTGTGCGGAACGGCCGGTGCCGGGGACGGAGAAGGTGCCGCGGTCACGGTCTGTGTGTGCTCCATGGCCATCGGGCGGGCGTCGGTTCGGGGTGGGCGATCACGGCGTCGGCGGCCTGCAGTGTGGTGATCTCGTGGGTATCGGCGTGGGTCAGGATGCGGGTGACCTTGGCGCCGATGGCGTCGATCCTCGCGTTCGTCTCCTGCTCGTCGCAGGCCAGTTCTTCGCGGCAGACGGCGTGGATGATGCCGCCGGCGCCGGCGATCACGTCCGGCACCCACGTGATGCCCCGCTCGCGCAGCCGGGCGTCGATGTCGTCACTGGCGAGCTGGTTGTTGGCGGGGCCGACAACCAGGCGCGCCCGGCAGGCGGTGGCGGCGTCGGCGTCGAGCAGTCCGCCGGTGGCCGCGGGAACGAGCACGTCGAGGTCCTCGCGCAGCAGGTCCGCGCCGGTCCAGGCGATGCCGCGGTCCAGCGCCGATGACCGTAACCGGTCGTTGACGTCGGTGATGATCACGTTGGCGCCGTCGGCGGCCAGCGACTCGCTGAGCAGACGTCCGACGCTGCCGAAGCCGATGACGCCGATCCGCAGGCCCGCAACGGAGTCGGCGTGGTGGACGTGGCCGACCGCGGCGTCGAGGGCGGCTCGGACCCCACGGGCGGTCGCGGCGCTGGAGTTGCCGCTGCCACCGAGCGTTTCGGGGCGGCAGAAGGCCCCTCCGGGAGTGCGGCGGTGGATCAGTGCCATGTCCTCGGGCGTGGTCCCGATGTCGGGTCCGGTGATGTAGCGCCCGCCCAACTGGCCGATCGTGTCCGCGATGTCGAGGATCAGCTCTTCGCGCGCGTGTGGGTTCATCGGCGAGCCGGGCACGACGGCGACGGTTTTGCCGCCGCCGTGGGGAAGATCGGCCAAAGCGCACTTGAGCGTCATCGCGCGCGAAAGACGCAGCACGTCGGCCACGGCCTCGCCGACCGAGGAGTACGGCTTGAGCCGGCACCCTCCGATGGCGGGTCCCCGCGAGGTGGAATGCACGGCCACGGCGATCGTGATGCCGCTGCGAGGCCCACGGACCACCCGCAGTTCCTCATGCTCGTACTCATCGAGACTCGGCGGAAGATCTGTTCGATTCACGCGGCAATGATGCATCGAATCCCGGCAGTGATCGGGCCAGTCCTGGGATATGTTCGGAAGATGATCGAAAATTCGAACCTGGATCGGGTGGACCGGCAGATCGTCCATGAACTTCAACGGGACGCGCGGATACCCATGCGCGACCTTGCCGACGTGGTCGGGGTGGCGGCGTCCACCTGCTCCGAACGCATCCGCAGACTGCAATCGCGTGGCCTGGTCACCGGTTTCCACGCCGACGTCGACCTCGCGTCACTGGGACGATCGGTGCAGGCGCTGGTCTTCGCCCAGATCCGGCCGCTGAGCCGCGCGCTGATCAGCCGGTTCCACGACGAGGCCCTGGCGATGCCCGAAGTGATGGCGGTGTTCGTGCTCGCCGGGGGCGACGACTTCCTGCTGCACCTCGGCGTCACCGACGTGGCACACCTGCACAGCTTCCTGGTCGACAAACTCAGCGCCCGCAAGGAAATCGTGCAGTTCCGCACCTCGGTGATCTTCTCCCACGGACGGAAGCGGGCCCTGGAAGATCTCAATGCCCTCGCGCCATGACCGGGGTGGTCAGCCGACGACGCGGGTGGCGAAGGGCACGATGTCGGCGTAGCGCACCGGAGTCACGCGCACCGTCTTGCCGGACTCGGGCGCTTCCACCATCACGCCGTTGCCCAGGTAGAGCGCGACATGATGAATCTCGCGCACGCCCCAGAACAGCATGTCGCCCCGCCGCATCTGGGCCAATGGCACGTGCCGCCCGGCGTTGTACTGGTAACCGGCGTAGTGCGGCAGCGTGGCCACGCCCGCGAAGGCGTAGACCATCAGGCCCGAACAGTCGAAGCCGATCTTGTTGTAGTCGCCGTAGCGATCGGCGACCCCGCCGTCGCGGATGCCCCGGGTGGCGCCGTTCGAGTTGCCGCCGCCCCACGCGTAGGGCTTGCCGACCTGCGCCAACGCCCGGGAAACGACGCGCTCGACGAGCGGCGAGGAACCCGGGGGCGCGGCCGGGGCCGCCACCGAAGGCGCGTTGTCCGTCTTGCCCCCGCCGGTCTTGGCCGAAACCAGGCGAATCGCCTGCTGCTCCTCACTCTGCTGCCGCGCGACCCAGTCGTCGTAGGCCCGGCGCTGGTCCCGTAGCCCGTCGACCCGTTGCTGAGCGGCGAAAAGCTGCCGCTCGGCGGTGTCACGTTCGGACTCCAGCCGGGCGGTCTCGGCCACCTGGTCCTGATCGGCCCGTTCGGCTTCGTCCCGCGCGGCGTCGGCGTCGCGTTGCGCCTGCGCCGCCTCGTCCTGCCTCTGCCGTGCGGTCCGCAGGGACGCGCGCGCCGCCGCGTCCTTGTTGGCCTTGTCCGTGCTGGCCTGGTCCATCGTCCGCACGGCGTCGTTCCGGCCACGCCCCACCGCCGAGAGCAGCTCCACCCGGTCGAGCAGGTCCTGGGGGCTGGGCGAACCGAGGAAGGCCGCGATCGAGCCGATCATGCTGCCCTGTTCGAAGCTCGCGGTGACGAACCGGTCGAGCTCTCCCCTGGCCACCTCGGCCTGCGCGTCCGCCGCGCCGGACTCCTTCCGGGCCGCGGCGGCGTCGTCGGCGGAGGCGTTCGCGGCGTCCTGGGCGGCCACCAGGTCGACCATCGCCTTGTTGGCCCGTTCCCGCTTGAGTTCCGAGGCGGCCCGCAGTTCGGCCAGCCGCGCTTCGGCCCTGGCCACCCTGCTGGTCAGCTCGCCGACCTCGCCGGCCTTGCCGTCGGCCGCCGCGCGGCCGGAGTCGATCTCGGCGTCGCTCGGGTTCGGGGGCGGTGGCGGTACCGCCGCGCAGGTCCCGGCCGCACCGAGCGCGGCCACCACAGTCACCATCGTCCCGACGATCAGGCCGCGCACAGCCGCCACCAGCCACCTCCCATTGCCCGTTTCGATGTTTCACTTCTGTCACAGACGGAGGGCGGCCACCAACGCGTGTTTGGCGGGTGGCAGCAGGTTTCGCCGCATTGGGGGTCTCTCGATCGGGTAGCCCCCTTCAGGACGGACCCGGCCGGGGCCAAGCCCGCGAAACGAGAAGGTCGGCAAGGCCACACCCCGGTTGAGTCAGAAAAAGGACAAGCGTACTGTTTGAAGGGAGGGAGCCTGCGCGCCTCCCCGCGTCCCCGGCGTCGTGAGCGTGCGTCAGACTCGCTCCCACACCCGAAAATCCGACTGACCGGGGACCTGGAGTTTGACGTGACCGCACCTGCCAGCAAGGACAGCTTCGGCGCCCGAGACACGTTGAAGGCGGGCGACTCCTCGTACGAGGTGTTCCGCCTCAGCGCCGTCGACGGGGCGGACCGCCTGCCCTACAGCTTGAAGATCCTGCTCGAAAACCTGCTGCGCACCGAGGACGGCGTGAACATCACCGCCGACCACATCCGGGCGCTGGCCGGCTGGGACGCCACGGCCGACCCCTCGATCGAGATCCAGTTCACCCCGGCCCGGGTCGTCATGCAGGACTTCACCGGCGTGCCGTGCGTGGTCGACCTGGCCACCATGCGGGAGGCCGTCACCGAACTCGGCGGCGATCCGGAGAAGGTGAACCCGCTCGCCCCGGCCGAGCTGGTGATCGACCACTCGGTGATCATCGACGTGTTCGGCCGCGCGGACGCCTTCGAGCGCAACGTCGAAATCGAGTACGAGCGCAACCGCGAGCGCTACCAGTTCCTGCGCTGGGGCCAGAACGCCTTCCAGGAGTTCAAGGTCGTGCCGCCGGGCACCGGGATCGTGCACCAGGTCAACATCGAGTACCTGGCCCGGACCGTCATGGCCCGGCCCGTGCCCGCCGGCGCTGGAGGCACCGACACCGTCCAGGCCTACCCGGACACCGTCGTCGGCACCGACTCGCACACCACGATGGTCAACGGTCTCGGCGTGCTCGGGTGGGGCGTCGGCGGCATCGAGGCGGAGGCCGCGATGCTCGGGCAGCCGGTGTCGATGCTCATCCCGCGCGTGGTCGGTTTCAAGCTGACCGGCGAGATCCCGGCCGGCGTGACCGCCACCGACGTCGTCCTGACGATCACCGAGATGCTGCGCCGCCACGGCGTGGTCGGCAAGTTCGTCGAGTTCTACGGCGAGAGCGTGGGCGCGGTGCCGCTGGCCAACCGCGCCACCATCGGCAACATGAGCCCGGAGTTCGGCTCCACGGCGGCGATCTTCCCGATCGACGAGGAAACCCTGCGCTACCTCAAGCTGACCGGCCGCTCGGCGAGCCAGCTCGCCCTGGTCGAGACCTATGCCAAGGAACAGGGTCTGTGGCACGACCCGGCGCGCGAGGCCGTCTACTCGGAATACCTCGAGCTCGATCTGTCCACAGTGGTCCCGTCGATCGCGGGCCCGAAGCGCCCGCAGGACCGGATTCCGCTCACCGACGCGAAATCCTCGTTCCGCAAGTCCGTGCACGACTACGTCGAGCAGGACTACCCGACCCCGCACACCAAAGTGGACGAAAAGGTCGAGGAAAGCTTCCCCGCCAGCGATCCCGCGTCGCTGTCCTTCGCCGACGAGGACGCCGTCCAGCCGGTTTCGGCCGCGAACGGCTCGTCGGGCCGCCCGAGCAAGCCGGTGACGGTGAAGTCCGCGGAGCGCGGTGAGTTCGTCCTCGACCACGGTGCGGTGGTGATCGCCTCGATCACCTCGTGCACCAACACCTCCAACCCTTCGGTGATGCTGGGCGCGGCACTGCTCGCGCGCAACGCCGTGGACAAGGGCCTTTCGGTCAAGCCGTGGGTGAAGACCTCGATGGCGCCGGGCTCGCAGGTGGTCACCGACTACTACGAAAAGGCCGGTCTCTGGCCCTACCTCGAGAAGCTCGGCTACCACCTGGTCGGTTACGGCTGCACCACGTGCATCGGCAACTCCGGCCCGCTGCCCGAGGAGATCTCGGCCGCCGTGCAGGAGAACGATCTCACCGTCGTGTCGGTGTTGTCGGGCAACCGGAACTTCGAGGGCCGCATCAACCCCGACGTGAAGATGAACTACCTGGCCTCGCCGCCGCTGGTGATCGCCTACGCGCTCGCCGGGACGATGGACTTCGACTTCGAGGAGCAGCCCCTCGGACAGGACGCGCAGGGCAACGACGTGTTCCTGCGCGACATCTGGCCCTCGCCGCAGGAGATCCAGGAGACCATCGACTCCGCGATCACGCAGGAGATGTTCAGCAAGGACTACGCGGACGTCTTCGACGGCGGCGAGCGCTGGAAGTCGCTGCCCACCCCGGAGGGCGACACCTTCGCCTGGGACGCGGAGTCGACCTACGTGCGCAAGCCCCCATACTTCGAGGGCATGCAGGTCGAGCCGGCACCGGTCGAGGACATCTCCGGCGCCCGGGTGCTGGCCAAGCTCGGTGACTCGGTCACCACCGACCACATCTCGCCGGCCAGCGCGATCAAGGCCGACTCCCCCGCCGGCCGTTACCTGACCGAGCACGGCGTCGAGCGCAAGGACTTCAACTCCTACGGCTCACGCCGTGGCAACCACGAGGTGATGATCCGCGGCACCTTCGCGAACATCCGGCTGCGCAACCAGTTGCTGGACAACGTGCAGGGCGGCTACACGCGCGACTTCACGCTCGAGGGCGGTCCGCAGGCCTTCATCTACGACGCCGCGCAGAACTACGCGGCGGCCGGGATCCCGCTGGTCGTGCTGGGCGGCAAGGAGTACGGGTCCGGGTCGTCGCGCGACTGGGCGGCCAAGGGCACGCGGCTGCTCGGGGTGCGCGCGGTGATCGCCGAGTCCTTCGAGCGCATCCACCGGTCGAACCTGATCGGCATGGGCGTGATCCCGCTCCAGTTCCCGGAGGGCGAGTCGGCTTCCTCGCTGCACCTCGACGGCACGGAGACGTTCGCCATCGAGGGCATCACCGCGCTGAACGACGGCGAGACGCCGCGCACGGTGCGGGTCACCGCCACCAAGGAAGACGGTTCGGCGGTCTCCTTCGACGCTCTCGTCCGGATCGACACACCCGGCGAGGCGGACTACTACCGCAACGGCGGCATCCTCCAGTACGTACTGCGCAAGATGACGCGCGCCTGACACCGCAAAACAAGGAACCCCTCGCCGCGAACGGCGAGGGGTTCCTTTGTTCGCAGGGGATCCGTCAGTGCACGACGGCTCCGGTGTTCGGGTCCAGCGTCACGGCCGGCGCAGGACCGTTCCGGTGGTCGCCGTCGCAACCACCGCCGTGGTGATGCTCGTCGGAGACGTCGGCGTGCGGATGCCCGTCGTCGCCCCCGCACAGGTCGAGCATGTTGGTCAGTTCACCGGCCCGCTCGTCGTAGGACGAGTCACCGATCCGGCCGGTGGACCAGTTGTCCTCGATGAACCGCAGGATCGAGGTCTGGTCGGTGCGGGTGTGATCGACGAAGTTCGTCTTGGCGAACGGCGAAACCACCAGCAGCGGCAGGCGCGGGCCGTAGCCACAGCGGTCCGCGTAGCCGCCCAGGGAGGTCTTCTCCGCGGTGCAGACCGCGGCGTCCTGGGCCTGGTCGTGCGAACCGTTGACGATCTTCGGCGCGACGTGGTCGTACCAGCCGTCGGAGTCGTCGTAGGCCAGCACGATCGCGGTCGAGGCCCAGTCCTTCGACTGCTGGATCTTGTTGATCTCGTTCACGATGAACTGCTGCTCGTCCAGCGGGTCCGAGTAGCCGGCGTGGCCGTCCTGGTACTCCGGCGCCTTCAGGAAGCTGACCGCGGGCGTGTTCCCGGCCTTCAGCGCGTCATCGAAGTCGCTGATGTCGTACTGGTGGTTGGCCTGGTCGGTCTGGCCGATCGCGGCGACCGAAGTCGGCGGCAGGTGCTTCTCGTTGGCCGTGGACTTGTAGTACTGGAACGGCTCGTGGTGCGGGCTGTAGTCCACCACCTTGTTGCCGCCGACGTTGGTGTGGGACTGACCGCACACCGCGAAACCGTTCGCCGTGCCGGTGGGCCGGAACCCACCCTGGAACCAGCCCCAGGTCACGTGCCGCTCGTTGAGCAGGTCACCGATGTTGCGGCCGTCCATCGCGCCCAGGTTCTGCGTGGCGGTGTGGTTCTTGTCCGAGCAGTCGTCCCAGGCGGGGTCCGGGTCGTTGATCACGGTGCCGACCCCGTGCGCGTCCGGCGAAGCCACCACATAGGAGTCGGTCGCCGGTTCGTGGGACACCGGGTTCACGGCCCGCACGCCGTGAGTCTGGCCGGAGATGAGGTTGATCGCACCCGGTGTCGAGGGCCCGAACACGGTGTTGAACGAGTTGTCGCTCATCGCGTAGTTCTGGGCGTAGTTCCACAGGCCGGTGACCGTGTTGCCGTCGTAGTAGTCCATGACGAGGCCCGGCTCACCGAAGAGGACCGGCTGCCCGCTGCACTTGTCGGTCTCGGTGTTTTCGACGAACTTGTCCATCTTCCCGCCGTTGAAGGCGAGCTGTTCCTTGCCGTAGCTGTGGTCCTGGTCGCACGTCATCGCGTGGTCGGGGCCGAGCCGCTTCGGGTTGTAGGCGTTGGGGTTGTGCGTCAGAAGATCCGGGGTCAGGCCGTCCACCTTCGGGGTGCCCTTGGCCGCGGTGAACGGCGTGCCGTCGGTGTTGGCCGCCTTGGGGTAGGTGCCGAAGTAGTGGTCGAACGAGATGTTCTCACCGAAGATCACCACCACGTGCTTGATCGGCGTCTCGGTGTGCAACCACTCGGCGTGCTGCGCCTGCAATGGTGGGCGAGGCTGGGCGTCGGCACCGCCGAAGGTGGTGACCGTCACGGCCACACCGGCCGCGGTGACCAGCGCGCCCGCGGCGAGCAACAGCCGCTTGCGACCGGACAAAGCGAAAGCCATGTCCACTCCTTGTCTTCCCTTGTCGGAATCGGATCCCTCCGGTCTGAGGCGGGTTCGCCTCGCCGGAGTGGTCTTGGGGCCACGGATTTCGCCAGAGGCGGTCATGACGTCCGCCTCGGCTCGGCGACCGCGGCGACCACGGCGAGGCGCTCCGCCAGTGCACCGAGCGCGCCGTCGGCCCTCTCACGCAGGCCCCGGTCCAGCCGCGTGACCGGGGTCCAGCTCCCGTCCGGCCGCCGCGCCGCGCCGAGCGCGGTTTCCGCACGCGTGACCGCGGCGTCCACTTCGGACAGTTCGGGCAGACGTGGGATCAGCACGGGACGCAACACGTTCAGCACTTCTCGCGTACCGTCGAGGCCCGCCAGCGCGCTCGCCACACCGGTGCCGCTGCCGTAGTCGGTGCGGCCGGTGAGTTCGGACTGCAGGGCGTCTTCGGAGATCTCGTGTGCCCGCGTGACCAGATCGGCGGGGTCGATCCGCAGGCCGGCCGCCGAGTCACGCAGGGCGCGCACCTGCCCGTCCAGCGCGTCGGCGACTCCGGCGAGGGCAGGCATCGGCTCGTCGTGCCACAACCCGTGCTCCAGCCGGTGAAATCCGGTGAAATCGGGGTCACCGGTGCCGCCGGGAAGACCGTCGGCGGTTCCGTCGATGGCCTTGCCGGCGTCGCCGAAAGCGCCGTAGGCCGCGCCAAGGCGCCCGTAGCTCAGGTGCGCGGTCGACCAAGCCGCCTGCGCCGCCGGGCGGTCGCCGGACGCGACGGTCCTGGCCAGCGCGGAGGTCTCGTCGGCGAGCGTTCCCAGCCCGGCCGCGACGTAGTCGTGGTAGGCCTTGAGCGGACCGATCAGGTCCCCGGGGGTCACCGGCACGACAGCAGCGGGCCCCGGCCGGTCCGGACCGCCTGCGACCACGACCCTCGGTCCGACGGTCGCGTCGGCCCCGTCGGGCAGGCACCGTAAGGCGTAGGTCCCGTTGCCCAGCGTCACCCGGAGTTCGCCGGTCTGGCCGGCCGCGAGACCTTCGAGCTCGCCGAAGATCGCACCGCTGGTGGGATCGATCAGTGCGGCGTCCGCGGTGACCGAGTCCGTGTTGTGGACCTGGAGGGTCTGCTCACCGGGCCGCGCGCGGGTCCACCCGTCACCGCATCCGGAACGCGCGAGGTTGACCACCGTGACGGCCTTGCCCGCCGCCGGGACGTCCTGGGCGCGCATCCAGAACAGCAAGCCGCCACCGAGGAACAGCACGAGACCGGCCACACCGGCTACCACCCAGCGCGACACCCTGCTCCCTCACCTGAACGAACTACCACAGGATGCGGAGCGTAAGCGCCGGAGATGAACATCTCCCGACCATAGAGCCATCAGGGGAAAAGTTCACCGCGCGTTCATCGCCCCTCAACCCTGGGGCGCGCGCTCACCGGCGAGTGAGCAGGAAGATCGGCAACTCACGGCCCGCCGCGAGGCGTTCCATCTCGTAGCCGGGCCAAAAGTCCAGCAACAGAGCCCAGAGTTCGTCGTAGCGCTCACCCTTCACCGGCGTGGCCACGACGGGAATCCGCGTCCCGCGCAGTTCGACCGTGGCTTCCGGGTGGGCAAGGAGGTTCAGCGTCCACATCGGGTCGCGCGGCCGGCCCCAGTTGGACCCGACCAGCACGAAACCCTCTCGATAGGGGAAATAGAGCAGGTTGCTGCTGCGCGGCAGGCCGGTCTTGCGCCCGGTCGTGGTCAGGCGGAGGGAGGGCAAGCCTGCCATCGCGACGAGACTCACCTTGCCGCGGAAAACCCGGTACAGACGCTTGTCCACCGCCACGACGAGGGTTGCAAGTTTCATCAACCACGGTCTCGTGCCGAGGCGGCGGGCCAGCGCCGGAAGCGGATTCACCGTCCTATTGGACCATTTCCGCCGGTGGCCGCCCGCCCGCCGCGCCGACCGGGCACGTCAGCCGGCAGAGGACGGGCGTGCCTCCGCCAGGGTGAGGCCGAACCTCTTCGCCTCGTCGGTCCACCACCGTTCCACCGCGAAACCGGCTTCCGCGAGTTCGGCGGCCACCCCGGCCGCGCGGAACTTCGCCGAGATCTCCGTGCGGATGTACTCGCCCTCGGTGAGCGAGATCTCCATTCCGGCGCCGGGAATCCGGACCGTCATGTCCTCCTTCGCGCGCAGGCGCATCTCGATCCACTCGGCACCGGCGTCCCAGTAGGCCTCATGGTCGAAGCGATCCGGGTCGAAGTCCGCGCCGAGCCGCGTGTTCACCACGCGCAGGACGTTGCGGTTGAACTCCGCGGTCACCCCGGCCGCGTCGTCGTAGGCGGCGACGAGGGTCGCCGGGTCCTTCACCAGGTCGGTGCCGAGCAGGAGCCATTCCCCCGCGTCCAGCACCTCGCGGACCGAGCGCAGGAACTTCATCCGGTCCGCGGGCAGGAAGTTGCCGATCGTGCCGCCGAGGAACGCGACCAGCCTGGGCGCCTGTCCGGGCAGCAGGTCCAGGTGCTCGGTGAAATCGCCGACCACGCCGTGGACTTCGAGACCCGGGTAGTCCGCCCGGATCGCCTCGACGGCCTCGGACAGGGCGGATTCGGACACGTCGAGCGGCACGAAGTGCCGCAGCGCGCCGTGATCGCGCCCGCCGTCCAGCAGCAGCCGGGTCTTCTCACTGGATCCGGATCCCAGTTCCACCAGCGTCCGCGCGCCGGTGATCCGGGCGATCTCCGCCGCCTCCCTGGCGAGGATCTCCCGCTCGGCCCTGGTCGGGTAGTACTCGGGCAGCGCGGTGATGTCCTCGAACAGCCGGCTGCCCCGGGCGTCGTAGAACCACTTCGACGGCAACGACTTCGGCTCGGCCGACAGCCCGGAGCGTACGTCCGTCCTCAGTGCCTCGGTGAGTTCGCGTTCCTCGCGATGCACGTCCAACTCGGTCATGGTGTGCTCCGTCCCCGGTCGGTGCCGGACTCGATTCGGATGATGTCCACCGTCGCCCGCCGGGCGATGACCGCGTGCCCGTCCGGGACCGGCTCCCAGCCGGGCTCGTCGTCCACCGGTTCCGACGCGACCAGCACCGCGTCTTCGGTGTGGAGCACGGAAAGCGCGTGCGTCCACGCGGTCGCGACGAGGACCTTTCCGTCGGTGAGAAGGAAGTTCAGCCGCGCGCCGGGGGCCGCTCGCGCGACGCGGGTGACCAGGTCGCCGACCGCGGCTTCCGGCCGCTCCCCGGCCCGCAGGCGTTCGGCCAGCAGGGCCCACAGCACCGCCGAATCCGTCGGCGCCGGAAGCGTCAGCAGATCGGCGACCGGCAACTTCCCGGCGATCGCCGCCAGCGAATCCGGCCAGCCGGGCACCATGCCGTTGTGGCTGAACAGCCAGCGGCCGTCGGTGAACGGCGCGCACGCCGCCTCGGCGACCGGCATCCCGGTGGTGCCGTTGCGGACCGCGGCGACGAACGCCTCCGCCCGCACCGAGCGCGCCAGCGCGGGCAGGTCCTGGTCTGTCCACAACGGACTCGCGCGGCGGTACCGGACGGCGTCGCCGTTTTCGCCGTACCAGGCCAGGCCGAAGCCGTCGGCGTTGACCGTGCCGCCACCCCGCATGTCCTTGGGCGCGTAGGACTGGCGCAGCAGCGAATGCGGCGCGTCGAAGACCGTTTCCGCCGGCGAGACGGCGGGCCCCAGGTAACCCAGATGTCTACACATGGGCGTCCCGTGCGCAGCGGAACCCCGAGAAGATCTGCCGCCGGATCGGGTAGTCCCAGTTGCGGAAGGTCCCGCGGATCGCGGCCTCGTCGGTGCCGAACGAGCCTCCGCGCAGCACCTTGTACTCCGGGCCGAAGAACACCTCCGAGTACTCGCGGTACGGGAACGCGGCGAACCCGGGATAGCCGGCGAAGTCCGTGCTCGTCCACTCCCACACGTCACCGATCAGGTGGTGCACCCCCAGCGGTGACGCGCCCGCCGGGTACGCGCCGGGCTCCGCGGGAGTGAGGTGCCGCTGCCCCAAATTCGCGTGCTCGGGCGTGGGTTCCTCGTTGCCCCACGGGTACCGGCGTGACTGCCCCGTCGCCGGATCGAACCGCGCGGCCTTTTCCCATTCCCGTTCGGTGGGCAGCCGCTTTCCCGCCCAGGCGGCATAGGCTTCGGCTTCGTAGAAGGAAACGTGCACGACGAACTGACCGGGCGGCACGGGCTCCGCGACGCCGAACCGCCTCCGCCACCAGCCATCGGTCTCCCGCCACCAGAATCGCGGCGCGGTGATGTCGTTTTCCGTGCGGTACCGCCAGCCCTCTTCGCTCCACCAACGGCGTTCGGTGTAGCCGCCGGACTCCAGGAAGTCCACATAGGCACCGTTGGTGACCGGGGTGGTGTCGATGAGGAACGCGTCCACATCGACCTCGTGCGCCGGGCGTTCGTTGTCCAGCGCCCAGGGTTCGACGCTGGTGCCCATCGTGAACCGTCCCGCCGGGACCAGTACCTCCTCGGGCAGCGGGCCGGTACGGCTGCCGGGCGCGGGCGGCGCGTGCAGTGCCGGCTCCCCCTCGCGCAGCTGGTGGGTGGCCAGCATGGTCTCGTCGTGCTGCTGCTCGTGCTGGGTGATCATGCCGAACGCGAAGCCCGCTTCGGTGAGCCTCCGGCCTTCCATCGGAACCTTTTCCAGCACGTCGAACGCCTTCGCGCGCACCTGTCCGACGTACGCGCGCGCCTCGGCGGGACCGAGCAACGGCAACGACGGCCGGTCGGCACGCTTGTGCTGGAAGGCGTCGTAGAGATCGTCGATGTCCGGGCGCAATGGGTCCAGACCACCGACATCCCGCACGAGCCACAGCTCTTCCTGGCTTCCGATGTGCGCCAGATCCCAGACCAGCGGCGACATCAGTTTCGAATGCTGGCGGACGAGTTCGGCGTCGTCCACCGCTTCGGTGAGCACGGTGCTGCGCGACCGCGCCCTGGTCAGCGCACGCGCGGCGTGCTCGCGCAGGCGCTCGGTGCCCAGTGCACGCAAGGGGTTCGGGGCTTCGTTGACCGGCATTGAGAATCCCTCCCAGCTTTCCTTGGCTCCTGTCACAGTTCCCGCGTCAGTTCCGCCGGGCCCACAGCCGCCGCCGCACGTTCTCGCCGACCTCGTCGACGGTGTGCGCGGGCAGGCCCGTGCGCCCTAGCTCGGCACAGCCGAGGTCCGCCACCGTCCTGGCCACCGTGGCGAGCGCGGTGTCCTCCAGGCCGTCGCGGGCGGCGCGGTCCCACTGGTTCCGTACCGGTTCGCACACCTCCCGCACCTTGTCCACAGTGGAGGGACGGTCGAGCAGCGCGGTGACCAGCGCGACCGGGTCCAGCCAACGCTGCCCCGGTTGCGCGTCCAGATAGCGGACCTCCAGGTAGCCACGGGGCCGCACGGCGGTGAACATCGTGGTGAGGTGATAGTCGAGATCGGCGAAGGTGGGCGGGCCGGGCACTTCGGCGCCGCCGTGGCCCTCCACCCATCCGGCGAAGGTCAGCCCGTCCGGAGGATCCCACCGAGCGCCGGACCGCCGCACCACCAGCAGCGGGGTGTCCATGACGCGGCCGGCCCAGGCCGCCGCCGGATCGTCCGAAGGCGGTTCCGGACGGGTACGGCTCGGTTCGGTGTCGAGCACCGCGCGCCACCGGGCCGAGGACAGCCCGGTGTCCCGTTCCGCGTGGCGACGGGAGGTGGCGAACAAGGCGATCAGCGGCGGACCGAGGGCGTGCAGCGCCTCCCAGCGTGCCCTGAGCATGTCCTGTTCCCCGCAGTCGAGGCAGACCTGCAGGCCCGCGGTGCTGCACATCATCGTGATGCCGCCGGCGCCCTGTGGTGCGAACCTTCGTTCCATGGCCGCGTAACGCTCGGTTTCCAGCAGGCGGGTTGGAGGACGATGCGGATCGATCCCGGTTTCCCCCAGGGTGAAACCGGCACGCGCGAGGAGATCGGTGAGATGGGCCAGGTCCGCGGAGACCGCTTCGTGCAGTTCGGGCAAGGACGCCCGCGGAGGCGCGGAAATCTCCACCTGGCCGCCGGGTTCCAGGCTCAGGGGAGAGCCTGCCGGCAAGGGTTCTTCGGGGCTGTCGGGGCGCAGGGTCCGCGGGGTGTGCGGGCCGAGTGCCGAGGCGAGGTCGTCGGGGTCGAGGGGTCTTCGGAGGTCTTCGGCGTAATGCACGGTGTATTCGAGTTCCGTGCCGAGCAGGCGCGGTGGACCGTGCTTGAAACACACTTTGGCGACATATGCTTCGCCGGCCGCGCGGTCGGAAATCACCTTCGCCGACAACGCGGTGGCCTCGCCGCCGGGAGAGCGAACGGCAGTCATGGGTCTCTCGTCCTCTCGAACCGGGAGTGGTAGGGAACCCGTGCCTTCGGACGCTACACGCGGGGTGCGACAATTTCAGGCCCGCCGGTGCCGCCGGTTGTAGTACGTACGTACGGATTGCGTAACGAGTTCCCCGGGTGACAGGATCACAGGATGCCACGGGTCAGCCAGGATCATCTCGACGCGCGAAGACGCCAGATCCTCGACGGCTCGCGGGTGTGTTTCGCCCGCTACGGTTACGAGGGTGCCACGGTGCGGCGGCTGGAGGAAGCCACCGGCCTGTCCCGTGGCGCGATCTTCCATCACTTCCGCGACAAGGAGTCCCTCTTCCTGGCACTCGCCGAGCAGGACGCGGCCCGCATGGCCGACGTCGTCGCCGCGCAGGGTCTGGTCCAGGTGATGCGTGACCTCCTCGCGAACACGAACGAACATCCCGCGGACTGGCTCGGCACCCGTCTGGAGGTCTCCCGGCGCCTGCGCACCGACCCCGAGTTCCGCGGCCGCTGGGCCGAACGCTCCCAGCAACTGACCACAGCCACCCGGCAGCGCCTGCTCCGCCAGCGCGACGCCGGGAACCTGCGCGACGACGTCGACGTCGACGTGCTCACCTCCTACCTCGAACTGGTGCTCGAAGGCCTCGTCTCGCACCTGGCGATGGGCTTGCCCGCCGACGACCTCGGCCCCGTGCTGGACCTGGTCGAGGAGAGCGTCCGCCGTCACCGCGCCCGGGCTTCCGCCGTTGCCGGCCCCTGAGGGCCCTATCGGACGATGCCGCGCAAGAAGGTGCGGATCGCGGGCTCGGGATCGAAGGCCGGATCCGGTGTCGTGCACTGGTTGATCAACTGACCGTCGAGCAGCGCCATCAGCCCCCACAGGTCGTGGACCGGATCCCGGGACCCGAGGCGGCGCAGCCACTCGGTGCCCTGCTTTTCGAGATCGGCGCGAACGTCGGAGATCCCGGTGCGCAGCACGGGCTGGACCGCGGCTTCGACGAAGACCGCCAGCCGGGCCAGCGTGATCACCCGCCGCCGGCCGGTGAGGTCCCTGAGCAGTTCGCCCAGCGCGGCGGCGAAGGCGTCGGCGTCGATCGGCCCGGACTCCCCCAGATCCGTCGCGACCTCCGCCCAGGCCTGTTGTTCGAGCGCGATGAGACGGCCGAGCACCGCCTCGACGAGGGCTTCGCGCGTGCGGAAGTAGTTGGAGGCCGACCCGGCCGGGAGACCGGCCTCGGCGTCGACCGCCCGGTGGGTGAGCCGGCGTGCGCCATGGGTGCCGAGCACCCGGATCGCGGCGTCGAGCGCCTGTTGCCGCCGGCTCATGACCGGGCATCCTACCGGCACCGACGCCGGACACTACATTTGTAGTATGCTGGTCCGCATGGGGAAACGGGCTCTGGTCATCGGTGGTGGCATCGGCGGGCTCGCCGCGGCGGCCGGCCTGGTCCGAGGCGGCTGGGAGGTCCGCGTGTGCGAGCGCGCCGCGGAGCCGTCCCGCGCGGGCACCGGGCTCGGGATCTGGCCCCAGGCCGTCCGCGCGCTCGACGACCTCGGCCTCGGAGAGGGGTTCAGGGCAAAGGCGCGACGGCAGGCGCCGGGAAGTCTCTACCGGCCCGACGGCACCCGGCTGGCCACCATCGACACCGGCCGGATCGAGCGGCGCGCGGGCCGGGCGGTTTCCCTGATCCCCCGGGCCGACCTGCTCGACCTGCTGCACTCGTCACTCCCCGAGGGCACCGTCGAATTCTCGGCCGAAGTCACCGGCTTCCCCTCACTGGCGACCGGCTACGACGTCGCGATCGGCGCGGACGGGATTTCCAGCCGGGTCCGCACGGACCTGTTCGGCCCCCGGTACGGACTCCGTCACGCGGGCACGTTCGCCTGGCGCGGAGTCGTGGACCTCGAACTCGACGCCGGCGGGGAAACCTGGGACCCGGGCGGCAAGTTCGGCTTCGTCCCTCTTCCCGGCGGCCGCACCAACTGGTACGCGACCCGGCGCGTGCCCGAGGGGTTCACCCCGTCCGCGGACGCTCTGGCGGAACTGACCGCGCAGTTCGGCACCTGGCACGACCCGATCCCCCGGGTACTGGAACGCGCCGCCGGCGAGGAGATCCTGGCTCACCCGCTCTACTACCTCGACCCGCCGCTGCCCTCCTACGTCCGGGAGAACGTGGCACTGCTCGGTGACGCGGCGCACGCCATGGTGCCGGACCTCGGCCAAGGAGCTTGCCAGGCGCTCATCGACGGCCTCGTCCTCGGCGAATGCCTCACCGCCGCAGCGGATCCGCGTGCCGCGCTGGTTCGCTACGACCACCTGCGGCGCAAGCCGAGCCAGCGTGTCGCGGCACTCGGCCTGCGCGTCGCCGCGATCAGTTACGCCCGGCGGTTCACCCGGCTCCGCGACACGCTCGTCAAAACCGCCTCTGCGCTGATGTGATCACGTCCTCGCCCGCCGCCGCGACACGGACTTCCCGGCACGCATTGCCCCGTTCAGCCGGTATCATGGGCGCCATCGCAGCCGTCTTCGTCAAGGAGTGACACTTTTCCGTGCGCGATGCGCCCTCACCTGGTGACAGTACGTGGCCGGGTGACGAACCCGGCTCATCCGGATCCCACCACCCGCCCGCCCGGGGCCACCGATGAGTGTGCTGCTCTCCGTTCTCGGCGTGGTCTTCTTCCTCCTGCTCACGGTCGCCACCGGGATGGCCGTCGCCGCCGAGTTCTCCCTGACCACGCTGGAACGCAGCACGGTCGAGGCCAACGTCGGCCAGGTCGGCGACCGGCGTTCGCAGACGCTGCGCAAGGCCCACTCCACGCTGTCGTTCCAGCTCTCCGGCGCCCAGATCGCGATCACGCTGACCACCCTGCTCACCGGTTACGTGGCCGAGCCCCTGATCGGCCGGCTGGTCAGCCCGGCGCTGGTCGCGGCCGGGCTGTCCCCGGGCGCGGCCGACAGCGCGTCCGTGGTCATCGCCCTGCTGATCGCCACCATCCTTTCGATGGTGCTCGGCGAAATGGTCCCGAAGAACCTCGCGGTGGCCCGCCCGCTGGAGACGGCGCGCGCGGTGGTCGGCTACCACTCGCGGTTTTCCGCGTTGTTCCGATGGCTGATCATCCTGCTGAACAACGGCGCGAACTGGGTGGTGCGCAAGTTCGGCGTCGAACCCCAGGAAGAGCTGCGGTCGGCGCGCTCCCCGCAGGAACTCGGATCGATCGTGCGGGCCAGCGCCGAACGCGGCACGCTCGACACCTCCACGGCCCGGCTGCTCGACAAGTCGCTGCGGTTCGGCGATCGCACCGCCGAAGAGCTGATGACCCCGCGGGTGCAGGTCGAATCGTTGACCGTGGGCGACTCGATCAGCGATCTCGTCGAGATCGCCCGCCGCACCGGTTTCTCCCGCTTCCCGGTCTACAGCCAGGATCTGGACGACGTGCAGGGCGCGGTGCACGTCAAGCAGGTGTTCGCGGTGAGCGACCGCGACCGCGACACGATCCGGATCGGCTCGATCATGCGGCCGGTGCCCACCGTGCCGGAGTCGCTGACCGGCGACGCGCTGCTCGCGCGCCTGCGCGACTCGCGCTTCCAGATCGCCATGGTCGTCGACGAATACGGCGGCACGGCGGGACTGGTGACCCTGGAGGACGTGGTCGAGGAGATCATCGGCGACGTCCGCGACGAGCATGACGTCGGAGAGGCCCCGGCGTCACAACGGCTCGACATCGACACCTGGATGATCTCCGGCCAGCTTCGCGCCGACGAGATCTCCGAGATCACCGGCTTCCGGATGCCCGAAGGCGACTACGAAACGGTCGCCGGACTGGTGCTCGAACGGCTCGGGAGGATCCCGGTCGCCGGCGACACGGTGGACATCGACGGCTGGCGGCTGACCGTCACCACCATGGACCGCCACCGGATCGCGGAACTGAGCGTGCACCGGATCGAAGGGGAGAAACCAGCATGACACCCCTTGTGCCAATCCGCGGATGTCAAGATGACCGCAGAGCGCGCCGTCTTGTTCCGCTATTGGGGCGGCAGGGCGCCCATCCGCCTGCCGGGACGTTTGCCGGGAAGGAGCGCCCTGTCGACACGATCGCGGGGGCGCGCAGACTCGCGGAGAATACAGCGTGAACGACTGGCTCGCGCTTTTCCTCGTCGTGATTCTGTTGCTCACCAACGCCTTCTTCGTCGGTGCGGAGTTCACCCTGATCTCCTCCCGGCGCGACCGCCTCGAAGCCCTGCTGGATCAGGGCAAGGCCCGGGCGAAGATCGTGATCAACGCCAGCAAGCACGTTTCCCTCATGCTCGCCGGCGCCCAGCTCGGCATCACGGTCTGCTCACTGCTACTGGGCCGTCTCGGGGAGCCGGCGGTGGCGCACGGGCTCGGCTGGTTCTTCTCGCTGCTGCACATTCCGGAAGTGCTGCTGCACCCGATCTCGTTCGCGATCGCGCTGGCCTTCATCACCGTGCTGCACGTGCTGATCGGTGAAATGGTGCCGAAGAACCTGGCCATCGCCGATCCGGAACGGCTGGCCCTGTGGCTGGTCCCGGTGCACGTCGGCTGGGTCAAGCTGGTCAACCCGTTCATCTGGCTGCTCAACTTCTCCGCGAACTCGTTGCTGCGCCTGGCGAAAGTCGAGCCCAAGGACGAACTGGAGACCGCCTACACCTCGGCCGAACTCGCCGAACTGCTCGGTGAGTCGCGGCGGGAGGGTTTGCTCGAACAGTCCGAGCACGAGCGGCTGAGCCAGACCCTGTCCTCGGTGGCCAAGACCGTGGGTGACGTTCTGGTGCCGACGGCCCGGCTCACCACCCTGCCCGCCGCGCCCACCGTGGGCGAGGTCGAGGATGCGGTGTCACGGACCGGTTTCTCCCGGTATCCGCTCCGCTCGGAGGCCGGTGAACTCATCGGATACCTGCACGTGAAGGACGTCCTCGACCAGATCGGTGACGCCCCCTCGACCACCGTCCCGGCGAGCAAGACCCGGACCCTCACCGAACTGCCGGTGAGCGCGCGGCTGGACGAAGCGTTGTCGGCCATGCGCAAGGAGGGCACGCATCTCGCCCGGGCCCTCGACGCCGAGGGCGCCTCGGTCGGTGTCGTCGCGCTGGAAGACCTCGTCGAGGAGTACGTCGGCACGGTGCGCGACGGAACACACGTCAGGGCATGATGACGCATGTCCAGGTCTTCCGCCCGAGGTTTGGGGTCCCGCTGGTGAAAACGGTGCTCGCCGAGGACGTGTGGCGGGCCAGGGAGCGCGCGCACACCGAGCGGACGCGACGGTGGACCGTGCCCTATCAACGGCGGCGCTCGCACGGCGAGAAACATCCCGTGTTCGATTTCCTGTTCCAGTACTACGCGCACCGGCCTGCCCAACTCGAACGCTGGCAGCCCGGGCCGGGTGTCGTGCTCGCCGGTCCGGACGCCCGGAAGTTCCTGGAGCGCCCCGGTTACCAGGAAACCGATGGCGGCGTCGTCCTGTCTGAAAGCGCTTTCACGCCGAAGCGCGCGCGGATGGCCGCCGCCACCCTGACGCTGCTGCGGGCGACGGAATCCAGGAAGCCTCGGCTGAACTGTTTCGGGCTGCACGAGTGGGCCATGGTCTACCGGCAGCCCTCCGGCGAAGTCCGGCATGCCGCGTATCCGTTGCGGCTGGGGTCTGCCGGTACCGACGCGGTCGTCGAGTCACAGGAGATCCGCTGCGGGCACTACGACGCTTTCCGGTTCTTCACCCCGGCGGCGCGTCCGCGCAACGAACTCCAGCCGACCCCGGACGCGCGGGTCGATCTGGAACAACCCGGTTGTCTCCACACGAACATGGACCTCTACCGGGCGGCGGGCAAACTCGATCCGTTCGTGCCCTCGGAACTGGTGGCCGACTGTTTCGAACTCGCCGCCGCCATCCGGGAACTCGACATGCGGGCCAGTCCCTACGACCTGAGCGCCCTCGGCTACCATCCCATTCCGGTCGAAACCGCGGCCGGGCGTGCCGAATACGTCCGGGCGCAGGTCGAGTTCAGCCGCCGGGCGGCACCTCTGCGGGCCCGGCTCATCGCCCACTGCGCCAAGTTACTGATCCGGACCAGAAGCAGGGGGAGACGGCCCAGAGCCGGACCGCTGGTAGACATCCGTTTCCGCCGTGGCTGTGGTCGGATCGGTAACGACCGGCACAGCTCACGCTGGGGCAGTAAACCGTGCACAAACGTCACGTTTCCCTAACGACCTGCCCCTGTTAGGGTGAAGGCCGTTTGGCCGGGGTGACTGAGAGTTTGGAAGGAACGACCGTCATGGGGCGTCACAGCATCGACGAGGAGCCCCCACCGCCCTCCGGCAGACGAGTCGCCACCGGCAGGTACCCCGCGGTCGACGCCCCGGTCCGCGCGACCGGCGAGGCCGCCGTTCGCCCTCCCGACGGCCGTGTGTCCACCGGTCACCACTTGGCGGTCGAGGCCAGGTCGGTCGTGCCGACCCCGCAACGCCCGCCGGATCGCCGGGTCGCGACCGGCCAGTACCCCCCGGCCGACCCCGCCCTCCAACGACGAGACGGCCGCCGCTCCACCGGGCAGTACCCGCCGGTCGACGGTCCCCCGCGCCGGGCCGGCAACCCCCCGCCGCGCCGGCCCGCGCCCCAGCCCCCCGCCGTCGACGCGCCCACCCGCCAGACGACGGACCAGGCCCCGCGCCGCCCGGACGGCCGGATCGAGACCGGCCGGCGTCCCGCCGTCGACGCTCCCGCCCGGGAAACCGCCATGCCCCGCCGACCGGACGGCCGCACCGCCACCGGCCGGAACCCCGCGGTCGACGCGCCCACCCGCCAGGTCCGCAATCCGGCTCCGGGCCGGCCCGGCACGCGCACCACCGGCGAACACCCCGCGGTCGACGCCCCTACCCGTCAGGTCGGCAATCCCGCTGCCCGGCGACCCGACCGCCGCACCGCCACCGGTCAGCAAACGGCGGTCGACGCCCCCACCCGCCAGGTCCGCGAGCCCGCTCCACGCCGGGCGGACGGCCGCACCACCGGCCAGCACGCCACCGTCGACGAACCCACGCGCCAGGTCGAAACGCCCCAGCGGTCCGACGGCCGCAGCGCGACCGGATACCACCGGGCGGTCGGCGCGGCCGCCACCCGGCGCCGGATCGCGAAGTGGCCGATCGTCGCCGGGGTGCTGGTGTTGCTGGTCGCCGTCGGTCTCGGGGGCTGGGCCTGGGCGAACAAGGTGCTCGACAGCCGGAACGCGGCACAGGCGAAAGACTGCGCCGAGGGCGTCGCCACGATGAAGGTGATCGTCGCGCCCGGTGTCTCGCGGCCGGTGCAGGCCGCGGCCGCGAAATGGAACCAGGCCAGGACCGTGGTGCACGCGCACTGCATCACCGTCGACGTCCAGCCCCGGCCGTCGAACCAGGTCCTGGACGCGCTGACCGGTCACGCCGCCCCGGACACCATCGGCGGGATCCCCGCCGCCTGGGTCCCCGAGGCGACCGGCAACTGGGCGGCACAGCTCGCCACCGCCCGTCCCGACCTGATCGGCACGCCGCCGGAAGGCCTCACCAACGGCTTTTCCTACGTCGGGCTCGGCGGCTCGGCCGTGGACGAGGTCACGATCCGCGCCGCCCAGGTGTTCCACGACTTCCTGATGGACCCGGCCCAGCGGCCGGACTTCACCGACGCCGGGCTCACCTGAAACACCGCTAGCCGAGGTTGAAGGTGTCCGGGTCCGGGCCCGTGCGAGCACCCTTGTCCAGCTCGGCGATCACCGCCAGGTCGTCCTCCGCCAGTTCGAAATCGAACACGTCGATGTTCTCGCGAATGCGGGACGGCGTGACCGACTTGGGAATGACGACGTTGCCGAGCTCCAGGTGCCACCGCAGCACGATCTGCGCGGGGGTCTTGCCGTATTTCGACGCGAGCCCGGTGAGCGCCGGGTCGTCGAGCGTCCCGCCCCGCGCGAGAGGGCTCCACGCCTCGGTCACGATGCCGTGCTCGGCGTGGAACGCCCGCAGCTCCGCCTGCTGCAGGCCCGGATGCAACTCCACCTGGTTGACCGCGGGCACCACCGACGTCTCGTCGAACAGGCGCCGCAGGTGCTCGATCCGGAAGTTCGACACCCCGATCGCGCGGACCCTGCCGTCCGCGTAGAGCTTCTCGAAGGCGCGCCAGGTGTCGACGTAGCGGTCGCGAACCGGCAGCGGCCAGTGGATCAGATACAGGTCCAGGTAATCCAGGCCCAGCTTGGCGACGCTGGCGTCGAAGGCACGCATCGTGGAGTCGTAGCCCTGGTCGGAGTTCCACAGCTTGGTGGTGACGAACAGGTCTTCACGCGGAACGCCGGTGTCGCGAAGCGCTTCACCGACACCCGTTTCGTTCTGGTAGGCCGCCGCCGTGTCGATGCTGCGGTACCCGGCGTCGAGGGCGTGGCCGACCACCGCGGCGGTGTCGTCTTCGGGCACCTGGAACACCCCGAAACCGAGCTGCGGGATCGTTGCGCCGTTGTTGAGCGCGATGCCGGGAACGGTGACCATCAAATGCGTTCCTTTACGTCGGGTAGGGCCGGATCGATCCGCCGTCGATAGTGCCATTGGCCGCGGCCGCACGCCGAAGGTACTCCCCCGTCGCCGCGTCGGCGGGGTAGAAGGATTCGATGGCCAGCTCGGACAGAGTGACATCGAGCGGCGCGCCGAAGGTCGCGATCGTGGAGAAGAACGACAATTCCCTGTCCCGGTGGCGAAGGCGCAGCGGCACGAACACCGCGCTCCCGCCCGGGACTTCGACCTCGGGCACCGGATCGTCGCACGGATAACCGCGGACCTCGGCGAGCAACTCGGCCAGCCCGGGGTCGGCGGTGGCATCGACCTGACGGCGCAGGCGGCCGAGCAGGTCCGCGCGCAACTCGCCGAGGTTGAGCACCCGGGGCGCCATTCCCGCCGGATGCAGCGCGATCCTGAGGACGTTCGACGGCGGCGCGAGCAGTTCGGGAGCGGCACCTTCGGTCAGCAGCGCCACGCCCGCGTTGCCGTCCACGAGGTTCCACATCCGGTCGACCACCACGGCGGGATAGGGCTCGTGCCCGGTCAGCACCTGGCGCAGAGCGCTTCGAGCGGCGGTCATTTCGGGGTCACCCAACTCGCCTTCGCGGTAGACGGGGGCATACCCGGCGGCCAGCAACAGGTGATTGCGCTCGCGCAACGGAACGTCCAGATGCTCGCCGAGCCGCAACACCATCTCCCGGCTCGGCCGCGCACGCCCGGTCTCGACGAAACTGAGGTGCCGCGTGGACACCTCCGCGGCGATCGCCAGGTCCAGCTGGCTCACCCGGCGACGATCGCGCCACTGCCGAAGCATCTCGCCCACCCGGGAGTTCCCCGCCCGTCGCCCGCCACGCTCGAGGGAGGCCGCCCGTGAAGTCGTCATGCTTCGACGCTACCTCGGGAGTCCATTACCTCCGGCGTAATCGACACGCCTCACGCCTGCAGGCAGTGTTTCAAAGGCGCGCGATCCGATTTGCGTAGACGGGCCGTGGCTCTCGAAGCACCGTCGCTTTCCGCGGGAAGGCGGCGCCCGCCTCCCTTCAACGGCAAGGAGATTTCCCATGACCGACTTCACCGGTATCGTCGAGCGCTACCTCGCGCCGTGGAACGAAACCGACCCCGTGAAGCGGCGCGAGTTGATCGAGCAGGTGTTCAGCGATGACGCCACCTACACCGACCCCCTCGGCGCGGTGCGCGGCACGGCCGGTCTCGACCAGTTCATCGCCGCGGCCCAGCAACAGTTCGGCGGGCTGAGTTTCAGCCTGGGCGGCAAGGTGGACGGCCACCACGACATCGCCCGGTTCACCTGGCATCTCGGGCCGGAAGGGGCGGAGGAACCGCTCGCGGTCGGGTTCGACGTGATCGTGGTCGAGGACGACCGGATCCGGCAGGTACACGGGTTCCTGGACAAGGTGCCCGGCTGAAACTCGGTGTTACGGCCCAAGGTGAGGCCCGCGCGCGGGGGCCGAAGGCTTCGGATTCGCGGAGGCGGGCCGTAGACGCCGAAACGCGAGAGCAACGCCCAAGTCACGGCCCGTCTACGCGAATCCGATCGCGCGCCCATGAGACACAGTCAAGGTGCCCGGCTGAGGTCGTTCGTCCTGAGATCGTTCGTCCGGCCCGGGCCTTGGTGTCCGGGCCGGCTTCCTCGCGGCCGCGGGTCAGCCGGTGCGGCGGGCGTTCCGGCGCTGGGTCAGCTCGTCGGGCACCTCGGGCTCGATGTGGCCGCCGTCGGCGCGCTCGGCCGGGAACTCGTGGAGGGTGCCGCTGATCTCCTGCATGTGGACCTTGACCGCGATGCCGAACACGCCCTGCCCGCCCTGGAGCAGATCGACGATCTCCTCCGGGGAGGTGCACTCGTAGACCGTCGTGCCGTCGGACACCAGGGTGATGTTGGCCAGGTCACGCACGCCCCGCTTGCGGAGATGCTCGATGGCCACTCTGATGTTCTGCAGGGACACGCCCGTGTCCAGCAGCCGCTTCACGATCTTGAGGCTGAGGATGTCCTTGAAGGAATAGAGCCGCTGTGAGCCGGAGCCCTGTGCCGTGCGGACGCTCGGCGCGACCAGTTTCGTCCGGGCCCAGTAGTCGAGCTGCCGGTAGGTGATGCCGGCGATCTGACAGGCCGCGGGCCCCCGGTAACCGACCAGCTCATCAGGCAGCGACGAGTCGGGGAACAGCTCACCCTGCTCCCCGTCGACCGCCTTGACCGGCCTTTCGTCGACCACGCATGCCTCCCCTCGCCCGGCCGGGCGGCCGGTCGAAACAAGCACCCGAATCCCGGGAGCGGGATCCCTGGCTGCGGCAAGCCCTCAGGTTGTGCTCCAGTTGGCCTAATCACACCCGAGCGATTCGCCGACTTCGACGGTAAGCGCGCGCGCTCTCTCGGTCAACGCGACGCGCGGAGCACCTCAAGGTGTTCTTGAGAGTTCACCCGGGTACGCGATCACCGCGCGGCGATCATGGTAAGCGGGCCCGCCGGAAGTCCCCGTCGCGGGTGTGGAAACCCGGGCCGCAAGCCCCGGACACGAAACCCGCCCCGGCCGTGACGGCCGGGGCGGGTTCGCAGGCTTCGAACGTGGGCTACGTGTCCGCGCCGCGGAAGTCCTCGGGAGAGACGGATTCGAGGAATTCGCGGAACTTCTCGACCTCGTCCTCCTGCTCGTCGGGGATGATCAGGCCGGCTTCCTCCAGCACGGCGTCGACGGCGTGGATCGGCACGCCCACCCGCAGGGCCAGCGCCACGGAGTCGCTCGGCCGCGCGGAGACCCGCACGTTGCCGTCGAAGACCAGCTCGGCGAAGAACGTGCCCTCCCGCAGGTCGGTGATCACGACCTGCTCGAGCTCCCGCCCCAGTGCCCCGATGACCTCCTTGAGCAGGTCATGGGTCAACGGCCGGGCAGGCCGCACGCCCTGCTGCTCCAATGCGATCGCGGTGGCCTCGACCGACCCGATCCAGATGGGGAGGTAGCGTTCGCCTTCGGTCTCCCGCAGCAGCAAGATCGGCTGATTCGCGGGCAGCTCGACCCGCACGCCCACGACGCGCATCTCGCTCATCGGGCTTCGCCTCCCTCTCTGTGCGCGGGCCACAACTTTCGTCGAGGATCCCGCATCGACATTGCCGACGGTACCCGTCATCCGGGCGGTGTGCTGGTGACTGTCCACCGGCGGGCCCGGACCCGGGAGCCCGTTACCCGTCACCACTAACCGTACGGCATCTTCGCCGGAAGGAAGAGACATGAAACGATGTCATTCGTGCCTTCGGCCATGAAGACGGTCCCGCCACAGCTCATCCGCCGATGACACCCTTGATGCCCGCCTTGACGAGCAGCGTGTGCAATGTCACCGAGAGTGCCGCCAGCTCGCAGGCCAGTTCCCCGGCCCGCGCCCTGGCGTCGGCGTCGCGCTGCCGCAGGACCGGTGTGACGATCTGCTCCAGCAGACCGACCTCGCGGTCCGCGGAGGCCCGGAAGGCACGCAGGTGCCGGGGTTCGATGCCGTAGTCGGTCATCGCCTTGACCGTCCTGGCGACCACGACCGCGTCGGCGTCGTAGAAACCGGCGGTGCCCGGCCGGATCAGGCCGTACTGCTGGAGCTCGCCCAGCGTCGTGGCGTCGATCTCCGCCTTGGCCAGCAGTTCCTCACGGGTGACCCGGATTTCCCGGCCGGGCGCGAAGTCCGCGGGCGCGGGCGTGGGGTCCGGAGAAGGCGCGGTCAGTGACACCAGCTTGCGGGGCGGCCGTTCGGGCGCGCTCCGGTGCTCGGCGCCGCGGTCCGCGGCGTCGAGCTGTTCCTTGATCACCTTCAGGGGCAGGTAGTGGTCCCGCTGGGCGGAGAGCACGAACCGCAGCCGCTCCACGTCCGACGGAGCGAACAGGCGGTACCCCGATGGCGTACGGCCGGGCTGCACCAGTCCCTCGGACTCGAGGAACCTGATCTTCGAAATGGTGACGTCGGGGAAGTCCGCGCGCAGCTGCGCCAGCACGGCCCCGATGCTCAGCCCATCCCGTTGTGGCCGCCCGGCAGCCGTCACCGCGCCCCCTGGCCCCCGTGCCCCGGGCCGGTCAGGAAGACCAGGCGGAACTTGCCGATCTGCACCTCGTCGCCCCCGGCGAGCACGGCCTGGTCCACCGGCTCACGGTTGACGTAGGTCCCGTTGAGGCTGCCGACGTCGATGACCACGAACTCCCCGCCCTCACGCCGGAACTCCGCGTGCCGCCGGGAAACCGTGACGTCGTCGAGGAAGATGTCGCTGTCCGGGTGCCGGCCCGCGCTGGTGGTGTCGCGGTCCAGCAGGAACCGCGACCCCGCGTTGGGGCCTCGCTTGACGACCAGCAGTGCCGAACCCACCGGCAGCGCGTCGACGCCGGCGACCGCGGGTTCGGGCGCCGGCGGCTCCTGCCCCTCCGCCGCGAAATCAGCCCGGAAGACCGAAGTCTTCTCCGGAGACCGCTCCGGGGGAACACCGGGCCCGTCGTTCGTGCTCACCTGAGCTCTCCTCACCACTGAAGTATCCGTCTAGCCGAGAACGTGTGCTGCCAACGTACCGTGCCTGATCGATCCGGGCCGAAGGGCTCCCCTAACTCCGGCTTCACGCCTGCCGGGCGGGGCCGGCCGGACTCGCCGGGCCTGGCCCCGTCGCGCCACGCGAGTACTCCGAACGGCCGATCAGGCGGTCGTGAGCCGCTGATAGGCGTCCGAGTCGAGCAGGCCGCCGAGCGCCGCGGGATCGTCGAGCCGGAGCTCGATGAGCCAGCCCTCGCCGTAGGGATCGCTGTTGAGCAGTTCCGGGGTGTCGGCCACGGCGCTGTTCACCGCGATCACCTCGCCGTCCACCGGGGCGAACAGCTCGGACACGCTCTTGGTCGACTCGACCTCGCCGAACGCCTCGCCGGCGGTGAGCTGCCTGCCCACCTCCGGGAGATCGACGAACACGACGTCGCCGAGCTGGTCCTGCGCGTACTCGGTGATCCCGACCCGGACGGATTCGGCCGGAGCGCCCGAAACCCACTCGTGTTCCTCGGTGTACAGCAGTTCCTCTGGGGCAGACACCTGGTCCCTCTCTTTCCGCCACGCGAGCGCGTCTCGCCGGTGCTCTGAGATGCTCGCGGGAAGTCTTACAGAGGCGTCCTCGGCCGCAGTTGCCGCCTCTCGCCTTGGACCGCCCGCACCGTCTGGATCACATACAGCGCACCCGACCAGAGATAGAGCACCCATCCCCAGGTGGTGAAGCCGTAGGCGATCGGCCGTGCCACCGCCGCCACCATGCCGTCCCCCTGGGTCAGCAGGAGGAACGGGAAGGCGTACATCAGCACGAAGGTGGCGGCCTTGCCGGCGTAGGTCACCTCGGGCGGGGCGAACCCGTTGCGGCGCAGGACCAGCAGACAGCCGCCGACGATCAGCTCACGGACGACCAGCGGGGCCACCAGCCACCACGGCATGATGCCCCGGACCAGGAAGGCGGCCAGGGTGGCCACGATGTAGAGGCGGTCGGCCGCCGGGTCGAGGATGCGCCCGAGGTCGCTCTGCTGGTCGAGCCAGCGCGCGAGCTTGCCGTCCAGCCAGTCGCTCAGCGCGCTGAAGACCAGGACCAGCAGCGCCCAGCCGTCCTCGCGGGGGCCGAGCAGCAGCCAGAGGAACACGGGCACGCCCGCGAGCCGGAGCAGCGACAGGATGTTCGGCAGGGTCAGCGCCTGCCGCGCCCACGACGGCGCCTGCCCGGCGCGCGGGTTGTCCACACCCAACCTTAACCGGCCGGGCGGAGGCTCCAGCCACGCCGCCGCAGGTCCTCACGGGTGAGGAAGAGCGGGCGGCCGCGGTCGTCGGCGCCGATCCAGCGGCAGACGCCGGACGCGATGTCGAGAACGTAGGGATGACCCTGACTCCAGACCACGGTGCAGGGAGCGGTCGGGGGCAGGGTCGCCGGAGACGGGGGCTCTGTGTCGGTAATCATCACAATGCCCTTCGCCGGTCAAGGCGGAAGTGTTAACGATCTCGCAAGGATTCACCCAAACCGAGTGAGCTGACACGGAGAGTGACCGTCCATAATAGACCCGGCTGCCGCGCCGGGTAGAGGAGGACGGGATGGGCCTGCCGAAGATCGCGCTGCTGGCCGCGGGCAGTGCCGCTGTCGCCCTCGGCGGCTGCTCGGAAGCGCAGCCCGGCCCCCGGGCCCCGGCGGAAGCGCCCGCTTCGGCACTCCCACCGGGCACCACGGAGCCGCCCTCGCCCGCGACGACGGACCCGTCGAGTAGCTGCGGAACGCTACGTGCGGCGAGCGGCCTGACCCTGCGAGTGGAAGGTCTCCCCGGTGATCCCGACGGCTGCGCCGACGCGCGGCGGCTGGTCGACGAGTTGCAGAAGCGCCTCGCCGCGATCGGGGCCGGTGGTCACGACGGGCAGGTGGCCGTGGCGGTACAGGACTGGCTGTGCGTCTCCCGGCCGGACAGCGCGGGCGGGGCCACGTGCAGCAGGCATGACGAAACGGTGTCCGCCGAGGTCGTTCCGGGACGCTGAGCGCGAGCACGCGCCCCTGCGGAGAAGCGGAGAAACCCCATGAAGGTCCTGTGGACGCTCGGCCTCGCGGCCACCTGCGTGCTCGCGCTCGGCGCATGCCAGGGCGAAGCACGGTCGTCGGAGCCACCATCGCCGGCGGCCGGGCAGGCGGACACGTCGCCCTCCCTGGAACCGTGCGGCACGGTGTCGGTGCCCGAAGGCTCGACTCAGGCTTTCGTGCTCGGTGAAGCGGTCTCGTGTGAGGAGGTCAAAGCGCTGCTGACCGAGTACTTCACCAAACTCACCCCGGTCGACCTGACCCGGCCCGACGGCGCGGGCCCGGTCGCCGTCGGCGCGTGGACCTGCGGCAGCGACCCGGGCGCGCCGCTGTCGGCCACCTGCTCCACCGAGGACGACCGCCAGGTGACCGCCGCCCCCGCGTGAGCCCGTTCAGGATTTCAGCGAGGGAAAGTCCTCGTCGCGGTACTCCCCGGCCGGCCGGTCGCCCGTCGGACGGTCCCGCTCGCGCAGTTCCACGCGCCGGATCTTGCCGGAGATCGTCTTCGGCAGCTCGGTGAACTCCAGGCGGCGGATCCGCTTGTACGGAGCCAGGTTCTCGCGGGCGAACGCCAGAATGCCCTCCGCCGTCGCCGCTGAAGCCTCGAACCCCGAGGCAAGCACGACGTAGGCCTTGGGCACGGCCAGGCGGATCGGGTCGGCGGCCGGGACGACCGCGGCCTCCGCGACGGCCTCGTGCTCCAGGAGCACGCTCTCCAGTTCGAACGGTGAGATGCGGTAGTCCGAGGCTTTGAACACGTCGTCGGTACGGCCGATGTAGGTGATGTAGCCGTCGTCGTCGACCGCGCCGACGTCACCGGTGTGGTAGAAGCCGCCGTGAAACGCCTCGGCCGTCCGCTCGTCGTCGTCCGTGTAACCGGTCATCAGGCCAACGGGCCGGTGCGAGAGGTCCAGGCAGATCTCGCCCTCGCGCGCGGGCTCACCGGTGACGGGATCGAGCAGCGTCACCGTGAACCCGGGCACCGGGCGGCCCATCGAGCCCGGCTTGACCTCCTGACCCGGGGTGTTCGCGATCTGCACGCTGGTCTCGGTCTGGCCGAACCCGTCGCGGATGGTGACGCCCCACGCCGCGCGCACCTGCTCGATCACTTCGGGATTGAGCGGTTCGCCCGCGCCGACCACCTTGCGCGGCGGGGTCTTCAGCGCGGTGAGGTCGGCCTGGATCAGCATTCGCCACACGGTGGGCGGAGCGCAGAAACTCGTGACGCCGCACTCGTCCATCCTGGCCATGAGGGCTCCGGCGTCGAACCGTGTGTAGTTGTAGAGGAATACGGTGGCTTCCGCGTTCCAGGGCGCGAAAACGTTGCTCCAGGCGTGTTTCGCCCATCCCGGCGACGAGATGTTGAGATGCACGTCGCCCGGCTCCAGGCCGATCCAGTACATTGTGGACAGATGGCCGACGGGGTAGGAGATGTGCGTGTGCCGCACCAGCTTCGGCAGGGCCGTGGTGCCGGAGGTGAAGTACAGCAACAACTCCTCGTCCGCCCGGGTCGGACCGTCGGGTTCGAATTCCGTCGGTGCGCCGGCGGAATCCGCGTAGGAAAGCCAGCCGTCGGCGGGCTCGCCCACCGCGATCCGCGTGTAGTCTCCCGCCACGTCCGCGAATTTCCCGGTGTCCGCCGAGCGCACCACCACGTGTCGCGCGGCGCCGCGCTCCACCCGGTCGCGCAGGTCGGCCGGACCGAGCAAAGTGGACGCCGGGATGATCACCGCCCCCAGCTTGATCGCGGCGAGGATCGTTTCCCACAACTCGACCTGGTTGCCCAGCATGAGAATCAGGCGGTCACCGCGACGAACTCCGGTGGTGCGCAGCCAGTTCGCCACCTGGCTGGACCGCCGCGAGAGCTCCGGGAAGGTCCACCTGCCCTCGCCGGAGCCGTCCGCTGTGTCTTCTTCGACGATCCACAGCGCCGGCCGCTGTTCGTTGGCCGGATCAGCGGCGATGACGTCGAACCAATCCAGCGCCCAGTTGAAGTTCTCCGGCCGTGGCCAGCGGAAGCCGCGATACGCGCCGGTGTAGTCCTCCCGGTGTTCGAGAAGGTAGTCGCGGGCTTGGCGGAAAGCGTCGTTGCTCACCTGTTCTCCTGGTTCTACTCGCCCTGGAAATCGGGTTTCCGTCGCTCCATGAACGCCTGGACCGCTTCGCCCAGGTCCTTGCTCGGCAGGAACGCCGCGTTCCACGCCGAGACGTACCGGAGCCCGTCGGCGACCCGTTGCTCCGCGGCCACCGACAGAACTTCCTTCACACCCTGGACCACGAGCGGCGGGTTCGCCGCGATCTCCTCCGCCATCGCCCGCGCGGCCGCCAGCACCGACTCCGGGTCCGGATGGACGTCGTTGACCAGGCCGATGCGTTCCGCGCGGGCGGCGTCGATGTCCTTGCCCGTCAGCGCGAGCTCCCTCAGCTGCCCCTCGCCGATGATCCCGGCGAGTCGTTGCAGGCTGCCCAGGTCCGCCACGATGGCGACCTTCGCCTCCCGGACACTGAACTTGGCCTCGGCCGAGGCCAGCCGGACGTCCGCGGCGGCGATCACGTCCACGCCGCCGCCCACGCACCAGCCGGACACCGCCGCGATCACCGGCTTCCGGGTGGCCGCGATCGCGCTGACGGCGTCCTGGAGGCGGCGGATGTCCTTGAGGAACGCGGTACGCGGGCCGGCCAGCGCGTCGCCGGCCAGCAGCGGTGCCCACGCGGGCATCATGGCGGGCAGGTCGAGTCCATAGGAGAAGTTCGCCCCGCCGCCGGTCAGCACGATCGCCCTGACCTCGGGATCGTCGTCGAGCGCGCCGAACACGACCGGCAGTTCGCGCCAGAAGTCCGGGCCCATCGCGTTGCCCTTGCCCGGGCCCAGCAATGTGACCTCGGCGACGTGCCCGGTCCGCGCCACCGCGAGCGAGACCAACCCCTCGAACGGATCACCGTTGTCACCCATGGGTGTCATCTTGGCGCATCCCCGCCAGCGAAGCGACCGGGCCGATGACGATCACCGCCGGCGGGCGGATCCCGGCGGCTCGCGCGGCTTCGCCCGCCGAGTCCAGTGTGGACCGCACGACCCGCTGGCCGGGCATGGTCCCGTTCTGCACGATCGCCACCGGCGTGTCACCGGGACGGCCTGCCGTCAGCAGCGCCGCGGCGAAGGCCGGCAGCCGCTCGACACCCATCATGAGCACGATCGTGCCCCGCAGGCGGCCGAGCGCTTCCCAGTCCACAAGGGAACTCTCGTGTCCGGGCGCGACGTGCCCCGACACCACCACGACCTCATGCGTCACACCGCGATGCGTCACCGGGACATCGGCCACGGCGGGGGCGGCGAACGCGCTCGTGATACCGGGAACCACGGTCACCGGGACGCCCGCTTCGGCGCAGGCGAGCACCTCCTCGAAGCCACGACCGAAGACGTAGGGATCGCCGCCTTTGAGGCGAACCACGAACTTGCCCGCCTTGGCATGTTCGATCAGGGTGGCGTTGATCACGTCCTGGCTCGCCGCACGGCCGTAGGGGATCTTGGCGGCGTCGACCACCTCGACCCCGGCGGGCAGTTCGTCGAGCAGTTCACGCGGCGCGAGCCGGTCGGCGACCACCACGTCGGCGCGGGCCAGCAGGCGGCGGCCCTTGACGGTGATCAGCTCGGGGTCGCCCGGCCCGCCGCCGACCAGCGCCACGCCGGGCAGATCGGTTCCGGTCCTGGGCACACCGTCCGGGATACGACCGCTGTGCAGCGCCTCGACGATGCCGTCGCGGACCGCGGCCGAGCGCAGCGGTTCCCCTCCGGAGAGCACGCCGACGACCAGGCCCTCGTGGCGGCCCACCGCGGCCGTCACGGCGGTGCCCCCGGTGCCGTCGTCCGCCCGGACACAGAACACCCGCAGCCGCTCGGCTTCGGCGCAGATCGCGGCGTTGACCTCGGGATCGTCGGTGCAGGCCAGGGCGTACCAGGCGCCTTCGAGATCACCTTCGGCGTAGCGGCGCGGATGCCAGACCAGCTCACCGGCGTCGGCCATCGCGCTCACCGCGGGCGTGGTGTGCGGGGTGATCAGCTCGACTGCGGCGCCCGCGCCGATCAGCCGGGGCAGCCTGCGCTGGGCGACGGTGCCGCCGCCGGCCACCACGACACGGCGTCCGGCGAGGTCGAGTCCGACGAGGTAGTGGTCTTCGGGCATGCCGTAAGCATGCCTCCGCCTCCCTGGCCCCGGGTCTTCACCCCGGCGTTCCCTTCGTCACGAAGGCGAGGCGCGGCTCGTCCGGAGGTGTCCCTGGAGCTGGTCGAAGGCGACAGCGAGCAGGATCAGCACGCCGATGGCGATCCTCAGGTAGAACGAATTGACGCCGAGCAGGTTGCCACCGTTGTTGAGGGTGGAGGTGATCAGCGCCCCGGCCGCCGCCCCGAGCGCGCTGCCCTTCGCCCCGAACAGGCTCGCGCCGCCGATCACGCATGCCGCGATCGCGTCCAGCTCGTAGCTCTCCCCCGCGGTCGGCACCCCGGCACCGAGCCGCGATGCCAGCAGCACCCCGCCCAGCCCGGCCAGCAACCCGGATATCGCGTAGACCGACACCAGCACCCGGGGCACCGGCACGCCGGACAGGCGTGCCGATTCGGCGTTGGAGCCCGTCGCGTAGACATAACGCCCGAAAACGGTGCGGCGCAACAGGAATCCGGCCGCCAGGATCACCACGACCGTGATCAGGAACAGGTTCGGCACGCCGCCCACGGTGTCGTTGGCGATCGCCGAGAAGCCCGGTGGCAGCGGCTGGATCGTGTTCGCGCCGGTGATCACGAGCACCAGCCCGCGGGCGGCTCCCATCATGCCGAGCGTGACGATGAACGGTGGCAGCCGGGCGAACGCCACCAGCGCGCCGTTGACCACGCCCACCGCGGCACCCGCGCCCGCCGCGCACACCACCGCCAGCGGCACCGGCCACCCGGCCACCAGCAGCTGGGCGGCGACCGCGCCGGTCAGCCCGACCACCGAACCGACGGACAGGTCGATGCCCTTGGTCAGGATCACCAGCAGCTCGCCGACGGCGATGATCGCGTACACCGCCCATTGGCGGGACAGGTTCGCCATGTTGCCGCTGGTGAGAAAGCTGTCGCTGGCCAGGGCGAGCGCGCCGAACAGGATCACCAGGACGACGAGGCCGCCACCTTCGCGGCCGACCACGTCACCCCAGCCGACCACCCGAGGCCGGGGCTCGGGCAACGCGTCCTCACGGACGATCAGTTTGGAAAGCGTTTTCACTCCTCGCCCCTCCCGGTGCTCGCGAGCGTCAAAAGCGCCTCTTCGGTCGCCTCGGCGGCCGGCAGTTCGCCGACGAGTTCTCCGCGGCGCAGCACCACGATCCGATCGGCCAGCCCGAGCAGTTCGGGCAGATACGACGACACCACCACGATGGCGAAGCCGCGTGCGGCGAGATCCCCGATCAGGGTGTAAAGCTCCGCCTTGGCGCCGACGTCCACCCCTTTGGTCGGCTCGTCGAACAGCAGCACCCGGACATCGGTGACCAGCCACCGCGCCAGCAACACCTTCTGCTGGTTCCCACCGGACAAAGTGGACACCGGCTGATCGTAGGAACCCGCTCGCAGCCTCAACCCGTCCAGAACCTCGTCCGCACGGTCCGCTTCGGCGCGCCGCGACAGCAGACCGCGCGACGCGATACCGGACAGGCTGGCGATGGAGACGTTCTCCCTGATCGTGAGCCCGGGCAGGAGGCCAAGTTCCCCGCGGTCTTCCGACAGCAGACCGATTCCGGCGCGCACGGCGTCGCGAGGACGTCCGGTGGCCACCGGTTTCCCGTCCACCTCGACGGTTCCCGCCTCCGGGGCATCGGCGCCGAAGATCGCCCGGAGCAGTTCGCTGCGGCCCGCGCCGAGCAGCCCGGCCACGCCCACGATCTCCCCGGCACGCACGTCCAGATCCACCGCGTGCGCGCCACCGCGCGGGCGAAGACCGCGCACCCGTAACAGCGGAGTGTCCCCGGACCGGCCCCTCGCCGCCGGATACAGCTCTTCGACCGTGCGGCCGACCATCGCCGCGATCAGGCTGTCCTCGGTGAACTCGGACAGCGCACCGGTGCGGGTCACCGCGCCGTCGCGGAGCACCGTGACCCGGTCGCCGACCTCGAACATCTCCTCGAGGCGGTGACTGACGTAGAGCACCGCCACACCCTCGTCCTTCAGGCGGAGGATCCGGCGCAACAGGGCTTCCGCCTCGGCACCGGACAACGCGGTCGTGGGTTCGTCGAAGACGATCACCCGGGGATCGTCACCGAGCACGCGGGCGATCTCGACGAGCTGGCGGGTGGCCGCGGGAAGGCGGCCGGTGAGCGTGCCGGGATCCACCTCGGCCAGCCCGATCCGGTCGAGCTTCCGGCGGGCTTCGGCGCGCAGCCGGGCGCGGTCGACCACGCCGAAACGGGCCGGAAGCCGTCCCATGAGCAGGTTTTCGTCGACCGGGAGATCCGGCAGCAGGCTGAGTTCCTGATACACCGCCCCGATTCCGGCCTCGCGCGCCGCCGCGGGGGACAGCCCGGGTGGCATCGGCCGTCCGTCCACGCGGTAGTCCCCGGCGTCGCGCCGGAGCGCTCCGGTGAGGACCCGGATCAACGTCGACTTGCCCGCGCCGTTCTCGCCCGCCAGGCAGTGCACTTCACCCGGCCACAAGTCGAGCGAGACTCCGTCGAGCGCGACGGTGCCGCCGAAAGCCTTGCGCAGCCCGGAAATCCGGACCAGCGGTGCCCGCATCGCCGCCGGTGCCGTCACTGGCTGGCCCGGGCCGTGGGCGGATTCAGCAGATCGGCGACCCTGGGCTCGTTCATGGTGGTCCGGTCCGCCAGCACCGCCCCCGGGTCCAGGCTCGCCGGCACCTTCGCCCCGGTGCACACCGCGATCGCCTCGGCCACCCCCTGATAGCCGAAGAAGTACGGGTTCTGCACGACGAGCGCGTCGATCGAACCGTCGCCCAGCGCCGCGTTCTCCTGGGGATCGGAGTCGAACGCGACCACCGGCAGGGTGGCCGAGCGGCCGGTGTCCTTGACCGCGCGCGAGACCCCGTTGCCGGACATGTTGTTCGCGGCGAAGATCCCGGCCAGGTCCGGCACCGCGCCGAGCGCGTCATTGGTCTGGTTGGCCGCGGTGTTGATGTCGTTGTTGTCGAAACGTTCCTGCCACACCGTGATTCCGGGGCAGTTCGCGGCCAGGCCGCGGCGGAAGCCGGCGGCGCGGTCGGCCAGCGCCTGCACGCCCGCGACGGCGTTCTCCAGCAGCACCTGGCCACTGGTGCGGCCCTGGTCGGCGATCAGGCGGCACAGGCGTTGCCCGGCCTGTTCCCCTGCGCGCAGGTTGTCGGTGCCGATGAACGCCTCGTTGGCCGTGGTGACCGTGCCGTCCGCGGTGATCACCTTGATCCCGCTCGCGCGCGCCCGGTCGATGGCACTGTTCAGCGCGCTGGCGGAGTTGGCCGCGAGGACGATCGCGCCGACCCCGCGCGAGATCGAGTTCTCCACGAGCTGGACCTGGTCGTTGACGTCGGTCTCGGAGGTCGGCCCGAACCGGCCCACCGTGGTGCCGAAGTCCTCCCCCGCCTTCTGCGCGCCGGCGAACATGCTCTGCCAGAAGGAAGAGTCGGTCGCCTTGACGATGACGTCGATCCGGAGGCCCGAAGCCTTGCCCGGACCGGCGTTCGCGCTCGGGCCGCCACCGGAGGAGGCCTTGCCCGCGACGAGCCCGATCACCAGTGCCAGCACCACTGCCGCCACGAGAACCGGAGTGGAAAACAGCACCCGCTGCCGCGTCATCGCGTCGCCTCCCCACCATCTGGGCCTTCCCGGCGGAAACTAACACCCAGCGTCGCGGGGATCAAGAAAACGATTGCCGGGACCGCCGGTCCCCCTCGAACCGGCGGGCCCTCGCGTTCCTCAGTGGTGGGCCACGAACCGCGGCCGCGGTTCGAAGGAACCGAGTCGCCAGGCCCAGCGAAGGCTTTCCACGGCGCCCACGATCGCGCCCGCGATCACCAGCGAAAAGGGCAGTGCCGCCGCACCGGTGAGGTGGACGGTGGACAACAACATCAGCACGGCCCAGACCTGCAGAGTGGCGAAGGGCAGGGCGAGGCTGGCGGCGTAGAAGCTGCGGCGCCAGCGTTTCGGCTGTGGTGCCGGAACAAACGGGTCCATTTTGTGTGCTCCCCTCTCGACGGTGTGTCTTCAGCAAACCGCGAAAGGGCACGATGTTCTGCGTCAGATGGCACATTGGCGGGGTGTTCAGCGCGCGAGTTGCCGCAGGTCGTCGATCCGGTGGATGACCACCTGCCGCCTGCCCGTGCTGATCAGCCCGCGCTCCCGCAGGTCCCGCAGCACGCGGACATAGGATTCGCGCGACATCGCCGCCGTCGACGCGAGCTCCTCCTGGGTGGCAGGCGGCACGATCTCCACGCCCGCACCGGTGGTCCGGCCATGCAGAACCGCCATTTCCAGCAGCAGCGCGGCGACCCGCCGCAGGGCGCTGCCACCCCCGAATTCGGCCCACTGCCGTCCGGTTTCCCGCAGCCTGCCGGCGACCACGCCGAGCAGCGCCCACGCCAGGCGCGGCTCGGTCTGGCACAGCGAAGCGAACCGGGCGCCGGAGAGGGCGAGGACCTCGACGCGGTCGAGCGCCTGCAGGGTGGCCGACCGCGGACCGTCGTCCAGCGCGGCGAGTTCACCCAGGATGTCGCCGGTGGTCCGAACCGCAATCACCACCTCACGGCCGTCGGAGGTGGTGGCCAGCACACGCACCGCACCCGCGCGCACCACGAGCACGTGCCGCGAGTGATCACCCTGCCGGCACAGGAAAGTACCGGGGTCGTAGGCGCGACGAGTGGAGTTCCGCTCGATCACCGCCCGCTCGGCCGGCCCGAGCCGGAACCAGAAGCCATCCGCACCCCGCATATTTCAAGACTGCTTGTTTTTATTGTCCAGAGCAACAAGGAAGCTACAGTGGAAGCGGGGGTGAGACCGTGTCCGAGCAACTTCCCGAAGCGAGGAACCGCTTCCGTACCATCGTGGTCGTCGATGTCGCCCGGTTCACCGACCCCGCCCGCACCGAGCATCATCAGCGCACCGTGCGCCAGCGCCTCTACGAGATCCTGGAGGCGGCCTTCGACGATTCCGGCGTGCACTGGAAGCGGTGCAAGTCCGAGGACCGGGGCGACGGCGCGCTGATCTTCATACCACCGGAGTTCCCGCCCGGGCTGCTCACCGACCAGTTGCCCGGCCGGTTGCTCACCGAACTCCGGCGCCACAACGCGAGCCACGCACCCGAAGCCCGGATCCAGCTCAGGGTCGCGCTCAACGCGGGCCGGATCTATGAATATTCCAACGGTGTGGCGGGCCAACCGGTCATCGACGCCTGCCGGGTGGTCGACGCGGCCGCCGGGAAGGAGGCACTGCGACGGCTGGGCGCGCCGCTGGCACTGATCGCGACCGACCCGTTCTATCGCGAGGTGATAGAACAGGATCCGGCCGCGGCACCCTCGTCGTACCGGGAAATCGAGGTATCGGTGAAACAAACGCACACCCGGGCGTGGCTCCGCCTGCCAGGACACGACGGCGCCGATCTCACCGCGCCCGGCGAGCCTCGGGTCTCCTGGCGTCGCGAGAGAGCGTCCGAGGGGCCGTTCGAAATTGTCGAAGCGCTGCTGGCCTTGCCCGTGTTTTCCGACGACGGAGGGCGCCAGTTCGTCGTCGGCCAGCTCCGGCCCGCGATCTCCGGCATGGTGCGGTACCACCCGCAGCCCAGGATGTTCCTGCTGTCTTTGGTCAAGACCTGTGAAGCGCACGACGGCGGATTGCTCGAACTGCTGGAACTGCTGCGCTCCTTCGAAGGAAACGAATCCCCCGCTTTGCGCCGCCTGGCGGAGCTCATCGCCCGGCGGTGCTGAGGAGTCAGTCCGAGCGCGCGCCTTCGGCGGGCACGGCGTTCTTCTCCAGCACCGACCGCCGCAGCAGCGGGATTCCCAGCAACACCAGTATTCCCGGTAGCAGGGAGAACCCGATCAGGATCGCGGTGACCGCGCTGCCGGGCTGCGCCGCCGAAGAGTCCACAGAGGACACATAACCGCCCGCGGAAAGCACCAGTCCGAACAGGCCGGGCCCGAGTGCCAGGCCCAGTGTCTCCGACGCCGTCCACACGCCCGCGGTGACCCCGGCCCGTGTGGCGCCGGTGCGTTCCTCCTCGGCGCTGATCAGGTCGGGCAGGATGGCCAGCGGGAACACCTGGATGCCCGCGTAGCCGACGCCGGCCAGCGCCACGAAACAGAACGCGACGGGCAGCGGCAGCACCCGTGTGGCCAGCAGCCCCAGCGAGCCCACGCCGAAGGCGATGCAAGCGGCCCGGAACCCCCACAGTTTGCCCCACCTGGCGCCGATTCGCGGCCAGACCGGCATCATCACCAGCGCCGGGCCCACGAATCCGACGAAGAGGCCGGTCTGCAGGCCCGCGTCGCCGAAGACGTACCGCGCCGCGTAGCTGACGCCTGCCAGCAGAGTGCCGAGACCGAGGGACTGCACGAAGTACACCCCGAGCAGCCACCGGAACGAGCGCCATTCGCGCATGGTGGCCAGGAGGTCCCGCCAGCCCGCCGTGGTGGGGCGCCGGGACCCGACCGGCGCGCCCCGCGTGCCCAGGTACACGCCGATCGTGCCGAGCAGGATGACCAGCCCCATCGCGATGCCCATCAGGCGGTAGCCCGCGACGCCGCCGATGCCGGTCGTGATCGCCGGGGCGACGCCGCCGGAGATCAGGATCGCGACCGCCAGGAGCCCGATCCGCCAGCTGGTCAGCTTCGTGCGCTCGTCGTAGGAGTCGGTGATCTCGGCCGGCAACGCGTTGTAGGGCACCTGGAAGAACGCGAACGCCGTCGCGCACAGGAGGAACGCGAGCACGACGTAGGCCGCGTCGAGCGCCACCTTGCCGAACCCGGGGTGGGCGAAGATCGCGGCGAACAGCACGGCGACGCCCAGTCCCCCACCGAGCAGGAACGCCCGGCGGCTGCCCCGGCGCTGGAGGCTCGCGTCCGACAGCCGTCCGGCGAACGGGTTGAACACCACGTCCCACGCCTTCGGCACCAGCACGATCACCCCGGCGACCGCGCCGGGCACGGCCATCGTGTCCGTGAGATAAGGCAGGAGCAGCAGGCCGGGCACGGTGCCGAAGGCTCCGGTGGTGAAGGAGCCGAGGGAGTAGCCGAACCTCGTCGGTGCCGACAGCGCCGCCACGGTGTCCTCCTCGGTGCCGGGAATCGCGAGGGGAATACTGTCACCGCTGCTCAGGCCCGGCACGACCGGGTCACCGCAGGCGTCGGTGCCTGTCGGTGAACGCGCCCAGCCGGTCACTTTCCGCAGGAAACTCGCGACAGTCTCTCAGCTCAGGACCGCCGCGATGCGGCGCAGTGCCGCGGCGTCACCTCGCAGCAACAGCGTGGTGACCACGGTTTCCTCCCACCGGGCCAGTTCTTCCCGGATCTTCTCCGGCGGGCCGATCAGGGACGTGTCCTCCACCAGGCTGGTCGGGATCGCCGCGACCGCTTCCTCCTTGCGGCCTTCCAGGTAGAGGTCCTGCACCTTGTCGGCGACATCGGCGTAGCCCATGCGCGCGAACACGTCGCGGTGGAAGTTGACCTGTTTCGCGCCCATGCCGCCGATGTAGAGCGCGAGCGACGGCTTGATGAGCGCGGCGGCCTGCTCCACGTCGTCGTGCACGATCACCGGTACGGACGCGGCCACGTCGAAGTCCTCGGGCTTGCATCGGGCGCCGGGGCGCGCGAAACCTTCCTCCAGGGCCGCCCGGTAGAAACCGTCACTGGCCGGCGAGAAGAACAGCGGTATCCAGCCTTCGCAGATCTCGGCCGCCAGCGCGACGTTCTTCGGCCCCTCGGCGCCCAGATAGATCGGGATGTCGCGGCGCAGCGGGTGCACCGTGGACTTCAGCGGCTTGCCCAGTCCAGTGCCACCCTGCAGTGGCAACTGATAGAAGTCGCCGTCGAAGGTCACCGGCTCTTCGCGGGCGACCACCCGCCGCACGATCTCGATGTACTCACGGGTGCGGGCCAGCGGGCGCGCATACGGCTGGCCGTACCAGCCCTCGACGACCTGGGGCCCCGACACACCCAGGCCCAGCACGAACCGGCCGCCGGAGAGGTGGTCCATCGTCTGCGCGGACATGCCCACGGCGGTGGGCGTGCGCGCGGCCATCTGGATGAGGCCGGTGCCGAGTTTGATCCGGGTGGTCGCCGCGCCCCACCACGCCAGTGGCGTGAGCGCGTCGGAACCGTAGCTTTCGGCCGTCCACACCGTTTCGAAACCGAGTTCCTCGGCCGTGGCGACGGCTTCGGCCGCGCCCGGCGGCGGTCCTGACGACCAGTATCCGAGGTGGTAACCGAGTTTCACGCAAGGCCTCCTGTCGTTGTGCGTGTGGGCCGCGGCGTGATGCCGTCCCACGCTACGATTGACAACACCTGTAGTCAATTGAGGGGACGTCATGACGAGGGTCTGGGCGGGGACCACGCTGGACGATCGCCGCGCCGCCCGCCGGGAGCGGCTCCTCGACGCCGGCCTCGACCTGCTGGGCACGGCGGGCAGTCCCGCGGTCAGTGTGCGCGCCGTGTGCCGCCACGCCAAACTCACCGAACGCTACTTCTACGAGAACTTCGCCGACCGGGAAGAGCTCGTCCTCGCGGTGTACGAACGAGTCGTGGCGCAGGCGCACGCGGCGCTGTCCGACGCCGTTCCCGACCCCCGCCCGCCTGCCGCCGAGCGCGCCGAGGCCGCGGTGACCGCCTTCGTCGAACTCATGGTGGACGACCCGCGCAAGGGCCGGGTGCTGTTGCTCGCACCGGTCAGCGACCCGGCGTTGTCGGCCCGGGGAGTGGCCCTCCTGCCCGCGTTCGCCGCGCTCGTGCGCGAGCAGTTGCCCGAGCGGATGGACGAGACCGAACGCGTGCTCACCGCGACCGGTCTCGTCGGAGCGCTGACCAACCTGTTCCGCACCTACCTCGGCGGTGGCCTCGAGGTGCCCCGCGATCGCCTCGTCGCCCACTGCGTCGCGCTACTCGCCCGCGCCGGCGGCTGAGGAAGCCCGCTCGTCCGCGAGCCGCACCGCGATGTCGATGATCATGTCCTCCTGGCCGCCGATATAGCCCTTCTCGCCGACCCGATAGAGGATTTCGTACGCGGGCACGCCGTAGCGCTCGGCGGCGCGTTCGGCGTGCAGGAGGAAACTCGAGTACACCCCGGCGAATCCCTGCACGATGGACGAGCGGTCCATCACCGGAAGCCGCGCGATGTAGGGCCTGACCACGTTCTCCGCGGCCTCCATCAGCAGGTCCTTGTCGACCCCGGTCTTCACCCCGAGCCGCTCGAAGACCGCCGCCAGCACTTCCGTCGGCGAGTTCCCGGCGCCCGCGCCGAGCGCCACCAGCGACCCGTCGATCTGCCGCGCGCCCGCCCGGTAGGCGAGCACCGAATTCGCCACGCCGAAGCTGAGGTTCTGGTGGCCGTGGTAGCCGACCTGCGCCTGCTCGCCGAGTTCCGCGACCAGCGCGGCGACCCGGTCGGCGGCCTCCTCCAGGATCAGCGCGCCCGCGGAGTCCACAATGTACACACACTGGCAGCCGGCGTCGGCCATGATCCTCGCCTGCTTGGCCAGCGCCTCCGGCGGCGACATGTGGGACAGCATCAGGAATCCCACCGTCTCCAGGCCGAGCCGGCGTGCCTCGGTGAAATGCTGCACGGACACGTCGGCTTCGGTGCAGTGCGTGGCGATCCGCACCGCGCCGGCGCCCAGGTCCGCGGCGGCCTTCAGGTCGGTGACCGTGCCCAGTCCGGGCAGCAGCAGCACCGCGATCTTCGCCCGACGAGCTTCCTCGACCGCGGCGGCGATCAGTTTTCGTTCGTCCACCAACGAAAAGCCGTAGTTGAAGGTCGACCCGCCGAGCCCGTCGCCGTGGGTGACCTCGATCAGCGAAACGCCCGCGGAGTCCAGCGCCCGCACCGTGTCCCGCACGTTCTCCTCGGTGAACTGGTGCGCCATCGCGTGACTGCCGTCGCGCAGGCTCGTGTCCACGATCCGGACTTCGCGCTCCTCGTTGAGACTCATGCCCGGTCCTCCGAGAGTTCCCGCGTGCTTGCGTTCTTTTCGCGAGCCATCAGTTCGCCGACCCGCGCCGCGGCGGCCGTCATGATGTCGAGATTGCCCGCGTAGGGCGGCAGGTAGTCGCCGTTGCCCGCGACTTCGAGGAACACCGCCACCCTGGCGCGTCCGTTCCAGCCGGGGCGGGGATCGTCGTACTGCGGCGCCGCCGTGAGCGTGTACCCGGGGACGTAGGCCCGGACGTCGGCGGCCATGCGCTCGATGGATTCGGTGATCGCGTCCCGGTCGGCGTCGGGGTCGATCGCGCAGAACACCGTGTCCCGCATGATCATCGGCGGCTCGACCGGGTTGATGATGATGATCGCCTTGCCCTTCGCGGCGCCGCCGACCTCCTCGACGCCACGCGCGGTGGTCTCGGTGAACTCGTCGATGTTCGCCCGCGTTCCCGGCCCGGCCGACCGGGACGACACCGACGCCACGATCTCGGCGTAGGGCACCGGTGTCACCCGGGCGACGGCGTGCACGATCGGGATCGTGGCCTGACCGCCGCAGGTGATCAGGTTGACGTTGGGCGCACCGAGTTGGGACGGCAGGTTCACCGCGGGGCAGGTGAACGGGCCGATCGCCGCCGGGGTCAGGTCGATCGCCTGGATCCCGGCTTCGGCGTAGCGCGGGGCGTTGGCCAGATGCGCCTTCGCCGAGGTCGCCTCGAACACCAGGTCCGGGAGTTCGTCACGGGCGAGCAGCCAGTCCACTCCCCCGGCCGACGCCTCGACTCCCAGCGCGGCCGCGCGGGCCAGTCCGTCCGAATCCGGGTCGACCCCGACCATGTACCGTACTTCGACATCTTCGCTGCGCCGCAGCTTGGCGAGGAGATCGGTCCCGATGTTGCCCGGTCCGACGATCGCCGCGGTGGCTTTGCCCATGCCGTCCACCGTGCCCCCACGGATGAGGCACACTCAACCCATGCGTGCCGCTCAACGGAACGAGCACCCTGTCGACACGATCGCGGGGGCGCGCAAGGTCCGCGGAGGAAACAGCATGACCGACAATGACGCGGCGGGAGTGACCGCCGCGCGGTTGGCCATGCTGCTCACCGCCTTCCGTCCCGGTGACGACGCTCTCGGCGTCTCCGAGCTCGCCCGGCGCACGGGTGTGCCGAAGTCGTCGGTGCACCGGCTGACCGGGCACCTGGCCGCGCAGGGACTCCTGGAACGCGACGGTGGCGCGGTGCGGCTGGGACTGAAGCTGTTCGAAATCGGCCAGTTGGCGACCCGGCAACGCGGCCTGGTGGACGCCGCCCGCCCGTATCTCGCCGATCTGCGCGAGGCGACCCGGAACACCGTGCATCTGGCGGTGCTGGAAGGCACCGAAGTCGTCTATCTCGACATCGTGCGCGGGCCCGACGCGCCCCGCCTGCCGTCGCGGATCGGAGGACGGTTTCCCGCGCACGCCACCGCCGTGGGCAAGGCGATCCTCGCGTTCTCTCCGGAAGAGGCGCTGGAGCGGGTGATCGGAGCCGGCCTGCCCCGCATCGGACCGCGCACGATCACCGCGCCCGGGCTGCTGCGGCGGGCGCTCATGAAAGTTCGCACCGACGGTCTTGCATACGAACGAGAGGAATCCGGCACCGGTGTCATCTGCGTCGCCGGGCCGGTTCTGGATGCCCGAGGACAGGCCCAAGCTGCGATTTCGATCTCCGGCTGGAGCAACCGCGTCCATGCGGAAAGGGTGGCTCCAGCGGTGAAGACCACTGCCCTTACGCTGTCTCGCGCGCTATCTTGACACCCAGTGCACCGTCGGTAGCGCACCATGAGCGAAAATACCGGCACTCGTACGACTTGAGCCAAGGGGAAACGGAGGACGCGTGATCTCCCAGACCACCCAGGTCGATGACCTTCGGCTCGTCGCCGCGCCCAGTGCGGTCAACTGTGCCGAGATATTCGTGCGTTTCGCCCTCATCGAGTGGTCGCTGCGTCCCTTGATCCCCGACGCCACCCTGGTCACCCGGCACATGGTGTCCTCGTCGGTCGAGGGTGCCACGCAGTCGAAACCACGGTTTCTGACCGTGCGGCTGCGCCTGCACGGCGACTGTGTGGTGATCGAACTCGACGACGACCGGATCGGTGACCCGCCGGAGCTCGACGGCTGGACGATCAGCGCGGTCTCGCTGCCCGGCGGGCGCCGCAATGTCTGGTGCGAACTCCCGTTGCCGACCGGGATGTCCGCGGCGCTGCCCCGGCGCGCGCCCGGCCGGTCGGCCGCGACCGCGCCCAGTGGCCCGCCACTGCAGGAGTATCCCGGCGAACCGGTGGATGCCGCGGACTCCGAGATCCTGCAACGGGTTCTGTACGGCCTCAACCGCCCGGCCCGCTGACGCCCTGGCGGATCAGCGGGCCGCGGGGTCACCGAGGAGGGTGCGGAGGTCTTCGCCTTCGCCGAAGGCCGATCCCATCGCGAGATCTGCGCCCGCCTCGCCCCACCAGTCGGCCTGACCGGCGGTCTCGATGCCGGAAACAACGATCTGCCTGCCCGAGGACCGCACGACCTCGACCAGCGTTTCGAGCGCGCGGGTGACCGATGGCCGGTCCTCGCGCCCGGTCAGGGTTTCGACCAGCCGGGGCGCCAGATGCACGGCGGTCACCGGAAGCTCGTCGAGATAGGCGAGGTCGGCGGGACCGCCGTCGAATCCGGCGACACTCGCGCCCACGCCGATGTCGGCCAGGACCCGGAGGCTTTCGGCGGCCTCGCCCCGTTCGTCGAGCAGTTCACTCAACGGCAAGGTCAGCACGACGCGCTCACTGGGCAGGCCGATACCCTCCAGCGCCGCCAGCACGGTCGCGGCCAGATCGGGATCGGACGCCTGGCTCGGCGACAGGCTGACCGCGACCGGGACGTCGGAGAAGCGGGCGATCTCCTCGCAGGCCTGGCGCATTGCCCACGCGCCGAGTGAAAGGATCAGACCAGTGCGCTCGGCCAGCGCGACGCAGCGTTCGTGGGACAGCACGCCGAAAGCGGGCCGGTCCCAGCGCAGCAACGCTTCGACCGCGGCCGGCCGCCCGTCCGGCAGCCGGATCACGGGCCGGTACACCACGGTGATCTCGCCGCTCTCCCAGGCACCCGGCATCGCGGCGGCGAGCGCGTCGTCCTCGGTGTCGCGGGCGTGCTCGCCCGGGTCGAACAGCGCCCACTGACGGCGGCCAAGGGCGCGGGCGCGGCGTAACGTCATTTCCGAGTTCCGCAGCAGTTCCTCGGGGCCGGTGTCCAGCGACGGCTGATGCACGACGCCCACGCAGGCGGAGGTGGCCACACCCTTCCCCTCGACGTAGAGCGGCTCGGTGAGCGCCTCGTTGATGCGGCCCACCATCGTCACCACATTCGGTGTGGTGGCCGAATTGCGGACGAGCACCGCGAACTCGTCGGCACCCACCCGTGCCAGCGTCGCCTGCTCCCCGGCGAACACGTCGGCCAGCCGGGCACCGGCCTCGCGCAGCAACTGGAGACCGGCGTGGTGCCCGGCGCCGCCCCTGATCACCGAAAACGCGTCGAGATCGAGGTGATACAAGGTGACGCCGAACTCGGGGTCGGCCCGCGGGAGCATCTTTTCCAGCTGCGTCGAGAAGTACTGGCGGTTCGGCAACCGGGTTTCGACATCGTGCAGCGACTGGTGCGCGATCCGGTCCTGCAACAGGGAGAGCTCGGTCTCGTCCTCCAGGATCGTCACGTACTTCTCGGGGTCTTCCTCGCGCACCAGCGCACCCGACACGAACACCTCGGTGGCTTCCCCGTCACGGCGCACGGCGCAGCGCCGCCGCCGGAAGGTCGCCGCGGGCCCGGTGCGAAGTTTTTCGTAGATCTCCTCGAGACCGGGAACGTCGGCCGGGACGAAGAAATCGGTCAGCCGGTGCCCGATCACCTCGTCCATCGGGACATCGACGATCCGGCACAGCGCACTGTTGCAGTGGAGAACCCGGCCCTCGCGATCGGTGACGGCGACACCGTCGGGCGAAAGGCGGCACAGGAGATCGAACCGCGCTTCACTGGCGGCCAGGCTCCGGTTGGTGTCGCGCAGCAACTCCACGAAGGCACCGTTGACGCTTTCCTGCTGTTCGAACACCCACACCCGCAATGCTTCGCTGTAGCCCGCGGCGATCGCGCCCAGCACGGTGACGACCCGCTCGGGCAGCCCCGGCAACCGCCGCAACTCGGGCTGGGCCAGCAGGTCGCGGCCGAGCACGTCCAGGGTCCGCCGGAGACTGTCCGGGCCGGTGCAGTGCATGGCCACCAGCCGGGACCCGATTTCGGCTGCCCGCTGGTCGGACCAGCCCTGGCCGGAGGGCTCGGCCATCAGCACGGTGGCCAGCACGTCGACCAGCTCCAGCAGACGATCCTCCAGCTCCGCGTGCGGCAACGGCAGGTACGCCGTGGTGGTGATCAGATAGGCCCATTTCCGGGCCAGCTTGACGCGCCAGCGCCCGGAGTCGTCGGGGGCGGGGGAGTGCTCGGCGAGCGACGGGTTCATGGATTACGGACCATCCCGGCATGACGGGTCGTTGGGGCGAATCAAGCTTCCGGGCCCGGTCATCCGTGCCCGGCGGAGTATCGAAGGATATCGGCATAATCGCGCAAGCGCACCGGTCCGCCCACCGAAACCTTTTCCAACGGCAAGCGCTTTCTTCGAAAACCACCGCTCTCGCCGGCCGAGGGATGACACTTCTCTTGCCGTAGACCAAGATTTTGTAGCTCGCACGGTGACGGAGCGATGTTTTCGGCTCGGTGGCCGGCCTTTTGTTCGCCCGGATACCAAAGTACCCGACACCACCGGTCACTCCGGGACGGCCGCGACATGCCGTTTTCCTTACCCGCAGGGCCTTTTCCGGTTCACAATCCGCCTAACGGGTGACGGGAACGGCAACCGGATCGCCAACGCGGAAGGCTCGCCCGGCGTTCCCGGCGGCGATGGGATTCTTTTCGTGCAACACCGTGAAAAACATCACGGAGCGCACACGGCGCTCGGGCGTGTCGCGGTCACCGAAGAAGATCGATGACCGCGGCACGGCACAACGGGTTTCCCCCGATGTCCATTCTGGACAATTTCCGCGGGCCCTCTTTCAGGCGAGACCGCGCACACTCCGGGCCGGCGGCCTGCTCCCCCGCACGGCGGCGACCATCTCCAGCACCCGGCGCGTCTGGCGGACCTCGTGCACGCGGAAGACCTGAGCGCCGTCACGCGCGGCGAGCGCGGTCGCCGCCAGCGTGCCGTCCAGCCGGTCCTCCAGGGCGACACCGAGCGTCTCGCCGATGAAATCCTTGTTGGACAACGCCATCAACACCGGCCAGCCCGTCCGCACCAGCACGTCCAGATGCCGCAGCAGTGCCAGGCTGTGCCAGGTATTCTTGCCGAAGTCGTGGGTCGGGTCGATCAGCACCCCGGCCCTGGGCACGCCGAGCGCCACCACCTCTTCCGCGCGACGGCAAGTCTCCTCGACCACCTCGCTCACCACGTCCTCGTAACGCACCCGGAACGGACGTGTGCGCGGCACCGCTCCCCCGGTGTGCGAGCAGACGTACCCGGCGCCGTATTCGGCCGCCACCTCCGCCAGCTTCGGGTCCGCGCCCGCCCAGGTGTCGTTGAGCAGGTCCGCGCCCGCCTCGCAGGCCGGACGGCCGACCTCGTGGCGCCAGGTGTCCACGCTGATCACCAGCCCGGGATGCCGGCGCCGGATCTCGGCCACGAACGGGACGACGCGGCGGATCTCCTCGGCCGCGTCGACCTCACTGCCGGGCCCGGCCTTCACCCCACCGACGTCGACGATGTCGGCCCCCTCGGCCACCACGCGGTCGACGGCGGCGAGGGCGTCCGCGTCGGCGAAGGCCACTCCCTTGTCATAGAACGAATCCGGAGTGCGGTTGACGATCGCCATCACCAGGGCGCGGTCGCGCACCACCTTGCGGCCACGGAATTCCAGCTCGACGGACACACCCCCATCATGCCGCCCCCGGCGTTCGAGATAACAGGTGTTATGCCCTAAGTTTTTCAGAAGACGGGAAGGGGGTGCGATGGCCACGCGACACGGTCTTCCCGGTCCGGCGGAGACCCAGAGCAGGGAGCGTTTTCTCCAGGCCGCCCTGACGATCCTGCTGGAGCAGGGAGTCGGCGGCCTCACCGTCCGCAATCTCGCCGAAGAGGCGGGCAGTTCGACCATCGGCGTCTACACGCGTTTCGGCGGCCGGACGGGCGTGCTCGACGCCCTCTACGAGCGCACCTTCGAACTGCTCCACGAGGCGTTACTGCGGCTGCCCGCCTGCTGCGGTGATCCGGTCGCCGACATCCTGGCCTTCGCCGACATCTTCCGTGCCTTCGCGCTGGAAAGCCCTGCTCGCTACGGATTCATGTTCGAACGCGCGGTACCCGGCTACGACCCCGACCCCGACCTCCGCGCGCAGGCTCAGCACACCACCTTCGACCTTCTCGTCGAGCGGATCCGCATCTCGACGCCGCGCGAAATGGCGCAGGCCACGGCCGCCTACCTGGTGTGGACCTCCATGCATGGACTGATCAGTGTGGAGCTGACCCACCGGCAGCGCACACCCCCGCCCGGCTGGTTCATGGAGACCACCGACGAGTCCTTCGACCGCGTCTTCCGCGACGGCCTCACGGCCATGGCGCGCGGGCTCGACCTCTGCCCATAAGAGAAATACGGCCGGTGCGTCGCGCACCGGCCGTATCCGTTCTAGCGATCTTGCTTACGCCCCGCCGGACAGCTTCTCGCGCAGCGCGGCGAGCTGCTCGTCGCTGGCCAGGGTGCCGCTGCCCTTCGAGCCGGAGTCGGACTGCGAGGAGCTGTAGCTGCTCTCGCCACCCTCGATACCGGTGGCGGCATCCGCCGCGGCGGCGGCGTCGGCCTCGGCGGCCTTGGCGACCTGCCGCATGTGCGCCTCGTAGCGGGTCTGCGCCTCGGCGTACTGGCGCTCCCACTCCTCACGCTGCTTCTCGAAGCCTTCCTGCCACTCCTGGGTGTCCGGGTCGAAGCCTTCGGGGTAGATGTAGTTGCCCTCGGCGTCGTACTCGGCGGCCATGCCGTACTGGGTCGGGTCGAACTCGGTCTCGGTGGTGACGCCCTCGTTCGCCTGCTTCAGCGACAGCGAGATCCGGCGGCGCTCCAGGTCGATGTCGATGACCTTGACCATCACCTCGCCGCCGACCTGCACGACCTGCTCCGGGATCTCCACGTGGCGCTCGGCCAGCTCGGAGATGTGCACCAGGCCCTCGATGCCCTCCTCGACGCGGACGAACGCGCCGAAGGGAACCAGCTTGGTGACCTTGCCCGGCACGATCTGGCCGATCGCGTGGGTGCGGGCGAACTGACGCCACGGGTCTTCCTGGGTGGCCTTGAGCGAAAGGGAGACGCGCTCCCGGTCCATGTCCACGTCGAGGACCTCGACGGTGACCTCCTGGCCGACCTCGACGACCTCGCTGGGGTGGTCGATGTGCTTCCAGGACAGCTCCGAGACGTGCACCAGGCCGTCCACGCCACCCAGGTCCACGAAGGCACCGAAGTTGACGATGGAGGAGACGACACCCTTGCGCACCTGGCCCTTGGCCAGCGCGTTGAGGAACTCGCTGCGCACCTCGGACTGGGTCTGCTCCAGGTAGGCCCGGCGGGAGAGCACCACGTTGTTGCGGTTCTTGTCCAGCTCGATGATCTTCGCCTCGAGCTCGCGGCCGACGTAGGGCTGCAGGTCGCGCACGCGGCGCATCTCGACCAGCGACGCGGGCAGGAAGCCGCGGAGGCCGATGTCGAGGATCAGGCCGCCCTTGACGACCTCGATGACGGTGCCCTTGACCGGCTCGTCCTTCTCCTTGAGCTCCTCGATCGTGCCCCAGGCGCGCTCGTACTGCGCGCGCTTCTTGGACAGGATCAGCCGGCCTTCCTTGTCCTCCTTCTGCAGGACAAGGGCCTCGACCTCGTCACCGACGCTGACGACCTCGCCGGGATCGACATCGTGCTTGATGGACAGTTCACGCGAGGGGATCACGCCCTCGGTCTTGTACCCGATGTCGAGCAGCACCTCATCGCGGTCGACCTTGACGATGGTGCCCTCAACGATATCGCCGTCGTTGAAGTACTTGATCGTCTTGTCGATCGCGGCGAGGAAGTCTTCCTCCGACCCGATGTCATTGACTGCGACCTGCTGGGCCTTGGCCTCGGTCGTCGGGACGGTGGTGGTGTCGGTGGTCATTAGGTGGGTAGCTCCGGTTACGGCTGGGGGTATGAGTGAGGTGTGCAGTTGGCTTCGCACGGTGGGAAACAGAAGGCGGCCCGGCGAGCGAACGTCCGGAGACGAACGGCCACTGGCATCACCGCCGACGGTGCGCGACCCGTGACCCGCTCGAGCTTCGCTGGGCGGAAGGTAGCGCGAACCCACTGCGCTATGAGTATCTTACGCGGCGGGGTGTATGAGGCACAAACAGGGTCGCCCGAGGCGATCTCGGTCCGCACCTGGGGAACAATACGAGCGTGGCAGGGCAGGACAGGCATCTCAGCGCCGAACACCGTCTGGGCACCGTCGGCGTGGCACACCGCGGCGTGGGCGCCGGGGAGGCGACCAAGGCCAATCTTGCCTGGTGGGACGCCGACGCCGACGACTACCAGGCCGAACACGGCGCCTTCCTGGGCGACGCCGACTTCGTGTGGTGCCCGGAGGGGCTCCGCGAGGCCGACGCCGGGCTGCTCGGCGACGTGAGGGGCCGCCAGGTGCTCGAGATCGGCTGCGGCCAGGCGGCCTGCGCGCGCTGGCTCGCCGCCGCGGGCGCGCGGGCGGTGGGTCTGGACCTGTCGTGGGGAATGCTGCGTCATGCCACCGAGGCCAACGCCCGCACGGGCACGGGTATTCCGCTGATCCAGGCCACGGCCGAAGCGCTACCGCTCGGATCGGCCACTGTGGACATCGCGTGCTCCGCGTTCGGCGCGCTGCCCTTCGTCGCCTCGATCGAGACCGTGTTCGCCGAGGTGGGCCGCGTGCTGCGGCCGGGAGGCCGATGGGTGTTCGCGGTGACCCACCCGCTGCGCTGGATCTTTCCCGACGATCCCGGGCCCAACGGGCTGACCGCGACCCAGACCTACTTCGACCGCACGCCCTACGTGGAGATCGACGCCGCGGGCCGCGCCACCTACGTGGAATATCACCGCACCCTCGGCGACTACGTGCGCGCGCTGACGGCCACCGGATTCCGGCTGGAGAACCTGATCGAACCCGAATGGCCGGACGGGCACACCCGGACCTGGGGGCAGTGGAGTCCCTTGCGGGGCAGGATCTTCCCGGGCACGGCGATCTTCTCGACGCGGAAGGAACCGGGATGAGCTCCCGGCGGGAACGGTGACGATCAGCGACGCGCTGATCGCCGCGAACCGGGCCCGGTTCGCGGCGCTCGACCCGCGGCTGCCCGACCCGGGTCACCCGCCCTCATCAGGCGAAACGCTGGTCGCCGCCACCCCGGACGGCCGGCGGGTCGGCGGGGTCGTCCAGGTCCGGACCCATCCCCCGGGCACGCTGGACCTGCTGTGGTCGGCCGCACAGGTGTGGCAGCTCTTCCCCTTCATCGGTGACACCGGCACCGAAGGCATGGACGCGCTGCTCCGCGCCTGGCGGCACCGGATGGACGCGGAGTCCCCTGGCCCCGATTCCGCCTGCACGGTGACCTGGCCGAGCCGGGACGCCGAGGCCGTCCGCGCGTTCCTTGATCACGGTTTGATTCCGATCTCGACGCTCGCCCTGCGCACCGCTCCTCCACCCGGCCCTCCGTCGCGAGAGCACACGGTGCGCCGGGCGCAGCCCGAGGACTTCGAGGAGGTCCTCGCCCTCACCGAACACACCTTCGACTACACCGCGCTGGTCGCCTACGGCCGGCCGGAGGCCAGTGAGCTGCAGGCGCCACAGCTGGAACGGAACCTCGAAGCGGGGGCGCCGATCTGGCTCGCCGAGGACGACGGCGTGGCCGTCGCGGTGGCCGACTGCGGCTGGGTGAACGCGGCCCCGGGCAGCTGGGCCGCGGAGCTGCTGCCGCCCGGCACCTGGGGGTATGTGAACAACGTCGGCACCGAGCCCCGCTCGCGCGGACGAGGGGCGGGCCAGGCTCTGATGGCGGTGGTCCACCGGGCCTTTCACCGGATGGGCGCCACCGGGACCTACCTCTACTACAACCCCACGAACCCGCTGTCGTCGGTGTTCTGGCCCCAGCAGGGATACCGTCCATTGTGGACATACTGGGAGGTGCGACCGGCCTCCGCGCTCCGCTGACGGCGCCGCTTCAGCGCACCATCGGACGGACGAGGCCGATCTGGCGGATCGACGCGGGATGACCGTCCAGCGCGCGGCCCACGGCCGCCATCACCCCTTCGGCGATCTCGGCGCGCGAAGGCAACTGGCTGCTGTCGGACTCCGAGGCGGTACCGAGCAGGACGAGCTGCGTCGGATGGTCCGGGAGAACGGGTTCGGTGCCGAAGGTCGCCTCCGCCGAGGGGCGCACCTCCACCACGCTCGCGGTGGTGGCGAGCAGGCGTTCGACCGAGCGCATCACCTCGATGCGGTACTCGCCGTGCACCCAGGCCACCAGGAGATCCACCGGACCGGCCAGCGCCGCCTCGGCCTTCTCCGTGAGTTCGGCCGGACGATCCCAGCTCGCCTCGACCCAGACAGCCCGGCCGCTCTCACCGCCGGGCTGGGCGAACGAACCTCGGCGCCACGATCTTTTGGGCACCGGGGTGCCCGGTCTGGCTTCCGGCACCGCGAGGGGGTGATAGCGGCGGCTCGGGAGGACCACCCGCCATCCCTGCCGGACCAGCGTCTCGGCCACCTCCGGCAACATGCCCGTGCCGGCAAGAATCAGCGCTCGCCCTCCCGTCATGGCCACCACGCTACCGCCGGATTAATCGATCCGCTGGTTCCCCATGGCCGGTTTCGCGTCTGGAAACACAGAGTTCACAATGACCACGGAGAGTCATTGATCCGGTATCAGTGGGCGGCGTCGTTCCACGACCGGCCGAAGCCGACGGAGACCTCCAGCGGCACGGCGAGCCGGCAGGCCGACCCCATCTGCTCGCGAACCAGCGCCTCCACGGCCTCGTGCTCGCCTTCGGCCACCTCCAGCACGAGTTCGTCATGCACCTGGAGCAGCAGCCGGCTCGAGGCGCCGGCCTCCTTGAGCGCCCGCTGCACGTTGATCATGGCGACCTTGATGATGTCCGCCGCGCTGCCCTGGATCGGGGCGTTGAGCGCCATCCGCTCGGCCATCTCACGGCGCTGACGGTTGTCGCTGGTGAGGTCCGGCAGGTAGCGGCGGCGGCCGAAGATGGTCTCGGTGTAGCCGATCTTGGCGGCCTCGGCGACGACGCTGTGCAGGTAGTCGCGCACCCCGCCGAACCGGGCGAAGTACTCGTCCATCAGCTCGCGGGCCTCCTCGGTGGAGATCCGCAACTGCTGGGAGAGGCCATAGGCGGACAGGCCGTAGGCCAGCCCGTAGTTCATCGCCTTGATCTTCGCCCGCTGCGCGCCCGCGACCTCCTTCGGATCGACCCCGAAAACCCGGGCCGCGGTGGCCGCGTGGAAGTCGAAGCCCGACTGGAACGCCTCGATCAGCGCGGCGTCCTCGGACAGGTGCGCCATGATCCGCATCTCGATCTGGCTGTAGTCCGCGGTCATCAGCTCGCGGTAGCCGGGGCCGACCACGAAGGCGTCCCGGATCCGGCGGCCCTCTTCGGTGCGGATCGGGATGTTCTGCAGGTTCGGATCGACCGAGGAGAGCCGTCCGGTCGCCGCGATCGTCTGGTGCAGCGTGGTGTGGATGCGTCCGTCGGCGGCGACCGCCTTGATCAGACCCTCCACCGTGGACCGGAGCCGGCTCGCGTCGCGGTGCTCGAGCAGGTGTTGCAGGAACGGATGCTCGGTCTTCTCGAAGAGCGTCTGCAGTGCCTCGGCGTCGGTGGTGTAGCCGGTCTTGGTGCGCTTGGTCTTCGGCATCGACAGCTCGTCGAACAGCACGACCTGCAACTGCTTCGGCGAGCCGAGGTTGATCTGCTTGCCGATGACCGCGAAGGCCTCTTCTTCGGCCTGCTTGACGCGCGAGGCGTAGTGCGCCTCCAGCGAAGTGAGCTGGTCGACGTCGACCGCGATCCCGGCCGCCTCCAGCTCGGTGATGACCTCCAGCAGCGGCAGCTCGATCTCCTGGAGCAGGCTCCGCCCGCCGATCTTCTCCACCTCGTCGTTCAGCGCCACGGCGAGCTCGGCCACGGCGCGGGCGCGGATGAGCTCCGCCTCGACGAGCTTCCGGTCACCGTCGTCGGCGTCGAGCAGCGAGAGCTGACCGTCGCCGGAGTCGGCGTCGGACTTCAGTTCCCGGTGGAGATACCGCAGCACCAGATCGTCGAACTCGAACGACCGCTGCCCAGGCCGCACCAGGTAGGCGGCGAGCGCGGTGTCCGCGGTCAGGCCCGCGAAGCGCCAGCCGCGCGCGAGCATCCCGTGCAGCGCGACCTTCAGCGAGTGCCCCACCTTGGGCATGCTCTTGTCGGCCAGCCAGGCGGCGAACGCCCGCTCGTCCGAGGGGTCCATTGTGGACACATCGAGGTACGCGCCGTCACCGTCGGCCGTCGCGATGGCCACCGAGGAGATGTCCGCGCCCACCGAAGAACCCGTGGTACGGAAGGAAAGCCCGGCGACGGCGCCCGCGACGGCGTGCTCGGCCAGCCAGGCGGCCAGGCCGCCGGTGGGCACCGCGGCGCCGACGGCCTCGAAGCCGCCCTCGGCCTCCGGCTCGGCGCTGGAAAGGGTGGCGAACAGCCTGTCCCGCAGGACGCGGAACTCCAGTTCGTCGAACAGCCGGTGCACCGCGTCGCGATCCCACGGGCGGAGCGCGAGGTCGTCCGGCGCGACCTCCAGCTCCACGTCCCGGACCAGCTCGGTGAGCTCGCGGTTGAGCACGACGGCCGGAAGGTTCGCCCGGAGCGCGTCCCCCACCTTGCCCTTGACCTCGTCCACCCGGTCGATGAGTTCGCCCAGCGAACCGAACTGCTGAATCCACTTGGTCGCGGTCTTCTCCCCCACGCCGGGGATGCCCGGCAGGTTGTCCGAGGGGTCGCCGCGCAGCGCGGCGAAGTCGGGATACTGGGCGGGGCTCAGGCCGTACTTGCCGGTGACCGCGTCCGGGTCGTAGCGGACGAGATCGGACACCCCCTTGCGCGGGTAGAGCACGGTCACCGCGTCGTCGACCAGTTGCAGCGCGTCCCTGTCCCCGGTGCAGATGAGGACCTGGTACCCCTCGGCGACGGCCTGCGTGGTCAGCGTGGCGATGATGTCGTCGGCCTCGTAGTTCTCCTTGGCCAGCACCGGGATGCCGAGCACCCCGAGCACGTCCTTGACGAGGTCGACCTGGCCCTTGAAATCGTCCGGCGTGGCGCTGCGGTTGGCCTTGTAGCCGTCGAAGGTGGCCGAGCGGAAGGTCTGGCGTGAGACGTCGAACGCGACCGCGAGATGGGTCGGCTGCTCGTCGCGGAGCAGGTTGATCAGCATCGAGGTGAACCCGAAGACGGCGTTGGTGACCTGCCCGGTGGAGGTGCGGAAGTTGTCCGCCGGGATCGCGAAGAAGGCGCGGTAGGCCATCGAATGGCCATCGATGAGCAGCAGCCGGGGCCGCTCGGCGGTGGCCGTGGCTGTGGTGTTGGTAACGGGTTGGTTCACGCTCGGGCTCACGGGAGCGAGTCTAGGGTGAGGGTCCGACAGTCCCGCGTCCCGACTGTCGTATGCGTGAAGGAGCCCTGCGTGAGCGACCAACTTTCCGAACTTCTCGGCGATCGGCTGGCCGGCATCGACCCCGCGGTCGCCGACCAGCAGCTCAACGACAGGATCGGACTGACCTTCGTCGAGCTCACCGCCGAGCGCGTGGTGGGGACGATTCCGGTCGCGGGCAACCGCCAGCCCTACGGCCTGCTCCACGGCGGCGCCAACGCGGTGCTCGCCGAGGCGCTCGGGTCGGCGGTGGCCGCGCTCAACGCGGGCCCGGACCGGATGACGCTCGGGTTCGAGCTGTCCTGCACGCACCATCGCGGGGTCCGCGACGGCATCGTGACCGGCGTGGCCACCCCGGTCCACATCGGACGGGGCACCATCACCGTCGAGATCGTGCTCACCGACGACGCCGGGCGGCGCACCTGCACCGCCCGGCTGAGCTGCATCGTCCGCGACCAGCCGGCTGCCTGAGACCTCTCAGTGTCTGTCTTGAAACCCGCCCACCCGATCTCGTGGCCAGGGCTCGCCTACCGTCTTTGCGGCTCGTTTCGATGATCGGAGCCCTGCCCCCGAGATCGGGTACCTTCGGGAGGCGGGTTCGACCACTCACCTTGGCAACGCATCTCCGGGTCTGAAGGTGGTCTCTCAGGCGACGCCGAGGTAGGCCTCCTTGACCGAGGAGTCCGCGAGCAGTTCCCGTCCGGTGCCGGTCTTGACGATCCGGCCGGTTTCGAGCACGTAGGCGCGGTCCGCCCGGGACAGCGCCTGCTGGGCGTTCTGCTCGACGAGCAGGATCGTGGTGCCCTGCTCGTTGATCTCGGTGATGATGCGGAAGATCTGCTGGATGAACTGAGGCGCCAGGCCCATGGAGGGTTCGTCCAGCAGCAGCAGCTTGGGTTTGGCCATCAGTGCGCGGCCGATGGCCAGCATCTGCTGCTCACCGCCGGAGAGCGTGCCGCCCGCCTGGCTCCGCCGTTCGTGGAGCCGGGGGAACAATTCGAACACCCGGTCCAGGTCGGCCTGCAGGTTGTTGCGGTCCTTCCGGGCGTAGGCGCCCATGTCCAGGTTCTCCGCCACCGTCATGCCCGGGAACACGCCACGCCCCTCGGGGACCTGCGAGATCCCGCGAACCACGCGCAGATCGGCGCGGAGCCTGGTGATCTCTTCGCCGTCGAAGACGATCCGGCCGGTGGACACCGGGCGGATCCCGGAGATCGCGCGCATCGTGGTGGACTTGCCCGCGCCGTTCGCGCCGATCAGGGCGACGATCTCGCCCTTGGCGACCGTGAACGACAGCCCGGCCACCGCCTGAATCCGTCCATAGTGGACGGACACGTCGTCGAGCTCAAGCAGCGTCATCTTCGGGCACTCCCAGGTAGGCGGCGATCACCGCCGGGTTCTCGCGGATCTCGGCGGGCAGGCCCTCGGCGATCTTCTTGCCGAACTCCAGCACCACGATGCGGTCGGTCACGCCCATCACCAGGCGCATGTCGTGCTCGATGAGCAGGACGGTGTAGCCGTCGGAGCGGATCTTGCGGATCAGCTCCATCAGCTCCTCCTTCTCGGCCGGGTTGAACCCGGCGGCCGGCTCGTCCAGGCACAGCAGCTTCGGCTCGGTCGCCAGCGCGCGGGCGATCTCCAGCCTCCGCTGGTAGCCATAGGGCAGGTTCTTCGCCTTGTCGGCGGCGCGGTCGGCGATGCCGACGAACTCCAGCAGCGCCATCGCCCGTTCCACGGCCGTCCGTTCCTCGCGATGATGCCGCGGCAACCGGAGCAGGGCACCGACCACGCTGGTCCGGTTCCGGGCGTCGGCACCGACGACCACGTTCTCCAGCGCCGTCATCTCGCCGAACAGCCGGATGTTCTGGAAGGTGCGGGCGATCCCGAGCCGGGTGATCTTGTGCCGCGAGGCCTTGCCCAGCGGACGGTCCTCGAGCAGCACCTGTCCACCGCTCGGCCGGTAAACGCCGGTCATCGCGTTGAAACAGGTCGTCTTGCCGGCTCCGTTGGGCCCGATCAGGCCCAGGATCTCGCCGCGCCGGATGCCGAAGGAAACCGAGTCGAGCGCGGTCAGGCCCCCGAAGCGCAGGGTCACGTCGCGCAGTTCCAGCAGCGTCTCGCCGACCTCGACCTGGATTTCCCGGTCTGGCGCGACGGCTTCCGCCACCTCCGCCTCGTGCTGGGCCAGTTCCGCCTCGGTCATCTGCGCGACCTCGGCCACCAGACCGCCTTCCACGGGCACGTCGTCACGTCGATGGGTCATAGCTCGCTCCCTACCGGTTCCGGTCCGAGTGCGCTTTCGCCGCTGATCTGGTCGGGACGGCCGAGGAGACGGCGGTAGGCGCGCCTGCCGTAGGCGAGCAGGTGCTGACGCGAGCCGAGCAGACCCTGGGGCCGGAAGATCATCAGCACGATCAGGGCGATGCCGAAGATGAGGTAGTTGTACTGGGCGATCTGCACGAACCGCAGCGGCAGATAGGCCACCACGACCGCGCCAAGGAGCACGCCCACCTTGTTTCCGGCGCCACCCAGGACCACCGCGGCGAGGAACAGCATCGAGGTCACCACGTCGAACGACTGGTTGTTGACGAAGCCCAGCTTGCCCGCGTACAGCGCGCCGGACAGGCCACCGATCGCCGCGCCCATCACGAACGCCCAGATCTTGAACTTGTAGGTGGCCACGCCCATGATCTCGGCGACGTCCTCGTCCTCCCGGATGGCGACCCACGCCCGCCCCACCCGGGAGCGCTCCAGGTTTCCCACGAGAACGAGCACCGCGATGATGATCGTGACGGTCAGCCAGTACCACTGCGTCGCGTTGCCGAACAGCGGCTGGCCCGCGTTGTCGGTGCCGACCCGCTCGAATCCGCGCTGTCCGCGCAACGGATCGACGTTGTCGGCCAGCAGCCGGATGATCTCCCCGAACCCGAGCGTCACGATCGCCAGGTAGTCGCCGCGCAACCGCAGTGTCGGCGTGCCCAGGACGATGCCGAAGATCATCGTGACGACCATCGCCAACGGCAGCGTCCACAGGAACGGCAGCTTGTGCAGGGACGAACTCGGGCTGGTGAACAACGCCGTCACGTAGGCGCCGACGGCGAAGAACCCGACATACCCCAGATCCAGCAGGCCCGCCTGGCCGACCACGACGTTCAGGCCGATGGCGACCAGCGCGTAGCGGGCCACGTCGAACATCGCGGTCGGGAAGTCGGTGCCGGTGGTCGCGATGATCGGCGGATCGAGCACGGGCAGGAAATAGACCAGGACGACGACCGGGACCAGCACGCCCCACTGCGCCGGACGGGAGAGACTGTTCCAGCGCTCACGAAGACCCATCCGCGTGCTCATACGCGTGCCTTCCCCAGCGACTCGCCCAGAATGCCGGTGGGCCGGAACATCAGCACCACGACCAGCACCACGAACGCGACGATGTCCTTCCATTCACCGCCGAACAACGACTGCCCGTAGTTTTCCACCAGCCCCAGCACCAGTCCACCGACCAGCGCTCCGCGCAGATTGCCGATGCCGCCCAGCACGGCCGCGGTGAAGGCCTTGATACCCAACAGGAAACCACCGTTGTAGATGGCGCCCTGCGGGATTTTCATCATGTAGAACAACGCCGCCGCCCCCGCCAGCAGCCCGCCCACCAGGAACGTCACGATGATGACCCGTTCCTTGTTCACGCCCATCAGGGTCGCCGTGTCGGGATCCTGCGCCACCGCGCGAATGCCCCGGCCCAGCCGGGTCCGGTTCACGAAGTAGTCCGTCACGAACCACAACGAGATGGCCGCGACGAACAAAATCAGGTAGACGTTCGTCACCGTCGCGCCGAAAATTTCGAACACGGGTGTCGGCCGCAACAACCGGATCTGCGGCTGCTGGTTCAGGCCGAAAATCAGCTTCAAGGTCTGCTGGATGGCGAACGACGCGCCGATCGCGGTGATCAGGAAGACCAGCCGGGGCGCGTTCCGGTTCCGCAGCGGGCGATAGGCCACCCGCTCCAGCACCACCGCCACCGCGCCGGAGGCCACCATCGCCACCAGGCCGGCCACCACCAGAAAGCCGATCACCTCGAGCAGCGGCAACTCGACCGCGGTTCCCGCGCGGAAACCCAGCACGTAAAAGGTCAGCCACGTCGCGAAGGCGCCGACGATGAAAACTTCCGAATGGGCGAAGTTGATGAGTTTCAACACGCCGTAGACCAGCGTGTAGCCGAGCGCGACCAGAGCGTAGATCCCGCCCTGGGCAAGGCCGTCCACGGTGTTGTTCCAGAACTGCTCGGCCAGGCCGTGGACGTCGAACTGGATCCAGCTCTCGGCGTGGACGAGAGATGCGGTCATCGCGGGGTTCAAGGGTTCACTCAATCTGTCCGGGTGTCGTGGGTGATCACGCGCGCGATCGCGAACGGGATCCCCGTGTGCCTATGGAGAAGGCATGCACGCCGGCCCGGTGACCGACGTGCATGCCCGTTTCCGGTGAGACTAGGAAATCTGACCGTTGTTGACGATCTTCCCGTTCTGCACCTTGTAGCTCCACACCGGGGTGTCGAAGAGCTCACCCTGGGCGTTCCACTTGAAATGCTTGGTCAGGCCCTGGCCGTCGTAGTTCTTGACGAAGTCCAGCAGCGAGGCCCGGTCCTTCAAGCCCCTGTCGAGGCCCTTGAGCAGGATCGTGGTGACGTCGTAGCCCTCAGCCGAGTAGGTGCCGGGAGCCTGGCCTTCGTTCGCGGTGAAGGCACTGGTGAAGTCCTTGAAGTTGTCCTCCGGGACACAGGGGCAGGTGAAGAAGGCGCTCGCCGCCGCGGTGGCACCCGCACCCTTGACGAACTCCATGTCCTTCACGCCGTCCGGGCCGACGAACTTCGCGTTGACGCCCTTGTCGTTGAGCTGCTGCGCGAACGGTCCGGCTTCCTGGTAGTAGCCGGCGTAGAAGATCGCGTCCGGGTTCGCCGACTGCACCTTGTTGACGACGGCGGAGAAGTCGGTCTGCCCGGTCTTCACCTTGTCCGAGCAGGTGGCCTTGGCGCCGAGCGCCTGGGTGACCTGGGAGGCCAGGCCGGTGCCGTACTCGGAGTCGTCCTCGATGACGCAGACCTTGGAGGCCTTGAGGGTGTCGGTGAGGAACTTCGCCGCGGCCGGTCCCTGCACCGAGTCGTTGCCCATGCCACGGAAGAAGGTCTTCCAGCCGTGGGTGGTCAGGGAGACCGCGGTGGCCGACGGGGTGATCGTGACCAGGCCCGCGTTGTTGAACAGGTCACCGACCGCCTTGGACTCACCGGAGAACGGCAGCCCGACGACGCCGAGGATGTCCGGCGTGCCGATCACCTGGGTGACCACACCGGGCGCCTTGTCCGGCTTGCCCTCGGTGTCGAACTGCTTCAGGGTCACCTGGCAGTTCGGGTTGGCCTGGTTGTGCTGCTTGATGGCCAGGTCGGCGCCCTTGAGGATGTTGACACCCAGCGCCGCGTTGCCACCGTTGATCGTGCCGGCGTACGCGAGCGAGACATTCGAACACTGGCCCTTGCCGTCACCCTTCGGGTCCGCGGCGTTGGCCGCCTGCGAGGGTGCCGCGGCCGAGGCGGTGTTGCCACCGGCGGAGCCTCCCTGGTCGCGCGCGGCGCAGGCACCCAGTGCCAGCGATGCCGCCGCCGCCAGCACCAAGACCCCGGTGAGTCGTGCTCTTGACACTCATTTCCTCCCAATGTCTGCGGGGCGCACAGCCGCGGCCCGCTCCCGTGAGGGGCTGACTTGGCGGATGACGCTAAACCGGGTTCACCCGGATTGCACAGCGTCACCTCCGTCTTGTTTCCACATCGTGACGGAGGTTGGGAAGATTCACGCACTCGTTACACCCGGATGCGCAATGGCAACATCCTGCGGCGACGGTAAGTAACCATCAAGCCACCGAGCGAGCTAACGGTTGACTGCCCCGGCGCGCGGATCCCGCCTCGTCGGCATCCGCGCGCCCGGGACCGGACGGCTTATCGCTGACCGATGCTCTCGACCACGGCCTCCGCCACCGCCTTCATCGTGGTGCGGCGGTCCATCGCGGTGCGCTGGATCCAGCGGAAGGCGTCCGGCTCGGACAGCCCCTGCCTGGTCATCAGCAGGCCCTTGGCGCGGTCGATGACCTTGCGGGTCTCCAGCCGGTCGGTCAGCCCGGCGACCTCGGCCTCCAGCGCCTGCAACTCGGCGAACCGGCTGATCGCCAGTTCGATGGCCGGGACCAGGTCACGCTTGGCGAAAGGCTTGACGAGATAGGCCATCGTGCCCGCGTCCCGCGCCCGCTCGACGAGGTCGCGCTGGCTGAACGCGGTGAGAATGACGACCGGCGCCACCCGGTCACCGGTGATCTTCGAGGCCGCCTCGATGCCGTCCAGCTTCGGCATCTTGACGTCGAGAATCACAAGGTCCGGCTTCAGTTCGGTGGCCAGCTTGACGGCCTCCTCGCCGTCACCTGCCTCGCCCACCACCTGGTAACCCTCTTCGCGCAACATCTCGACAAGGTCGAGTCTGATCAGTGCTTCGTCTTCGGCGACGAGCACCCGACGCTGCGGCGCGGGGGCGACACCACCGGCCTCTTCGGTCACCGGGGTCCTCCTGCGTGCTCGACGGAACGGGGAAAGTGCGGCGTGGCCGCAAAACGAGCCTACCGGGAACGGGCCGTCACCCTGAGATGGCGTTCACCACGTGGTGCCGTTCGCCCGCGCGGTGTAAACAACGGTCACGGAGGGCTACCCCGCCGCACCCGCCCCCAGGACCGCCGCGTACAGTCTGCGTCGTCGCCCCCGTAGCCCAACTGGCAGAGGCAACGGATTCAAAACCCGTCCAGTGTGAGTTCGAATCTCACCGGGGGCACCATCTTTGACAACAGCCGATCGGTCCCTCACCAGGCGAAACACGGTGAGGGACCGATCTTGTGTTGTCCGGTGGTGTCCGGGCCATGTCCGGGCGCGTACGGTCGCGTGCCCCCTATTCGCCCCCTGGGCCGGGGTCGTCGCCGCGCCAGTCCAACGCCTGCTCGATCCGCTGGTGTGCGGCCGACTCCAGCCCGGCAACGACCTTCGCGTAGATCTGGTGCAGGACCGCGACCGAGTGGCCAGCCCATTCAGCGCACTGGGTCGAGGGCACCCCGGCGGCCAGCCAGGTGGACACGCAGGCGTGCCGAAGGTCATACGGTCGCCGCGCGAGTGGTGAAACGTACTCATCCTCTGTGAGTGCCGCTTCGCGCGCCTTGTCCCACACCCGTCCAACTGTGGATTCGGAGAGCTCGCCACCGGTGAGACTCCGGAACAGCCGTCCGTCCCCGGCCGTGCCGAACGCGGCAAGATGACTGTGCAGCAGCGCGGTCAACGGTGGCGGCGACGGCACGGGCCGCACCTCCCCCTTTCCCCGCTGCTTCAACTGCCGCCGGTCGCGCCGTTTACCACTGTCGGTCCAGGCGGCCCCGGTCACCGGCGCCGTCTCGGACAGCAGCAATTCGCCCCAACCTCTCTCGGGAAGCTGCAAGTCCTGCTTACGCAGCATCGCGGCCTCTTCGGGACGCAGCGCCGCGTAGTACATGACTGCGAAGAACGCCACCAGCATCGGCCCAGACGATCGCCGAGGTTGCCCCTCGATCTTTTGCGCTTTCACCGCGGCGAGCAGTTTTCTCGCCTGTTGCGGGTTGATCACCACCCGCTTGTCGATCGCGCGCACCGTCTTCGGTGCGGAACATTCCACCTCCGGCAACTTGTTCGCAGTCAGCAGCTTCAGTTCCACCACGTATTCCAGCGCATTGAACAGGGTGGCTCGCTTCCGATTCACCGTCTTCGCCGCGGCCTGGGTGCCGTCCAGCTTCAACGACATCCGTTCCAGAACGACACGCAGCATCGCGACATCATTGAGCCGCGACACGGGCAGTGTATTCGCTCGCAGCCATCGCAACGCCTGCTCGACTTCCCGGGGCATGGCATTGTTGCGCTGTTTGGTGTTGAACGCCCATCCCGTCAGGGCACGGCGGAGCACCTTCGCGTCCGGTGCTCCCCATTCCGTCTTGAGCATGGCCGGCGTGACCGACGCCAAGGCGTCGGCATTGCCAGCCCTGGACTTCCCTGCCGCACGGGGCCACTTCATGTCGACGTACTGACAGGCGAAGTCGAACCACGGCATCTCGGCTTCGTTGCGCAGCATCGAGACCGGCAATCCCTGCTCCCGGTCGAATGCCTCGCCCCGGCGGGACGCGGCAACCAGGTCCGAACGGAAGCTGTCTGCAAGAGCCTTGTTCTGGAAGGTTCGAGGAAACCGCGCAGTGCCGACGAACCAGACCACGGGTAGGTGGTCCTGGTCTTGCCGACACGGCGCTCGAGATTCCAGATCTTGACGTCGTAGCTGAGATCCATCAGGCCGCGACCTCCTCGGACACCTCGCACGCGCTGAGCCACGATTCGAGGTCGGTTCGACGGATGCGGATCTTTCCGTTCGGCAGTTTGAACCGTCGCGGTGCGGTGCCCTTCGCACACCAGTCGTAGAACGTGGAGCGCTTTACCTGGAACTCGTCGAGGAACTGTTCGAGGGTGAGGTACTGACGTCCGGCGGCCATTCTGGCGAGCCCTCCTTACCGCTGTCACCGACGTGGACCGGGCGTCGGGTCATGGGTGCCTCCTGCGGTTGGTGACGGGTTGTGATCGTGGTCGGCTTTCGGCAGGTACGGGGGTGGCCCAGGTTGGTGGGCCGTACGTGTAGCGAGCGGGGAAGGCGGTTTTTAACCCAGCAAACCCAGCAAACGGGGTATGAGCTGGGGTTTTGAGTGCTGGGTTTGGTGGTGAGCGGGGTTTAGCGACTCCCAGCAAACCCAGCAGTTTTGCTGGGTTTGCTGGGTTTACGGTCCTGTCTCCGCTCGAAACCCAGCAGCAAGAACAGCAGTGTTTACGCTGGCCAGAAGGTGTCTTGCTGGGTTTGCTGGCTTTGCTGGGTTTATTTGCGGGGGGTGGTGTTGTCGTCGGCTCGTTCGACCCAGTAGGTGTTGATCCTGGTGTGGGAGTCGAGTGCGCTGCGTAACACAAGATCGTCGCGCCACCGGTCGATCTGCCCGGTCAGTCGGCATCCGAGGGACTTCGGCGTGATGGGCTTTCCGACTGCCGTGGTGGGGAAGGTGCCGGCCCAGGGGTCGGGGGTGACGAAGGTGTCGGCGCTATCCCGTACCTGCTGGGCGGTGAGTGGCTGGGAGCCGTGGAGGTTGTGCCAGGCCAGCAAGAAGGCTCGCCATTCCGCGGCGGTGTCGTCGAGTGCGCGCCCGGTTTCGGCGTTGTCGAGGAAGCCGCGCACCTCGTGGTGTTCGAGGAAGCCACCGAGGTGCTGAGCCCAGCGGGTGAACTGCCGCATGGCGGGCACGCTGGTGGCAGTGGGCGCCCCTGCGGCGGTCCAGTCCAGGATGAGCACGAGCAGGTGCCACAACACCACGGCCTGGTTGCGCGGATCCAGGATCCAGGTGTCAAGATTAGGAATGCTGAAACCGGTGCGGGCCTCCGGCCGCGGGCAGTCGGGATCCAGGCGGACCCACACGGTGCGGGAAGCCATGTCCCCGCCGGTGCGCAGGTTGTTGCCGGTGGCCAGCCACAACCGGTCGTTGGGAAAGGACGCGGCGGTGTTGCTGCCCAGCCGCCGGTCGGTCCAGGTCCGCTCGGTCATCAGCCGCGCCAGCACGGCCGACTCGATCACGTGCCCTTCCACCACGTTGTCGAAGACCACGGCGCCGCCCTGCTCGGCCAGCACGCTGGTAATGGACTTGCGGAGCTCGTCCTCACTGTCGGTCCATGTCAGCACCCGTTGCCCCACCAGGAGCCCGACGCACCCGGTCAGGATCGTCTTGCCGGAGCTGGGCATGGACGCCTCGATCAGGCCGAAGGGCGACAGGCAGCGGGTGAAGGGCCGGATGATCGGCGTGGCCAGGAGCGCGAGGTAGTTGGCTTTGTCGGCGTGGGAGCGCCACGGGAAGTCCCGCAGGAAGCAGTGGAACAGGAACTCCCGCGCGGTGGCCACCTGCTCCGGCGTGGGCCGCTCGGGCACCGCCTTGAGCTGGCTCCAGGTTGTCGCGAAGCCTGCGGTCCAACTCGTCGAACGGCCGTTTCTCCGGCAGCGAGAACGACCGGGGCGCCTCAAGCTCGTGGAGCCTGCGGATCAGGTCCGCGACCTGGGTCAATGGCGCGTACTCTTCTCGCTCCGACGCCGACTCCCACAGGGTCGCCACGTAGCCGTCGAGGTCGATCGGCTGGTCAACGTCCAGGGCCCGCATCGCCGGATACTCCTCGGCCTCCAGCCAGCGCGCCACCGCGACCTGCTTGCGGGCGTTGTCGACGACCTCCCCGTCCCGACTGATGCGAACGATTACGGGCTTGACCAGGCGAAACACCGCGTTCGAGCCGATCCTGATCAACTCAGCGCTGGACGGATCGAGGCCGACGCTCTCGCAGACTGTCGTGAGTACTCGGAATGCGGTCTCCTCGGTCAATACTGCTACCTTCGCCAACTAGCTACCCCTTCAGCCGTCTTGATCAAGAGCCTGACAGCGTCCCTCGCAACTGCTTCACACCCCTTCGGCGCTAGCCTCTCACGAGGCTCGGCCTCGGCGCTGCGCTCACCGTCTCTGTGAACCACCGGGACGGCTCCCTATGCCGGACCCCTCCATCCCGATGTCTCCGGATATGCGGAACCGTTCGTGGCGCCAACTGGCCGGTTCCAGCACACGCCACCGTAAGCAAGCCCCCATCCACTGGGCTTCACGACGGACGACCCTGCGCTGCCGGCCACATTTGAACTCCGTCACACGTACAACAGCCGATCACGGAGACCGATTCCACGATACTTGTTAGCTATTTGCCAATAGATACCCGATGAGAGACCGCGACCGTTTACCTCGTACCATCGGGCGAGTCAAATGACGGGCCAGCCGTCACCGGCGCCCGTTTGGACGGCCTGAGAACCGGGGGAGACATGCGTGCTCGAGTGCTGCTCATACTAGGTCTCCTGACCTTGACTGGCCTCGGCTCTGCGCTAACGTCCATGGGACGCCTAGCCAGTTTCGTTGGCTGGCCAGCTGTCGCCGTTAGTGCCGCCGCCACACTGGCTTCGACCGTAGCCAAGCCCCTCGCCGAATGGCCTACATTGACAGCGCGACGAAAGTCCGAGAATCAGCAGAACATTGACTCACTTCGCCGAACAGGCGCATTAATCGACAAGTCCATAAATAAGCTTGACGTGTTTCGAGATTTGCGCATTCATGCCGCCATGCAAGTTAACGGAGCAACAAAACTTCCTCCATACATTTCACGAGATGCAGATGGCGAAATTCTCAGAAATCTAGAGAACGACGGCTTGATAATCATCGAAGGTGATTCAGCGTCGGGGAAAACGCGCACGGCTTACGAGGCGGTCTTTCAGTACACAAAAAAGAAAAAAGGAAAAAGAATTGTAATACCCAAAGATGGCCGCACTTTGAGGGATGCAATCGAGGCGGGTTACAATTTTAAAGATAGGATAATCTGGTTAGACGACCTTGAGCGATACCTCTCTCCAGACGGCCTTGACGATAGTCTTCTACGCGTCCTTGTAAGCCACGAGACTAGCGTAAGGATCGTTGCAACGATACGGTCTCGACAACGTGAATCCATCGGACAGCAATCGTCAATTCCAGGTGTTGGCGCTTTTGCGACAGAATTAAGCAGGTTTCTTCTCAGTTTCGCTACCGTCCACCTCCCTAGAGACCTTACACAAAGTGAGCTATTCAACGCCTATCAGCTAAAGGACGACCCGAGGATCGCCTTTGCATTAGACTCACGGAATGAAGCCAATGGAGTTGTCGAGATAATAGCCGCAGGTCCTGCTTCTGTTCAAAAATGGCTTACCGGGGCCGAGGGAGGCAATAGACTGGGCGCAGCATTGGTATCTGCTGCCGTAGATTTCCACCGTACCGGATACTTGGCGCCAATACCTTTTTCATGGCTGAGAGAAGCATGCCTCGGCTACATTAGCGCTCGCGACATGAGCCTAAATCCTGACATGAACTTCGATACAGCCTTAAGGTGGGCCACGGAACCCATACATGGAGCTAGCGCTTGCCTCATAAAGGCAGACGATGGAAATCTCCTACCGTTCGATTACTTGGTTGACTACGCTCAAAGTAGAACGTTCCTAACGTCGACAACAGCCGACGGTGACACAGTTGACACGACTAGCCGGTTCAGCTTCATCCCGGGAGAGGTGTGGCATACTCTCGCCGACAATATTTCGGTAGAAAGTCCATACTTCCTCGCTTGCGCCGTGATGGCCTCATTTCAAGGACATCCAATCATGGAGGACCAACTAGTACGCTATTTAGAGGAAGGTGAGATAGGGCGCGACTACATGGACAACGGAAGTCGATTGGTCACCTTAGCATATGCTTGCACGCTCGTGAAGGTGTGCATACCTTGTGCATTTCTTTCAAACGAATTAGATCTGCGCATCCTCCTCAAAGAACTGAAACATCGGGTTGACGGCTCAATGGGTGCACAACCGAGGCAGCCCGTCGACGCAACAACACTTCTCATCTTGGATCAAATCGGACGGGATAAAGAAGATTTGTCCGCAGATGCACCGCTAATGCAAGCCATCAGCTCAATGGGCGTCGACTTCCAGCTGACGGTCGGTGACGCAATGGTAGTAGAGCGACGTTTCGATACGGCCCGGAGCTGGTTCTCGATAGCAGCAAACCATGGAAGCACGGAAGCTAAGCACAAGCTGGAGGAGATCTCCCTCAAGATGAGTCATCATCCACACGAAGCATGACGATCGATGCGCGGAACATGGCCGAGTGTCGCGCACCATCACCGCTCGTTCATGCCTTTTGTACCCGATAGTCGAAGTGTGGCCTCGCCAAACTTCCCCAGCCACCCCCCGATCGTCGGCCTAGTGCGACATCACTGCAGGTCGTCGAATAGATCCAGCACCCATTCAAAACCCGTCCAGTGTGAGTTCGAATCTCACCGGGGGCACGTACAGCATTCATACCAGAACCGACCTGCGGTTTCGCCGTGTAGGCGGGGCGACTATGGCCCGCTCCCCCACGTCTCCGGCCGCGGTGGCGATGTCGTCGATTTTCTCGCCGGGCAGGGTGATGGTGATCACCGCGTGATTGTTTCGTGGTCGACGTGGACGCTGAGTTTGGTGAGTTCGTAGAGGCGGGCTTGGAGTTCGGCGGGCGCATCATTCACCGGGCGGGGTCGCCCGGTGAATGATGCGCCCGCCGAAGTCGCGCTACCCCGACCAGGCGGTCACCCTGCGGGGCCTGGCCTTGGCCGCGGGGCGTGGCGCCTGCCGCCTGGTCACCTGGTGACGGGGCAGCAAGAAAACCAAGAACAACCCGACCGCGGCGATACGCTCGCGCTTCCTGGCCATCCGCGTGCGCCCCGCCGACCGGCACATTCCCCGCGCCGCTGACGGTAGCCTGCCTGACGAGTGGCTGATCGCCGAACGGCCGCCAAACCAGTCCGAACCCATCGAGTACTGGCTGACCACTATGGACAGCCAGTACCCCGCTCAAGCCTCTCGTGAGGCTGGCCAAGATCCGCCGGCGCATCGAGCACGATTACCGCGAACTCAAAACCGGTCTCGGCCTGGACCACTTCGAAGGACGCGGCTTCACCGGCTGGCATTGCCATGTCACCCTCACCGTCCTCGCTCAGGCGTTCTGCACCCTGCTGCGCCTGGACCCAAAGCGGATGCGCCAGCCTGAGCGTCTACGCAGCCCATCGCGAACTGCAACAACTCCTCGTGCTTATGGCCGCTTGCCATGTCGGTCGACGACCTTTCCCTTGGCCCACAACGACCGCAGAACGGCGAAGCCGACATCCGCTCGTGGATCAAGGAATGGAACGACGATCCCAAGCCTCATCCGGACCAAGACCGCGGCGGAGATCCTCGGGTCACTCGCGTCCTTCTGCCGACGAATTTCTGACGCAGGACACTAGTTTTGCGTCGTTGGCCGGATGACGATGTCGCCTATTTCCACGTCGTCGGGCTGTTCGATCGCGAACGCGACGGCACGGGCGACCGCCTCCGGCGCGATGCCGGTTGCCATCCGTTCCTGCGCGAGCTTCCTGATCTCGGGATCGGTGACGTAGTCGACGAGTTCGGTGCGGACGAGGCCCGGGGAGACCGAGGTGGTGCGCAGGACGCCGTCGGTGGACTCCTGACGCAGCGCCTCCAGCAGTGTCCGGACCGCGTTCTTGGTGCCGGCGTAGACGGCCTGCATCGGAACGATCTTGAGACCCGATGTCGACACGGTGGTCACCAGGTGCCCACGCCCTTGCCGGCGGAACACCGGGAGAGCGGCCGCGATTCCGTAGAGCACACTGCGCAGATTCGCGTCGATCATGGCATCCCAACTGTCGACGTCGAGTTCGGCGATCGGGGCGGTCCGGGCGATGCCGGCGTTGCTGACGAGGACGTCCAGTCGTTCGAACCGGTCGAGCGCCGTGGTGACCAGTCGCTCGAGGTCGGAGCGCTGGGTGACGTCCACAGTCACCGCCTTGGCGCGCCCTCCGGCCGCGTGGATCCGTTCGACGAGCGCGTCGAGCCGGTCGGTGCGCCGGGCACCGATCACCACCGCCGCGCCGCGTGCCGCGAGTTCCAACGCGATTGCCGCGCCGATACCGCTGCTGGCCCCGGTGATGGCCACGACCTTGCCGTCGATTCCGGTCATGAAATGTCTTCTCCTGTTCCTCGTGTTCTTCTTACCGGTGTGAGAGGGCGTCGTAGGACGCCGCGACGAGCAGCCGCCCCAGCGGCGATTCGTCGGAGGGATGTGAGCGCACGAAGCCGAATCCGGTCTTGGCCTCGACGTCGGCGAACCCGATCTGCCCACCCCAACCGGGGAAACCGAAGGCGTCGCCGTGCGGTGCGGGAACCCAACTCCTCGTGGGCTCGGCCAGGTTGGGTCGGGCGAAGCCGAGCGCCCAGGCGGTCTCGTAACCCCAGACGACATCGGTGCCGCGACGACGTTCGGCCGTCGCGTCCGCCACGGCCGCGGCGGAGACGATGCGAGTGCCGCCGAGGACGCCGCCGAGCGCCAACGCCCCGTACATCTGCGCGAGTGCGCGTGCCGTACCGGTGGCGTTCGAGCCGCCGAGTTCGAGGGCGAGGATGTCCGGGCGGTTGAAGAACTGGTCGGCCCGGGTGAGCATGTTCTCGCCGTCGACGGTGAGGAGCATCCGGGCCAGCAACGGATAATTCGTCGGGTCGCCGGCGGCGTCGGCCGGCGTCGCCGAGGGCATGGCCGGCCGGATCCGCGCGACGGACCCCTGTTCGGCGACGGGCGTGCCGAGCGACATCTCCAGGTTCAGCGGCGCCGCGAGGTCGTCCCGGACGACGGCGCCGAGCGACTTCCCGGCTGCTCGACGTACCAGTTCGCCGAGCAGCCACCCCAGGGTGAGCCCGTGGTAGGCGTGTGCCGTACCCGGTACCCACTCGGGCTCGCCGATCTCCAGTTGCCGCAGGATCGCGCCGGTCTCGGCCCAGCCGTCGCCGTTGGCGGACACGATCCGCTCGTAGCCGGGAAAATCGAGGAGCCCGATCGAGTGGGTCATCAGCTGTTCGACCGTGCTGTCCTCCTTTCCCGCCTTCGCGAACTCGGGCCAGTAGTGGGCGACACGCTTGTCCGGATCGAGCAGACCGACATCCATCAGGTGGGCGAACGCCGCGGCCGTGACCCCCTTCGTCGCCGACATGTACACCCCGCGTGTGTCGCGCGACCATCGCCCTTGACCGGACGTCCCGGCCCACAGGTCCACGACCGTGCGGCCGTCGTGAACGACCGAGAACGCAGCGCCACCGGCGCCCAGTTCGCCGAGGTTGCTCGCGAATACGTCCCGCACCGGCTCAAATCCGGTTTCGCATTTCCCCTCGACCCGATCCACAGTCTGTTCCGACATTTCCGTTCTCGTTTCTCTGCTTGGTGGTGCGACGACGTGCACGGCGCGGCTAGCGACCTGGCGTGGAGTATCGCTCCCGCAGCTCACGCTTGAGGATTTTGCCGTAGGCATTACGAGGTAGTTCGGCCACCCAAATGATGCGTTTCGGGATCCGATAGCCCGGAAGTTTGCGACGGCATGCCTCGATGATCTGGTCGTCGGCCGGCGGCCGGCCGTCCGGCACGAGCACGGCGGTCACCGCCTCGCCCCAGATCCGGTCCGGCGTACCGATGACGGCGGCATCGCCTATCCGCGAGATCGTCAGCAGGACCTCCTCGACCTCACGGGCGTACACATTGGACCCACCGGTGACGATCATGTCTTTCAGCCGATCGACGACATGGAGGTATCCGTCCTCGTCGAGGTGACCGATGTCGCCGGTATGCAGCCAGCCGTCGGCCAGTGTCGCCGCCGTTTCCTTCGCACGGCCCCAGTAGCCGGCCATCATCTGTGGTGCCCTCGCGACGACCTCACCGTCGCTGCCCGGCGGTAGCGGGGTACCATCTGGGTCCACAATAGACAGTTCCACCCCGGGCAGTACGCGACCGGCCGAGCGAATCACCGGCGAGTCCGGGTTCCGTAACGCGCGCAGGTGGTCGGCACTGTCGAGCACAGTGAGGAACATCGGCGACTCCATCTGGGCGAACGACTGCACCACGTGGCCGTCGAAAGCCGCGGTCGCCTCGCGCAGAGTGCTCTGGTCGATCGGCGAACCGGCGTAGTACAACCACCGAAAGCCTTCGCGTATCTGCCAGTCTTCGTCCAGTTCGTCGAGGAACATCCGGATCATGGACGGGACCAGGAAAAGACCGGTCACCTTCGCCGAGTGCAGGAGTCGAGCGGTGCGAGCAGCGTCGTAGGAGCCGCACAGCAGGTTGTGCCCGCCGGCGGCGAGCGTCGGCAAGAGCATGAATCCGGCGCCGTGTGTGAGCGGGGCGACGTGCAGGACCACGTCGTCACTGGCGAACCCGAGCACCGACATCGCTGTCGCCGCCACCGCGCGCCAAGAGCGGTGGGTGAGCATGACAGCCTTGGGCGCACCGGTGGTGCCACTCGTGTACATCAGGGACAACAGGCCGCCTTCCGGTGGCTCGGCGGGCTCGTCGATCGGCCCTGCCCGCAGCGGATCGAGACCGCCGTCGGTGTCCACCAGCACCACACGCAGGCCAGGCACTTCCCGGAGCGTCGGCGCGGCGTCTAGGTGTCCGGCCTCAGTGACGAGGAGCCGGCTTCCCGAATCGACGAGCATGTGCCGGAAGTCGTCCTCGCGCAACCGGACGTTGAAGGGGACGACGACCGCGCCCACGGCCGCGACCGCTAGGAAGGTCTCCACGAACTCCACGGAGTTCCGCAGAAGCACCGCAACACGGTCCCCCGCCCGGATGCCCGCGTCACGCAGGCCTCCGGCGAGGCCGGCGACACGTGCCGTCAGTTCCCCGTAGCTGAGGGTCCGGGCACCTTCCGGCGAGTCGAGGTCCGTCAGGCACGGCCGGTCAGGGTGCCGGCGAGCATGGCGCCACAACAGCTGTGCGACGTTGTCGTCGGGGTCACCGGTCAGCATTTGGCGGTCAATCCTCCGTCCACCACGAGCTGCGTGCCCGTGACGTATTTGGCGTCGTCCGAGGCCAGGAACAGCGCGGCGTGCGCGACGTCCCAGGCCTCGCCCATCCGTCCCATCGGGACTTGTTCGTTCCGGACCCGGCGTAATTCCTCGAGTTCGTCGTCGCCATAGGCACCGCGCAACGAACCGGCGACCATGGGCGTGTCGATCAGCCCGGGCACAACGGTGTTGACGCGGATCCCCCGCGCCGCGTACTCCACAGCCGTGGTCACAGTGAGCTGGAGCAGGCCCGCCTTCGAGGCCGCGTAGCTTGCGTAAGGGACGCCGAGGTACCGCATCCCGGCCGCCGAGGAGACGTTGACGATGCTGCCTCCCCCGGAGGACAGCATGGCGGGAATAGCCGCCTTACAGGTCAGGTAGGTTCCGGTGAGGTTGGTGTCGATCACGGCATGCCAATCATCCAGCGACTGGTCGACGACACCGCCCTGGCGGAGAATCCCGACGTTGTTGTGCAGGATGTCGAGCCGGCCATGGACTTCGGTGGCAGCGGCCACCATCTCCTCACACGACTCCGGCCGGGTGACATCGCCGACGACGGCGATCGCTGTGGAACCTTCGCGCTCGATCAGGGCGACTGTCTCGGCCACGGCAGCGGCATCCCGGTCGACGGCGACGACGTGCGCGCCTTCGCGGGCGAAGAGCACGGCCGCCGCTTTGCCGTTGCCCCAACCGGGGCCGGAGGAGCCGGCCCCGACGACAAGCGCCACTTTTCCGCTGAGCCGGCCACTGGCCTCGTGCGCGCCTGTCATGCGCGTTCCTCCGCGATGTCGCTGTAAGCACCTTGACAGCCGCGAGTCGGCCCAAGCGGTGTCATGCGGAACGCTCCAGAATGGACACCGCGCACGTGGCCTCCTCCAGGCCGATGACCCCTCCGCCGTTTTCGGCCAGCCCGATACGCGCATTGGCGACCTGGCGCGTGCCCGCTTCACCGCGAAGCTGGCGGGTCAACTCGTAGATCATGGACAACCCGGTGGCCCCGACGGGATGGCCTTTGGAAACCAGGCCACCCGAAGTGTTCACTGGTACGACGCCGTAGGGTCCGGTGGCTCCGTCCGCGACGAACGCGCCACCCTGCCCCGGCCGGCAGAAACCGAGCATCTCGACCTGGAGAATCTCGCCGAACGACGTGGCGTCGTGCACCTCGGCGACGTCCACGTCGGCCGGTTTCAGCCCTGCCCGGGCGTAGGCCCGAGCCGCCGCCTCATGGCTGAGGGTCGGGTCGGAGGACGCACGCAGGTAGGTTCCACCGGCGGCAGCGGTCGCCCGGACTCGGACCGCACGCTCCCGCACGGCCGGGGATTGACGCTCGAGCCAATCGCCCGAGCACACCAGCGCGGCCGCCGCGCCATCGCTGATCGGAGAGCACATCGACCGGGTCAGGGGATAGGAGATCTCGCGATCGTTCAGCACCGCGTCAGGGGTAGTGGTGAAGCGATATTGCGCCAGCGGATTCTGTGCCCCGTAGTTGTGGTTCTTGGCGCTGCCGACGGCGATCTGCTCGCGGGTCGTGCCGAACTCCTTCATGTGCAGAAGCGCCTGGGTGGCATAGGTGTCCATGAACATGCTGCGGTCGGGGCCGAACTCGATGGTCCGGCCGACCTCGCCTGCCGCGATGCGATAGGTATCGAGCAACCGTTCGTGGCTGAGGTTGTCGGCACAACCGGCCAGCAGGCTCATCGGTGTCGGTCTGTCCGCCCCGGCCGCTGCCGGAAGGACAAGTTTCTCCACGCCCAGCGCGAGTGACAGCTCCGCTTCCCCACTCCGGATGTCCTTCACCGCGCCGTGAAACGCCAGGGATCCCGTCGCACACGCGGCTTCGACATTCGTCACGGGGAGTCGCCGGGGAAGTCTGCCCTCGTCCATCAGATCGACGAGAACCATCTGCCCCCGGACGTTGGGCTGTCCCCAGGCGTGCATGAAGCAGTTGCCGAACCACAGCGTGTCGAGCTCGCCGCCGATCGCCGCCCCGGCATCCGGGCCGGCGTCCGCGGCGATGAGATCCACCACCTGCCGGGCGAGTTCCCGGAATCCCAGGTCGGCATGCTTGCCGAACGGCGTACACCCGACAGCCACGATGTAGACCTCGCGCACCTCAGGCTCCTTCCTCCGGTTTGCGGAGCGCGGCCACGGCGATCACGGCGATGACGGCGACGCAGACGAGATACCAGGCCGGCGTCCGGATGTTCTTCGTGCTGCTGACCAGGAATGTCGCGATGAACGGCGCGGTCCCGCCGAACAGCGCCGCCGACAGGTTGTACCCGACCGATACGCCACTCGAGCGCAGCTTGGCCGGGAACACCTCGGCCATCGTGGTCACCGACGTCGAGATGAAGGCGGCGAGCAGTACCGCCAGCAGAGCATGCCCGGCGATCACGGCGATCACGGTCCTGGTCGAGATCAGCAGGAAAATCGGGTAACCGCAGACCGCGGTCGCCACGGCCACCGGCAGCAACACCGCTCGCCTGCCGACCCGGTCCGCCACGGTGGCCACCACCGGGAGCGTCACCAGCGCGACAGCACCGGCGGTCAAGGTCGACGCGAGCGCCAAGGCCGACCCGAGACGCAGGACCGAAGCGATATAGGTCGTCATGTACGACATCACGATGTAGAAAGCCGTGGCGTGGAGGGCTCCGATGCCCGCGGTGACCGCCAAGGTGCGCGGCAGTTTGAACGTCTCCCGCAGCGGCGTGCGAGACAACGCGTCACGGGCGCGCAGAGCCCGGAATTCCGGGGTGTCCTCCAGTTTCAGCCTGATGTACAACGCGATCGCCCCGAGCGGCGCCGCGACGAGGAACGGGATCCGCCAGCCCCACGCCGACATCGCGCCAGTGCCGGCCGCGGCGGCGAGCCCGGCCGCGATCCCGCTGCCGGCCATGAACCCGAGCACGGCGGAGAACATCATCCAGCTCGAGCCCCGCGCGCGTCGCCGCGGACCCGCGTATTCGACCATGAAGGTGCTGGCACTGCCGTACTCACCACCAGCCGACAGGGCCTGCAGGCAGCGCAGCAGCACGAGCAGCACAGGCGCGGCGACACCGATGGTGCGATAGTCGGGCAGCAACCCGACGACGGTCGTGGCGACCGCCATCACCACGAGTACCAGCACCATCACGCGCTTGCGGCCGACCCGATCGCCCAGCGGCCCGAAGATGAGCCCGCCCAGCGGGCGCACCAGGAACGTGAGACCGAAAACCGCGAAGCTGCTGAGCAGTTCCGTCGTGCTGTTCCCGGTGGGAAAAAAGCTCGCCCCGATGTAGGGGGCTACGAAACCGTAGACAGCGAAGTCGTACCACTCGACAGCGTTGCCGATCGTGGCACCGACAAAGGCTCGGCGTGCTCCATGCGTGCCGACGTGCGTCGACAGGCGGGAGCCGGGGGGTTCTACAGCGGTCATTGCGGCCCTGTTCCGGACATGGGTGTCCTCATTGACATGCGCGTTTCCGGTGTCCAGCGAGGAGATGCGGCGAAGGCGATCGTCGTCGATGCCGGCCTGCTGTGTTACCAAGTTTGGTCCGCCGGCAGGTGTGCCACAATGGATCGCGTTACCAGCCTGCCTCGCGCGTTTTGTAGCTGGGTACAAGAGGAAGGGTGGTGAAGTGGTGAGCAGTGAAGACCAGGAACTGGTCACCGTCGCGCTGCGGATGGAGCAGGCCACCCCACGGCTGGTCGACCAACAACTGACCGCGCTGCGGCGATTCCACTCGTACCGGCGGGTCCCCGAGGAGGACCTGCGGCGATCGTGCGAGCGCAACGTGGTCCGCGTCGTCACGAGCCTGCGGGGGGCTGCCCGGCTGCCACCGGAGATCATCGAGGACGAGCGACAGAGCGGCCGACGTCGCGCGCTGCAGGGTATCCCGTCCGACGACGTAGTCGAGGCGTACCGTGCCGTGCTGGGACTCCTCCGCGACGAATTCCTCGCGGAAGCGGCGAAGATGAGCATTCCGCTGGAATCCGTGCTTCTGGGGACACGGAGACTGTGGGAACTGACCGACCGGTTCAGCAGCGAACTCGTGTCGGCCCGGCATCAGGTCGACCTCGATCTCGTACGCCGGGAGGAACGGGAGCGCCTCACCTTTTTGCACAACGTCCTCGCCGGAACCCTTCGGGAGAACGAGTTGGTCGAGGGAGGCTCCGCCTACGGGATCCGGCCGGGGCGACAATATTGGGTGCTGCGGGGCAGATCCGTGCACGGCGGCACGACGGAAGAACTCGTCCCCAGGCTCACCCGCGCGACGGCCTCCCGGGCACTCGCTCCCCTCCTCGGAATTGTGGGTGGCGATGTCGCGGGCGTGATCGGTCAACGGCCGGACCATGTTCCGTCCAACGCCCTCGTGGCGGTCGACGGCCCGGTCACCGCGAGCGAACTGCACCGGAGCTTCGTCGATGCGACGAACCTGCTCGACATCGCCGTCCAGTACGAGATGCACGGCCTGGTCGAGGTGGCGGATATGCCGATGCGCATCGCTGTGGCGCAGAATGACCGGCTGGGGCGAACCCTTTACGACAAGTACATCGCACCGGTCCTCGCCGAATCCGGGATCGGCGAGACCGTGGTCGACTCCGTGCGAGCATATCTCGACGGACGACGTTCCATTCCGGTCGCCGCCCGAACGCTCAACGTGCACGTCAACACGCTTCGATACCGCCTGGAACGCTTCGAAAGCATGACTGGAGCCGACTTGGGAGACACCGTCACCATCCTGGAAGTGTGGTGGGCGCTGCAGTACACGCTCATTTCCACGGAGAGGTAGCCGCTCGCACTTTTGCCCGAGGTCGTTTCATCGCGCAGCCGCACAAAAAGCTTGCCTTGTCGTAGAGATGCGCATCTTGTCCACGACCCAGGGTTGGCGACCGTGGACAAGATGCGCGTCGAGGGAGGGGCTTCTGCTATGCCCGGGTGGAGCGCGGCGGGTCGCCGAGTGGCCGGCCCCCTGGACCGTCGCGGAAGGTGAGCCAGGGCTGGGCGAGCTGATAACCGACGCTGGGCTTGCCATAGTCACAGACACCGTCGGGGAAGGTGCGCTGCAGCCGCCGCCATTGGTCGTCAGTGAACTTCACCCGATAGTCGCTGCGCCCGAGCGGCTTGATCTGGCATTTCAGGACGTCGTCGCTGAGTGGGCCACCCGCGACCATGCGAGGATTGCCGATATTCGGCATCTCCTTGGCGCACTTCTGCTGGTCGGTGGTCGCGACGCCGTTGATCCAGCACGTGTCGACCGCGTCGGCCGGTTTGTCCGCGACGACCTTGGCCGCCAGCGGTTTGCCCGATTCGTCGGCTTCGATGGCCGTCAACCAGCGATCCATCGTGGCGAACGCTTTCTCAGTGAGCGCGGTATGCTCCTTCTGTCCGTCCGCGCCCGCTCCGGTAAAGGGATCGAAGGGTGTGCCGGACTTCCAGATGACTTGGTTGTCGGCGTTACCGTTGACCTTGATGAGGCGCCGGCGCACGGCGTCCGAGCGCCAGGCCGGGTGCCCCGCCTGGTCCATGTTCACCCGGTAGTCGATGATCGGCACCGTCGCGAGATGGGCGCCCGAGGTCGAGAACGTCCGGTAGGCGGAGCTGAGCGCGGCCGGGTCGGCAGTGCTGCGCGAGCGGGTCCAATTCATGTCGATGTCGTAGCCGCCGACCTGTTCGTTGAGCGCGACGAACTGCTCGGGCGTGATCTTCCCGGACTCGACGGCTTCGAGACCGTACTGGACACCGACATTGTCGACCGGCCGGTTGGCGAAGCCGTGGCCGATCCGGTGTTCCACAGGCCCCCACGACCGCTTGTCGCGCTCGCCGTAGATGGAAACCTGCTGGTCCCAGAAGGTGCAGCGGGTTCCGTCGGGATTACGGCGCGGGTCGTACACCCAGTCCGGCTCGACTCCCGTGGGGCCCGTGGTGCAGCCGATTCGGGGATCATTGATCATTCTGGCGTACTGGCCGCCCTTCCACTTGCCGCAGTTGGCCCCGGATCCGCCCATCACGGCCTCGCGGTCGTCCGCGCTCCACGAGCCCGGGTCCCGGTTCCAGAAATTGTCGAACAGCGAGCAGTCGACGGTTTCGGAGTCGAAGGCCAGCCAATCTTCGTACCCGCAGGAAGGAAGAATTCCGTCGAGCAGTCCGGGATATGTGTCGGAGATGACATGTTGCTGGACCGAGCCGCCGGAGCACCCGGTGCTCATGGTGTAGCGAATTTCGCCGAATTCCTCGGCGATGCGTTCCTTGGCCATCATGAGTGCTTCCGCGGAGACGACGGTGTTGGTGTTCTGGCCGCCCACCCCCAGGGTCGAGGTGGCAACGGCGAACCCACGCGACAACGCGAAGTCAGGTATAAAGGAATAACTGCCTTGGCCGGTGGTACCTGCCACGACACCTTGGCGATACATGGCGGCGGCGCCGCCTTGGAAGATGTAGTAGAGCTTGCGGTTCCAGCCTTCGGGCCCCGCCCAAGGCTTGGGCTCGGTGCGGGGGTCGGAGATCACGGAGATCTGGTACATCCCGCGGTTCGCGGTGCCGGTTTCCCGGCGCACGATGTAGGGCACCGTCTTGCCCTGGTCCGTGGTCGTAGTGGTGACATCCGTCGGGGGGTTGTGGACGTCGTAGGGAAGCAGCGCTCCGCCTTGGGCACTTGTGGACTTGTAGAGGTAGTCCACTTTGGTCGGTGCGTCGCACTGCGCGTCCTGAGCGGGGCCGAGGCCGGCTTTCTCGGTTTCGCACACCCACGGTGTGACCTGTGGTCCGGACAGCACCGGCCCGCCGATTGGGTGATTGGTGACGGCGATGGTGGCTTGCCGATCCCCGAGGCTTGCCGTGAGCCGGTTCTCGCCGTTCTTCAGCCCGGTGACCAAGCCGAGATAACGACCGTCCGCGCGGACCGCGAACTCGGACGTGACGTCGCGCCGATCGATGTTCACCCGGATATCGTCGGCGTCGGTGTGCGGCGGCCGCGCGACCTCGACGAGCGCGTCGCCACCGGTGATCAGGTCAGCTCGGTTGGACAGCACCCGGATGTCGAGCGACCCGGGAGCGATGACGGCGCCGGCGACTGCGACGCCCGCCATTGTCGTCGCCATGAGGCCGACGATCGCCAGAATGGGTGCGCGGAGCCACCTTCGTTGACGGGCGGAGGATGCGCGTGCGCGACGGGTATTCACATGTAATTCCTTTCATGCCAGGAAATAATCTCTGCGAGCCCGCTTGCGGGTTGTCGTTCGAGGACGTTTTCGTAAGCGCTTCTTGATAGTGGACGGTGCCTGGACGGCAAACGGCTCCGCTTAACAGCTCTCATCGGTACCTCCGGGTTCCGTTTTGGCAGGCTCATTGGGTTCACTTTCCTTCGCGTAAGCCGCACCCAGGATGAAACCAGGAGAGTGACGACCGTCACCATGGCTGCCGCTCTAGGGTTTCTTGGAGATTTCTCCAAGGTGGTACCGGTGTAGCGGCCTCGATTCACCACGAGTCTTCACCGCTACACGAGGCGTTCCTACGTCAGGGACACCGGTTTGTTCGACTCGGTTGACCAGGTCGAGCCTGAGGTGGGCGCGTTCGCCCAGTTGCTGTTCAACCCAGCCGATGGTCGAGGTGACGATCCCATCGGCCGTGGCCCTCACCCGACGATGAGTCGAAGTGTCGCCGGCATCCCGGTCCGCAGGCGCGGATCTGTCGGCGACCGCGGCGCGGCGTGACCCGAAAGCGCTCACCGATCGGGGTATCGATAGCGAGGCCCGGTTCTGGCACCATGATTCCCACAGCTTCGGATCGGATGCACAAGACCTGCGTGGGAGGACGTACGACGAGTCGGTACGGAGAAATCTTTCACACAGCATCACCCAGATAATCGTGGCAACCAACGTTCCGGTTATATCGGTGTTGTCGTGTATTTCCCGGAATTTACTCGCTTCAGCCCCAGGTGAGTTCCCGAATAGATCCGTCCTGCGCGGATCGTGGTGGTGACCGAAATCGAGCTCCCCGCTGCGCGTCGTGAGCCAGTGCGACCGAAATCCAACGACACGAGGAGTATGACGTGACCACTGGCACGACACAGCGGCGGGAAAAAGTCACCATCAGCGCCACCCGGATGAACAACCGACGGGATGGCTTCAAACAGGCCGAGCACCACGACCTGGTCCTTGAACGCATGGCGACGTTCGGCAACTCTCAGCGAGAGATTCCCCGGCGGATCGTGCTGCTGCACGATCCCCGTCACTCCGGCGACGACCAGCTCTATCTGGACCAACTGCCGATTCCGCGTGACGCGTGGAGTTATGACGCGCACGATCGGGTGCTCACCTGGCGGGGTGCCTTCGGTGGTGGCCACCTCCGGTTCAGCCATGACGGGTCGGGCGGGCACGGGAACATCGGTCCCGCCCACGATCTCTGTTCCGTGACCGCCGGCGCGCGGGCCCAGTTCAACTGCGATGTCGCCCTCGGCTGTGGGGCTTCCTACGAGACGTCGGGCGGCTCGGTCATCGGGCTGACCTGGGATCCCAGCTCCTCCGCCTGGAAGTCCGCCTCATGGATCGCCAATCGGCTGCAACTGACCTACACGGTGACGCCTGGTGGCCCGATAGCGCCGCCCACGTTCACGTTCGAGTTCCAGGACAACGTGACGCAGGCGATTCCCTGGGGTCCGGCGATGGGGTCCTTCGCAGCGGCGCTGCAACTCGGCGAGCAGGGCGGCACCATGGTCTGGCAGCTCAGTTTCAAGTCTTCGATTCCGCCCGAGGCCGACACCGGACCCAATCCGCCGACCGGGCCGGACACGGTCTATCCGTGGTGGTTGGAAGCCGTCGAGGACTCGGCCGCGGCGACCGTCAACGGCGTCCTGGAAATCGACAATGTCGCACCGAACGGCACCCTCGTCGGAATGCGAGGGGTGCGCGCGATTCCGGCTGCCGCCGGTTACTACCAGATCTCGCCGCGGACCGCGCCCTTCGCGGTGTTCGACGGAAAGCTGATCATTGGTGGAAAGCCGGTCCCAGGAGCCGTTCTGATCGGCAACCGCCTGTGCTGGAGTGACCTCGACCCGGTGCATCAGGAGCGTACGGGCCTGCCGGTGGGTGGAAGCATGCGGTTCACCCGTGACGGGTCGAGTGCGGCGATCGACGGTGGCGCCGTGCGGACAACCCGATTGAGTACGACGGCGGCGTTGTCCGCCATTTCCCGGCACAGCGACCTGCATCCCGAGATGCACCGAAAATCGCTCGAACTCACCGAGGTGCTCGGGGGTTCCTCGCTCGACATCTCCGGCCTCCTCGCGATGACGCCGTTCGGGCAGGATCACCAAGGCGCCTGGGGTGACCTCGTGCAAGCCGCCGTGACGCAGGATCTCAGCGACATCATGAACAGCTTCGTTCCGTCGACCATGTGGGACCTGCTCTTCCCCGGCACGCCGCAACCGACCCTCACCGGGGAGTTGGCCACTGTGGCCAACAGCCCGGTAGAGGGAGTGCCCAATCCGTCCGCGTGGTACGCGTCGCTGGCGACGGCGGTCATGACCCAGGGACTGTCGGCCGGATCGGATCCCAACTGCGCCTACCTCAACGGTCCGCGGGCGGCGGCATGGCTGAAGACACAGGTGGCCACGTCGAAGGTCTACTACACGCACGGGCAGGAACTGTTCAAGTACCGTTGGCAGCAACACTCCCCGATGACGGCGCAGTACCTGACAGATCAGGTCACGAACGCCACGCAGTACCAGCCCGTGATCACGCAGACGGTCAAGCTCGCGGTCGCCGACATCAATGCCAATGTCATCGTCGACCCCACCTCACCCCCTGATCTCAAGGCAAATCTCATAGCCGACGTCCAGAACGCGGGTCAGTACGCGACCACCAACAACCTCTACTGGGCTTTCGCCTTCTACACCTACAACGTGGCGCCGGCGATCCTGGCCAACATCGCCCTGCAGATGTCGATCAACACGGGCTCGCGCGACGGCACCAGCCTCTCCCGGCTGTTCCAGCAGAACGTGGCGGTGCTGACCGCTCTGGATCCTTCGGGCTTCTTCGCGCAGCGGTACACGAACACGCTCAACACCTTCTTGGCCACCAATATCCTGCCGAGCATGTTCGGTTTCGTCGGCGACGCGACGAGCTTCGAGCTGATCAAGGAATACCTGCAGACCTTTGTCCAGAACAACATCAACAACGAAGACCAGCAGATCGCCGAGGCGGCCGCGCAGATCGCGACCATCCTGCAGGACAAGGACGCGGACCAGATACTGCACGACACGATCGAGGCCTTTCGGTCGATCTCCGGCGCGATCCAGGACGCGCTCGCCCTGCCCCTCGTCGCGACCAAGTTCGTCAGCTGGTTCTCCAGGACCTACCCGAGGTTCTCGGCCGTGAGCAACCTCTTCGGCTCGCTGCTGATCGGTGGGATCACGGGACTGGCCGTGTTCAATCTGTTCACCGAATTCAAGAGCTGGGACGAGCTGAGCGCCGCCGAACGGGCCAACCTCGTCGTCGACACCGTCCAGCTCGGCTTGCAAATCGTGGCAGCGGTCGTCAAACGAGGCGTCCGGATCTACGCGATCTTCGATGTGAGCGGGATGACCGCCACCCAGCGGACCGCGGCGGTGACCAAGATCATCCTTTCCGGCGAAGCCGATCAGCTCGATCAGGGTCTGGTCAAGATCGGGAATTCGACGGCCCGCTGGCTGGGCGACACCGAAGGCACCGTCGGCCGGTTCGCGGTCGGCGACGAGGGCGCCCTCACCGCTGTCCTCGTCATCGACACGAAAGCGGCGGCCCAGGAGGCATCCTGGGTCGCGAAAGTACTCGGGAAGAACCTCGATGAGTTCATCGCGACCCGCATCGGCCCGCTTTTCATCCTGGCCGGGATCGGCTTCAGCATCTATACCATCGCCAAGGGCGAATCCGGTATCGCCCTCGCCTCCGACATCCTGAACATCGTCGGAGGGTCACTGATGCTGCTCGCCACCTTGGGCGGCTGGGCGATCGCGGGTGGCCTGATCGCGGATGTGGGCTTCATGGCAACCATCATCGCCGGTGCGGGCCCGCTCGCCATTCTGGCGGCGCTGGCCGGCGTCGCTCTGATGCTTTACGAGCTTTTCGAGAAGCCGCCGGACCCGGTCGAACAGTTCGTCACGGACTATGCGAAACCGGCCGGATTCGTGGTCGGCGCCAGGGCCAGCAGTTTGGACTACGCCACGCCGTTCATCAATCCCGACCAGTCGAAACTGCTGATGATCGGGTTCTCGCTGTCGGCCGCCGGGAAAGCCCTCCGCGTGGACCCGGACGGCTCGATACAACTCGGCGCGGTGACGACTCTGCCGAACTGTGTGTGGCTGGCGTCGACCGATGGACTCGGCATGAGCACCGTGTGCACGGTGGCGCAGCCGGACGAGACGAAACCGCCCGTCGTGCTGTACCTGAGCATGATGAGCGACCACACGGTCTCGTTTCAGCCGCCGATGCCGCCGCCGAAAAGTCCTCCGGCCGTGACCACCGCGCCGACCGTCGTCACCCAGACCTGGCTCAGCTCCCCGCAGGGTCATGCCACGCTGGCCGGCGATGGAAAACACATGGTTTCCCTCCCGCTGCAATTCAGCCCGATACTGCCCGACAAGAAGGGAAACTACGCGCCCGGTCAGGCCTCGGGATGGCTGGCCGTGGCGGGGACGGGAGTTGTCGTATCGGACCAGGCGGGAACCACGTTCACACTCGCCATGTCGGGCATGTCACCGAACTTCATGAAAATGGTGGATCTGAACTTCATCCTGAACAGCACGCCGTCCACTCAGCAGACGTACGGTCCGACGTTCGGCATCGTTCCCAGCACCCCGGCGACCTATGACTGCGAAGGCGCCCCCCTGCCCCCGTTCCTCGGCTTCAGCAAACAGACCGGGGCGTTCACCCCCAATGGCCAGCAGGCAAGTCCGGCCTCCAAGGGGAACTACACCATCTCGGCGACGAACGCCTGCGGGACCGCCTCCGCGCCCTTCACCATCACTGTCGCGGCGCCGCCGCCTCCCCCGGGGGCACCGGCCTGAACACCGTGCATACCCAGCACCTACGCGCGGGGAGAGGCGATGACCGCATATCAGCAATATCAGCAGCAGTTCGTCCAAGATGTGCTCGACGCTCCGGCACAAACCGGCCGTGCCGGTATGCTCCCGTACCTCCAGGCGTTGCTCGACGCACTGCCGTACTACGGGGATCCGGATCTCGAGTCCATCCACCGTGGCGTTCTGAGCACCGTGCTCCAGGTCAACATGGCCAACAACGCGATCTCGGCACAGCCGGACGACAACGGCTTCGGCTACTTCTCCTCGTACTCTTATCACGGACCGTTTTCCGGTTACGCCGACGCGTTCTTTCACAACCGTGCCCACACGGCCGCGTCGGACGCCGTGGCGGCCGGGGTGCAGGCGCAGAACGCGCAACTCAACGCAGGCTGGTGGCAGGGCTACGTCCTGACCCTGCTCACCGACGCTGCGCGACAGGCGGCTTCGCTGTCCCTGGACACGGCCAAGCTCACGACAGACCTGGCGAACCGGAATGCCGCGTTCCTGCCCGCTCTCACCGCGAGCTATCTCGCCACGTTGCAGAATGCCTACGACCCGACAGCGTCCGCTCTGCGTGCCCTCACCTCGGCCGGCCAACTCGACCAGGCCCGTACCGAACTCACCGATTCGCTGACCGCGGGCCAGTTCACCGCGAACATCAATGCCGCCATCTCGATGGGAGGTGACAGCACGAACGCCGCCGTCTGGTTTCTCTACAATCTATGGGTCACTTTGAAAACGCTGGGATGTGCCAATGTGGACGCGCAGATCCAGGCATTGCAGAGCGCGGGACTCACCGTACCGGGCCAGGTAGGGCCGAATGCCTGGTGGAATGGCGGATACACCACGTGGTACGTCCCGCTCGCCGGACCGGACGTGGCCGGAGCGACGGCGGGCGTGCTCACCGCGGGAATGCCTGAATCAGAGATAACGACGTACGCCTCCGATCCGCCGCCGCCCCCGGTCTACCGGGATTTCTCGGCGACGAACGGCTACTCCCAGAGCCTCTGCTTGTGGGGACCGCTCAACGTGTACCTGCCGCCGGACACCAGCTGTCTCGGCGCGGGCACCGGCGTTCTGATGGCCGACGGATCGGTGAAGGCCATCGAGGACATCGAGATCGGCGACAAAGTGATGTCCGACAATGGAACGGGAACGGTGGCGCTGGTCGAAAAACCCGGCCGGCTCGGCCGTACCTTGTATTCCGTGAACGGCCTGCAAGCCTTCGCCACGTCGGGCCATCCCTTTCGTGCGGCCGACGGTCCGGGGCCGCGACGCAGGGCAGTCGACCCGTGGAACCTGATCGACGCGGTGCCGACGATGGTCGCCGACGGTGTGGGAGCACTCGTCACCGGGGTGGAGCTCGAAGCCATCGGCCCCGAAGGCGGTGAGACGATTGTCGTCCGGGAAGTCACCCCCCACCCTCCAGACGGGCTACCCGAAGGTCAAGCGGTCTACGACCTCGTGGTCGACAACGGCGCACGCGGGCACGCGGTCTACTACGTGGGCGGGCCGCAGACCTTTCTCGCCGTAGACTCTGAGACGGCCGACCCCCTCTACGACTCCGCCTCCACCGTCGCCGTCGTCGCCGCGATGGATGCCGCGCTGGAGAGCGCGCGACAGCATGTGAAAGACCCTGGAACGGCGCTGCCGGGGATCTTGGCTCGTCTCGACCCGATCGGTCTGCGCAAGGCAGGCGGCGCGGCTCGGGCCGCCCCGAATCTCGGGGTGCCGCGCCCCGAGTTACCCGGTCCCGCGTACTACCTGCGGGACGGTGCATGGGACCCCCACGCGTCGGCACTCGAGATCCACCTCGTACGGCACTACGGCCGCATGTTCCGGCGGCAGTGCGCAACCGGTTGGCGCGCGGGCACCGGCCGTCCCTCACCCAACGACCGATTCACCGTGTGCGTACAGGATGTCGAGCTCCTCGGAGACGTCCCCATCGATCCGGACGCGGACTTCGAACTCGAACTCGGTGTCCGGGGATGGACCTACACCGAGGATCTGGTGCGGCGGCTGACGATTCCTACCAACGGAAAAAACTCCCGATGGCACCTCACGCCGGACGCGGTCGTGGACTTCGGCCGCATTCACCAGCGGGTCGAACCCGCCGCGTTGGTAGGGTCGCTTCACCTGGGCGGGACCCTGCTCGCGCAATTCCGGACATCCATCACCGAAGAGACGCTCTCGGCGGTCAGCGTTGAGCATTTCCTTTTCGACGTCAACGGGAAGGTCGTCGGTCGCATCGCGATCGATCAGCGACGGGTCCGATCGGCAGACTTCGTGCTGGAGCGAACGCGTGCCAAGAACTGGACCACGCGCGACGCGTGGTCCGTGGCGATCGGCACCGGACGGCAACTCGGCAAACGCCTCGCCGCACTGGTGGAGACCGTCTGAGCAACGGCACATCAACCCGAACCGGAGTGCTGAGAAGATCAGGAGGACCGCGGACCGTGTGTTACGGCAGGCCGGCCACGATGATCATCCGTCGGTGATCGGCCGTCAGCGGCTGTCCGTCCTCACCGTGTCCGGCCACCGCGGTGAATCCCGCAGCGAGCAGCCAGTCGCGTAACTCGGGGAAGCCGAACAACCGCTTGACGAAGTACGTCCGGCGAGCTTGTCCGTTGCGGAGGATCGTTCGCTCTGCCTCGAGCCGGAGGGTCGACGCTGACGTCGACGGCAGCCGCGTCAGCGCGGGCCCGGTCCAGGAAGATCTCAGAGGAGTCAAGGCCCGTGACCCGGCAGCCGCGCGCGGCCAGGCGGTTGGCCAGATCTCCGTGTCCACAGGCGAGGTCGAGCACCCTCATGCTCGGTCGCAGATCCAGCAACTCCCACGTCAACTCCGCAGCGGCCTCGCCCGGAAACGCGGCGCTAACCAATCCTTGCCCGGCGCACCCGGTCACGCCACCGGGAGCGAAGAAACGCAAGTAGTCCTCGTCGTACATCGCCGTTGCGTCGAACAGGTCGCTCATGTCGCGGAGACCAGAAATGATCGCGGTCAGGGGCAACAGCATAACCGGCTGCGGTCCATGACCGCTGTATCCGATACGCGACCAGACCGTCAAGATGTCGCGAAACTCGGCTTCGGCAGCGTCGTGCTCACCTTGGTGACGCGCCCTGAGCAGCGGGCTTTCGTCAGCCAGAGCGCGACACGACAAGGGCCGCGGCGGTGCCGTCGTCTCCGGTCGTCACGACGATCGCGTGGGCGGCGGCATCGTCGCCGAGCGCCTTCACCGCGCCCGCCACGTCGGCTGGGAATCCTGCTCCGGACCGGTCATCCCGCGCGGGCATGACCGGCACGGCGCCGAGTTCGTCGCGGGCGGCGCGCGCTTCCGGTTCGCCCGCGACGACGAACGCGATGTCCCCGGCGCGCAGCCCCGCGGCCGCCAGCGACCGGCTGAGCGCACCGCCGACCTGCTCCGGCGAGCCGGGGGCGCCCGAGGCCACGCCGCTGGACGACACCCGCGCGAGCGCGGGCACGCCCCGGCGCGCGCAGGCCTCCCCGGTTTCCAGCACGAGAATGGCGGCGCCGTCCCCGTGCTCGGCGGCGTCGGCGCCACCGGCCAGTGCGGTCGCGTTACGGCCCGCGCGCACCGCGAGCCCGCCGAAATGGCATGCGAGCGCCCCGCTCACCCGGCCGCCGCCGAACGTCCGGCTCTGCGCCTTGAAGCCGTGCAGGATGCTGATCCAGCCCTGCGCGGATGCCGGGAACCAGCCGGTCGCCAGCCACGGCGTCATGGCGCCCGGGCCGCCCACCGCCAGCGACTCCACCGCCTGCGCCAGCAACCCTCCGCCGCCCCACGCGGTGCCGAGCCACACTCCGGTATCGGCGCGGTCATCGTCGGTGAGCTCCGCTTGCCGGGCAGCTCGGTCCGCGGCGGCCAGTGCCAGCTGCGCGAACCGGTCCGTCTTGCGCAGGATTCGTTTCGGTACCTCCGCCGGATCCTTGACGACACCGATGCCGGTGATGACGACGTCCACGGCTATTCCCCTCGCACCCTCCCGAGCACGGCGGCCGTGTGCACCCCGGCCAGTCCGTTGGCCAGCAGCAGTACCCGGCCGACCGGCTTCTCGCGCGCACCCTCGCCCACGTAGTCGAGGTCGCATCGCGGATCCGGGACCGCGTAGTTCGCGGTCGGCGCGATGACCCCGTCGCGCAGCGAACCGGCAGCCGACAACACGGCGAGCAGGCCGGACGCGGCGAGCGCGTGCCCGTGTGCTCCCTTGCCGGACGTGACCGGGGTGGTCCGCGCTCGCTCGCCGAGGACGCTCTTGATCGCGCTGGTCTCGAAGACGTCGTTCTGGACCGTGCTGGTGCCGTGCGCGCAGATCAGGTCCAGACCATCCGGGCGGGCCGCCGCCTCGGCGAGCGCACGGCCGATCACCCGGGAGAGCGGGGCGCCGTCCTCGGGCAGGTCGCTCATGTGCAGCGCGTTGTTGCCACCGCACACGGCGGTGATCTCCGCGTACGGCCGCGCCTCCCGCGCCCGCGCGTGCCCGAGACGTTCCACCACCACGGCCGCGCCTGCCTCGGCGAGCACCATCCCACTGCGGCGAGCGTCGAACGGGCATGACAACGGCTGTGCCGCCAGGGCGCCGATGTTGTCGAGCATGCCGACGCTGACCCGGTTGAACGGCGACTCGGCGGCGACCACCAGCACGGCGTCGAGATCGTCGCCCCGCAGCCAGTCCACGGCGACGCTCACGGCATCCAGTCCGGCCGAACATCCGGTCGAGACCGTGACCGCGCCGCCACCCGCGCCGGAGAATTCTCGCAGCAGGCCTGTGGTGTGCCCGGCGAACAGTGCCGCCCCCCATTCTCGTGATTCGATCAGGCCCATCCCGGCGTTGACGGACGTGAACACCACGCCCAGCCGGCCGGCCGCGATGCCATCGAGGTGTGCGTCGGCGGCGCACTGCCGGGCGGCCTCCAGCGCGAGCGCGGACACCCTGGTCCCGTCCGCCACATCGAAACCGGGCACGCGGCAGGACACAGTGGTCCGGAAACCGTTGCGCACCAGCCAGGGATCCACCTCCACCGCGGAAGTCCCGTCCACGAGCTGCTTCCAGAACGACGAGAAGTCGTTCCCCAGCGGCGAAACCACGCCGACACCGGTGACCACGACGCGTGTGACCATCGCCGCTCACCCCTCGACCATGGAGCGTAGGCGCCGCCGGTCGATCTTGCCGATGCCGATCTTCGGGATCTCGACCGGATAGCGGATCTCCTCCGGCAGCTTGAACCCGGCGAACCCCAGCTCCCGCAGGTACCGCCGGATCTCCGGCAGTGGCGGCTTGCTCCATTCCGGACAGACGACGAACACGGCGACCACCTCGCCGTACGCCGGATCGGGTTTGCCCACCACCGCCACGTCGTCGATGCCGGGCCGGTCGCGCAGCGCGTCCTCCAGCTCCTCGGGGGAGACCTTCTCGCCGCCGCGATTGATGACGTCGCCTACCCGGCCGGTGATCGTCACCGCGCCACTGTCGTCGATCGTGGCGAGATCCCCGGTGCGATAGAACCCGTCCGGGGTGAACGCTTTCGCGTCGGCTTCCGGATCGTCGAAGTACCCAGCGACGGTGTACGGGCCGCGGGTCAGCAGCTCCCCGTCACGGTCTACGAGCACCTCGTCACCGGGGGACGCGGGGCGCCCCTGGGTGCGGTGGCGAGTTTCCACGCTGTCGTCCGGGCTGGTGAAGCACAGCAATCCCTCGCTCATCCCGTAGACCTGCTGCACGAACGCGCCCGACGCCGACTCCAGCCGTCGCACGAGCGCCACGTCCGGCCGCGCGCCGCCGATCTGCACGAGACGCAACGCGGGTGCGCCGAATTCAGCTGAGCGCGCCAGCCACTGCTGGGCGACGGCGGGAACGACGGTTGTGTGCGTGACTCCCTCGGTCGTCAGCAGGTCCAGGGACCGCGAAGGATTGCGGTGGTCTCCCAGCACGACGGTTCCGCCGCTGTGCAACGTGCCCAGCACTCCGGGACAGTCCAAAGTGAACCCATGCGTGGCCGGCAGCGCGGCGAGGTAGGTGGTGTCCTCGTCGAACCCGGAGAGTTCGCGGGCGCGCCGGATCATGTACCCGAAGGGCGCGTGTTCCCTCGGGATCAGTTTCGGCGGCCCGGTCGTGCCGCTGGACAGCAGCATCACCGCGATCGAGCCGAGTTCCTCCTCGGAGGGACGCTCGGTGCCGGTCCGCACCTGACGGAACCGGACACCGTCCCTGGTGACGGCACATTCGTATCCGGCCACCGGCCCCAGGTACCGGCTTCCGTCGCGGGCACGCCGGTGCGCGGGTGGTTCCAGCAGGGCGGCGGCGTTCGCCACCTCGAGCACGTGGGAAACCTCGCGATTTCCGAGCGTGGGCATGATCGGGATCGGTACACACCGGGAGTGCATCGCCGCGAGCAATGCCACGATCAGTTCGGGACGGTTGTCCATCCGGATGCCGACGCGACGGCCCGCGGTGAGCCCGGCCGCCGCGAACCCCGCCGCGAGCGAGGTCACCATTTCCTGCAGCTCGCGGTAGGTGATGCGCCGGTCCTCCCACACCACCGCAACGTGGCCGGGGAACTTCGACGCGGCTCGCCGCACCGTCTCCTCGACAGGTCGCATCGAGTACCAACCGTTTTCCCGGTACAGCCGGGCGCGTGAATCCTCGATCGCCCGGTAATGCCCGCGTACTGTGGGAATGCCGGTCATGATCGCGCGGCGGCGTCGACGAGATCACCCAGTTCGGCCACCGTGAAGTCGGCCTGCCGGGTCAGATCCACCTCCACGCCGAGCCGTTCCTTGATCTCCAGCCGCAATTCGACGATCTCGGTGGAGTCGAGGCCGAGCGCCTCGCGGATCGGCACCGCCGGCTCGATCTCGCCCCGGTCCACACCGAGGTCGACGAGGATGTCGACGATTCCGTCGTGCAACATCGGAACTCCCGTGATTCCCGCCGGACATTTCCCTCCCGAAGCTAACCCGGTCCCGCATCGCCGTGAAGGGAACGAACGTACTAGTCCCCCACGCCCAAAGGACCTATTTCCCGCCGATCGCCGGGTGAAGCAGGATCGGGCCATGGAATCTCGCTATGTCGTCCCGTATCCGCGCATCGGCTCGGTGTTCGGCGCGGCCGAACGGGACGTCATCACGACACTGCTCGACAACGCGCCCACCCTCACCCAGGGCGAGTGGCGCGAGAAGTTCGAACAACGGTTCCGTCACTACGCCGGAACGAAATACGCGGTGACCGTGACCAGCGGGACAGTCGCGCTCGCGCTCGCCATCCACCTGCTCGACCTGCGTCCCGGCGACGAGGTGATCGCGACTCCCCAGACCTACCAGGCGACCGTGCAGCCGCTGCTGGACCGCGACGTGCGCGTGCGCTTCTGTGACGTGGACCCGGTGACGCTCAACGCGGACCCCGCCGACGTGGCCCGGCGGATCACCGCCCGCACCCGCGCGATCATCCTGGTGCACTACGGCGGGCTTCCCGCCGCGATGGACGAAGTTCGGGCGCTGGCCGAGGAAAACGACATCCTCGTGCTGGAGGACTGCGCGCACGCCCTCGGCGCGAGCCGGCACGGACGGCGGCCGGGCGGCCTCGGCGATCTCGGCTGCTTCAGCTTCCACTCCGCCAAGAACATCACGACCCTCGGCGAGGGCGGCATGATCACCTTCGACCGCGACGACTGGTGGCACCGCCTGGATCGCCTGCGCTCCAACGAAGTCGACGGCGATTTCACCGAACGCGCGCGCGACGGCGCGGAGCCCGGCGCGTTGCGCTGGATGCGAGACGTCGGCGGTGCGTACACAGTGGACTGCCGACGGGTCCGCCGGGCGGGCACCAACGCGGCCATGTCCGAGGCAGCGGCCGCGTTCGGCTATGTTCAGATGGGCAGGCTCCCGGCGCTGGCCGCACGGCGGCGGGCGATCGCGACGCAGCTGAACGAGGTGCTGGGTCAGCGGGATGACGTGGTGCCCCAACAGACCGACGAGCCCGGCCACGCCTACCACTTCTACACGTTCCACCTGACCGCACCGCAACCGGCGCGGGACGAACTCCTCGCGAGACTGGACGCGGCGGGAGTCGAGGTCCAACTGCGGTACTTCCCGCTCCACCTCCGTCCGGAATGGAGGATGCGCGGCTGCCTGCCCGGCGACTGCCCGCGCGCCGAGCACGCCTGGTTCCACACGCAGGTGAACCTGCCCTGCCACCCCGGGCTGAGCGACGCCCAGGTGGAGTACCTGCTCAGCATCGTGACCGCCGCCCTCGACGCGCGGCCGGCCGCGGTTCGGACCGGAAGGTAGGATCATGACGACCACCGCATCGTTCGACGCGATCGTGATCGGCGCGGGCGCGGTCGGCCTGAGTGCCGCCAAAACGCTGGCGCGGCGCGGAAAACGCACACTGGTGCTCGAATCCGGGCAGTTGTTCCACGAATACGGGAGTTCGAGCGGTGCCGAGCGGCACTTCCGGGTCCAGTACTCGCAGGAGGACCTGAGCCGGCTCGCACTGGAGAGCCAGGACGCCTGGCGCGGCCTGGAAAGCGAAGCCGAGCGGCGCCTGGTGTATCCGGTCGGCAGCCTGTGGTTCGGCGACACCGAGGTGGAGACCAACGAAGGGCAGATCGCGTCGGCGGCCCGGGTGATGGACAAGCTCGACATCCCCTACGAGTGGTACACCGCCTCCGAGTTGGAGACCCGGTTCGGCTTCGCGAACCTGCCCAGGCACTACGCGGGCTTCCGCCAGCCGGACGGGGCGGTGGTGGACGTCAAAGGCACCCTGCTCGCGCTGTACGAACTCGCCACGCGTGCGGGCGCCCGGGTCGAGCCCCGCTCGGCCGCCCGCTCGATCGAACGGGCGGCCGACGGGCTCGTGGTCACGGCCGAGTCCGGCCGGTTTCGCGCGCCCGCGGTCGTGGTCGCCGCTGGGGCCGGGACCGCGGATCTGCTGGCGCCACTGGGGGTCCCGGTCGACTACCGCGTGTTCGAGATGGCCGATCTCGGCTTCTCGCCCGCGGGGCCGGTGCCGGGGATGCCGTTCTGGTTCGCGTTCCAGCAACCGGAGCCCGAGGACACGAACCTGTTCTACGGGTTCGGTCCCCGGCCGTGGTCGCCCGCCGGGCACTGCCGGGTGGCGCCCGACTTCGAGATCGACGAGCTGGACCGCGCGGCGACGCCGGCGTTGTGCCCGCGGGAACGGGACGTGCGGCGGGTCCGCGAATGGGTGGCGCGGCACATGCCGATGCTCGCCCCGGAGCCGGTGCACACCTCCACGTGCCTCGCGGTGCTTCCCAGCGATCCCCGAAGGCAGCTCTATCTCGGGCCGGTGACCGCGGATCTCGGTGGTTCCCGGCTCGCGGTGTTCGCGGCGGGCTGGGGCTTCAAGTTCGTGCCCACCCTGGGCCGGGTGCTCGCCGACTGGGCCTGCACCGGCGACACGGACCTGGACGTCAAGCGCCTTTCCCTGTCGTGACTGTCGCGAGTGGACAGTTTGTCGCCGGCTTGTGGCCCGCCGCCGCGCTGTGGCGACCGCACGTCGAGGAGATCGAGCGCGCCCACGGTGGGCAGCCGGTGATCCACCTGGCCCAGTCGACCCGGTTCCGGCGCGTACCGGATCCGGAGGAGCCGCTGACGGGACACTGCGCGATCACGGACGTGCTGAGCCTGGGCCCGGACCTGGTGCACGTTCTGGAGATCACGCTGTCCGCGGGCACCCCGGTGGCGTCCTCCGAGCTGGCCCTGCTCACCCGAGGCCACGCCGATCCGTCCCGGCGTGCCTGGCGCCCGCCCCGCGCGCCTGCGGCGAGCACGCCGATCGGCACCGTCTGCCGGGACTTCACCCTGGACGGCGCCCGCCGGTACGCGGACGCGTCGGGCGATCAGAACCCGGTCCACCAGTCGAATCCCGCGGCCCAGGCGGCGGGTTTTCCCGGCGCGGTGGCACACGGCCTGCACGTACTCGCGACGGCCCTGTCCGCCGCCCACGAGCTGGGCGTGCTGCGCTACCGGGATCTGACCGAGGTGACGGCGAGATTCGCGCGGCCGGTGGTGCTGCCGGACACGGTGCGGTTCGCGGTCGCCCGTACGCCGGATCCCCGCCGGTTCCGGCTGTTCGCGGGGACGAACAGCGGCGAAATCCTCAAAGCCGCGTCGTTCGGTGTTGCGGACGGCCGTGGGCTATCGCATGATAGGGCTATCAAGCGATAGCCCACGGCACAGGAGGTGTACACGTGGCGATCAGCAAGCTGGACAACATCGGGGTCGCGGTGAAGGACGTTCGCCGCGTGGCGGAGTTCTTCCGGGACAAGGTCGGCCTTCCGGTCGAGCTCGATCCCGCGGGGGAGCCGCCGTCGGCGCAGATCACGGCCGGTTCCCAGTACCTGTACGTGTTCGAGGTCTCCTCGCGGGAGCCCGCGGCGACGCGCAAAGGAGATCTGGTGGGCAACCCGCCGGGCTTCGACCACGTCAGCTTCACCGTGGACGACGTCGACCACACCTACCGGGAACTGCGCGACCGGGGCGTGGCTTTCGAGGGCGAGCCGGTCACCGAGGAGGCGTGGGGCATCCGCATGGTGGGCTTCCGCGATCCCGAGGACAACTGCTACTACCTCGTCGCCCCGGTTTCCGCATGACCGGCGCGGCCGTCTTCGATGCCGCCCGCCCCCGGTACAGCAAGCTCATCGAGGTCGCCACGGAACTGTTCAGCAGCAACGGTTACGAAGGCACCACGATCCGCCAGATCGCGGGCGCGATGGGCGTCAAGAGCGCGAGCCTCTACTCACACGTGGGCAGCAAGGCCGACATCCTGCGGGAGATCGTGCTCGATGTGGCGCGCGAGTTCACCGAGTCGGCCATCGCCGCCAAGGCTCAGGCAAGCACCGGCGAGGAAGAGCTCCGAGCTTTGTGCCGCGCGCACATGCGGGTGATGACGGGCCGCGCCGGGGCCGTGGTGGTGTACTTCCACAACTGGCGCAAACTCAACACGGAGTACCAGCGGGAGATCGTCTCCTTGCGCCGCCGATACGAGGGCTTCTTCCGGGTGGCGCTGCGGAAGGCGATCGAGGACGGCAGTTACCGCCCGGTCGATGTCGCGCGTTCCGTGCGCGTGCTGCTCGGCGCGCTCAACTGGACCTACGAGTGGCACTCGCCGAAGCGCCGCCTCTCCGCGGAGGCGCTGGCGGACGAAATCCTCGGCGTCATCGTCGCCGGGCTGCGCAGGGAGCGTCCGTGATGAGGCACCGCGCGCAGTTCCTGCCCGACCTGGCGATGTACATCGAATGCCGGCCGAATCCCTGCCCCGGGCGACGGGCCACGCTGCTCCGGCCGGGCACCAGGGTGACCGCCCCGGTCTACTCCGGTGATGACCACACGGGCTACGCGCCGGGCACGGTGGTGTCGTGCGACGAGATCGATCGCATGGTCACCGTCGCCTACGATGAACCACGGTGCGGCGAGTCCGGTTTCCCGGTCACGGGCGTCATCGCCTACGCGATCTCGGTCTCCGGCTGGTCCCCTGTGGACAGTATGCCCCGCCGGTAGGCGAGGCTCACCGCCTCGGTGCGGTGCGTGGCCCCGAGCTTCACGAAGACCGCGTGGACGTGGGCCTTCACGGTCTGTTCCTTGATGCCCAGAACGCGGGCGATACGGCGGTTGCTCGCCCCGTTCGCGAGCAGCACGAGTACCTGCGACTGCCGTTTCGTGAACGACGCCTCCCCGTTTTCCCGTGCCGTATTGTCGCGAAATTCGCGCTTCGCGTCGTGAACGGAATCCGGCACCTCGGAATGCAGCCGCTTCAGCTTGTCGATGGCTACCTGCTGCGACTCGACGGCGTTGCGCAGACTCGAGATCACGCCTTCGATCTCCCGCCACCCGTCGAGATTCGACTCTCCCACGGACCTGTCCCCTCTTCGGCGGATAACAACACGGTAGCGTGCTCGAAACCAGGTCGTGACCGCCACAAGGGTTAACCGGGCAGCCGGTATTAATACCGCTCCTATGGTCGCATTGAAGTTCCGTCACGGCACCGCGAGACTGAGCAGGAACTCCGGCGATCGACGAGAGAGCGAAATGCGATTCGAATCCGGACCACTCGACGGCAAGGTCGCCCTGGTGACCGGCGGCGCTCGCGGATCAGGGCGCGTCATCACGGACGAGATCGCGCGGCGCGGCGCGCACGTGATCATCAATTACTGCCACGCCGAGGAAGCGGCGAAGGCCGCGGAGGCGGAATTGCTCGCCGGCGGCGCTTCGGTCGAGCTGATACGCGGCTCCGTGGCGCGGGAGAAGTCGGTGCGGGCGATGTTCGACCGAATCGCGGAAAGGCGGCCCGCGCTCGACATCCTGGTGAACAACGCCGCTTCCGGCGGTTTCGGTGGTATTCGCGAACTCACGGCCAAGGACTGGGCGCGAGCGGTGGACACCAACCTCTACGGCACGCTGCACTGCGCGCTGGCGGCCGCGGCGCTGATGCGGGGCGGTGGGGTGATCTGCAACCTCTCCTCGACCGGAGCGCGGAACATTGTCCCCGGGTACGCGGCGGTCGGGGTGACGAAGGCCGCCGTGGAGGCACTGACCCGGTATCTCGCCGAGGAACTCGCCCCGTTGGGGGTCAGGGTGAACTGTGCGTCCGCGGGCCCGCTCGACAGCGCCGTGCTCGACACGCTGGCGCCAGGAGCCAGGCACCGGATCGCCGAGCGGACCCCCGCCGCGCGCCTCGGCACCGCCGAGGACCTGGCCCGGCTCGTGGGTTTCCTGGTGTCCCCGGAGTCCGGCTGGATCCGAGGCCAGACCATTGTCGCCGACGGCGGCCTCACCCTGTCGTCCTGGCCCGCGCGATGACCGCCGCACCACCGGTCGCGCTCGTCACCGGCGCCTCGGGAACACTCGGCAACCGGGTCGCGGATCTCCTTGCCCGGCGCGGGATTCCGACCGCGTGCCACTACGCGCGCCGGAATCCGCCGACGTGCGAACCCGGCATCGCCGTGCAAGCCGATCTCGCCCGCTCCGACCAGGTCGAGGCCATGATGGACGAGGTGCGCCGGCGGCTCGGGCCAGTGGGCATCGTCGTGCACTGCGCCGCGGCCACGGCCGACCGGCTCGCCGTCGAGCAGAGTGAGCGGGAGTGGCGTGAGGTGATCGAGGTCAACCTCGTCGGCGCCTACCGCGTGCTCCGGTGTGCGCTCCCGTCGATGGCCCGCCGCAGGTTCGGCCGCGTCGTGCTCGTCTCGTCACCGTCGGCGATCCGCGGTGTGCCGGGCCAGTCGGCGTATGCCAGCGCCAAGGCCGGCCTGCTCGGGCTCATGCGCACGCTCGCCGCCGAGTACGCGCGGCGCAACATCCTCGTCAACGCGGTGACGCCGGGATTCATGGACAGCGAACTCACTACGGGTATCACCGAGCAGGCCCGCACCACGCTCCTCGCACGCACGCTGCGCGGCCGCCCGCTCGATCCGGACCGGGCGGCTGAGGCCGTGCTGTTCCTGCTCGACAACGACGCCGTCACCGGCCACAACCTGGTCGTGGACGGCGGTTTCACCCTCTACTGAAAGGGGCGAGGAGATGATCGGGCTGTGCTTTCCCGGCCAGGGCATACCGGAGACCGAACTCGCCGACGCACTGGCACGGCTCGGGGACGACCGCGTCGCTCCCCTGCTGTCGGCGCTGTGTGCCGCGACGCTCGGTGAGCTCGATCTCACCGACACGCGCGTGGTGCAGCCCGCGATACTGACGCTCAGCCTCGCGGGCGCCCGCGCTACGCCCCGTCCGGACATCGGACTGGTGCTGGGGCACAGTTTCGGCGAGATCAGCGCGCTGGCCTGTGCCGGTGCCCTGTCCGATGTGGACGCTCTCCGGATGGCGGTGACGCGCGGGGAGCTCTGCCGTCGGCAGGCCCGGCAGCGGGGTGGCGCGATGGTCGCGGTGCTGGGCCTGGTGCCGACCGAGATCGAATGGCTTCGCCGTCGCGTGCTGGGCGCCCTGCCGGGCGCCCAGCTTGAGGTCGCGGCCGTCAACGGCCCCCGCCAGATAGTGCTCTCCGGTGACCGGCCGGCCGTGCGCTCGATCGCCGAGGACGTGGTCGCGCGCGCTGCCGAAGCCCGGATCCTGCCGATCGACGGTGCGTTTCACAGCCAGCACATGGCGGGTGCGGTGCGAGAGTGGGCGAAGTTCCTGGACGCCGTGGAGATCCGGGAAGCCCGGGTCCCCTTCGTGTCATCCACCGAAGTGCGGGTGGCGACCACACCGTCGGACATCCGCCGCGCACTGGTGCGTGCGCTGGTGCTGCCCGTCCGGTTCACCGAGGCACTCGATCTCGCGGCCGCGCACGGCGTCCGCACGATGACGGACTGTGGGCCGGGCAAGGTCCTCGAGAAACTCGTTCGCAGGCACGGCGGCTTCACCGTGCGCTGACCAACCACTGTGGACATTCCCGTCGGCGCGGCTGAACCAGCCCCGGCGGTCAGGACACGCACCCGGCGAGCGCTTCGCCGCGGTCGGTGTCTTCCCAGGGCAGGGTCAGGTCCGGGCGGCCGAAGTGCCCGTAGGAAGCGGTCTGCGCGTAGATCGGGCGCAACAGGTCCAGATCCCTGATGATCGCCGCCGGCCGCAGGTCGAACACCCGCGTGATCGCCGCCTGGATCTTCGACGGATCCACCGTCTCCGTCCCGAAGGTCTCCACGAACAACCCCACCGGCGCCGCCTTGCCGATCGCATAGGCGACCTGCACCTCCACCCGCGACGCCAGCCCCGCCGCGACCACGTTCTTCGCGACCCAGCGCATCGCATACGCCGCCGAGCGGTCCACCTTCGACGGGTCCTTCCCCGAAAACGCGCCACCACCATGGCGGGCCATGCCACCGTAGGTGTCCACGATGATCTTCCGGCCCGTCAGGCCCGCACCCCCCATCGGGCCGCCGATCACGAACCGGCCCGTCGGATTCACCAACAGCCGCACATCGGCGGTGTCCAGTTCCAGCCCGGCAAGCTCCGGCGCGACCACCTGCTCGCGGACATCCACGCCCAGCATCGACTCCAGGTCGATGCCCTCGGCGTGCTGGGTCGACAGCACCACGGTGTCCAGCCGCACCGGCTGGTCCCCCGCGTACTCGATCGTCACCTGCGTCTTGCCGTCCGGCCGCAGATACGGCGCCACCCCGTCCTCGCGCACCCGCGCCAACCGCCGCGACAACCGGTGCGCCAACGCGATGGGCAACGGCATCAACTCAGGCGTGTCCGAACAGGCGTAACCGAACATCAGGCCCTGGTCGCCCGCGCCCTGCCGGTCCAGCTCATCCGCGACATCCTGCCGCCGCACACCCTGTGCGATGTCCGGGGACTGCGAACCGATCGCGACGTTCACCCCACAGGAGTTGCCGTCGAAACCCTTGGCGGAGGAGTCGTAACCGATCTCCAGGATCTTCTCCCGCACGATGGTCGGGATGTCGGCGTACGCCTCGGTGGTCACCTCACCCGCGACCTGGACCTGACCCGTCGTGATCAGGGCCTCCACCGCCACCCGCGAACGCGGATCCTTCTCCAGCAACGCGTCCAGCACCGAATCACTGATCGCGTCGCAGATCTTGTCCGGATGCCCCTCCGTCACGGACTCCGACGTGAACAACACGGCCATCGACCCACGCTGGCACGGTTCCGTGAATACATGGTGGGGCCGACACGGTTCATGAACCTCCAGTCCTGTTTCGATCTACGCCTGGCCGAAACCCCTGCAGCAGCCGCGGCCGCCCGTGCTCGTCGGCGGAGACGGCCCCACCGTGTTCGACCGGGTCCTCGCCTACGGTGACGGGTGGATGCCCGGCCACCACGAGGACCAGGGCTTCTTCCGGGAGCGGGTCGCGGAGCTGCGGGAACGCGCCGCGGCCGCCGGCCGGGGGCACATGGAGATCACGATCTTCCTCGCCCGCCTCGACTCACTCGACGACTACGCCGCCGCCGGCGTGGACCGAGTCGTGGTGATGCTCCCGACCGGGGAGGAACGGAAGTTCCTGAAGGGCGTCGCCAAGGCCAAGGACAGCCGCTGAAGGTCCGCGGCGCCCTCGCGTCCCGAGACGGGAGCGTAATACCGCCGCGGTTCAGCGACGATGTTCGGGCGGCAGCAGGGCGGTGAACCAGATGTCGCTGAGCACCTCGGCCGCCTCGTCGGCGGAGGAGTCGATGGTGCCCTGGACCGCCCAGCGGACGAAGAACCGTTCGAGTTGGCTGACCAGCAGTTCGATCCTCAGGCGCGCTTCGTGGTCGCGATCCGGGCCCCAGCGCTCCAGGTAGCGGGGCATCGCCGCGGGCAGCTCCGACACGGCCCGCCGGGCAATGGCCTGGAACTCCGGTTCGAGCGCGACCGCCTCGTCCCAGGCGGGCAGGATCTCCTGGTTGGCCTCGAACCACTCCACCGCGCGCCGCATCCAGCCGGCGAATTCCGCGCGGGAACCCGAGGCGAGTACCGGGTCGAGATCCGCGTACATCGTCACGGCGCGCCGCGCCATGGTCTCCGCGCCGATCTTCTGCAGGATCTCCGGCTTACCGGAGAAGTGAAGGTAGAAGGTGGCGCGGCTGCATCCCGCCGCGGAGACGATGTCGTCGATCTTGACCGCGGCGTACCCGCGCTCGACGAACAGCGCCTTGGCGCAGTCCAGCAGTTCGCGGCGGGTCCGCAGCTTCTGGCGTTCCCGCAGCGTCGGCCCCTCGCCCACGATGTACCTCCAGCACTCGACGACACCCAGCCTACTCACTGGACACCGTGTCATCGAAGGTGTCACAGTGGCAGCGGCACCGTAGCCAGCGCAGGAGGTAGTCGTGAGTTCGCTTCCGTCGGTCTGCATCATCGGCGCCGGTTGTTCCGGCTTCACCACGGCGAAGCGGTTGAAGGACCACGGCATCCCCTTCGACTGTTTCGAGGAATCCGACGACGTCGGCGGCAACTGGTATTTCGGCAATCCCAACGGCCGGTCGGCCTGTTACGAATCGCTGCACATCGACACCTCGACCACCCGCCTGCAGTTCGAGGACTTCCCGGCGGGCGACGACTGGCCCCATTTCCCCCATCACAGTCTGATCCACCGGTATTTCCGGGACTACGTCGATCATTTCGGGCTGCGCGAGGCGATCACGTTCGACACCGCGGTCGACCGTGCGGTGCGGCGGCCCGACGGCACCTGGGAGGTCACGCTCGACACCGGGGAATCCCGCAGCTACGACGCGCTTGTCGTGGCGAACGGTCATCACTGGAACCCGCGATGGCCCGGGTACCCGGGCACGTTCGACGGCACGATGCTGCACAGCCACGCCTACCGGAGTCCGTTCAGTCCCGTCGACATGCGGGGCAAACGCGTTGTCGTGGTGGGCATGGGCAATTCCGGCCTCGACATCGCCTCCGAGCTGTCGCACCGCTCGCTCGCCCAGCACGTCTGGGTGTCCGCGCGCCGGGGTGTCTGGGTGCTGTCGAAGTACCGCGGCGGCCGGCCCGCCGACAAGATGATGATGCCGCCGTGGATGCCGAAGAAGCTGGGGCTGGCGCTGTCCCGCCGGGCGATCAAGAAGATCCTCGGCAACATGGAGGACTACGGGCTGCCGAAACCGGACCACGAACCGCTGTCCGCGCACCCGTCGGTCAGCATCGACTTCCTCGCCAAGGCCGGCTCCGGCGATCTCACGTGCATTCCCGAGATCGCGCGCCTGGACGGAGACGCGGTGGTGTGCGTGGACGGGACCCGGGTCGAGGCCGACGTCATCGTCTGCGCGACCGGATACACCATGTCCTTCCCGTTCTTCGACGATCCGGCGCTGCTGCCGGACGAGCGACACCGGCTCCCGCTGTTCAAGCGGATCGTCAAGCCCGGCATCGACAACCTGTACTACGCGGGTCTCGCGCAGGCTTCGCCCACGATCGTCAACCTCGCCGAGCAGCAGAGCAAGCTCATCGCCCGGCACCTGACCGGTCGCTATGTGTTGCCCGATGCCGAAGAGATGAAGGCGATCATCGCCCACGACGAACGCAAGCACCTCGGCCAGTACTACGCCGCGCCGCGGCACACCATCCAGGTGGATTTCGCGCGCTACGTCAGGGATCTGCACAAGGAGATCGAGGCGGGCGCGAAAAGGGCGAAGGCGACGGTACGGTGACCGCCGCCTGCCGGCAGGTCAGGCCCAGGTGACCGGGAGTTCGTGGACGCCGTAGATGTTCATGTCGGTGCGGAGTTTCACTTCGCCGGCCGGGACGGCGAGCCGGAGGGCCGGGAAGCGGCGCAGCAGACCCTCGAAACCGGCTCGCATCTCGATGCGGGCCAGTTGCTGGCCGAGGCACTGGTGGACGCCGTGGCCGAACGCCACCTGACCGCGGACCTTGCGGTGCACGTCCAGGACATCGGGGTGGTCGAACCGCCGCGGGTCGCGGTTGGCGGCCAGCAGCGAGACGACGACCGTCGAACCCGCGGGGATGGTTTCACCGCTTAGTTCGATGTCTTCGGTGGCGTAGCGGTAGAAGATGTCGGCTACGGACAGGAAACGCAGGAGCTCCTCGACGGCGTCGGGCAGCAGGGACGAGTCAGAGCGCAGCTCGGCCAGCTGGGCAGGGTGCTCCAACAAGGCGAAAGTGCCCAGCGCCAACATGTTCGCGGTGGTCTCGTGGCCCGCCAGCAACAGCAGGAAGGCCATGCCGGTCAGTTCTTCGACGGTGAGGTCCTCGTCGCGGGCCAGGTCCGACAGGATGTCCTCGCCAGGCTCGGCGCGCTTGTTCGCGCACAGCTGCCCGAGGTAGCCCATCATCGCGCCGAACGCGGCCATCTTGTCCTCCAGCGTCACATCCCTTTCCATGAACTTCGAGGAGTTCGCCTGGAAGGTCTCGCGGTCGGAGTAGGGGACGCCGAGCAGTTCGCAGATCACCAGCGACGGCACCGGAAGCGCGAACTCCCGCACCAGGTCGACCGGCGGGGTGAGGGCCGCCACCAAGTCCAGCTGCCGCTCGGTGATCGCGATGATGCCCTCTTCGAGCTGCTTCATCCGCTTGACCGTGAACGCGCCGGTCAGCTTTCGCCGCAAGCGAGTGTGGTCCGGCGGGTCCATGCTGATGAACAGGCCCGGCACCTGCGGGGACGGTTCGGTGGCGGCCGGCATGCCGGGCGTTTCGAACGGCACGTGGATGATGCCGATGTCCTGACGGTTGCTGAACCTGGTGTCGGACATGACCTCGCGCACGGCGTCGTAGCCGGTGATCAGCCAGCCTTCGTGGCCGTCCGGGAAGATCATCGGGCTGACGGGGCGGATCTCACGCAGGCGGGTGATCTGGCTGGGCGGGTTGAACGGACCCGCGTCGCGGTCCATCGGCAGGCCCTGCGGGACGGAGATCGTCTGGCTCATCGGATTTCCTTTCTTGTGCCTCACACGCCGGCGGGCTTGAACCGCGCTCAGTGCCTCTGATCGCGTCAAGCCCGGTGCAGGTCGCGCCTTTCTTGTGCCTCACACGCCGGCGGGCTTGAACCGCGCTCAGCGCCTCTGATCGCGTCAAGCCCGGTGCAGGTCGCGCCTTTCTTGTGCCTCACACGCCGGCGGGCTTGAACCGCGCTCAGTGCCTCTGATCGCGTCAAGCGCGGTGCAGGTCGCGCGTTTCGTGGTGGTGTCTTGGCACCACGGTCGCCGACAGGCCGGACACCGCGCTGTCACGACGCTGACACGGCCGGAGAACCGTGTCAGGGCGCGAGTACCACCGCGACCAACTCGGTCCAGCCGGTCTCCGCGCCTTCCCGGGCCGCCATGTCGAACGCCGCGTCGCCGAGCCGGCTTCGGGCCGCCTGCCCGATCCGGGCCACGTCCGGGTTGGACCGGTCCGCCAGGCCGAGCACGCCGGCGCTCGCCGCCAGCAGCCGTGCGGCGTGCTCGTACTGTTCGCGACGCAAGGCCAGATCCGCGACGCCGACGATCATCCGCGCGATCAAGGGTGCGTATCCCGTCTCGGCGGCTGCTTCACAGGCCGCCGCCCGGTGCGCACGCGCTTCGCCCAGATCGTCGGCGAAGTAACCGTGCAGATCGTGGGCCGCCGCACGGATGTGTGGTTGCGGCGCTTCCTCGCCCAGCAACTGCATCGCGACGCCGAGTTGGCCGAACGCGTCCGAGGCGTCGCCGTTCCACCGCGCGAGTTCCGCTTTCGCCAGTGCCAGCGTGGCCAACGTGCCCGGCCAGGTAACCCCTTCGGCGTGGCGTTCCGCCTCGGCCACCGCGGCCGCGCCGGCGTCCTTGTCGCCCATGAGCCAGTACAACCGTGCCTGTCGTACGCGTATCTGGACGACATCGTCGACCGCACCGAGTTCGGCGACGGCCGCGATCGCCTGTTCGAAGTGTTGGCATGCCTCGGCGAAGTCGCCGCGCAGGGCGATGTGATCGGCCAGTTCGGTCTGTGCGAAGGAGATGCCGAACCGCTCGCCGAGTGCCCGGAACTCGGCGAGTGCCTCCTCGAAGTACGCCTGGACGTCCTCGCCCTGGCCAAGCATCATTCGCATCTTGCCGATGTGCAGCCGGGACAGCGCCCGCACCCACGGATCCTCGTCGTCCAGCAACGACTCCCACGCCGGCAGCGCGGCATCCGGCTCGCACAGCAATCGTTCCAGCGGGATGGCCAGCCTCAGCCCGGGGTGGTCGTGCCGACTGTGCCGGCCGAACTCGTAGGCCTTGTGGATCCACTGCGCGGCCTCGGGCGTATCACCCGGCCCGGAGGTCACGAACATCGAGGTGAGGGCGTAGACCACCGCCCGGACCCCGTCGGGAACCTCGCCCGGTGTGTCGATGGCCGCGGTGATCAGTTCCATGCCCTCGGACTTGCGGCCGGTGAGCCACCAGTACCAGGCGGCGGCCGCGGCGAGCCGCATCGCCGCGTGTGCCTCACCGGCGGCGAGCGCACCGCGCATCGCCGACGTGATGTTGTCGTGCTCCGCCTTGAGCGTGGCGAGCCATTCCCGTTGCCCGGCACGGCGAAGACGCGGTTCCGCCGTCTCGGCCAGCTCGGTGAAGTACGCCAGATGGGCCTGCCGCGCCGGCTCCGACTCCCCCGCCTCCGCGAGCCGCTGGGCGCTGTACTCCTTGATGGTGCCGAGCATCCGGTACCGCGGTGCGCCATCACCGGACGCGACCAGCAGTGATTTCTCGGTCAGCGCCGTGAGCAACTCGAGAACCTCGTTCTCCTCAACGAGATCTCCCGCGCACACCCGCTCGGCCGCGTCCAGGCTCGCCCCGCCGGCGAAGACCGACAGCCTGCGCAGCACCACCCGTTCGGCGTCGGTCAGCAGCTCCCAGCTCCAGTCGACCACCGCACGCAACGTCCGGTGGCGGGGCAGCGCAGTACGGCTGCCACCGGTCAGCAACCGGAACCTGTCGTCCAACCGGTCGGCGAGCTGGCCGATGGACATGGTGCGCAACCTCGCCGCGGCCAGCTCGATCGCGAGCGGCATCCCGTCCAGCGCCTTGCAGACCCGCGCCAGTGTCGAGGCATCGACGCCCAAGTCCTTGCGCACCGCGACCGCGCGGTCGGTCAGCAGCTGGACCGCGTCCGCCAGGCCAAGCGGTTCGACCGGCCACAGCGCCTCGCCGGTGATGCCGAGCGGTTCCCGGCTCGTCGCGAGAATCCGCAGCCTCGGGCACTCCCCGAGCAGCCGATGGGCGAGCGCGGCGGCGGCCTCGATCACGTGCTCGCAGTTGTCCAGGACCAGCAGCGTCTCCCGGTCGCGGAGCGCGGCGACGAGCCGGTCCACCGGCTCCGCGCTCGACGCATCGCCGAGGAGTGCGTCTCGCAGCCCCAGTCCGGAAAACGCCGCCTGCGCCACGTCGCCGTCGGCGCCGATGGCCGCGAGCTCCACGAGCCAGGCCCCGTCCGGCAGATCAGCGAACGTGCGGGCGGTTTCCGTTGCCAGCCTTGTTTTTCCGGAACCGCCGGGACCGGTCAGGGTGGTCAGCCGGTGGCCGGTCACGAGTTCGCGGACGGTGGCGATATCGGCGTCCTTGCCGACGTAGCTGGTCAGTTCGGCGCGCAGGTTGGTCTTGCGGTTCGCCTCGCGACGCCCCATCTCGCCCCGCAGCAACGCGACGTGCAACGCGGACAGCTCGGGTGACGGGTCTGCGCCGAGCTCTCCGGCGAGGACCTCTCTCACGCGCTGATATGCCCGCAGCGCCTCGCTGTCGCGGCCGGCGGCCACCAGCGCGCGCATCAGCGCGGCAACCAGCTTCTCCCGCACCGGATGCGCGGCCACCAGGTCGGTCAGTTCCGTGATCAGCTCCGCGCCGTGGCCAAGGCCGATCTCGGCCTCGAACCGCTCTTCCATTGCCGCGAGGCGCAACGCGTCGAGCCGAGTGACCGCGGCGTCGAACGCCTCGCTCTCCTGCAGACCGACGTCCTGCATCGCCGGGCCACGCCACAACTCCAGAGCCTCGCGCAGCCGCCGCACCCGCAACAGACCCTGGTCGCCGCGTGCTTGGACGACGAGCCGTTCGAACCGCACCGCGTCGACCGCGTCAGCTTCGATCATCAGGCGATAGCCGTCCGTCAAGCCCTCCACGACCGCACGCGGAAGTGCCTTGCGCAACCGGGAAACCAAGCGCTGCAAGGCGTTCACCGCATCGGCGGGAGGGCGCTCACCCCAGATCCAGTCGACGAGCGTCGCCTTCGGAATCACCTGGCCCGGTCGGAGAGCGAGGGCGGCCAGCAGCCCGCGCAGCCGCGCGCCCGGTACCTCGGCGACGGTGCCGTCGTCCGCGCGAACCTCGAACGGCCCAAGGATCCTGATATGCACCTGGTCGATCCTGCCATCGGCGAAAGCGGGCCCCGGCCGCGATCGGGCATCACTCCGGTTGTGCTGTGGCGCCCAACTGGTCCGTCAGCTCACTGAGGGTCAGCCGGCTGAGAATCTTGGAGATCGGCAGCAGCACCCCGTGCGAGCGTTGCACCTCCTGCCTGAGCTGAGCCGCCATCAACGAGTCGAGTCCCTGGCTGGTCAGGTCCCGGTCCGGATCGAGTGATCCGGGGCCGACGCGCAGGATGGCGGCGACCTGGGCCAGGAAGGACTCGGCGGGTGCCGCCGCACCGGCTTGTGCCGTCCCGTTCCCGGACGGGGAGGATGCACGCGGGGGTTCCGGCCGCTGGACGGGAGCCGTCGGCCGTGCGCGGCGCTCCGGCCGGATCCGTGCACGCTCGGCCGGAGCCGCAGTGGCATGGGGCGCCGGCGTGTCGTCGACGACGTCCCGCAGGAACGGGGAAGCGGCCGCGACCGGGTACGCGGCCCGCCACTGTGCCCAGTCCACCGGCATGACCACGGTGTCCCCGGCGCCCGTGGCCAGGAGGTGGTCCAGGACCGCGAACCCCGCCTCGGAGGTGAAGCCGGACATGCCCCTCGGGATCAGGTTCCGTCCGAGTTCGGTGCCTGCCCGTGCGGCCATGCCCCGATCGGTCCAGAAACCCCAGTTCACCGCGAGCGCCCTGCCGCCCCGGCCGCGACGGCCGCGGGCGATCGCGTCGAGGCCCGCGTTGGCGGCGGCGGCCGCCGCGACCTGGGGCGAGGCCAACAGCGCGTTCGCGGAGGAGAACAGCACGAAATGGTCGAGGTCGTCCCCGAAGAGACGGTCGAGGACACGGGCGCCCTCCAGCTTCGGTCTCAGCACGGCTTCCAGATCCCGCAAAGTGGTCTCACCGATCGGCTTGTACAGGAAGACACCGGCGGTGTGGAAGACGCCCCGGATCGGCGGACGGCCGGCGGCGCGGCGGTTGCCGACGAGCCGGCGCATCGAGGCCTCGTCCGCCGCGTCCACCGGGGCGTACTGCACCTCGGCGCCCAGGCCGCGCAGTTCTTCCAGCAGGGCCGCGATGGTGCCACCGTCCGGCGAGGCCAGGGCGGGCACCGAGCGGCCGGTGAGCAGCAGGTGCCGGGCACCGCGGGCGACGAGCCGGCGGGCCAGCCCGGAACCGATGCCCCCGGCGCCGCCGGTCACGAGATAGGTCGCATCCGGCCGCATCGAGGTCGGCGCGGGTGCCGGCGGGTCCGCCGGGGCGGCCGGCAGATCGATGAGCACCTTGCCGACGTGCCGGGCCCCGGCCATGTCGGCGAACGCCGCGTCGATGGCGTCGGCCGGATACACCTCGGCGGGCAGCGGCGTGAGTTCACCGGCCGCGATCAGCCGCAGAACCCGGCCGAGCAGCGCCCCTGCCCGTCCGGGGTGTTCGCGGCAGAGGGCGGCGATGTCGAGGACCTGGAAGGAACCATTGCGCAGCAGCCCGCCCAGCCCGGTCGGCCGGGCGTCCTGCTTGGCCAGTTCCACATAGCGTCCGTACGGGGCGAGTATGCCGAGGTTCGCTTCGACAGCCGCCCCGGTCAGCGAGTTGAGGATGACGTCCATCCCCGCGCCCCACGTCGCCTCCAGCAGTGGACCGGCGAAGTCGCCCCGGGAGTCGGCGACCTGGGTGACGCCCATCGTCCGCAGGAGGGCCCGCCGCTTCTCGCTGCCGGCGGTGGCGAAGATCTCGGCGCCCCGCCACCGGGCCACCTGGATCGCGGCGAGTCCCACGCCGCCGGTGGCCGAGTGGATGAGGACCTTCTCGCCCTCGCGGAGCGTGGCCAGTTCCATGAGGCCGTACCAGGCGGTCAGGTAGGAGATCGGCACGGTGGCGGCCTCCGCGAGACCGAGACCGCCGGGGATCCGGTGGGTCAGCCGGCGATCGGCGAGGACCCGCGTGGCCAGGCCTGGATGGGCGACGGCGACCACGCGATCGCCCACCCGCAGTCCCCGCACTCCGGCACCGGTCGCCGTCACCACACCGGCGGTTTCCCAGCCCAGCCTGCCGTCGTCGTCCTGGTCCGGGTAGGCCCCGGTGGCCTGGAGCACGTCACGGAAGCCGACCCCGCCGTAGGCGGCGGCGATCTGCACCTCGTCGACCGCCGGGGGCCGCGCCTCGGCCACTGTGCGCACTGGTCCGGTGCGGCGGTCGCCGGCCGGCACGAACTCGGTGACGTCGTCGCTGCCCGGCGCCGGTGCGGTGCGGCGCAGCCGCAGGACGTACCGGGCATTCCCCCGCAGCGCGATCTGGTCCTCGGTCGCGTCGGCGGCCGCGATTTCCCGGACCAGCGGTTCTGTCCGTGCCGTTTCCTGGGCCGCGTCCAGGTCGATCAGGGTGTGCCGGACGGCGGGCAGTTCGCTCGCCGCCGTACGTCCGAAGCCCCACACGGCGTACTGTTCCGCATCCGGCACCCCGTCCGTGTCCGTGACCGTCACGGCGCCACGGGTGACGAGCACGAGCCGCGGGACAGGGCCATCCCACCGCGCGATGGACAGCGCCCGGTCCAGCAGCAGCACACTGCCCAGCCCCAGGGGCACCACCCCCACCGGGCTCGGCGCCCGCATGCTCCACAGGTGCACCACGGCGGCGACGCCCTCAGGACACTCGCGTCCGACCTCCAACAACAGCCGGGCGTAGTCATCGAGCCGGGACGGGTCGATGCGGTACGTCCCATCGCCGGTCCGCTCGTACCTCTCCCCTGGCAGTACCGAGATCCGCGCGCCATGGTCCGGTGCGAGCCGCGGCCCGAAGTCCTCGTCCTCGAACACCAGCCAGGCCCCGGTGGCCGCCCGCGGCGCTGCCGGGGGCGCGGCGGCCGGCGTCCACCGCGGCTCGTAGAGCCAGTCGGTCAGCGGGCCGGGCTGTTCCCGGCGCAGCAGCCAGCGGATCCGCAGGCCGCGGAATTCGGCCAGCAACGTGCCCCGCTCGTCGCGGACGGCGATGTCGCCGCTGAACGACTCGGGCGTCAGGTCGCGCTGCACCACATGGCTGTAGAGGGTCCCGGTCAGCGGACCATGGCGGCGGAACGCTTCGACGGAGCCCAGGATGAACGCGTGCTGCTCGCCGGGGACCGCCAAGTCGGCCAGGGTGGCCGCGAGCACCTGCCCGCAGGCATCGAGGACCGCCGGATGGACGTGGTGCCGCTCGTACTCGGCGAGGCCTGCCGGGACGGCGACCTCCGCGAGTGCCTCGTCGTCGCCGCGCCACACCTGTCTGATGCCCTGGAAGACGCCGTACCAGTCGTTGCCGCGGGCCGCGCACCGTCGGTAGAACTCCGCGCCGGTGAGGTGGTCTGGGACGCGTGCGGCGATCTGGTCGGGCGTGTCCCCCGGGATGTCCACGAGGGGTACGCCTGCGGGCGCCTGCTCGACCTGGCCGTGCGCGTGCCGGACCCAGTCGGCGCCGTCGGCGGTGGCGACGTCGAAGACCCACCCCCGGCCGGCGGGCCGCAGCGTCACCCGCAGCACCGGCGGGTTTTCGGCGGTGAAGAAGAGCGCCTTGTCGTAGCGGACGTGCGTGACGACGACATCGGCGGCGGTGACTTCGGCGGCCACCGCCGCGAGTTCCAGATAGGCCGTGCCGGGCAGGATGACCATGCCCTGCACCTGGTGGTCCAGGAGGTAGGCGTTGCGCTCCAGGTCGATCGGGCCTTCCCACCGGTGCGCGCCGTCGTCGAGGACGGTGTGTGCGCCGAGCAGCGGGTGCCCGCCCGGGCGGTCCGTCGCGGGCGGAGTCATTCGCGGGCCGGCCGTTTGCTCGAACCAGAATTCCGTGCGCTGCAAGGGATAGGCCGGCAGCCCCACGAAGGCGGCCGGCCCGTCGAACAGTGCGCGGTGCCGCAGCGGGTATCCGGCCTGGTAAAGCTGCCCGGCGGAGGTCAGCAGCGCGGTCAGGTCGTCGGTGTCGCGCAGCAACGAGGGCACCACCTGGTCGTCGTTGCGTTCCTCGGGCAGGCATTCCTTCACCGCCGCGGTGAGGATGGGGTGCGGGCTCATCTCGACGACGACCGCCGCCTCGGTGCCGGCGATCTCGGCGTCGACGGCCGCGTGGAAGCGGACCTCGTCGCGGAGGTTGCGCACCCAATACTCCGCGTCCAGTTCCTCACCGGTCAGCAGTTCCCCGGTCACCGTCGAACGCAGCGGCACCCGGCCCTTACGGGGCCGGACCGGCTCCAAGGCGCCGCGCAGCGCGTCCAGCAGAGAGTCGACCTGACTGCTGTGCGAGGCGACGTCCACCTTGACGATCCTGGCGAAGACGTCCTGCTCGGCCAGTTCGGCCAGCACCTTCTCCACCGCCGCCGTGTTGCCCGAGATGATGGTGCGCCGTGGGCCGTTGCTCGCCGCGACGTCGACGTCGGTCACGTCGGCGAGTTCCCGCCGCAGCTCGTCGGCGGGCAGGTCGACGGCGGCCATGGACCCGGCTCCGGCGATCTCCTTGAGCAGGGCGCTGCGGCGGCAGATCACCGCGGCGCCGTCGGCCGGGGTGAGCGCGCCGGTGGCGCAGGCGGCCGCGACCTCGCCCATGCTGTGTCCGATCACGACATCGGGCACGACGCCCCACGCCCGCCAGAGCGCGGCCAGTCCGACCTCGACCGCCCAGAGCAGCGGCTGCACCACGTCGATCGGCCAGGCCGCCTCGTCGTCGGCGGTCAGGTGCTCGATCACCGACCAGCCGCGCTCGGCGCGGACGTGCCGATCGCACTCTTCGACCGTCTTCCGGAAGACCGTGGAGGTGCGCAGGAGCCGGCGCCCCATGCCGGCCCACTGGGAGCCCTGGCCGGGAAAGACGAAGACGGTCTTCCACCGCGCGCCGGGGTCGGCGGCGACGATCGGCCTGCCCTTGCGCAGTTGCCGGACGACCTGGTCGTGATCCGGGGCGAGAACGGTCATGCGGTGCCGGTGATGGGCGCTGCGGGCCAGCGCGCTGAAACTGACGTCGCGCAGCTCGTGCCGGCGCCCTTCCCCGCCTGGTTCGAGGAAGTCCGCGTAGGCGTCGGCGAGTTCCCTCAGCGCGGTGGGCGTGTGCGCCGAAAGCGCGAGCAGGTACGGCTGTGGCTCGGCGGGCGGCGGCACGGCGGCGGAGCGGTGCTCACCGAGGACGACGTGGGCGTTGGTGCCGGAAATGCCGAACGAGCTGACGGCGGCATACCGGAGAGCGCCGTCCCGGCCCCAGTCGCGGGTGGTCTGCGGGATCTCCAGCGCCATGCCGTCCCAGTCCACCGCGTCGGTCAGCCGATCGCTGTGCAGGCTGGGCGGGACCACGCCGTGCGCGACACACAGCGCCGCCTTGATGACCGCCGCGATGCCGGCGGCCGCCTCGGTATGACCGATGTTCGTCTTCACGGAGCCGACCAGCAGGGGGTCCGCCGCCGACCGGCCCGCGCCCGTGCCGTACACCGCGTTCAGTGCGCGCAGTTCGATCGGGTCGCCGGTGGGTGTGCCGGTGCCGTGCGCCTCCACGAACCCGACGGCGCGCGGGTCGACGCCGGCGCGCGAGCAGGCGTGCCGCATCGTGTCGATCTGGGCGGTCTCCGACGGGGTCATCAGATAACCGCTGCTGCGGCCCTCGTTCTCGACCGCCGAGCCGAGGACGACCGCGTGGATCCGGTCCCCGTCCGCCTCGGCCCGCGCCAGCGGTTTGAGCACGACGACGCCGACGCCGTCACTGCGGACGAAGCCGTCGGCACCGGCCGCGCCGAACTTGCACAGACCGTCCGCGGACAGCATGTCCGCCTGGGAGAACGTGATGCTCTCCTCCGGTGTGAGCACCAGGTTGACGCCCGCGGCCAGGGCGAGGGTCGCCTCCCCACCGCGCAGCGCGGCGCACGCCTGGTGCACGGCCACCAGCGACGACGAGCAGGCGGTGTCGACGGAGGTGCTCGGGCCGCGCAGATCGAAGAAGAACGACAGGCGGCCGGACAGGACGCTGCGGGAGGTGCCGGTGTTGGCATAGATGTCCAGCGCCCCGGCGGCGCGCAGCAGGTCCCAGTACTCGGCGGTGCGCTGCCCGACGACGACCGCGGTCGGGCTCCCCGCGAGTTGCTCCGGCGTCAGGCCCGCGTCCCGCACGGCCGCGGCGGCGGTGTGGAGCAGCAGCCGCTGTTGCGGGTCCATGTGGCTCGCCTCGCGGCCGGAGACGCCGAAGTAGCGGGCGTCGAAGCCCCGGATGTCGGGCAGGAAACCGCCGCGGCGGCTGACGATCCGTCCGGGCGTGCGCGGGCGGGGGTCGTGGAAACTGTCGATGGGGAACCGGTCGATGGGGACGTCCGTGGTGGCGTCCACCCCGTCGAGCTGCATCTTCCAGAACGCCGGGACACCATCCGCGCCGGGGAACTCGCACGCCATGCCCACGATGGCGATCGGGTCCTGCTGCCGCACCACCACGAGACTCCTTCTGCTCGGCCGTGCTCGGTCCCTATGTCCAGAGGGGCAGTTCGGTGATGGTGAGGACCACCGCCACGGCCGACCATCCCGGAGCGCCGCCGAAGAGCAGGAGGTGGTCACCCGCGTCGAGTTGCCCGGTGCGCAGCAGATGGTCGACGGCGATGAACTGGTCGCTGGACGAAGCGTGTCCGATCCCGCACCCGAATTCCCACTGCGATCGGGAAATATCCAGGCCGAGCGGGTCCATCATGCAGTTCCGGGTGGTCGCCTCGTCGCCGTTGGGCACGAGGACCCAGCGCAGGTCCCCGACGCCGATGCCGGCCTCGTCCACGGCTGCGAGCGCCGTCTCGGAGCAGGCTTTCGCTATGCCGTCGGCGACACTCATCCCGCCGATTTCCCGCACGCGCTCGTTGAACTGCCGGGCGCGTCCCACGGTGTCGATCCGCCGGCCCGTGGAGCCGGTAGGCGGGAACAGCGGCTCGTCGCCGCGCGCCATCGCCTCGAACTCCGGATAGATCCGGGAGACGACCGCGTCGACGCGGGCGAAGCCGGCGGCCGGGCTGATCACCACGGCGCTCGCCGCGTCGGCGGCGATCACGCCCATCGGCCCGCTGTCCCACCGGTCGAACAAGGGCGAATTGAAGTTGTCCGCCGTGGTCAGCAGGATGTCCGGACGGCCGGGCGGCTGGTGCGAGAGCAGGCCTGCCGCCAGTTCGATACCGGTGAGCATGCTGTTACACCCGTTGCGGATCTCGGTGCCACCGGCCCCCGTGATGCCCAACTCCCGCATGATGTACGCCGACGGCGACCACATCTCGGGCCCCTGGTAGAACGTCGAACCGTGCAGCAGCGCCCCGATCGCCGCGGCACCGCCCGGGGTGCGGGCGAGTGCCGTCCGCGCGGCCCGTACGGCCATCTCCGGCGGCGACTCCGGACCGGCGACCAGCACGCCACGCAGCCTGCTCTCGGCGAACACCGTGGCGTCATACAGGCCCGCGGCGGCTGCCTCCGATGCGGCGTAGGCGGTCGGCAACCAGCAACCGAGGCCGGAGAGGAACACGTTCACCGGCTTCATGCCGCTCCTTGGCCGGGATTCATGGGCGTCCTGCCCTGTTCGACCCGCGACGGCCGGGGTTCGCTCATGTCGATGTAACCGCTTTCTCTTCGCGTTTTCTCAGCCGCTCCGGGAATCGCTCCGCGCTGTTTTCCGTGCTTTGGCGAGAAGCCGGATCAGAGGGACCGGTCAACACCGTTGTGATCAGAACTATGAGGACGAGGAGGTGAAGCCGACCTCGTCGGGAAACCCCTATCGCGGCCGCGGAATCCGACGGTCTATCGAACTGAAAAGGTCACCTTGCGTCGACACCATTCCCCGGCGCCTCCTGCCGGCGAACGCGTTTCACGTCGCCGAGCGGTGCGCCGCACTGTGAACCAGCTTACAGTCGGCAAGGCCGGCGTGTCATTCCTCTGCACTTACAGGCAAAAGGTCAGCCCATTTGGGAAGGAAATGGACAAAGAAGGAGGAGCGTGTCTCCGGGCCGGGGTCCGCCGGAGCGCGGTCATGGGCAGTGGGTCCGGTAGGGCAGCTCCGGAATGAGTTGTGCCCATTGTTCCGGGCTGATCGTGCCGCTCGTCGTCGTGCACAGGCGCCCGGCGACCATAGTTGTGTCGAGGTTCCACAGTCTGGTGGTGCCGTCGTCGCCGGCGGTGGCGAGAACGTCGCTCCCGGGGCTGAAGGCGAGCGCGGTGACACTGCCGCCGTGACCGGCGAGGGTGGCGATTTCGGTCTTCGAGGCGGGATCCCACAGGTAAACAGTGCCATCGCGGCCGCCGGCGGCCAGGGTTGTCCCGTCGGGGCTGAAGGCGATGCGGTCGAGAGGGGTTGATCGGCTCGTGAGGGTGGTGGTTTCCGCGCCGGTTGTACCGTCCCGCAAGATGATGGTGCCGTCCGCGGCGGCGAGGGCGAGGGTATGCCCGTCGGGGCTGAAGGCGAGTGCGGTAAAGGTGTCGTGGTAGCCGATAGGGTGGCTGTTCGTCTGATGGCCGGACAGATCCCACAGTTTCGCGGCGCCGTCGCCGGTGGTGGCCAGGCTGTGCCCATCGGGGCTGAAGGCGATGTCGCCGGGTAACCGTCCGGTGGAGGGCCACGTGGCGATCTTCCTGCCGTGCACGAGGTCCCACAAGGTCACGCTCGTATAGCTGACGACGCTTCCCTGTTCGACGGTCGCCAGAGTATGGCCGTCCGCGCTGAAGGCCACACCCGCGACAAGGTAGGCATCCGGTAGCCACGCGGGTGTTTCCCAGCCCCGCTCGGCGGTCCACAGCGCCAGGTGGCCATCACGGCTGATCGCGGCCAGAGCCTGTCCGTCCCGGCTGAAGGTCAGCGTGCGCAGGGCACCGATACCGGTGACCCAGGTGCCGATTGTGCCGCCGCTCTTCGTGTTCCATCGATCGACCGTGCCGTCGCGGGTCGCGGTGGTCGCGATGTCACTGCCGGGGGTGAGGGAGATTCCGAGCACCGGTGCCGCTGGCGCGGTGGAGAGCACGCTACCGCTGGTGTTCCCCGTGCCCGTCGTGTTCCACACAGCGACGGTGCTGTCCTCGCCGGCGGTCGCCAACTGTCGCCCGTCCGGGCTGAACGCGACGTCTGCGATCGTGCTGCGGTGGCCGCTCCAGATCGCCCGCGCTTGCCGGGTGGCGATCTCCCACAGAGCGGTCTCGTCCCCCGTGGCGGCAAGGGTCCGGCCGTCGGGGCTGAAGGCCACCGCCATGGTGGCGGAGGAGCCGGTGAGGGTGGCGTCCTCGTGGCCTGTGGCAGGGTCCCAGAGCTGCACGGCGCCGTCATAGCTGGCGGTCGCGAGGGTCAGTCCGTCCGGGCTGAAGGCCGCCTGCCGGATGAGGGGACGGCCGGTCCAGGCGAGCCGTTTCTGGTGCGACGGCACGTCCCAGAGCGTGATCGTGCCGGTGGAGTCCCCGGTGGCCAGGGTGCGGCCGTCAGGGCTGAACGACGCGCCCCAGACCCCGGGAGCATCGGGCGTCAGCGTCGCGATTTCCCGGTGCGAGGCGACATCCCAGAGCGCGGCTCCTTCACCGGCGACGGCGAGCGTTCGCCCGTCCGGGCTGAACGTCAAGGCCATGATCCCTTTCCCGTGGTGGGTTCGGCTGAAAGTCTCTTCGCCGGAGGTGACGTCCCAGAACCGCAGGGTGGCTGGATCGCTCGTCGTGGCGGTGACGAGGGTGTGGCTGTCGGGACTGAATGCCAATGCTCGAATGGCGGCATTGGCGCGAGATGGTCCCGGCAAGGGGGTGTGCGTTCGCGTGTCCCACAGTTTGATGTCGCCGTTCGTGCTGCCGGCGGCCAGGATGGTGCCATCCGGGCTGTATCGCACGGACAGCCAGGTGTCGGATGGGGAACCGTAGAGCCGGGCTTGGAACGGTTGGGTCTGCGCGGTGAGCAGGGCGCCGCGGGCCTCGGGGGTGGGGGCCTGATCGAAGGCCTCGACCGCGAGCCGCATCGACGCCTCCGGCTGGCTGGCGGCCAGGGCGGTGGACCTCGCCGCCAGAGCCCGTGAGAGCGCTGTTCTTTGCTGGTCCGCGGCTGCGTGCCCGCGCTGGATCGCGACCACACCGGCGGTGATGGCCACGCTCACCGCGAGCGCCAGACACGCCAAGGTCGCCAACACTCGGTGCGTGCGGCGCCGGGACGAGCGATACTCGCGGGTCTGCTGGTCGATACCGGCGTCCAGGAATTCCCGCTCGCTGGCCGTGAGTCTGGCCCGGCGGCGCTCGTCCCACTCCCGGGTCAGCGCCAGCTGCAGTCCCCGGTACAGCGCGCCGGGATCACGGTCCAGCGTTTCCCAGGTTCGGGCGGCCTCGGTGAGCTGCCGATGCAGGCGTAGCCCGTCACGGTCTTCGGCGAGCCACCCGCGCAGCCGGGGCCACGACCGGATCAGCGCCTCGTGCGTGATCTCGACGGTTTCCTCCCCGACGGTGAGCAGGCGTGCCCGCACGAGCATGTCCAGCACCACCCCGAAATCGGAGCCGGCACCGTCGTCCCCCGGGTGGATACGGTCGAGTTCGCCGCGCCGGACGCGACGCCGGGTGTCCTCGGTGCCTTCGCCCGGTGCGGTCAACCGCAGGAACATCTCCCGGGCCAGGCTCCGCTGGTCGCGGTTGAGAGCCTGGTAGACGCGTTCCGCGCTCTGAGCGAGCGCGCCCTCCACCCCGCCCGCGGTCTGATATCCGGCCAGCGACAGCGTGGTACCCCGGCGGCGGCGCCAGGTCTCCACCAGCGCGTGCGACATCAACGGCAGTGCGCCGGGGCGGCCCACCATTTCCGCGACGATGGTCGCGACGAGCGCGTTCTCCACGGTCAGCCCGGCGCGGACGGCAGGTTGCACGATCGCCTCACGAAGCTGGTCCGCGGCCATCGCGCCGACCAGGGTCTGACCGTCACGCAGCGCTTCGATCAGATCCGGATGTTCGGCGCACCGGCCGTAGAAGTCGGCGCGGATTCCGAGCACGATCCGAGCCCGGCTGGTGCTCGCCCGCGCGGCGCCGAGCAGCGCCGTGATGAACTGCGCCCGCTCACCGATGTCTTGGCAGAGGGTGAAAACCTCCTCGAACTGGTCCACCACGATCAGCAGCTCCACATCGCCGGGCCGGTCGGCCAGGGCCTGGCGGATCGCCAGATGCAGATGGTGCGGATCGGCCCGCAGGTCGGCCAGCACGGCGCTGGCCGGAATCCCCATCAGCCGCGCCAGTTGTGCCGCGCCCTCCTCCAGCGGGTGCTCGCCGGGGGTGCACAAAACCACCGGCCGACCGTGGTGATCCCCGCCCGCCAAGGCCGGAACGAGTCCGGCCCGCAGCAACGACGACTTCCCGCTGCCCGAGGGCCCGAACACCGCCACGAAACGACGTTGGGTCAGTTGGTCGCGTAACTCCGCCACCAGCCGCGACCGTCCGAAGAACCGATCGGCGTCCTCCGGCTGGAACGTGCCCAAGCCGACATAGGGCGCGCGCAGGTCCTGCTCCGGGGTCTCCAACTCCATCGGCGCCAATTCGGTCGCGACCGCCCGCCACCGCGCCTCCCACTCCACGGGATCCCCGCCACACGCCCGCACATACGCCAGCATCACCGCGAGGCTTGGCAGTTTCCGGCCCGCCGCGGCATTCGACAGCGTGGTGGCCGAATAGTGCGCCCGCCGCGCTAGTTCCCGATAGCCGGGAGACCCCGCGCGCTCGCGCAAACGCCGCAAACCAGCTGCCAGACGCTGCAGCACATCGCCGTCGGCGTCCAAAGGCCGTTCCGGTCGTGGCATCGAAGCCTCCCTTCCCCGTCGCCCGATCATCCACCCCGTCCGCACCGCGCAGAACCCTCGGTTGTCCGCCATTGGTTGTTCACCGACCCGGTGCCGACACGAAACAACCCCATACGGCTAGACAGAAAGCGCGGCCGGAGGAGGACAACCAAGGGGGCCACCGGCCGCCCCTTCGCCTGGGTAGCCGGATCGGGAACGAAGGCCGCGTTCAAGAATTTCGCCGACAACTGGACCTGAGACAGGGGGTCCGCCGCGGCGACACACAGGGAGATCAGGCTCAGGTAGAGCCCGGCTTCGATGTCCCAGTCCCGCGGATCGAGGCCCGGCCGCGCGAAGCTCGGGCTCACCTGGACCAGGGCCGATGAGCGTGTGCTGAGCGTCGAGCCCGTCCGGGGTGAAGGCGATGCCGGTGATGACTTCCCCCAGCGCGAGCAACCACGGCGCGGCGTTACTCGCTGGGGCCGGAAGAGACGCGGTATAGGGCGCGAGCAGTGGCGGGGCGTCACGGTGCTCCGGCCGCATCACGGCGACATCCGAGCCGGGTTCGGCGTAGTAGACCAGCCGGTTGCCGTTCGTCTCCCAGTCGATGCAGAGAACAGTCCCATGTGGACGGAGAGCGTCGACCACCTTCTGCGAGAACGGCCTCCGGTTGAACGCGATCGCGAGTGTCCACTCGCCTTCGCGCCGCAGCGCGACCTGTTCGGTGTCGGTCAGTGAGACCGGCCCCGTGCCCAAAGCGACGTCACCGAATGCCGCCGCTACGGTGTCGAGCGGGATACCTCGTGCGTAGGTGATCGAGGCACTGAGACCGAGCCAGTGATCGGTGATCCACGCGTGGCGCTCCAGCGGGCCGCCGTCGCCGGCCACGGCACCGTCCGAACCAGACGGTGCCGGCGGATTTCCCAGGAGCTCCAGGAAACCGGCGAGCAGCGGCGCCGGATCGGCGTTGTCCCGCCGCTTGGCGAGTTCCGCCGTGGCGATCGTCCTGAACGCGGCGGTCAGTGGGTTCGGCGCGAGCCGGAGCACGCGAACGGCATCCAGGGCGGCAAACCACAGGTGATCGTCATCGAAGACGTCCGTACCCGCCTCGTAGCGGGCCATGCGGATCATTTCTTCGAACTCGGCGTCGTCGTCGGGAACCCCGGGCAGGCCGGACGATGCGACCAGCCCGTCGACGGCGGCACGCGCGACCGTCATCAGCGCCTCGTCGTCGGCGCGCCGCAACGCGGCGGCGAGTACCGGATGCTGGTATTCCAGCGGCTCGAACCCCGGTGTCACCGGCCGCACGTCCTCGACGTGCTGCGCGATCGGCGCGATGAGAACGTCGCCGTCCAGCCAGTCTTCGGTGCACGGCTGCCCGGTGATCCTGGCGGCGAGCACAAGCAGGCTCTCCTGCCACTGGTACGTTTCCCAGTCGACGTCCGCGACCACCGACGACAGGCAGTCCGGGTCGTCGCCCCACCGCCCCGAGTACGCTCCCGCCTCGAACGCCGTCTTGACCCGGCCGTCGGCCGCGTAAGCGAACCTGGTCGCGCCTTTCACGCTCCAGTAGGCAGGGCGAGTACGTCGTCGCGATCGAGGTCAACGGATTCCAGGGCTCGCGCCTCGTCGAACGGAAGAAATCGAGCCTCGCTCATCACCCCGCCGAACCCGTCCATCACCGCGTCCACGTCAGTGGTCCGCACCATGGTCACGCAGGCGGCCTTTTCAGCAGTGGCCGCCGTTACGAAGTCGGGGGTGCGACCGCGAGGCGTGTGCCGGTGAGCCCGCTCAGGCAGGAGGCTGCGCCGGGCGGTTTCGGCGCCGCCCGCGCACCAGCCGGAACACTCCGATGAGGAGGGTCGCGGCGGTGGTCGCGGCCATGACCGGGAACTGAGGCAGCACGGGAACGGCTATCGCGAGCCCGATCGTGCTCACCTCACCCCGGGGACGGACCTCGACGAACACGCCGATGGCGGCGGCGACGATCATCACCAGCGGCGGGCCGAACATGGGCGCGGTGAGCGCGCGACGACGGGTGAAAACGACCGCGAACAGGCTGCCCAGCACGACCGCGGTGTCGAAAGGCACGCCGAGGGTGTGCGACACGCGCAGATCCCACAAGCTGCCGCCGGTGGCGACGGCGAGCGACAGGAGCATCGTCACCGGCCATGGCAACCCGCGTAATGGGACGGGTTCCGGCCCGGCGATCTCCATTGTGGGTTCCTCGTCCACGACGCCCGGCCCGGTGCGTTCGGGGTGATCAGTGCGCACGGTGCGCCGCCGGGGGACGATGGGTGTGCGGCGTGGTGGCGTCGCCGGGGATGTCACGGTCGACGTGGTCGGCGTGGAACAGCGCCTGGGACAGCAGGCGCCGCACATGGTCGTTGGCGGCGGAGTAGTACACGAACGTGCCTTCCCGCCGGCCGGTGACCAGCCCGGCCAGCCGGAGTTTCGCCAGATGCTGGCTGACCGCGGTCGGTGCGGCTCCCGCCAGTTCCGCCAGACATGCCACGGAAGACTCTCCCTGCAACAGTGCCCACAGCACCTTGATCCGGGTGGGGTCAGCCAGCATACGGAACGACTCCGCGGCCAGATGAACCTGTTCGTCGGCGGGCATGTCGAAGTCCGGCCGGCTCGTGTGCATGACCACCACGATACCGACGATGCCACTGCCTGCGTAACTGCACATCTGCGCAGGTACGCTATCAGGGAGCGCGGCCGCGCACAGACCTCGAAACCAGCACCCGGTGGAGCACTTCGCCATGACCGACCGACACCATCACGCCGAGCATCACGGACACGGCCACGGCGGGGGGCCGCCGGCGCGGTTTTGGGAGCAGGTCAAGCACGCCGTGACCCCGCACAGCCACGAGAGCGCCGACATCGTGGACTCGACGCTGGAGGCCAGCGCGCGGGGGATGCGGGCGCTGTGGATTTCCTTCGCCGGCCTGATGGTCACCGCGCTCGCGCAGGCGATCGTCGTGGTGCTCAGCGGTTCGGTGGCGCTGCTGGGCGACACGTTGCACAACTTCGCCGACTCGCTGACCGCGGTCCCGCTGGCGATCGCGTTCCTGCTCGGGCGGCGGGCCGCCACCCGGCGCTTCACCTATGGGCTCGGACGGAGCGAAGACCTTGCCGGCCTGGCGATCCTGCTGGTCATGTTCGCCTCCGCGGTACTTGCCGCGTGGACGGCCATCGACCGGCTCCTCCACCCCCGCGACATGAGTGCCCTCGGCTGGGTCGCCGCCGCCGCGGTGGCGGGATTCCTCGGCAACGAGGCCGTGGCCCGTTACCGCATCCGGATCGGCCGCGAGATCGGGTCCGCCGCGCTGGTCGCGGACGGTCTGCACGCCCGCACGGACGGGTTCACCAGCCTGGCCGTGCTGCTGGCCGCCGGCGGCTCCTGGGCCGGCTGGCGCTGGGCCGACCCCGTCGTCGGATTGCTGATCACCCTCGCCATCCTGTCCGTGCTCTGGGGCGCCGCCAAAGAGGTGTTCTCCCGCATGCTCGACGCGGTCGATCCGGCTCTGGTGGACGCCGCCGAACAGACCCTCGCCGCCACCCCCGGCGTTCGCGGGGTCGACACGATCCGCCTGCGGTGGGTCGGCCACACCCTCGTCGCCGAGTCCGAACTCGACGTCGACCCCGCGCTCACCCTGCTGCAGGCCCACACCATCGCCCACGACGCCGAACGCCGTCTCGCCCACGCGCTGCCCCGGCTGAATCAGGCTCTCATTCACACCCACTCCGCCGAACATCATCAGCCCGCGACGCCGTGACCGGTCAGGTCCTGGCACGACGTCGACCGGACGCGCCGTTGTGCCGCCCGAGGGTCACCACACTGGTCTCGGCGTCGCCCTGATCTTCCAGTTGCACGACTCCGTCGGCGTCGCTGCCGACCGGTTTGGCCGCTCCTTCGAGCACCTCTCCGACCGCACGGACCACCCGGGGCAACGCGCTGTCGGTCAGTGCCTTGAACACCGGCACCGCGGCGATGAACACCGCCAGCGGTGGCTCGACCAGACCCAGGCCCACCGCGGCCGCCAAGCCCCCGAAATAACCCACCGACCTGGGTACGTCCATTTTGATCCGGCCGGTTTCGATCGCCAGGACACTGCCCGGGGCACCGATTCGGACCTCCACCACACCGTCAGACGCCATGACGTCACCTCTCCGCGTATTCATGCTCGTGCCTGCCGGCCGCTCCGGGACCAGGACAGGCCTTCGCCATCGGCATACCCGGGCACCACCTCGTCACCCATGCCACCCCGAACAGGGCCCGACTCACCCAAACGGGTGACTAGGCGGGAAAGGCGCGGAAACTATGATCTTCGGCTATCTACTTGGGCAAAGGTGCCGGGGGCGAGGCTCATGGACGCGAGCACGGAACGCCGACAGGCCGGCGCGCTGGTGCGGGCGCTCAGCCGGTCGTCCCTGGACCATGTCGAGCTGCTGGCCGACGCCATCGTGGAGCGGGTTTGGTCGGACGTGTACGTCCCCCTGGGCCCGGTCCGCAAGGACGACCTGTGGCGGTCCTGCCACGACAACCTGTCCAGCATGCTCGGGTTCCTCAACGACGCCCCGGCGCCGGACCCCGGCCGCCTCGGCACCGCCCGCGCCACCGGTGTCCGGCGGGCGCGGCAGCGATGCCCGCTGGAGTGGGTGCAGCACGCCTGGCAGGTCGGCGGCCAGGTGATGTGGGAGGACTTCACCAACCAGACCGGGGCGCTCGACCCCGACGAACTGCGCCAACTGGTCCGCGGTGCCGGTGACGTCTGGCAGGTCGTGGGCGAGTTCACCGCCGAGATGGCGGCCGCCTACCACGCGGTCGAGCAGAAGCTGGCGGGCACACCCGACCCACGGGTTCCCGAGCTCATGGACGCGCTGCTCGACGGCCGGGGCGCCGAGGTCGCCACCGAGGTGACCCGGGTGCTCGGGTTGCCCTCGCCCGGCCGCTACGTCGTCATCGTCACCGAAGACGACCGCCGGACCGTACTGCGCCCCCTCACGCGAACTCTGGGCCTGCACGGGATTCCCGCGGAGTGGCGTCATCGCGGCGGTCTTGCCGTCGGCATCGCCGCGGTGGGCGGGGACGAACCACGCGCACTCGCCGACCTGCTCAGGCCGGTGCTGTCCGGCCGCACCGGCCTGTCCCCCGCCGTCGGCGAACTGGCCGGCCTCCCGCTCGCGCACCGGATGGCCGAGCTGGCGATGCACACGATCGCTCCCGGCGCGTCCGGGGTGATCACCCTCGACGACAGTCTGCCCAACGCGTTGCTGATCAACTCGCCGGAGCTGGCCCAGCGGCTCGTCGACGTGACCTTCGGCCGGCTGCTGACACTGCCGGCGGCCGAGCGCGACGAGATGCTCGACACCGCGGCGGCCTGGATCTCCTCCGCCGGTTCGAGCGTGCAAGCGGCCAGAGTGCTTTATTGCCACCGCAACACCGTGCTGAACCGGTTGCACCGCATCCACACGCTCACCGGATTCGACCTGACCGACACGGCAGCCTGGTCACAGGTCATGCTCGCGCTGTCCGCCCTGCGCTACCAGGACTCCCGCACGCGGGCCTGACGAGGCGACAAGGTGCCCAGCGAGCGCCCGGCAACCTTGTGCGATCAGCCGCTGACGACCCGGCTTCCCCGGTGTGAGACTGCACCAGCAAAGCTGCCTGCCGGGGAAGGACTGCTATGGCGGATCATCGTCGATCCACGCAGGGAATGGAACGTCGCCGATTTCTCGGGTACGTACTCGCCGCGCCGACCCTGATGGTCGCGGCACAGGTCGGCGGGTCGATCGCGGCCCCCGAGGCCGCCGCGGCCGTCCCCACGCCGCCGCAGCCCGCCGATGTCTACGACCTCAACGACCTGCTCACCGACGCCGCGCTGCCGACCTCGGCCCTGATCACCGTGCAGGTGCACACCGACGGGACCGCGTCGTTCGCGCTGCCGCGCGCCGAGGTCGGCCAGGGCGTCACCACATCGACGGCGATGCTGATCGCCGAGGAGCTGGACCTGCCGGTCGAGAAGATCAAGGTGTCGCTCGCCGACTCACGGCCCGAGTTGGTGTTCAACCAGCTGACCGGTGGATCGAACACGACGATCTCGACCTACACGCCGATCCGCGTCGCCGCGGCGGTCGCGAAGGCCAGGCTGATGCGGGCCGCCGCGGTCGTCCTCGGCGACACCGTCGGCGATCTCACCAGTCGCCTCGGCGTGATCACCGGCAGCGGGGGAAGGAGTGTCACCTACGGCGAACTCGCCCAGCGCGCCGCGAGCACGGAGACCACGCAGGTTTCCGTCGTCCTCAAGCCGCGCTCGGAATTCAAGGTCATCGGCACCGCGCACAACCGGATCGACGCGCTCGACGCGGTCACCGGCCGCAAGGTCTTCGCGATGGACCTTCAGATCCCCGGCGCGCTGCCCACCATGGTGTGCCGCCCACCGACGATCAACGGCAAGGCGCGGTCGGTGCTGAACGCGGCGCAGGTCGAGGCGATGCCCGGGATCAGCGACGTGGCCCTGGTTTCCACCGGTGTCGCGGTGCGCGGGCGGACCTTCGGCCAGTGCATCGACGCCGTCCGCGCGCTCCGGGTCGACTGGGGTCCCGGCACCGCGCCCGGCGCGTCCGACGCCTCCGTGCTGCGGGAACTGAAAGCGGCCCAGCTCCCTTTGGCGGTCCCGCCACTGCCTTTGCTCGCCAAGACGCTGGACGCCGAATTCACCTTCGCCTTCCGCAGCAACAGCGCGCTGGAAACCAACTGCGCGATCGCCGACGTCCGCCAGGACCGCGCGGAAATCTGGGGCAGCCTCAAATCCCCGATCGTGACGCAGCAGGCGATCGCGGCGAAGATCGGCCTGCCGCAGGGCGCGGTCAAGGTGCACGTCACCGAGGGCGGCGGCTCGTTCGGCCGCAAGCTGTTCTCCGACGCCGCGCTCGAAGCCGCCGAGATCTCCCACAAGATCGGGAAACCGGTGAAGCTGATGTGGCACCGCACCGACGACTTCCGGCAGGGCCGCACGCATCCCATGTGCACCGCCCGGATCCGCGCCACCTACGCGGCGGGCAACGTGCTCACCTTCGAACAGCGCCACACCAGCGTGTCGACCGACTTCGGCCACGGCGTCGGCGAGATCATCACCGCGCTGTCGGCCAAACTGCCCGTCGGGGACATCGGGTTCTCGGAGACCATTTTCGAGCTGTCCCAGAGCATGCCCTACAACTTCGGCGCCACCACCCAGTTGCTCAACGAGGTGGACAAGGGCTTCAACACCGGGAGCATGCGCAACATCTACTCCCCCGACGTGTGCTGCGCGCGCGAACTCGTCGTCGACCAGCTCGCCAAGGGCATGGGCAAGGATCCGTACGCGTTCCGCCAGTCCTTCGTCAAGGACGCCCGTGCCCGCGCCGTGCTCGACAAGGTCGCCGAGGTCGGCAAGTGGGGCCGGGCGATGCCCGCGGGAACCGCGCAGGGCATCGCGATCCACGCCGAGTACAAGGGCGTGACCGCCGCGCTGGTCGAAATCGACTGCCGGCCCTCGACGGTCGGCCGGAAGGTCCGGGACGCCTATACCGGCCCGAGGGTCACCAAGGTCGTGTTCGCCGTCGACGCGGGACTGGCGGTCAACCCGCGTGGGCTGGAAGCGCAGATGATGGGCGGGATCAGCGACGGCATCGCGCTCGCGCTGTCCTCCAGCCTGCACCTCGAAAACGGCTCCTTCCTCGAAGGCAGCTGGGACAACTACTTCTACACCCGGCAGTGGAACGTGCCGCCGGAGATGGAGATCGTCGTGATGCCGCCGACCACCGGCGAACCCGGTGGTGCCGGTGAACTCGGCGTCGCCTCGTCCTACGCCGCCGTCGCCTGCGCCTACACCCGCGCCACCGGGACCCTGCCCGGCGCGTTCCCCGTCAACCACGACGGCCCGCTCGGCTTCGATCCGCTGCCGACCGTGCCGCCGATCCCGCAGTCGCCGACCGACGGCCTCAGCCATTCCTTTTAGCCAATCCGACTGGAAGTAGGCGGATACGGGCCGCAGCAGACCGCTTGCAGGCAGCCGTTTCCGCCGTGACTGCCGTCGGATTGCCAAAACACGACACAGGAGGAGTACCCATGCCCCGGCACACCTTCATGCTCAACGGAAAACAGGTCAGCGTCGATGTGGAGGACGACGTGCGCCTGCTCTGGGTGCTGCGCGACCTCCTCGGCGTCACGGGCCCGAAGTACGGCTGTGGCCTCGAAGTCTGCAAAGCCTGCACCAGCCACATCAACGGCAAGGCCTTCAACCCTTGCTCGGTCCCGGTCGGTGACATCAAGCCGACCGACGAAATCACCACCATCGAAGGGCTTCCCGGCACCGTGGGCGAACCGCTGCACCCCATGCAGCGGGCCTGGCTCGACCGCGATGTCGCCCAGTGCGGGTACTGCCAGCCGGGCCAGATCATGGCCGCGGTGGCGAAGGTCAAGCAGGCCAAGGCTCAGGGCCGTCAGATCAGCGACGCGGATTTCGACGAGATCCGCAACATCTGCCGCTGCGGCACCTATCACCGCATCCGGGAGGCGATCACGGCCGCCGCCGAGCACATGTAGGAGGAGCGCTTCTCCCGGCGGCAGGCGGAACCGGAGGCCTTCTTCGCGAGTCCCAGGACGGCACCACCGGAGCCGACTGAGGGAGCTCGATGAACACCTGGAAGAACAAGGCCGCCGCCACCGTGGCGGGCGCCGTCGTCGTGTTCGGGACGACGGCGCTCATCGCCCCGCCCGCGTCGGCGGCGATCAGTTGCGAGACATCGTCGAGCGGGAAACCCGCGTCCTTCTACGACGGCCCTTCCGCGTCCTATGCCTACGACAGCCGTTTCGCGAAGGGCCCCGCGATCCCCGAACTGGACACCTACACTCCGCAGGGCATCGCCACCTGGTACAGCTGGGACGGCGGCAACGACCTGCTGGTCATCAGCGCCTACTCCGACGGCGGGGACGCCCACCTGATCGGCGTCGACGCCAAGACCGGCAAGCACATCGGCACCGTCGCCATCGCACCCACCCACGCCGGCGGTGTCGCGATCACCCAGGGCTGGGCCTTCGTGGCCGGCGAAGGAAACACCATCCGCAAATACCGGCTCTCCGACCTCGAAACCGCGATGAAGCAGTCCGGCACGCCCTATCTGGAGCAGGTCGGCGACCCCCGGGAGGTCTACGGCGCATCGTTCCTGACCAGCTACGGCAACAATCTCTACGCCGGGAAGTTCAGCGAAAACGACCGCGAAAAGATGTACCGCTACACCGTGGACACCGACGGATCGCTGACCACCCAGTCCGGAGCCTACGAAGTGCCGGTCAAGACGCAGGGCCTGATGGTCACCGACACCCACTTCGTCTTCAGCACCTCCTACGGCAACGACAACCGCGGCAACATCTACGTCGTCGACGCCGGTGCACGCGACATCGACATCTCCTCGACCCGCTGCTACCGGTCCCCGAGCATGAACGAAGGCATCACCGAATCCGGTGGCTACGCCTACCTCGTCTTCGAATCAGGCGCCGCGCAGTACGTCGCGAAGAACCCGCGCAACGTCATCCGGAACCTGCACATGGGCCCGGTTTCCGGACTGTAGGGCGGTAATTCGCTTGATCCGGCCCCGGGGTCGGCGGTGCACTGTGGACCAAGGCGCCACCCGTCGTGGTGCCGGTACCCCAGGAAGGCAGCGGCCGCGATGGAGATCCGTTCCACGACCGAGAAGGACCTCGGCGTGTTCGCCGACACGATTCATGCCGCGTTCGGGCGCTTCCGGGCACCCTCGGCCGAGGACAGCGGGGACTGGTTGTCGGCGCTGGAAATGGAGCGGAGTCTGCTCGCCCTGACGGCCGACGGGCGGCCCGTCGGCACCGCCGGTGCGTACTCCTTCGAGCTGACCCTGCCTGGTGAAATCGTCGTCCCCGCCGCCGGGGTGACCGCCGTCGGCGTCCTGCCCTCGCACCGGCGCCAAGGCGTGCTCAGCGCGCTGATGCGGCGTCAACTCGAGGAACTGCGCGCCCGAGGGGAGTCGCTCGCGGTCCTGCTGGCCTCCGAAGCCGTGATCTACGGAAGGTTCGGCTACGGACCGGCGACCTACACGCGGCACCTGAAAGTGCAGCGTCACCGGTCCGCGCTGGCTCTCCCCCGGGCGCGCGGCACGGCCGCCGCGGCGGAGACCGGCTCGGTCGAACTGCTGCGGCGCGCCGAGTGCGGCGCGATCCTGGAAGAGGTCTACGACCGCTACCGTCGCCAACAGCCCGGCGCCCTGTCCCGGCCGCACCGCTGGTGGTCCTCGGGCGCCGGACAGCCCCCGGTCTCCAAGACACCGCGCTATCTCGCCGTCCATCGTGACGCCGACGGCGTCCCGGACGGGTACGCCAGCTACTCGACCGGCGAGCCGCCCGGCACCTTGACCGTCGACGAGGTCATCACCACCGGCGACGCCGTCTTCACCACGCTGGCCCGGTTCGTACTCGGGCACGACCTCATCACCCAGGTCGTGTTCAAGCATTTCCCGCCCGGGCATCCGCTGCGCTGGCAGCTCGCGGACTTCCGCGCCGGGCAGGTCAGCGACCACACCGACTGGCTCTGGGTACGGCTGCTGGACATCCCGCGCGCGCTGACCGCACGCGGCTGGTCCGCCGAGGGCGAAATCGTCCTCGACATCGACGATCCGTTCCTCGGCGAGCACAGCCGCTATCTGCTCACCGTCCGGGACGGCAAGGCCGGCTGCGTCCCGACCGACCGGGAACCCGACCTGTCCCTGGACGTCAGCGACCTGGGTTCGGTCTATCTCGGTGGCACCGCCCCGAGCACGCTCGTGCGGGCCGGGCACATCCGGGCCCACCACCCCGGCGCGGCCGCCCTGGCCGACTCCCTCTTTCGCGGCGACCGCCCGCCACACTGCCTGCACTGGTTCTGACCACTGGTTTTACCAATCCGACCAAAAGTAGGCGGAGACGGCCCCGAGCCGAACCGCTTACAGAGCCCCATTTCCGCCGTGGCTGTGGTCGGATTGGTAACGACCGGCACAGCAACCAGGCCAAGCGTGCGGGGGCGGGCGGCTGAAGTCCCACCTTCGAGTTAATTCTCAGCACGATGCCGCGGCGATGTCCGACACTGGGTGGTATGGCGATCACTCGACGTGTCTTTGTCAGCGGCTCGATGGCGGCACCCCTGGTCGCGCAGCTGGCCGGCGCCGGGGCCGCGAACGCGGCCGGCGAGCAGACGCTCACCGCCCTCGACGGGCTGGCCGAACTGCGGTTGACCGACCTCGCGCTCAAGCGGCTCGCGGGCCAGGGCATCGGTGTGCACGCGGTGGACCCGGCGACCCCGATCCTGGACACCGACGGCGCGACGGTGGGAGTCAAGCTGACCCCGGAGTACGCCGGTGGCACGATTCTCGCCACCGGGCAGCCAGGAAAGGGCAGCGGGCGCGCCCACGGCGGTGTCGTGCTGTCGAACTCCCGGGCGCGCATGGAGATCACCGACATCAGGGGCTCGGTGCCCGACGGCGTGATCCTCGCCTTCCTGAAGGTGAACGACGTGTGGCTGGGCGAGCTGTCCCTGTTCTCGTCGGACCCGAGCGCGGTGCGGCTGAGTCTGCAACCGGGCACGCCGGGTCAGCCGATCCTGGTGAGCTGCAACGGAATCCCGGTCACGCCGACCCAGGAGGGCGTGGACGAGTTCGCCAACGCCTTCGGCACCGCGCTGTTCACCACCAAGGACACGGTGTTCACCGCGTCCGGGCACGGCAACGCGTGGCCGGTGCCCTCCTTCCCGGCCTGAGGGCCGGGCACCGGTCACTGTCCGCCCGGCACTGCTTTTCCCGGGTGGGTTTTCGTGGTCGCGATCGCGACGGCCTGCAGCCGGCTGGCGCGCAGGAACGGGTACGCGGCCTCGCCGTGCACTCCCCCGCTGCGCCCGGTTCCGCCGAGGCCGGGCAGATGCGGCCCGTGTCCCATGTGCGAGTCGTTGACCTTGAGCAGCCCGCCGTTGACCACCTCGCTGACGAACCGCTCGATGACCACGGAGTCCTCGGCCCACAGCGAATTGCGCAGGCCGTAGGTGTTGCCGTTGAGGAAATCGATGCCGCGGTCCAGGAGGTCGGGGCCGTCGTCGGGCACCACGACCGACAGCAACGGGAAGAAGGTCTCCTCGCGCACGGCGGCGATGGTGCCCGCCGGCTCGAAACCGTTGACGCGCACCACGGTCGGTTCGATGAACAACCCTCTCGGATCGGGCTCCCCACGAAGATCCACCTGGTTGCCACCGCAGATCTTCGTGGCACCGGCGCCGAGCGCCTCGTTGAGGCAACGGTGAAACGCGGTGGCGCGCAACACCGGACTGAGCACGGTGTCGGAATCCTCGGGGTCGCCGGGGCGGAGCGCGGAGGCCGCCGCCTCGAGCCGGGCCAGCAGGTCGTCGGCGATCGCGGGGTGGACAATGGCGTATTTGGGGCTGAAACAGGTCTGGCCGGAGGCGTAGAACGCCTCGATCAGTGCCGCGACGGCGTGGTCGAGGTCGGCGTCCCGCCACACCAGCACGCCGTCGTTTCCGGACAGCTCCAGAATCGCCTTCTTGCCGCGCTCGACGCATTTCCGCTCCAGCGCGAGCCCGCGCTCGCTGGAGCCGAAGTAGTAGATGGTGTCGACCAGTGGGCTGTCGAGCCACTGCCGCATGGTGACCTCGTAGTCGGCGCACAGCACGTTGAGCGACCCGGAGGGTGCGCCACGGGATTCGAACACCGGGATGATGACGTTGTGCAGCGCGTAGCTCAACGAACTGGCGCAACTGCGCGGTACGCGGACGACCACGGCGTTGCCCGCCATCAGCACGAGCGAGGCGATGAGCCCGAACAGGGGCGCGTTGGCCGGCGGGTCGACACAGACGACTCCGTCGGGCTGGCGTTGCAACACGATCCTGTGCCCAGCCGTGGTGATCTCCTGGCGGAGCAGTGCCCGCGTATGCTCCAGGCTTTCCGGACGGACCAGATCGAAGATCACGCCGAGTTGGGCTTCGGCCAGATTCCGGGGACAGCCTTCCGAACGCAGGAGACGCGAGATTTCCGCCCGGTGGGCCAGAAAAGCGTTGTGCAGGTCCTGGACGCAGCTGAGCCGGCGGTCCAAGGGCACCGCCCGCAGCTTCGGCACCGCCTCCGCCGCGGCGCGCAGCGCGGCCTGCCCCAGTTCCGGGGTGGCCAACGCGGCCGAGCACAACACGTAGGGATGAGCGTGCAATTCCTCCTCGCTGCCCTCACGCAGCAGGCGGAACAGCCTGGCCGTTTCGGGGCCCGTCGGGTCCAGCACCGCGCGCACGCTCACCCCGTAGGCCCACTCCGCGGTGTCGACACGCTCATTCCCGATATAGAGCGGAAAATGGCTCACGGTGCTTCCTCCACGAGTTTGCGCGCCCCCGCGATCGTGTCGACAGGGCGCTCCTGCTCAGGCAGCGGTACGTCCGGCAGAAGGGTGCCCTGCCGCCCCGATAGCGGATAACAAAGGCGCGCTCCGTGGTCACCTTCACTGCCGCGAGTGGAGGTCACCTTGTTTCCTCGGTTCTGAAGTAGGTGACCAGCGACCTGGCCAGATCGTCGATACCGCTGCTGGCGACGACGCGCATGAGCGGGACCTCCCGGCCGAAACGCCGCCGCATCTTGGCGATCAGTTCGGCGCCCATCAACGAGTCCACGCCGAGTTGATCCAGCGGCCGGTCGCGGTCGATGCGCTCGGGAGCGACGCCGAGAACCTCGGCGAGCGTGGTGACGATGGTGTCGGCGGCCAGCGCGATCGCCTCCTCCGCCGATGCTTCCCGCAAGCGGTGCAGCAAATCGTCGTCCCCCGGATCCGGAGCGTCCTCGCCACCGGCGAGCTCACCGAGCCGCGGCGTGGTGAGGTGTGGGTAGAGCCGGCGCAGAAACTCCCCGTCGTGGCTCCACACCAGCGCGACTTCGGGCCCGTCGACCAACTCGTCGAGCGCCTGACGCACCTGGTGTGGCGACAACAGGTCCAGCCCCGCACGCGTCATGGTGCGGGCCGTGGCCTCGTTGCGGGCCAGGTAGCCGACCTCGCCCAACGGTCCCCAGGCCACGGCCTGCCCGGCCAGTCCGCGAGTGCGGCGGGCACGGGCGAGTGCCTCCAGGAAAAGGTTTCCCGCGCAATACGCGGCCTGTCCGGCATTGCCGAAGACCGCGGCCGCGGAGGAAACCAGCAGGAACAGATCGAGCGCGTGGCCGTCGGTGACGCGGTCGAGTACGAGTGCCCCGGCCATCTTCGGCGCCAGCACGGCGCGGAACCTGTCGGCGGTGGCGTCGGCGAGCATCACGTCGTCGAGCACCATCGCGGCGTGCACCACCCCGCGCAACGGGGCGCCCGTGCCGTCGATGGCCTCCACGACGTCGCGCATCGCCGACTCATCGGTGACGTCGGCGGCGTGCACGGAAACCGTCGCCCCTCCCGCCGTCAACTCGGCTACCAGGTCCTCCGCGCCCGGCACGGCCATGCCACGGCGGTTGACCAGTGCGAGGTGCCTGGCTCCCCGGCAGGCCAGCCATCGCGCGATTTCCGCACCGAATCCGCTCGCGCCGCCGGTTACCAGGTAGGTACCCGAAGGGTCGGGTTCGAAGGGGTCCGGGGGTGCCACGCTTTCCACGGGCGGTCGCTGGTCGAAGGTGACGACCAGCTTGCCGATGTGCCGGGAATGCTGGATCGACCGGAACGCCTCCGCCACTCCGGCCGCCGGAAAGACCCGGTGCGGAACGGGTTGAACGGTCCCCGCGTCGATGTGGGCCATGACCCAGCTGTGGTGGTTGGTGAGCAACCCGAGGCGCTCCTTGCCCAACTGGTCGACGTCGACCACGAAGTAGCTGACGTTGTTGCGCAGCGGGAACAGGGGGATGTTCCGGTCGCTGTAGAGATCGCGCTTGCCGAGTTCGACGAACCGGCCGCCGAAGGCCAGCAGATCGAGGCTGCTTCTGAGGAATTCCCCGCTCAGCGAGTTGAGGACGACATCGACGCCCCGCCCGCCGGTGACCGCGAGCACGTCGGCGACGAAACCGAGGCCCCGTGAGTCGAAAACGTGCTCGACGCCCAGCAACCTCAGGAAATCCCGCTTCTCCTCGGTGCCCGCGGTGGCGATCACCGTCGCGCCGGCGAACCGGGCGCACTGGAGTGCGGCGAGCCCGACCCCGCCGGCCGCGCCGTGCACCAGCACCACCTCGCCTTGGGAGACATTCGCCTGGCGCAGCAGTCCGTAGCTCGCGCTGATCAGCGCGACGGGCATGGTCGCCGCGGAGGTCAGGTCGATGCCCGGTGGCACGATTCCGATCAGGTTCTCCTCGGCCAGCGCGTGCGAGGCGAACGAGCCGGAGACGGAGCCGAACACCCGGTCGCCGGGCCGGAACCTGCTCACCCCGGGCCCGACCGCGGTGACCACTCCCGAGCACTCACCGCCCAGCCGCATTCCGGTCATCCCGGCGTCCACCACCCAGCCGGGCAGCATGCCGACCGCGATCAGCGCGTCGCGGTAGTTGATGCCCGTCGCGTGGACCTTGACGACCACCTGGCCCGCCGCCGGTTCCGGCATCCTGGTCGTCACCCAGGCCAGTTCGTAGGACGGCCCGGTGTCCCGGACGACGAGCCGGTAGGCCGTCGCCGCGTCGGCCGAGACGACCGCGGGGAGGTCGCGCAGCCGCGGCACGAACCGGCCCGACGAGGTCAGCACCACCTCGTCCTCGCTGGTGGGCTCCAGAATCTCACGGGCGATGTCGTCCGCCGGGACGTCCCGCTCGACCGAGATCCGCCGGATGCCCGCCATGCCGTGTTCGGCGGCGACGACACGGGTGGCGCCCCACAGAGCGGCCTCGACAGGGCCGGCCGCCTTCTCCGGCGCCGGGTTGCCTCCGGTGGGGCGACTGATCAGCCACAGTCTCACCACCGCACCCGCGGGCAGGTCCGAGGAGCCGATCGCGAGCGCGCGCACGAATTCGAACCGCCGGGTGGTGGCGTCGACGGCGGCATCGGGGGCCGTGCCCGCCTCGCCGAGTATCAGCACCACGTCGGTCTCGGGCGCCGACAACCAGTCCCGCGTGCCGGTGCCCACGCCGACGCGCACGGCGTCGGCGCCGAGTTCGGTCAGCCTCGTGGCCAGTGCGGTGGCCAGGTCTGCCTCCGCGTCGTCCTCGGCGACGACCACCACGCGCGCGGTCGTCACGACGGTCGGTGGCTCCAGTGACGGGCGGGCCGCACGAGTGGCCGAGATCAGCGAGCACAGCTCACCCTCCACAATGGTCCTTGGGTCCCGGAAACCTTGATCCGCCACCAGGTCTCGCCATTGCTCCGTGGACAAGAGCGGCGAGGCGGGCCGCAGGCCGCCATCGGCCATCGACCAGAATCCGGGCACCAGGCCGAAGGGCAGGGCCACCATCGGCGGATCGTGTGCCTCGATGAACAGCAGGCGGCCGTCGCCGGTCAGCAACTCCGCCACCGCGCGCACCGCGGCCCGCGCGTCCTTGGTCGTGTGCAGGGCGTTTCCGGCGACCACGACGTCGAAGGTGCCGGGTTCGAGGTCGGGTTCTTCCAGGTCCAGCTTCCGGTACTCGACGAAGTCGTAGCGCGCGAATCTGGCCTCGGCGGGAGCGAGGAAGAACGGTGAGACGTCGGTGAACACATAGCGGGTGCGATCCGGTGGCAGGACGGGCAGCAGTGCCGCGGTCAGTGCCCCGGTGCCGCCTCCGACTTCGAGAATCCTCAGTGGACGGTCGGTGGGCCACACCCGCGCCAAGGACCTCATCACCTCGGCGGCGGCCTGGTTGCAGGGCCGCATGGCGGGCGACAGCTCGTAGTAGTGGGCAAGGGTGTCGCTGCCGTGCGTGGGAAAAAGAATGTCGAGCGCGTCGCGGCCGCCCCGCAACAACTCGGCCAGGTGCAGGCCACACCGGCCGAGCAGGGTCAGATCGGTGACATAGGCGGGGAAGCTGGCGACCAGATCGGCGAACGATCGTTCGGCGGCACCGGGATGTATTCGCCACCGGGCACGGCCCTGGAACTCACCGAGCCATTCGAGGTGACCGTGGTCGACGGCCAGCCCGGTCAGCAGGTCGAGCAGGCGGGCGAACTCGGGACGCACCCCGGCGGCCAACAGGTCGTCGGTGAAGAACACCTCCGCTCCGTCGAGAAGGGTGGCGTAGGCGCGCACCGCGAAGGCGGCGGTCAGCGCGATACGCCGCCGCCTGAACTCCGAGTAGCCCTCGATCGGCCGTGACTCGGCCGGTGGCGGCGTGTGGACGACTTCGGCCGCGGGCGCCGGTCCTCGCGGGGCGGCGCGGAGTTCGACGTGCTGGCGCCGCATCGTGCGCCGGTTGGGGGCCTTGATCCGCAGGAAGCGAAGGTCCAGCAGTTCCAGCAGGACGATTCCGGCTTCGTCGGTCAGCACGATGTCCGTCGAGGCCCAGGTGTCCGACACGGTCCGGCACCGGAAATACACCGCGCCCTTTTCGGCCGGGGCGCCCCACAATCGCCCGGTACCGACCGCCACGGGCAGGTAGGAGTCCTCCTGATCGACGCGGCCGTGCCGCATCCGGCCGAGTTCGATCCCGAGCTGCGGTGCCGCGTCCGTCCATGCCGGGTGCGCGTGGAACCCGCTGAAATCCAGGTGCCCGCAGTCGTAGTCGGCCAGCGCCTCCCTGCGCCCCACCCACAGCTGGGAAATCACCAGGAAGGCGGGGCCGTAACCGAGGCCAAGGCGTTCGCCGTCGGCATAGAGCGTCTCCCGGTCGATGTGCTCCGCCTCGCCGGCGAACCGGGCGCGTAACGCCGTCAGGTCCAACGGTGGCGGCGGCTCGGCCACCCGTCGCCGTACCCGGCCGCGTGCGTGGGTCTGCCAGGGTTTTCCCTCCGCCGAGCGGGTGGCCACCCGGAACACACCGTCCTCTTCGGACAGTGAAACCTGCAGGCGGGGCAGCTCCGACTCGTCGTCGGGAGCGACCATCGGCCTGGTGATGTGCAACTCGCGCACCTCCACCGGCCCCTCCAGCGCCAGCAGGCCGGCCGCCCAGCCCATCTCCAGGTAGCCGGCCGCCGGCATGATCGCCGCCCCGGCGGCCCGGTGGCCGGTCAGCCACGGAAGCCGGGCCGGGTCCACGGTGGACAGCCAGGTGGGGTCGGCGACCGCGGTCCGGTCGCCGAGCAGGACGTGATCGGGGGGCGTGGTGACACCGCTCCAGGTGTACTTGCTGCCCAGCCAAGCTCGTTCGCGTTGCCACGGGTATGCGGGCAGCGACACGACGCGTCCCGGTCGCGGGAAGTACCGGCCGGGGGCGATGGAGACGCCCGCGGCGAGCGCTGACTCCACCGTCGCTCGTAAGGCCGCCGTTCCGGGCTCGGACCGCGTGAGCGTCGGCAGAACGGCGAGCACCCCGTCCTTCGCGGCCCGCTTCAAGTACGTCCGCAACACCGGTTTCGCCCCGATCTCGATGATCGTGTCGAAGCCGGCGGCGACCAGGTGACCGGTGGCCGCGGCGAACCGCACGGGTTCCCGAAGGTTGCGCCACCAGTATTCGGAGTCGAGTTGTTCCCCGGCGATCGGCTCACCGGTGACCGTCGAGACGAATTCGGTCGTGGCGGGTTTGGGTTTGAGGTAAGCCAGGGAGGTCAGCAGCGATGGCCGGAGAACATCCATCGCCGAGCTGTGGAACGGGTAGTCCAGCTCCAGCAAGCGGGCGAAGACCTCTCGTTCCGCCATCCGGGCGACCAGATCCCGGAGGTCCTCGTGGGAACCGGCGAGCGTGACGTCGACCGGGCTGTTGAACCCGGCGATCTCCACCCGGCCTTCGTAGCGCGCGATCGCCTCCTCGGTCTCCTCCGGGCCGAGGTTGACCGCCGCCATGGTTCCGGTGCCCGCGGTGCGCGCCTGGGCCTGGCTGCGCGCCACCGCCAGTTCCACGGCCTGCTCCACGTCGTACACACCGGCGACGAACGTGGCGGCGATCTCGCCCGCGCTGTGCCCGTACACGGCCTCCGGATGCAGGCCGTACCCGGCCAAGCCGGCCACGATGCCCGCCTGCAGCGCGAACAGGACGGGCTGAACCACCCGCGTGTCATGAAAGCGCGGCTCGGGCGACCTCAGCTCTTCCGCGACCGTCCACCCCACGCGAGGCGCGAGCAGCTCGTCGATCTCCGCGATGGTCCGCGCGAATACCGGGTCGGCATCGAGGAGGTCGCCGGTCATGCCGGGCCACAGCGCACCGTGGCCGGAGAAGGCGAACGCCACCCGGCCCTGCTTGGTGGCGCGTCGCGGTTCGACCCGATCCGCGAGACGGCTTCGCGCTTCATCCGCCGTGGCGGCGAGCACGACCCGGCGATACGCGTGTTTGCCGCGCCGTTGGTACGAGGTGTAGGCGACGTCGTGAAAGTCCGGACAACCATCCAATCGTCTGTCCATTCGGGACAGTGCTTCGGCCAGGGCGGCTTCGGTGTGCGCGGAGACGACAACCGGCACCTCGTTTCCCGTGCCCGGTGCGGGCCGCGGCGCCGGGGGCGGCTTCTCCAGGACGACGTGCACGTTCGCGCCCCCGAACCCGAACGAGTTGACGCCGGCCAGACTCCCCGTGGCGGGACCGCGCCGCTCCACCGGCGTCAGCGCCAGCCCGTCGAAGTCGATCTGTTCGCTGCGCCGGCAGGCGTGCGGCGCCGGGGGAATTTCCCCTTGGCGCAGAACCAGAATGGCCTTGCACAGCCCGGCCATGCCCGACGCCGGTTCGAGATGCCCGAGGTTCGCCTTGATGGACCCGACCGGCAGCGGCCCGCCCGACCGGCGCAGGCCCAGTGCCTTCCCGATGGCCTGGCACTCCGCGGGGTCGCCGATCGGTGTCCCGGTGCCGTGCGCCTCCAGATAGGCCAGATCATCCGGGTCGAGCCCGAAGCTGTCATAAACCTCGCGCAGCAACGCCTCCTGAGCTTCGCTGCTGGGGAGCACCAGCCCGCTCGTGCGGCCGTCGCTGTTGGTCCCGGAGCCGGCGATCACGGCGTGCACGCGATCGCCGTCCGCGATCGCGTCGGCCAGCCGCTTGAGCACCACCACGCCGCCGCCCTCGGCACGCACGTACCCGTCGGCGTCGGCCGAGAAGGGGCGGCAACGCCCCGTCGGTGAAAGGAAACCGGCCTTGGCGAACCCGGCGAAGGTCAACGGGTTCAGCAGCAGGTTGACCCCCGCCGCGAAGGCGACCCGGCCGCCACCGTGCCGCAGGTGCTCGCAGGCCAGATGGACCGCGTTCAGGGACGAGGCGCACGCCGTGTCCACCTTGAGACTCGGCCCGTGCACGTCCAGGTGATACGACATCCGGTTCGCCGTGTTGGACAGCGCCGCGCCGGAGTTCGTGTAGGGACCGATGCCGCTCGGCGCCAGCATCTGCTGTCCGGCGTAGTCCAGCGCGGACACACCGACGAACACGGCGGCGTCCGTACCCGCCAGGGACCGGGGATCGATCCCGGCGTCGTCAAGCGCTTCCATCCCCAGCTCCAGCAACAACCGTTGCTGAGGGTCGATACACGCCGCCTCGCGCGGGCTGATCGCGAAGAAGCCGGCGTCGAATCCCGTGATGTCACCGAGATAGCCGCCCGCGAACGTGTAGGACTTGCCCGGCCGCAACTGGTTCGGGTCCCAGTACCGTTCGATGTCGAACCGGTCCGCGGGCGGCGCGCTCACCGCCTCGCGGCCGTCGCTCAACAGGGACCACAGGCTGTCCAGGTCGGCCACCTCGCCGGGAAACCGGCAGGCCACCCCCACAATCGCGATCTTGTCAGGCACGCGGCCATAGTGCCGTCGTTGCCGGGTCGCCCAACTGGGGCAGACGGGCGTTCACCCGATTAACCAACCGAACAGGTGACACCCGCCTGGAATCGGCGCCAGTACCCGGGACAGGGATGCCCTGAGCCGGGGGTCAATGCGCCGTCACGCGGCGGTAGTGGTTACGGGACTTCATGCGATTGCCGCAGCGGGCCATCGAGCACCACTGTTTGTTCCGGGCCGGGGAGAGGTCCACGTAACGGATGCTGCAGTCTTCGGCGGCGCATTGGCGGACACAAGCCCGCTCCGCCACTCGTTCGATCGCGTCGGCCGCCAGCGTCGCGAGGGCCGCGGCCGCCGGGTCACCCGGCAACACCTGGCAGGACTCGGGAAGCCCCCTCGACGGCAAGCGCAGTTGCAGCACCGCCCGAGGCGCGGAGGTCGCCGTCGCATTGAGCATGTGTACCGCTTTGGCGGACGGTCGTTCCCGGCGGCCCACCGCCATGAGGACCGCGTCCATGGCCTCCCTCAATGCCACGGCCTCGGCGAGTCGCGCAGGCGTCAATTCGGGCGCGCGATCGGTCAGTTTCGCCGCGACCAGCCACTCGCCGAGCAGTTCCGGCGTGGTGAGCAGTTCCCAGCCCCCGAGATAACGGTCCCGGAGCGTGTTTAAGAAATTCACGCTGGGGTAGGGGCTGTCGAGAATCCAGTCACCGGACATGTTCCGAGTCTAACGGGTTGCATGAGCCCGGGATCCGCCACTAACCTTCTTAGTGGGTTAGGTGGTCGGCGGGAGGCCGGCGGACAGCACCGATACCCCTCGGCCGCGGCCGTGTTCTCCGAAGTCTCCCTCCGGCCTCTTTCCCGGGTCGACGACGACTCGTCCGATGTCTACTCACAATTTGGGAAAGGTTTGTGTTCGTGCTGCCATTTCCTCCTGATCACACTCCTCGTTATCAGGACTTCTCGATCAAGGCCATCTCCGACGAAACGCTCCGCGAGGGTGGTGAACGCGCCCCGTTCGGTGCGGACGACCAGCGGAAAGCCCGCCTGATCGAGGCGATCACGCAGGCAGGCATCACCGATATCGATGTCGGGTCCGGAATCACCGAACCGGCGTTCGTGCGCTCGATCCTGGACGCCAAGCACCTGATGGGCCGGATTCCGGAGCAGGCGGGCTTCTCCTTCAACCTGACGCTGAAAACCTGGGAACCGTTGTGCGAGGAGCTCGAACGACAGCTGCCACGCACCTATCTCGAAGACATCTACGTCAGCATCGGCATGATCGAGATCGACAGCGAGAGCCACCTGTTTGAAAAGGTGTGCGACCGGCTCCGTTCGATCGGCGTCGGCAAGCTCCGCTCCAGCCTGCTCAACGCTTTCTCCAGCACCGTGGACGACGCCAAGTACGAACACCTCAACCGGCAGATCGAACGGTGCCGGCGGCAGGGCATTTCCCTGATCCGCATCAACGACTCCGTGGGCACGCTGATGCCCGACGCCACGGCCGTCCTCGCGGCCAACCTGGTGCGGGACAATCCGGACATCACGTTCTATCTGCACAGCCACAACGACCGCGGGCTGGGCACGGCGAACTCCCTGATCTCGGTGTTCCACGGGTTCCAGATGATCGAGGGCGGCGTCGCCGGGGTCGGCAACCGGGCAGGCCTCGCCGAAATCGAGAGCATCGCGTCCGTCTTCGAGGAGAACGACATCACCATCGATTCCGGCCCGCTGGATCAGGACAAGCTGAACTCCGCGGCACTGCTGGCCGAGAAGACCTTCATGGCCGCGCCCGATCCCTACCGCGCGGTCAGCGGGTTCCTGGTCCGGAACGAGAACGCCGGCATCGTGAACGTGCCGGACTACCTCGGCGTGTCCCGGCCGGTCGACTACTTCCTGAACCGGATCGGGCTGTTCCCGACCTACATCAAGCAGATTCTCACCGAGTCGGGAATGAACACCGAAGCCATCACCGACGACGCGTTCATCGATGAGGTCTACGAAGAACTGGCCGCGCGGATGGACCGGAAGTACCAGGCCAAGCGCGACGAGTACGACCGGCTCACCAGTGAGATCGTGGGGTTCTACGACGACATCGTCCGCCTCGACGAGGTCCAGACCTGCGCACTGGATGTGATGAGCCGGCACCAGTCCATCGACCGGCAGGTCACTCTGAGGGCCGCTTGATGAAGGTCCTCGTCTACGGAGCCGGGGGAATCGGCCTGTACTTCTCGGCCGTGCTGGCGGCCGCCGGCGCCGACGTCACCCTGATCGGCAGGTCCGGCACGGTGTCGGCGGCCCGCACCAGTCCCCTCGTGCTCACCAGGCACGGTCGCTCCGAGCGCGTCGACGGCGTCACCGTCGTCGACGCGCCGGACGGCCTGTCCGCACCCGACCTGGTGATCGTCGCGGTGAAGTCCTGGCAAGTCAGGACAGCGGCCGAAGAACTGGTCAAAGTCGTCGGGCCGGAGACCGTTGTGCTGCCCATGCAGAACGGCGTCGACGCCCCGGGCATTCTGGCGGCCCGTCTCGGGCTTCAACCGGTTCTCGGCTGCGCCTGTGTGGTCATCAGCAAACGCACCGGACCACTCGACGTGACCTGTGTGGGCGCCGACGCGGCACTCGAGATCGGCGCTCTGGACCCGGACACCAGGCCCGGCTCGCCGCGTGTGACCGCGGTGCGGGAGTTGCTGGAAAGCGCCGGTGTGCGGGTCACCTGGTCGGACAACATCCAGGTCACGCTGTGGAAGAAGCTCATGCTGATCGCCTCCTACGGAGGCATCGGGGCGCTGTCACGGTCACCGGTCGGCGTCACTTCCGGTACACCGGAACTGGCAGAACTCGTCGAGCGTGCCATGCTGGAAGTGGCCGCGGTCGCCCGCGCGCGAGGCGTTCCTGTCGAGGAGCACCATATCGACGGGGCAATGCGGACGTTCCGTTCGTTCGCTCCTGACACGACCGCGTCGATGCAGCGTGACCTCGCCGAAGGGCGGCCGTCCGAACTGGCCGACCAGAGCGGCGCGGTCGTCCGGTACGGCAGGGAAAGCGGTGTCGACACACCGGTGCACGCGTGCGTCTACGCCGCCTGCCTTCCCGCGGAACGATCAGCCCGCGAGAAAGAGGGTTGATGAGCACGGCAACCGTCGAAAGCACCGCCACCCGGCTCTCCCTGACCGGTGTGATCGCGGTCAGCACCGGGAACTTCTTCGTCACGTTCGACGCCTCGGCCGTGAACGTGGCGCTGCCCAGCATCCGGAGTTCACTGGGCGCGTCCAGCGCCGCGCAACAATGGTTCCTCGACAGCTACACCATTCCCTTGTGCGTTTTCCTGCTGGCCGCGGGAGTTGTCGGGGACCGGTGGGGCGTCGGGAGGGTCTATCGCTGGTCCCTGGCGGCTTTCGGCGTGGCGTCCTTGCTGTGCGCGCTCGCACAGACCAGCGCCGAGCTTGTCGCCGCCCGTGCGATCCAGGGCGCGGCGGCGAGCTTCATGCTGCCGATGACCCTGTCCATCATCACCAAGGGCATACCCGATCTCGACCGCCGTGCCCGCACGATCGGCGGATGGGGCGTCGTCGGTGGCTTCGGCATCGCGTTCGCCCCCATCATCGGGGGCGTCATCGCGAACTATCTCGGCTGGCGCTGGCTGTTCGCGGTCAACGTGCCGGTGTGCGCCGCCGCGCTCCTGCTGATCCTGCGCTTCGACGACGTGCCGAGCCACTCGGGGCGCCGGTTCAGCCCGAGCGGGCAGATCCTGTTCTGCCTCACTCTCACGTGCCTGACCGCCGCCCTGATCGAAATGGGCCGCCGGTCACCGGGTTCACCCGTCGTGCTCGCCCTCGTCGGCGGGTTCGTGGTATCGCTGGCCGCGCTCGCCGCCTCCCAGCGCCTCAGCACCGTGCCGATGCTTCCCCGTGCGCTGTTCACCCACCGGCCGTTCCTGTTCGTCGTGCTGTCCGGCGGTTTCTACCAACTCGCCTCATACGGCTCCTTACTCGTCCTCGCCCTCTACCTGCAGGCCAAACAGGGATATTCGCCGGATGTGGCCGGCTATGCCTTGCTGCCGTGCTGCGTGGCCTGGCTCGCCGGGAACGCCCTCGCCGTCAAGGTGACACCGGCGGCGCGGAGGAGAGTCATCGTCGCCGCCACCATTCTCGGGGCGGGCGGCGGCGCGGCCGTCGCGATGATCTCCCTCGCCGGCTCATCCCCCATGACCTTGGCGGCCACCGTCCCCATCGGACTCGCCTCGGGTCTGCTCGCGTCCTCGCTCAGCGCCGAAGCGATGCATCTGTGCCCAGCGGAAATCTCGGGCACCGCGTCCGGGCTGCTCAACACCAGCAGGCAAACCGGAATGGCCATCGCCATCGCGGTGCTCGGCGGCCTCGGCTACGCGCACCAGTTGCTCGTCCCGATGAGCATCATCGCCGGAGCGTTCGCCGTCGTCTTCCTTTGCTGTCTGACCGCCTTCGCGGTATCGGCGCCCTCGGCTCACGCTGTCCGGTCATGAGGTTTTCGCGTCCGCGGCGGACTTCAGCACTTACCGGTGCCAGGTCCGGAAGCCCGTCGCCTGGAGCTGACCCAGACGTTCCTCGGTGGGCGAATCCGGAGCACAGGTGTTCGGGCCACGTTGCGCAGGTGCTCACGCTCGACCGCACAGGCCCTCGACGCCCTCGCGGTGCACCCCGGGCAATGGCTGTTGATCACAGGTGCCGCGGGCGCGGTGGGATTTACCGCGACACAACTCGCGGTATTGCGGGGCCTTCAGGTCGTGGCCCAGGCACGCCCCGAGGACGCGGCCGCGCTACGGGACCTCGGCGCCGAGAAGGTCGTGCCGCGGGGGGAGGACCTGTCCGCCGCGGTCCGCGCGATCTTTCCGGGCGGCGTCGATGGTGTGCTCGACGCCGCCAACACTCCATTGCCCGCGTTCGATGCCACCCGGCACGGCGGGCGTCCACTGTGGAAGGTCCGTTTTCACGCGCTTTCCGCGGCCTCGCTTTCGATGCCTGCACGGAATCGCTCTTCGATTTCCTTGTCCCCGAACGGCCAGGTCCGCTCGACCCGCGCCCAGATCAGGAAGGCGATGATGCCCGCGAGAAGCCACAGCAAGGACAACACGATGGCCTGCGTTCCCGACTTGTAGTAGACGAATACCCACCCTATGAGGGCGATGATGCTGGGCACCGGGTAGGCCCATTGCCGATAAGGGCGTCGAAGGCCGGGCTGGCGGCGGCGCAGCACCGTCAGGGCCACAACCTGCGCGATGGATTGCACGAGCACGAAAACCGCGGTCAACATCGCGATGACCTCCGACAGGTCGAACAGGGACCCGATCGCCGTCACGGCACCCATCGCCAGCAGACCGACGGTCGGGAACTTCAGCCGCGGGTGCAGCCTCCCGAACCACGGAAGGAACAGTTTGTCCCTGGCCGCCTCGTACGGCACCCGCGAGCCGCCGAGCAGGCCGGCGAAGACGGAGCCGAACGCGGTGATCACGATCGCCACGGTGAGGATTTTCGCGGTGGTGCCGCCCCACGCCTTTTCGAGGACCAGCGACGCCATGGAGGTCGAGTGCTCGAGATCCTGCCACGGCACCGCGCCGAGGACGCCGACCTGCAGGACGAAGTACAGCGTCATGATCCCGACGATCGAGAACACGATGGAACGCGGGATGGTCCGCCCCGGATTCCGCATTTCCGCGCCGAGGTACGAACTCGTGTTGTAGCCGAGGTAGTCATAGATCGCGATGATCAGCCCGGCGCCGAGCCCGGTCCAGAACGGTCCCCCGAAGAGCTTGAAGGCTCCCGGGGTGAAGGCGACATAACTCGCGTGAAAGTTCACGAAGGCCGCCACGATGACAGCGAGCACCGAGAACAGCATGACCACGAACAACACCGAAGTCAGCCTGCTGATCTGGCCGGTCTTGCGATACAGGGCGACCACCACCAGCGCCACCACCCCGATTCCGACGAGGTGGCCCACCGTGGTGGTGTGCCCGTCCGAGTCGACCAGGCCCGGCACCAGGAACCCGAGGTAGTCGACGAGCCCGATCACCCCGGTCGACATGATCAGCGGGATGAACAGCACGGCGCTCCAGGTGAACTGGAAGGGCATCAGGCGCCCGGTGCGGTACTGGAACGCCTCCCTCAGATAGAGGTAGGTGCCGCCGGCGCCGGGCATCGCCGCGCCGAGTTCGGCCCAGATCAGCCCGTCCGCGAGCACGATCACCGCACCGACGACCCAGCCCAGCATCGCCTGCGGGCCCCCCATCGCGGTGATCATCAGCGGGATCGTGAGGAAGGGCCCGATGCCGCACATCTGGGTCATGTTGATCGCCGTTGCCTGCAACGGACCGATCTGTCGGTCGAACTTCGGCTCACCGGCCTTTCCGGTGGTGCCGAGCCTGGAGGAAAATCCCATGACGGCCTCCGTGATTCTGGTGGTCACGTTGCTTCGACAGCGTCAGAAGACCCCGTCCCGTGCCGGCTCACTCACCGACCGTAAGCCAGTGGTCTAGGCCAGGGCAAGATCCGCGAGAGCGTTCCCGAACGGTTCGCGAGCGGGCCGATCCGTTTGTCTACCCTGGGCTTATGGAGCCGAGCGTTTCATCGCCCCTCGTCGAACTACGCGACGAGCGCGTGGAGCGCCATGGCATCCGGGTCTGGCTCACGCGTGACGACCTCGTCCACCCCGGCATGCCGGGCAACAAGTGGCGCAAGCTCAAGTTCAATCTCGCCGACGCCCGTTCCTGGACGCGGAGGTCCGGCGCTTTCAACACGACGGTTTCGGAGCCGTGACGACCAACTGGACGATCGACCATGACTACGCTTTCGGCGGCTACGCCAAACGCACACCGGAACTGGACGGTTTCCTCCACGATTTCGAGGAACGGCATACCATCGTCCTCGACAGGACTTACCAATCCGACCAAAAGTAGGCGGAGACGGACCCCAACCAATCTGGCTGGATAGAACCGTTTCCGCCGTGGCTGTGGTCGGATTGGTAACGATCGGCACGGCATGAAGCGAAAATGCTCTATGGTCTGTTCGCCCGTATCGAAGCCGGGGATTTTCCGGCCGGAACGACGATCGTGGCCGTGTTGAGCTGACGGCTCCCGCCTTGCCGGGAGACGACCGGCGAGAAGTCTCAGTCGGTTGACTGGTCGGTCAAGGGTGACTGCCGGACCATCGGGGTGAACGACGCGCGCCGCATGGGGCTCAACGCCTGCATCATGCCGCCCCGCACCGCGGGAATCGCCGCTGTGGCCGCCCGCTGACCGAGCGGCGCCGCGAGGGTGCCTGGCTCCGGTCGGGCCAGTGCGCCTGCCGCCTGGGGGTAGTCCGGCACCGAGTACACAACGGTGATCGACAGGCCACCGGGTGGATTGATCGGATCGTACGGCTTTTCCCGGCCGGACAGCCGCTCGAAGGTGCCGGACAACGCGGCCAGACTCCCGTCGACGGTGCCGGCCAGGTCACCGACTTCGGCCGCGGTCTGCCGGCACAGCCTGCTGATCGTGTCGGTGTCCTGGTCATCGGACGCGGCGGGATTGGCCATGCGCCAGCTTTTGGCGTCGGCGAGCAGCCACTCGCAGCGGGTGGCGGCCTGGCTCTGCGCGTACGCGATGGCCGCGACCGCCTGGTCCGCCGCGTCGGCCGCCTGGGTGAGTACTTCGGACAGGGCGCTGCCCGCGTCGGTCAAACGATGGGTGTAGTCGGTGAAAGCGGTCGCGGTGGCGCCGGTCCACTGGCCTTCCAGGCGGCGTGCCGCCCTGGTCACCGCGGCTCCGCTCGTAGCGCACTGGCCTGCCGCCTGTTGCCAGCGCCGCGTCAGCCCGGACAGAATGCCGCTGTCCACCCGGTTGACCCGATCCAGCGCGGAGACGACCCTCCCGCCGCCGGGCAGCGCGGCGATGTCGTCACGCAGGTCCATCCGGACCGATCCTCCTCGCGTTGATGCGGTCCAGGTCGTGAAAGAACCGAGCGCCGCCACCGGCCGCGTCGCCACCCGCGCGGATCAACGCGGCCGCCCGGCTCAACTGGCCGAACACCGCCTGGTCGAAGGCGCGCACGCTCTTGGCGAGCCGCACGGCGTCATCGGAATCGCCGAACGGGTTGCCACCGATCGCCGGGACCGGACCTGCCACGACGTTGTCCAGGTCCCGCGCCGTCTGCTCGAGTTCGGCGCGGCAGGCACTGACCGCCGCGGGGTTGATCGAAGTGGACTCCACGGCGACGAGTGTGCAACGTCCGCGCTCACCATCAGTAGTGGCTGCCGCGAGCAGGCCCGGAGTTTAGGAGAAACCCTCAGCTACCCTCGCCGGTAGGCGTAGAGGATGAGGCCTTCGTGGAATTCGGCCAGCTGGTCGTACAGCGCGCGGGCCGGGGCGTCGGCGAGCGTGTTCCAATAGAGGCGCGGATAGCCGTGCTCCTCGGCATCCCGCGCCACCCACCTGATCAGTGCCGTCGCGACACCTCGTCGCCGAACTTCCTGGTCCACGAACAGATCCGCCAGATAGCATCTCCCGCCCGGCCTCCAGACGGCGGCGTGGAACACATAGTGCGCGATGCCGACCATCCTGCCGTCCAGCCTCGCGGCGATCCCCCGCGTCGGCTGTCCCTCGAGCAGGCGTTGCCAGGTCTGTTCGTAGCCCTCGTCGTTGATCCGAGTCCCGAAGTGGGCGTGGTGACCACGGGCCAGTGGTTCCCAGTCGGTGCGGTCGGATTCGGTCAGCAGGCTGATCTCCACCATAGGGCTCATCGTCCTCCCAACTGCCGGGAAAGCGCTTTCCGGAAAGAGCGGACACGTCGACTCGCCCGAAAATGGTTGGGGCGTGTTCGGTGCCGCCACTACTTTTTCACCGCGTGAACGGTGTCGAGGTGCTCGTCCTGCATGGATCGCCGGGTTCGGGAAAGACGACCCTGTCGAGAGTCATAGCCGAGCACCTGCGGACGGCAGGCGTGGCGAACGCGGTGATCGACTTGGACGATCTGTGCATGGTTCATCCCAGCCCTGACCGTTCCTTCGCACGTGAGAACCTCAAGGCCATCTGGCCGAACTATGCGGCTATCCCGCAGGTGAAGGTGATCATCCCCAGCGTCATCGCGGACGAGGAGGAACGGCGCGTGCTGCGCGCCGCCGTGCCCGGCACGAAGTTCGCCGTCTGTGAATTGACCGCACCCGAAGCCGTCCTCAAGCAGCGGGTAACGGCGCGGGAACCCAACGAGTTCTGGAAGAGGCGGCTTCGCGACTTCGTCGACCTCTACCACCGGCGGACCGATCTTTCCAAGATCCGGGACTTCCAGGTCTCCACGCACGGCAGATCGGTCGACGAATCGGCCCGGGAAGTCATCGAAAAGGCCGGCTGGCGGAGGCACGCACGAGGCGAGGTAGGTCCGTAACGGACCGCCCGTCACCGCCGGGCGAACCGCAGCGGCCGGACGGACGGCGCGTCGAGCAGTCGCGCGGCCAGCCACGCGATGGCGTCCGCGGTGTGCGCCGGGGTGTCGGAGGGCTGCATGACGTGGCTGAGCACGGTGCGGACGACGACGTCGATCAGCGCGGTGATCTGCTCCTTGGTCAGGGGCGGGCGGTAGGGCTCGACGCGGCCGGCCAGCATCGTCTTCGCCTCGGTGAGCAGGCTCGAAGCCTGCGTGGTCAGCAGTGGCAGGAGTTCGGTGTCGGCGCCGTGAGTCGCGGACGCGATCGCGCGCAGCAGGATGTTGCCGTTGGCGAGTTCCAGGACGCTCCGGACGGCGTCGTAGATCGCCTCGACGAGATCTTCGGGATGGCGTTCGAAGGCGTCGCGGACCACGGCGAGGAACCGCTCGAGTTCGTGCGAAATCATGGCTTCCGCGAGCGCCGTCTTCGAGCCGAGTTCGTTGTAGACGGTGCGGCGGCTGACTCCGACGATCTCGGCGAGCCGGTTCATGGTGACCGCCGCCCAGCCCTCGGTCGCCGTCAGCTCGATCGCGGCCGTGAGGATCGGCCGGCGGTACTGGCCGCCGGCCGAAGGCGCGGTGGACAGGGCTGGGCTCACGACAGTCATTCTAGGCGGCCCCCTGGCGCCGGATCCTCACCGTGCGCTCACCTTGCCCGGCGCCACGAAGTCGACCTTCTCCCTCACCCCGCAGTCGGGACAGCACCAGTTGCCGGGGATCGACGACCACGGGGTCCCGGCCGGGAACCCTTCGCGCGGGTCGCCGATCTTCTCGTCGTAGAGGTAACCGCAGCCGGGGCACATCCCGCCCTCGGTCGCGTCACCGTGGGTGTCCGCCGCCACCGGTTCCGGGGTGTGCCCGGCAACGTCATCCCGAACGCCATGGCGGGCAAGGACTTTCGCGCGTTTCGCGGGCTGGATGTTGGCCCGGGTGATGTCGCCGTCGAAGTGGGCGAGCACGCGCGGGTCCATCACGCGCCGCCACAGTGGCGGGATGAGCGCCAGCACGATCATTCCGGCATAACCCGTCGGCAGCACCGGCGATTCGGCGAAGTCACGGAGCGTCTGGTACCGGCGGGTGGGGTTGGCGTGGTGGTCACTGTGCCGTTGCAGGTGGTACAGCAGGACGTTGGTGGCGATGTTGTTGGAGTTCCAGCTGTGACTGGGGTCCACGCGCTGGTACCGGCGCCGTCCGGGCGCTCCCACGCGCCGGCGCAACATCCCGTAGTGCTCCAGATAGTTGACGACCTCCAGCAGCGAGAACCCGACCACCGCCTGGATGACGAGGTAGGGCAGGATGCCGAGGCCGAGCCACGCGATCATCGCGGCCCACAGCACGGCGGACATCAGCCAGGCGTTGAGGACGTCGTTGCCGATCCGGAACGGATGCCGTCCCCGGCGGGCGAAGCGCTTGCGCTCCAGCCGCCACGCCGATTTCAGCGAGCCGGCGACCGTGCGCGGCCAGAACCGGTAGAAGCTCTCCCCGACGCGGCTGCTCGCCGGATCGTCCGGTGTGGCCACCCGCACGTGATGGCCACGGTTGTGCTCGATGGAGAAGTGGCCGTACCAGCTCTGTGCCAGCGCGATCTTCGACAGCCAGCGCTCGTGGCTTTCCTTCTTGTGTCCCAGCTCGTGCGCGGTGTTGATGCCGATCCCGCCGATGCAGCCGATCGAGACGGCCAGCCCGATCTTGTCCACAGTGGACAAATCGCCGCGGCCGATCAGCCAGCACGCGCCCGCGAAACCGAGGTACTGGATGGGCAGGAACAGATAGGTGATCCAGCGGTAGTACCGGTCGTTCTCGAGCCGCTCGAGCACGTCGTCGGGCGGATTGGCGCGATCCAGCCCGGCGACCAGGTCGATCGCGGGAACGATGACCAGGATCACGATCGGCCCGATCCAGAACCACACGCCCCAGCCGGTGGCCGCGTGCAACCCCATCGCCAGGAACGCCAGCGACGGCACGACCAGGCCGATCAACCACAGGTAGCGCTTGCGATCAGTCCATGTCCCGGTCGAACCGGGCGGCACCGTCGGATTCGCAGCGGTCATCGCAGCCTCCTCGTTGAGCTTCACAGAAGTGAATGAGGTGTGCATCGCGATGCACAAGTGACGAGATTTTGTAAACCCGGGCCAACGGTAGGATACGAGCGAATCCAGCTTGGGAGGCAACCCACTCATGTCACGCTCCGCGCCGTCCTCCGTCCGGCCGCCGACCACGTCAGGCGGTCGCGCGAACGGCGTGATCGCGGTGCTGGCCTTCGGAGGCGTCGTCGTTTCGGTGACGCAAACCCTGATGGTGCCGCTGCTTTCGGAGCTTCCGTCGTTGCTGCGCACGTCGAATTCCAACGCCGCCTGGGTGATCACCATCACCCTGCTGACCGGCGCCGTCTCCACCCCGGTGCTGGGCCGTCTCGGGGACATGTTCGGCAAGCGGCGCACGCTGCTGATCGCGCTCGGCCTGCTCGTGGTGGGGTCGCTGGTGTGCGGTCTCGCCTCGTCCCTGCTGCCGATGATGATCGGCCGCGCGCTCCAGGGCTGCTCGATCGGCGCCATTCCGTTGGGCATCAGCATCATGCGGGACGAACTCCCGCCGGAGCGGCTCGGCTCGGCCATGGGCCTGATGAGTTCGTCGCTGGGCATCGGCGGCGCGCTCGGGCTGCCGGCCTCGGCACTGGTCGCCGAACACCTCGACTGGCACGTCTTGTTCTTCGGGGCGGCCGGTATCGGCGCGATCGGTCTCGCGCTGATCCTGCTCGTGGTGCCGGAGTCCACGGTGCGCTCCCCCGGCCGGTTCGACGTGCCGGGCGCGATCCTGCTTTCGGCGGGGCTGGTCTGCCTGCTCCTGGTCATATCCAAAGGCAGCGACTGGAGCTGGAGCAGCGGCCGCACTCTCGGTTTCCTCGCCGCCGCCGTGCTCATCCTCATGGTGTGGGGTGTGCTGGAACTGCGCACCGCCGAGCCGCTGGTCGACCTCCGCGCGACCGCCCGGCCGCAGGTGCTGCTGACCAACCTGGCCTCGATCCTGGTCGGTTTCGCGCTCTACTCCACCCAGCTGGTGCCGCCGCAACTGCTGCAACTGCCCACCGCCACCGGATACGGGCTCGGCCAGACGATGCTTATGGCCGGACTGTGCGTCGCCCCGACCGGACTGCTGATGATGGCGGTGTCTCCGCTGTCGGCGCGCCTCACCAAGGCCCTCGGCCCCAAGACCACGCTGATCTGCGGGATCGGCGTGCTCGGCGCCGCCTACCTGGCAGGCCTCGCGCTGCTGAGCGAACCGTGGCAGCTCGCGCTGTTCTCCGCGATCGCCGGCGCGGGTGTCGGCCTGGCCTACGCGGCGATGCCCACGCTGATCATCGCCGCGGTGCCCGAGTCCGAAACCGCGGCGGCCAACGGCCTCAACACCCTGATGCGATCGATCGGCACCTCCTCCTCCAGCGCGGTGGTCGGAATGGTGTTATCCCATATGACGACCCGCTTCGGGGCGGTTTCGGTGCCGGCCATGGCCGGTTTCCGCACGGCGCTGCTCATCGCGTGCGGTGCCTGCGTGGCCGCTTTGCTCGTCGCGGCGGGCATTCCCGGGCGCGGGCGGGCGGCGGTGAAACCGCGCACCGTCACCGGCGCTGTCCTCGGCACGAACGGCGGCGCCGTCGCACGGGCACTGGTCGTGGCCGTCGACGCTCGCGGCGAAGTGGCGAGCAGCGTCAGATCCGGCCCGGACGGCACGTTCGATATCACCGACCTCCGCCCCGGCCGCTACACGCTCACGGTCAGCGCGACCGACCATCCGCTCGTGGCGCGCTCGGTCGACATCGGCGACCGGCTCCAGACCCGCCAGGACATCGAGCTCGATTCGGGCGGCTCGGCCCGTGTCGCGGTGCGGACGCCGGACGACTCACCGAGCGTCGCGCTGACCGCGAGGAACATGGTCGAATACCGGCGCCACGTCGGTCACCGCCCGGGTGGTGCCAGCCGGTAGACGGCGCCGGCCTCGTCGTCGGTGATGTAGACGGCGCCATCCGGTCCGGCGACCGCGGCCACCGGGCGACCCCAGCGGGATCCGTTCTGGGCCTGAAACCCGCCCACGAGGGTCCGCTGTCCGCCCATCTCGCCGTTCTTCCACGGGAAGAACGACACTTCCGGAGCCCGTGGCGGTGTCGCGTTCCACGAACCGTGCACGCCGACCAGCGCACCCTGGCCATAGCCGTCCGGCAGGTCCGTGGTGACGAACGACAGCCCCAGTGGCGCCGAATGTCCGCCGAGCCCCTGTTCGGCCGGGGGCAGCGCGGCACAGTCGAGCTTCCGTCCGTCCGGATTGGTCTCGAAGTCGCGGACGAACGGGATCTTCGAGAAGTTCAGCGCGCTGCCGCGGACACCCTGTTGCACATCGGGATCCGGTTCGCAGTAGGGCCAGCCCAGGTTGCGCCCGGGGGTGAGCTTCGCGAGAGGCTCGGCGGGGTGGTCACGCACGTACTCGTCGATCACCTTGCCCTGCGAGGATTTCGAGCCACCGGCGTAGGGACGGTCGAACGGGTATTGGATGTTGTCCCGGCTGTTCACCGCCGTCCACACCGCACCGTCAGGGGCGACGGCAAGTCCGGTGCCGTTGCGGACTCCGACGGCGAAGGGCCGCGCCGGTCCGCCGCCGGGCGGAACGCGCAGGATCGAGGCCCGCGGCGGGTTCGCCGAGAGGTCTTCGGCGGAGATGTTGCCCGTGGAGCCGACGGACACATAGACGGCCCCGTCCTGACCGACCGCCACGCTCTTCAACGCGTGGGCGTACTTACCGCCCAGTTCCGGGCTCTTGGCGTCGGGCAGCCCCGTCACGACCGGATGCGGATTCGTCGCCATGCCCGCCGCGTAGGCATAGGCGTCCACGCGGTCACTCTGCGCGACGTACAGGGTCGAACCCGAGAAGGCGAGGCCGTGCGGCTGATTCAGCCCACGCAGCAGCACGGACACCGTCGCCCTGTCGTGTCCCACCGGCACCAGCCGCACCACCGTGCCGTTCTTCGGTACCGACACCAGCAGCGTGCCGTCCGGCGCCCACACGGCGAGCCGAGCCCCCGGGACGCGCGCGAACACCGAAAGCGTCCAGCCACGCGGCACGAGCGCCTGCCGGGTCTCGTCCAGCGGAGCCGAGTTCATCCCTTCCGGGACGCTGACGGTGACCGAGGCCAAGCCCTCCGGATGGGTGGCGGCGGGGGCGGACTGCTGCGCCGCGCAGGCGGACGCGAGGAGCGCGGCGGCCGTCACCAACAGCGCGAAACGTCGGGCAGGCATGGGCCTCCTTGGAATCCGGCCAGGTGCACACAACTACAACCACGGTAAGGCCCGTGCGGAGGTTCACGACCGTCGCGGGCCGGTGAGTTCGGCGATCACGCACTGAGGCGCCCGCATTCACAGAGCTTGCACAGCCGGAAGACAGCAACGCACCGCAGTGCCCCTTCTATCCTGGGTGACCGGCGACGGTGCCGGACATGGCTCGCGACGAACCCGGGAGGACCGCTGATGGCGTCCGGCACAACCATCGAACCCGTAGCCGGCGGCGGTCGCTTCCCGGTGACCATCGACGCCAAACGGAAAACGCTGGTGATCGCGCTCGTGGTGATCGCGGCGGTCGCGGTGCGGCTGGTCTTCTTCGGCTACCGGTCCGGCGACTACGCCGGCTTCGTGTCCCGGTGGTACGACTACATCTCTTCGCACGGCGGCTTCGCCGCGTTGAAGGACAATTTCGCCAACTACAACGAGCCCTATCTTTACCTGCTCGCCGCGCTCACCTATACGCCGATTCCGCCAATGGCCGGTATCAAGCTGATGTCGGTCGTTTTCGACTTCCTCCTCGGCTTCTTCGCGTACCGAATCGTCGACCTGCGCCATCCCGGCCGCTGGTGGCCGATTCTGGCCGGGGCGATCGTGGTGTTCCTGCCGACCGTCGTCCTCAACAGCTCCATGTGGGCCCAGGCCGATGCGATGTACGCCGCGTTCGGGGTCGGCGCCCTCTTCTTCGTGCTGCGCCGGCGCCCGTGGCTCGCCTGCCTGTTCTTCGGTCTCGCGTTCTCCTTCAAACTGCAGATCGTCTTCCTGTTCCCGTTGTTGCTCCTGCTCGTGCTGCGCAGGTACGTGCCGTGGCGGGCACTGCTGCTCATCCCCGTCGTGTATGTCCTGCTCGACGTTCCCGCGCTGCTGGCCGGTGCGAATCCGGGCACCGTGTTTTCGCTCTACGCGACCCAAACGGGGACCTACGACCAGTTGACCCTCAACGCGCCGAACGTCTACCAATACCTGGACATCACGGCGTCGACGCCACTGCGGATCACCGGGATCGCGGTCACGGGAGTCCTGCTGCTCGCGTTGATCGTCCCGGTGGTCCTGCGCCGCAGCGAGCTGACTCCGGCCAGGATCGTGCTCGCGGGCACGGTCTCCGTGCTGCTGGTGCCGTACTTCCTGCCCGCCATGCACGAGCGCTACTTCTACCTCGCCGACGTGCTCACCGTGCTGGCCGCGTTCCACCTCCCGCGCAAACTGTGGGCACTGCCGGTGCTGGAGCAGTTCGCCTCGGTCTTCTCCTACTTCCCGTTCCTGCTGATGGCCGGTGGGCGCGGCGGCTTCGGCGGCGGCCGGGCTCCGGGCAACCGCGGCAGGTTCCCGGGTGGCGGTTTCCCCGGCGGCCGGGGCGGTCCCGGCGGTGGCGCCTTCAGCGGCGGGGGCGGCGGGTCGGGGACCCCGGTGATCAGCTTCACCGTCCTCGCCACCGTCATGCTCGCCGCGCTCGTGCTCGCCCTGTGGGTGGCGATCCGCGAGTTCCGCACATCCGAACCGGTCGTGTTGGCAGATCGACAAACCTCTTAGTGGGACTACCTCCGACGAGTTGTAACACCAAGACCGCGCGAGCCGCATACTGAATCGGAAGCAGCGTGCCGGGCGGGGAGGTGATGCCGATGGTCGACGGAATCGGTGACATCCTGTCCACACCCGGCACGCCCGACGCGCGGCAGTACCATTACCGATGCTCCGAGCCCGGTGGGTGTACGACCAAAGGACGTTTGTCGACGACGATTCTCAAAGGCGCCGCGAGGCCGCAATGTAAACGTCATAGGCGTTGGATGGAACTCTGTACGAATGCCAGGTGTGGCCTTACCAAACTGCCGCACAAGGTGCTGTGAGCGATGGCTGCCGGATAGTCCATGAGCGTGACAGTGAGCCCCACGCCGACGCTGACCCAGCGCTTCAGTGTCGTCAGCGTGTTACCGACCATGGTGCTGATCGCGTGGCCGGTCTTCCTGATCGGCTGCCAAGCCTTCACCGGCCGGCCGCGCCCCGGCGAACTACTGCGATTCCTCGGCACTCTCAACGTCGCTCAGGTGAGCGTGCTCGCGCTGCTCGCGGTCGCGATCGGGTCCCTCTTTCACCCTTTCCAGTTTCTGCTCGTCCGGCTTCTCGAAGGCTATTGGTCCACGATTCCCGTGCTTCGCACGCTCGCGCCCCTGGGTGTCGAGCTGAATCGGCGCCGCATGCGCCGGCTTGTGCGGCGCAACGACGGAAGACAGTTGCGGAAGCTCTACCCGCCCGACGAGTCCGAGTTGCTGCCGACGAAGCTGGGCAACGTTCTGCGGGCCGGGGAACGGCAAGCGGGAAGACCCTACGGTATGGACGCCGTCCTGATGCTGCCGCGCATCTACCCGGTCGCCTCACCGGGCATCGCCGCGGCCTTCCTCGACCGGCGCAATCAGCTGGATGTCGCCGCGCGGTACACGGCGGTGTCGGGTCTGATGGCTGTCTCGGGGTTCGTAGCGTTCGCCGATGACGGTGCGTGGCTGACGTTGCCTGCCATGCTGTCCGGGGTCACGGTGCTGTCCTATCGAGCGGCCGTCAGGACCGCGGTCTCCTACGGGGAGGCACTACGGTGGCTGTTCGACCTCAACCATGCCCAGGTGACGCAGGCCCTTGGCTGGCCGGTGCCGCATGACATCGGGAAACTCAAAGACCTCAACCGGCAAATCGAGCAGTGGCTGGAAGACGACGCCGAAGCCCCACCCGGCTACCGTGGACCGGACGCCTCGACGGCCCAAGCGGAACCCCCGCCTTGCGACGACACGGCCTATCTCTAGATCCTAATGACCGGTGCCTGGCCGGCCCGCGGGTTCGATCCCGATCGTCGGAGCCAGTCCCACCACCACGACCGACACCCTTACCGGAGGCGTCGGCGCGTCGGGATCCGGCAGGTCCGGATCCGGTGGGGCGGTCGTCAGACCACCGCGAGTCACGGAAAAGGCGTGCCGTACGGTGATCCGCTCTTCCAGGAAGGACTCCGGCACCCGGATGTACAGCGATCCGAGAAACACCGTCGCGTCCACTTCGATGTCGGTATCGCTGTCCTCGGCATGGGATAGATCGAGCACAACCCGGACGAACCCTACGGTGATCGCCACCGCCTCCGCGTCCCGGGGAACGGTGACGGTGTCAGGGAGAAATCTCCGGACGACGAAGGTATTCCCGTCCGCCATCCGGCCTGGACGCTGGCCTGAGGAGCGCGACGCGATCACGATCAGCCGCAAACCACCCCACCCTGACAGGACGGCGAAACCCACGACCCACGGAGAGACGCTCGCCAGTCCTCGCACCGCGACCAGGGCTACCCCACCGGCCGCGACCATAAGCCATACGACCCCGCCCGCAACCCGTGCCACGCGCATCTTCGTACTGTGGCACATCCGGCCCCCGGCGATTCCCCAGCATGCGAGCGCGCGCATCGGTCGCTCGACGGCCTCAGTGGCGCCGTTCGCCTACTTGACCAGGTGCCGGAGGAAGAAGCGCGCTGAACTCTCCAGTTCGAATGGTGGAACGGCCGAATGGGGACCGGGGTTGGCGTGCAGGGTCTTTTCCTGGGATCCGAAGGCATCGAACACCCTGAGACCCGATTCGCGCGGGACCAGTTCGTCGTCCCACTGCAGCACGAACTCGACCGGGATGGTGACCCGGCCTGCCGCCTCGCCGACGGACCGGTGGGACGTGAGCCCGAAGACGGCCGCGGTGATCCGCGGTTCGGCCGCCACGAAGGGCACGCCGATCGAACTGCCCAGCGATACGCCCCAGAAGCCGACCGGGCCTCCGGTGCCGATGCCGTCGAGATCTTGGAGAGCGTCGAGGGTGGTCTGCCACTCGGCGACGGCTTTCGCCGCGCGTTCGGCCATGCCGCGGGTGATCTCGGGGTCGACCTGTTGGCCCGACGCGACCCGGCGGCGGAGGGCCGGCGTCAGCTTTTGATCGAGTTCGAGGCGTGGGCGATCCCCGTACCCGGGCACATCAATGGCCGCGACGGTGAAGCCACAAACGGTCACGTAGTGGCGTGCGCGGGTCACCAAGGGCGGTGCCTTCTTGTGCTGACCGCCGCCGTGGCCCAACAGGACCAGGGGCCGGTCACCGGCAGCGTCCGCCGGTGACCAGAGCGCGCCGGTGATGTCGCCGAGAGTGAACAACCGTTCCGTGACGCCATCCGACGTCGTCTCCGCAGTGAAACGCATGGATCGATCGCCTTTCCGTCACGAACTTCGCGACGCTACCACGGCCCTCCCGGCCGGGCGCCGGACAAGGTGATAGCCAAAGCCAATCCTGCGACTCCGAACCCGAATGCACGGACCGTGCGGGCGTCCGCCGTCCTTACGCTCCACATCGTCCGGCTTGAGCACCTCGGGAGGGTGGCATGGCCGAAGAACTCCTCGCGGAGCGAGAGAAGCCCGCTCCGCGCCGGAAAGTGATCAGCAGTCCCTACCTGCATCGGTTGCAGCGCCGTCATTTCCTGCTGTTCGATGTGGCACCGATCGCGGGAACCGTGGGAGCGTTCGCGTTTCTCGCGGTGCGCCCGTTCTCCACGACCGACCTCGTGCTCTTGCTGTCGATGTGGCTGTTGACCGGACTGGGCGTGACCGTCGGCTATCACCGGCTGTTCACGCATCGCACCTTCCGGGCGGCACAACCGGTCGCGGTCGTGCTCGCGATCCTCGGTTCGATGGCGGGCCAGGGCGGGCTGGTGTCGTGGGTCGCGTTGCACCGGCGCCACCACGAATACAGTGACCGCGAGGGCGACCCGCATTCCCCGAACCTGTCCGGCCGTGGCTTCAAGGGCCGGCTCCGGGGGCTGGCGCATTCGCATTTCCTGTGGATGCGGCGGCACGAATATCCCAACATCGTCCATTACGCGCCGGACCTGCTCAAGAATCGCGCGTTGGTGCGCGTCGCCCGCTATTACTACCACTGGGTCGTGCTCGGCATCGCCGTGCCCGCGCTGGTCGGCGGTCTCGTCTCGCTGAGCTGGACCGGGGCGGTGAGCGGCCTGTTCTGGGGCGGCCTGGTCCGGATCTTCCTGCTCGAGCACATCGTCTGGGCGATCAACTCGTTCCTGCACATGTTCGGCACCCGCCCGTACGAGTCCCGGGAGAACAGCCGCAACGGCGCGATCTTCGCCCTGGTGACGCTCGGCGAGTCCTGGCACAACAACCACCATGCCTTCCCGGAATCGCCGTCGTTCGGTTTGGACTGGTACCGGCTCGACCCCGGCTACTGGCTGATCAGGCTGCTCGCCGCGGGCGGCCTGGCCTGGGATCTGAAAACGCCGTCCGAAGACCGGCGAGCGGCCAAGCGCATGACCGAAACCACCCCCGCCGGCGGACCTTCCGCGTGAAGAACGAGCATGAGGAAAAAGCAATGGACACGAGCAAGGACGCCATTCTCCAGTGGTGCCGTGAGTATGTCGCCGACCTCCTGGCGACCCCCGTCGACGCGGTGGACCCGGAGGCGGACTTCGACCGGCTGGGCATCGACTCGGCGCTGGCCGTCTCGTTGCTGATGGAGGTCGAGGAGCGCTACGACGTCGACCTCTCACCGGAAAAGTTGTTCGCCAACCCGAACCTGAACGCGGTCGCCGATTACCTGCACGCGCGAACCCAGCGCAGCGCGGTCTAGCGATGGTCACCCCCGCCGACGCCGCAGCGGCCATCCGGCACCACTACGACGTCGGAAACGAGTTCTACGGCTTGTGGCTCGACCGTTCGCTGACCTACTCCTGCGCCATGCCGGACGGCCCGGACGACACTTTGGACTCCGCACAGGAGCGCAAGCTGCGGTACCACCTGGACGCCGTGCGAGCCGGCAGCGCGGAGAGCGTACTGGACGTCGGGTGTGGGTGGGGCTCGGTTCTGCGACGACTCTCCGCGACACCCGGAATACGCCGAGCCGTCGGGCTCACGCTCAGCGACGAGCAGGCGGCCTTCGTTCGCTCGCGCGACTTTTCCCGCGTCGAAGTGCAGACCGAGCACTGGCTGCACTACGAGCCCGAAGCCCGGTTCGACGGGATCATTTCGATCGGCGCCTTCGAGCATTTCGCCGGTTCCGGGGACTCTTCCGCGGAGAAGATCCGGACCTACCGGGAGTTCTTCACCCGTTGCCGGGACTGGCTGCACGACGACGGCGTGTTGTCGGTGCAGACGATCGCCTACGCGAACATGGCGCCCGAAGACGCCAGCGACTTCATGCAGCGCGAGATCTTTCCCGACGCGGATCTCCCCACGCTCGCGGAGATAGCGTCCGCTGTGGACGGTCTGTTCGAGATGGTTTCCCTGCGCAACGGGCGCCTGGACTATGCCTGGACGTGCGAACAGTGGGCGAGCCGGTTGCGTTCGCGCCGCGACGAGGCCGTCGAACTCGTCGGCCCGGACGTGGTGGCCCGGTACCAGCGCTACCTCAAGCTGTCCGCCCTCGGCTTCCGGATGGGAAAGATCTGCCTGCTCAGGATCGTGCTCCGGCCCTATTCCCGTGGCTTCTTCGACGGCGGTGCGAGATGAACCTTCAGGCGCCGGTCCGGTTCAATCCCTTCAGCGCGGAGTTCCGCCAGGACCCGTATCCGCTCTACCGGGCGCTTCGCGAAACCCGGCCGGTCCACAAGACGCTCGGAATGTGGGTGCTCACGCGGCACGCCGACGTGCGCGAGGTCCTGCTGGACCGCTCCTTCAGTGCGGGACTCATCCCCCAACTGGTCAGCCGGCAGGCGGGAGATTCCGGCGACGACGCCGAGCGCATCGAACGGCTGGGCCGGAAATCCCTGGTGTTCACCGACAATCCCGATCATGCCCGGCTGCGCGGCCTGGTGAACCGGGTCTTCACCGCGCGGGCCGTGGCCGGGTTGCGCCCGCTCGTCTCGGCGATCGCGGAGCGGCTGGTGCGGCGGGCCTGGGACCGGGGCGGCATGGACGTGATCACGGACTTCGCGGCGCCACTGCCGATCACCGTCCTGTGTGACTGGATGGCGTTGCCGGGCGACCTGCGCGAGCAGGTCGGCTCCTGGACACACGACATCCGGTTCCTGCTCGAACCCGGCCTGATGAAGGGCGAGGACTTCGCACGCGTCGGTGCGGTCGTGAAAACGTTTTCCGAAGCGCTGCACGAGGTCGTCCGGAACCGGGAAAGGCAGCCGGGCAAGGACCTGGTCAGCTCCCTGCTGGCCGCGCGGACAGCGGGCGGTGACCGGCTGACCGACGAGGAACTCGTGTTCGTGTGCATCATGTGTTTCGTCGCGGGCAACGAAACCACGAAGTCCCTCATCGGCAACGGAACGCTCGCCTTTCTCGAGCATCCGGATCAGGCCGGGCGGTTGCGCTCGCGGCCGGACCTGGCGTCCGGCGCCGTCGACGAGGCGCTGCGCTACGACAGCCCGCTCCAGCTGACCAAACGCCTTGCCACCCGGGAGACGACGATCGGGGACAAGGTGATCCGGGAAGGCGATCAGGTGCTCCTGTGCCTGGGCGCCGCGAACCGCGATCCGGCGGTGTTCGCCGAGCCGGACGCGTTCGACATCACCCGCTCCACACCAGGGCATCTCGCGTTCGGTCACGGGATGCACGGCTGTCTGGGCGGTCTGCTCGCCCAGTTGCAGGCGACGGTGGCCTTCGAACGCCTCTTCACGCACGCCGAACGTCTCGAACCACTGGCCGGGCCCCGTGAGTGGCAGGACGGGAGTTTCATCGTCCGCGGTCTCGAACGCCTCCCGGTCGCGGTGCGGAGCGCGTCGTGAGCCGGACGCCTGGGAGTGGTCGAGTGATTCCCGATGTTCTCGCCGAGCATGCCATCCGGATTCCGGACCGCACCGCTTACGTGTTCTTGAACGAAGACGGGGAAGAGACCGTTTCGATCACCTACCGCGAGTTGTACGCCCGCGCGCTCGCCGTCGCCGGAGAACTGAGCCGGCGGTGCGCGCCCGGGGACCGCGCCATGCTGGCGTTCCCGCAGAACCTCGACTTCATCGTCGGCTTTTTCGGATGTCTCTACGCACAAGTCGTCGCGGTGCCCGTGAACCCGCCACGCCGGAGCCGCGTCCAGGACGCCACCCGGGGTATCGCCGAGGACTGTGAAGCAGCCGCGGTACTCACGAGCGCCGCCATGGTCGAAAAGCTCCGGAGCGCCCTGGACTACCCGGGCGGTCCGTCGCACTGGCTCGCCGTGGACGAGATGGTGGAGGACGAAACCGGATTCGAACCGCCGGTGTCCTCCGCCGAGACCCTCGCGTTCCTGCAGTACACCTCGGGGTCCACGGCCGCGCCCAAGGGCGTCATGGTTTCCCACGGGAACCTGGCGGCCAACGAGGAGATGATCCGGTATGCCTTCGGGCACGACGAAAAGTCCACAGTGGTCGGATGGGCGCCGTTCTTCCACGATCAGGGGCTGATCGGCAACGTCCTCCAGCCGCTGTATGTCGGCGCCAAGAGCATCCTGATGTCCCCGGCGGCCTTCATCCGGCGTCCGCTGTTGTGGCTGCGAACCATTTCCCGCTACCGCGCGCACACCAGCGGCGGGCCGAACTTCGCGTTCGACGCCTGTGTCGAGCATGCCGCGAAGAGCGGCATCCCCGAACTGGACCTCAGCTGCTGGAAGGTCGCGTTCAACGGCGCGGAGCCGATCCGCCCCGAGACCCTGCGCCGCTTCGCCGAGACCTTCGCGCCCTCCGGCTTCGACGAAGGCACGCTCTACCCCTGCTACGGCCTCGCCGAGGCGACTCTGATCGTGACCGGCAGCCGTAAGGGCCGCGGCCCGCGGATCGCCGAGGTCGACGCCGGCGAACTCGGTCGCCGGAGGTTCGCCGAAGTGCCTGGTGGCAGGCCGCTCGTGGGATCCGGCCTCGTCCTGCCCGGCGAAGAGGTGCGCATCGTCGACCCGGACACGCGGCGTTCGTGCCCGGACGACAGGATCGGGGAGATCTGGGTGTCCGGTCCGCATGTGGCCCAGGGTTACTGGAAACGCCCCGATACGACCGCCGAAACCCTCCGGGCCATCTGCGACGGTGACAGCGGCCGTACCTATCTCCGGACCGGGGACCTCGGCGTGCTGGCCGACAGCGAACTGTTCGTGGTGGGCAGGCTGAAGGATCTGCTGATCATCCGGGGCCGCAACCACTATCCCCAGGACATCGAGCAGACCGTGCAGGAGGCTCACCCGGCGCTGCGGCCCGGATGCGGTGCCGCCTTCACGGTCGCCGGGGAGAACGGCGAAAAGCTCGTCGTGGTCCAGGAAATCCGGCGCGAACACCGCATGGAGGCGGACCCGCTCGACGTGTCGGGCGCGATCCGGGCGGCCGTGCTGGCCGAGCACGAGCTGGCCATCGGGGAGCTGGTCCTGACCATGCCCGGACGGCTGCCGAAGACCAGCAGCGGCAAGATCATGCGTGCCGCGGCCAGAAAGCGCTATCTGGACGGCGAGTTCGAACCGTGGACTCGCCCCCACCGGGAAGAAGGAGCGGTCCAGCCGTGACGAGTGTGACTTCAGCGGTGCCGACGACGGCGCCGAACCCCGACTTCGAAGACGCCGTGACCGCCGCGCTGCTGACCATGCCCGCCGCGCTGCACCTCGGCTTCTCGCTGGGCCGGATGGCGCCTGGTGAAGCCGAGATCATCCAGCCTCACCGGCCCGAGCTGACCCAGCACGACGGCTACTTCCAGGGTGGCGTGCTCGGCTCGCTCGCCGACTTCGCCGGTGGCAGCGCGGCCGCCACGCTTCTCCCCCGGGGCTGGGTGAACATGACCGTCGACTACACGGTGAAGATCGTCGCCCCGGCGAAGGGCGAGAAGGTCGTCGCGCGCGGCCGGGTGGTCAACGCGGGCCGCACCCTGACCGTCGCCGCGGCCGATCTCTACGCGGTGGCCGGAGACGAAGAAACACACTGCGCCACCGGGCTGGTGACCTTGCGCAACCTCAAACTCGCGGGGGAACGCCGGTGACGTTCGTCTTCGATCCCTTCGCCGACGGCTTCGGCGATGACCCCTATCCCCACTACGCGAAGCTGCGCGAGATAGCGCCCGCCTACCACCATCCGCTCGGTTTCTGGCTCCTGTCGCGTTTCGACGACGTCGTGAGGCTTCAGCGAGCGTCCCATTCCGTCGACGAGCGGGACCTCACCCACGTTCCCCTGTGGAAGAGGGATACCGGCGTGCCGCCGAGCGAGAACCGGCCGATGCGCGGATTGTCCATGTTGGACCAGAATCCGCCGAATCACACCAGGCTCCGGCGCCTGGTTTCGCAGGCGTTCACGCGCCGTGCCGTGGACGCGCTGGAGCCGCGCATCGGGGAACTGGTCGACGAGGCCCTGGACCGGATGGCCGCGAAGGGGGAAGTCGACGTGGTCGCCGAACTCGCGTTTCCGTTGCCCTTCACGGTGATCTCGGAAATGCTCGGCACCCCGGCGGTGGCCCACGACCGCCTCCGCGAGCTCACCGGAACGCTCGTGCGCGCACTGGAACCGATGCCGTCACCAAGCCTGCACGCGGAAATCCGGGCCGCGAACAAGGAGCTGACGGAGATCATCCGTGAGCTGATCGACGGGAAACGGACCCGCCCCGGCGACGAACTGATCACCGGCCTCCTCGCCGCGCGGCACGAGTCCGACGCGCTCACCGGGGACGAACTCGTCGCGCAGGTCATGTTCCTCTACATCGCGGGCCACGAAACCACGGTGAATCTTCTCGCGAACGGAATCCTCGCGCTGGCACGCGATCCCGGTCAGGCGCGGCGGCTCCGCGAAGATCCCAAGCTCGCCGCCAACGCGGTGGAAGAGCTTTCGCGCTACGACAGTTCGGTCCACCTGATGCGGCGGATCACGCGCGAACCGCTTTCCGTTCAAGGGGTGGAGATCCCAGCCGGGAGCTATGTCATCGCGTGCATCGCGGCGGCCAACCGGGACCCCGGGTTCTGGGGCCAGGACGCGGATGAACTGCGTCTCGACCGGAGCGACGCCCACCGCAACGTTTCGTTCGGCGCGGGTGCGCACCACTGCCTCGGCGCGCCGCTGGCGAGGCTGGAAGCCAGGATCGCGTTCAGCCGGTTCGTACGGAGATTCCCCGAGGCCGTCGTGGAACGGGTGCGCTGGAACGGGCGCATCAACGTCCGTGGGCCCGCCGAACTGACCTTGGCCGTGCGGTAGGCGGACGCCATGCCGACCGTCACCGCCAACGGCGCCACGATCGCCTACCACGACGAAGGACCCCGTGACGCTCCCACCGTCCTTTTCGGACACGGCCTGCTCTTCGGTGGCTGGATGTTCCGTCCGCAGATCGCGGCCCTGCGCGATCGCTACCGCTGCGTCACGCTCGACTGGCGCGGGCAGGGGGAAAGCCCTGCCGCCGCAGGGGACTACGGCATGGACACCCTCGCCGCCGACGCCGTCGCCCTCATCGGCGAACTCGGTCTCGCACCGGTGCACTGGGTGGGCCTGTCGATGGGTGGTTTCGTCGGGCAGCGCCTCGCCGCCCGGCACCCGCACCTGCTGCGTTCACTGACCCTGCTGGGCACCAGTGCCGCCGCCGAGGACCGGCGTGCCGCGCGTGAATACAAGCTGCTCGGCTGGTTCCAGCGGTTTTTCGGCGTCAAACCGGTGCTCGGCAACGTCGCCCCGCTGCTCTTCGGTCCCACGTTCCTCAGCGACCCGGCGAGCGAGCCGATCATCGGTGAATGGGCGCACCGGCTGGCTTCCATCGATCGCTCCGCCCTTCGGCGGGCGGTCTTCGGGGTGGCCGACCGCGCGCCGGTGGAGCCGGAGATCACCACCATCGTCGCGCCCACCCTGGTCGTCACCGGCGCCGACGACCGCGCCACCCCACCGGAACGGGCCCGGCGGATCGCGGCGCTCATTCCCGGCGCCGAACTCCACATCATCGGTGACTGCGGGCATTCCAGCACACTGGAACAACCTTCGGTGATCACGAAACTGCTCGACGAGTTCCTCACCGGCGCCGGCTGATCGGTTCAGTCCGGAACGGCGCCCAAGGCGCGCAGCACGGTGTCGGTCACGCGGTCCGGATAGTCCGGTTCGACCGGCGCCTGGCGCACCACCATCCGCCAGTAGACCAGCCCGGCCACCAGGTCCTGGGCCATCTCCAGGTCCGTGCCCGCGGGCAGTTCGCCGCGAGCGATGGCGCGTTCCAGCCTCGGCCGTCCGACCGCTCGCCGGGGCTCGCCGATGGTGGCCGCGATCGCCTTGGCCAGTTCGGGCGTCCGGGCCGACTCGGCCACCAGGTCGGGAATGATCCGGGAGAACGGCGGTTCGGTGAGCCATGCGGTGATCGCGTCCACCGAGGCGCGGATATCCCCTCGGAGGGTGCCGGTGTCGGCGGCCTCCGCCATGGGCACGGTGATCTCGGCGAGCACCGCCAGCACCATTTCCCGCTTGGTGCGCCATCGGCGGTAAAGGGCGCTCTTGCCCACGCCCGCGCGTTTGGCCACACCCTCCATGGAGAGCCGCGCGTAGCCCCGTTCCACCAGTTCGGCCAGCACGGCGTCGGCGATGGCGGCGGTGATACCGGGTTGGAGCACGGCCGCCCCGGACGGCTCACGACGCTTCATGCGGGCCACTCTAGCGGATGGACGATACGGTACCGTCCGTCGTGCTATGGTCGGGACGGTACCGACCCGTCCATCGTTTTGGGTCTCGTTGAGGAGCAGGGATGACACCGCGCGAGGTAATTGACAAGGCTCTGGAGCTGTTGCTGGCCAAGGACATGTCGGGGTTCGCCGACCTGTGGGCCGCCGACGGCACCATGGAATTCCCGTTCGCCCCACCCGGTTGGCCGACGCGCCTGGACGGCCGTGAAGCGGTCCGCGAGTACCTCCGCGGCTACCCGGACGTCTTCGACGTCAAGGGCGTCGTCGAGCAAACCGTGCACGAGACCACCGACCCCGAGGTGATCATCGCCGAAGTCGAGGTGGAGGGCGTGGAGATCCCCACCGGAAAGTCCTACCGGCGCCGCTACATCAGCGTGATCACGGTGCGGGACGGGCACATCGCCGCCTACCGCGACTACTGGTCGCCGCTGGGCCTGAACGCCGGAACCGATTTCACCGGACGCGGCGATGCGTGAAGTCCTGGTCATCGGCGCCACCGGAACCACGGGTTCGCGCGTCACCGCCGGGCTGGCCGAAATGGGCGTGCCTGCCCGGCCGGCCACCCGGACACCCCGCGAGCCTGGACAGGTCCGCTTCGACTGGGCCGACCGCGACACGCATGGCCCCGCACTGAAAGGGGTCGGCGCGGTCTACCTGATCGCGCCGATCGGCGTGGCCGATCCGGTCCCGCTGGTCGAACCGTTCCTGCACGAGGCTGCCGAGTCGGGCGTGCGCCGGATGGTGTTGCTCAGTTCCTCCGCCGTCACCGACGAGACCCCCGGTCTCGGCGTGCTGCCGCGTCTGGTGCGCACCGTCGGTCCTGAATGGACAGTGCTGCGGCCGAGCTGGTTCATGAACAACTTCACCGGCGATCATCCGGTGGCGCGAGGAGTGCGCGCCGGTGAGATCGTCACCGCGACCGGTTCGGGCCGGGTCGGGTTCGTCGACGCGGAGGACATCGCCGCGGTCGCCGTCCGCGCGCTGACCGACCAGCGCCCGCACAACACCGAACACCTGATCACCGGCCCCGAGGCGCTCAGCTACGCGGAGGCGGCCGCGATCATCGGCGAGGTCACCGGCCGTCCGGTCGTCCACCGCGCCGTCGAGGCGCCGGAACTGGTGAAGCGGCTGTCCCCCCTTCCCCCGGAATTCGCCGCCATCCTGGCCGCACTGGACGTCGCGATCGCCGCCGGAGCCGAAGACCGGGTGACCGACACCGTGGCCAGGGTGACCGGTCGTCCGGCCCGGGACTTCCGCACCTTCGTCACCAAGGAACTGTGACGCGGCAACGGTTCCTCAGCCCGCTCGCCGGGCACGCAACACGACGTCGTGGGTGTGGTGCGCGCCGGATCCGCCGTTGATCACGCGCTCCCGCACTTCGTCGGCCTCGATCTCCCAGCCCGGGCCGAGCAGCCTGGCGACATCACGCGGCCCCACCCAGTCGTCCGGGTGGAAACCGTGCTCGATCACGGCCACGCGGTCACGGATGTCGTGGTGGACCACGAGCAGGATGCCGCCAGGCGCGACGGCGCCGATCAGAGCACGTTCGGCGTCGTCACCCGGCGTGCGGCGCAGCGCCGGATACTGCGCGGAGACAAGGTCGAAGCCACTGTCGGGCAGTGTCGCGTCCAGCAGGCCACTGTGCAACCAGGTCACCGCGACCCCTGCCGCGTCCGCGTGCGATCGCGCCCGGTCGAGCGCGACCCCCGAGACGTCGAGCGCCGTGACGTCCCATCCGCGCGACGAAAGCCAGACGGCGTCCGCGCCCTCGCCGCATCCGACGTCCAGCACCCGCCCCGGCGGCAGATCGGCCACCTCGCGGACAAGCGCGCCATTGGGCTCACCGCTCCAGATCCGGTCCGCGCCGGCGTACCGCTCGTCCCATTCCCCGGCCTCGCTCAACACGCCGCCCGGCCGGCCGTGATCACCATCGCTCATACCCGTCAGCGTGCGTCAGCGGGCACAGGTCTGACAAGTTTCCTTGCCAGAATGGCAAGACAAGGCAACCTACTTACCAATCCGACCAAAAGCAGGAGACGGACCGCAGCCAGTCTGGCTTTATAGCACCGGTTCCGCCGTGCCTGTGGTCGGATTGGTCACGATCGGCACAGTACCTTCCTGGTAAGCGTTGTGGAGACCGGTGGCCGTTTCCTGGAGGGCTGTCACCATCGCCTGTGCCTGCGCGGAAGGGTGCGGTGCGGCCACCGAGACGGTCGTGCGGCCGGGCCAATGCGCGTCGGTGACCGCCACCGCCCGCACTCCGGCAGGCAGCGAAGGGATGGCCACGTCAGGGATGACCGTGATGCCCAGGCCGGCCGCGACCAGACCGAGGCGCGGCCTTCGCCGACCGGTCGATCCGCCGCGGCACCGTGGTGGCCGAGGGCGACTACGTGGCCTGCCAAACATGGATCGAGGGAACCTTCGTCCGCGAGTTCACCCATTCACCCGTCGGCCCGTTACCCCACAACGGCAGGCGCGTGGTGTTCGATCTGATCAACATCTTCCGCTTCGACGACCAGGGACGCCTGGTCGAGGAATGGGTGCGCACGGACAATCGCGGTCTGCCGCGCCAGCTGAGTGTGGAAGAGAGCACGGATTGAGCCGTCGTCGCCGGTCGGCGCAGTGACCGGCCCCGGGGCCCTTCCCCGTCCGGCTAACCGGCCGCCACCGTCTCGTTCTCGTATTCGTCGTGCCGTCGCCACCAATAGCCGGTCTCGTTACGGCCGAGGGGAGCACGATCGAGCCATTGCCACATGCCCCACAGGGCGTCCAGCCCTCGCGCGTACGTCGAATACGTGTGGTAGACAACGCCTTCCTCGAGCACGAACGCGCTCACGCCGGGCCCTTCACGCCGGTAGGTCTGCCAGTCCGTGCCGACGATCGACTGGGTGAAGGCGTCGCGGGAACTCTCCTCACCGGGCGCCGGGCGCATGTCCTGTTCGGCGAAGTTGTACGCCACGACACCCGCTTCCCATTCCTCCTTGGTGTGTGCCGCTCCGAAGTCGAAGTTGAAATCACTGCCGTAGGAAGACGCCCACGGGAACGTCCAGCCCATCCTTTCCCGGTAGGCGTGGAGTTTCGCGAGCGGGGCACGCGACACCGCGCTGAGCGTGACGTCGTGGTTGGCCAGGTGAACCGCGAAACCGTTGAAGCCGTCGGCGACCGCCGAGCACGACGGGCACCCGGCGGTGTAGTCGGGCCCGAACATGAAGTGGTAGACGAGGAGTTGGGAGCGCCCGCGGAAGAGATCGGCCAGCGACGCCGCCCCCTCCTCCGTCTCGAAGCGATAGTCCTTGTCGACCCGGACCCAGGGCAGTTCCTGCCGCTGCCGGGTCACCTCGTCTCCACGCCGGGTCAGCTCTTTCTCCGCCTCGAGCAGTTTCAGCCGCGCGGCAAGCCATTCCTCGCGTGTTCCCGTCCTGTGACTGGTCATCACCTTTCTCCTTTTCGTCATTTCGTTGGTGGTCCGTCGTTTTCGGGCCGCGTGGCTTCACCGGCCTGCCGGTCGAGGTGGCCCTTCAGGGCGTCGAGCGAGCTGTCCCAGTCACGCGCCATCGCGGCCAGGAACTGCTGCGCCACCTGCATCGGAGCGGAGCGCAACCGGTACCGGATGCGCCGCCGCTCCCCCGGTTCGGCCGTCACCAGACCGGCGTCGGCCAGCAGGGCCACATGCTTGGCGATGGCCTGCCGCGTGATCGGCAGCCGGTTCGCCAGATCCGTGGCGGTGGCCGGGCCACCGGAGGCCAGCGTGGCGAGAATGGCACGCCGGCTCGGATCAGCCAGGGCGATGAAGACCTGTTCCGCGATCGCCTCGATATCAGGCCGCATCGAGGTAGTCGACCAGCTCGCCCAGTTCGCTCGCCCAGCCCTTGACGTGGGAGTCGTATTCGGACCGGTAGGTCTCGTCCGGCAGTTGCGCGAAGCCGGTCTCGACGACCGTCAGCCGGGTGCCCGTCTCGACCGGTTCAAGGGTGAACTCGACATAGGTGCGGCGTGGGTCGTCCTCGGGCAGCCCGTTCATCGGCCAGGTGAAGCCGAACACCGTCGGCTCCTCCACCCGTTCCACGCGCATGGCGGTGGTGAACCCGCCGGTGAAGCTCATTCGCGCCGCCCCGCCCGGGCGAAGGTCGATCATGGCCTCGTCGCCGAACCAGGCACCCAGACCCTCGGGCGTGGTGATCGCCGCCCATACCGCCGCCGGCGGGTGAGCGATCTCGACGGTGCGCTCGATGCGATCAGGGAATCCCATGACTGTCTCCACTCTGTAGCAACCTGTTGGTTGCCATATTATGGCAACCAACAGGTTGCGTCAATCGGGGCACCATGATCAGTCGTCAGCGACGTGGCCGCCGTGGTAGAACGACGACGTGTGCCGATCGCGGTCGGCACGGTCGTCGGGGGATTGGAGACAGCGGTGAGGACGCTCGTCGGTTTGCTGCTCATCACCATCGGCGCGGTGATGCTCTCTTTCGGCTTCGATTCGCGGTTCGCGCTGTGGATCACCGGCTTCGTCCCCCTCTTCGGTGGCTTCGTGTTGCTGGTCCTCGGCGGGATGGTGGCCGACGCGCGGCAGCGCTCGCGACTGATGGCGACCGGGCTGGCCGGTACCGGGACCGTCATCACGTTCCGGGACACCGGAATGACCGTGAACGACAACCCCCGGGTCGAGTTCGACCTGCGGGTCACCCCGGCGGACGGCTCACCGGACTTCCGTGCCACCACGAGGAAAACCGTGTCCCGGCTGGAACTCCCCTATGCCGGGCAAGAATTGTCGGTGCGGTACGACCCCGATGACCGCACCAAGATCGTCATCGCCGGACCGGCCGAGCCGGCCGAGCGCCCGGTCACCGAGCCGGAAACGACCGGGACGCTCGAGGATTTGAACCGGCTGTTCCGGCTGAAGCAGTCCGGCGCGATCACTGAAGACGAGTACCAGACTCTGAAGAAACGGATCGGTTTCGACGAGCCAGGCCCGTTGAAGCCATGACAACGGGCGCCACGAGGAGAACCAGCGTGGCCACCTCCACGAGCACGCTGATCAAGGCCTGTGGCGCGGGCTGAAAACCGTGCTCGACAAAGCTCCCGATGCCGGCTGTCCGGGAGAGCGCGAAACCGGCGAGCGCACCGAGCGCCAGGCCCGCGGCTCCCAGGCGGACCACGAGCGGCGCGCCTGCCAGGAGCAGGAGCGCGATCGCGAACGAACCGGCGCCCTGGAGCAGGAAGGCCGGACCGACCAGGGGGATCGACCGGTAACCGTGGAGGTAGAGATCGGTGTGGAGGTAGCCGCTCGCGGCCGTGCAGGCCGCGACGGCGAACCGGATCGCGGGACGGGTCATGCGAGCTTCACATCCTTGATCGCCAGGCCAGGTTTTCCCGGGCGGTAGGCGACTTCCCGGATGCCGAGCGCGTCGCCGAGTTTCCCGGCGGGCAGGGTGACCGGGGTCGGCGCGGGCGCGGTGCCGGGGGCGGGCAGCGGATACGCGGTCGTGGTGGCGCTGTGGAAGGTCACGTTTCCTTCGGTCTTGGTGAACAACTGGTGGACGTGCCCGTTCAGGCAGGTCACCGAGGAAAACCGGCGCAGATGGGACAATGCCTCGGTGGCGTCGTCGGTTCCCCAGCCCCACGCCGGGTACATCTCGAACAGCGGAATATGGCTGAAGACCACGATCGGGGTGTCCGAGGACAGTTTCGCGACATCCTTGCGAACGAAGTCGAGTTGGTCCGTGCCGAGGTGGCCCAGTTTCTCCAGACTGAGCGTATTGACCAGGGAAATGAAGTGCACGCCCTTGACGTCGAAGCTGTACCAGCCGTCACCGGCCGTTCCGGCGCCGAACGCGGCCCGGTATTTCCGGCCGGCGTCGTCGACCGAGTCGTGCTCACCGGGAACGGTCAGCACCTTCCCGGTGTCCAGCGCGCTCATCATCTGCTTGACCTGGTCGAACTGCGCCGGCGTCGACAGGTGCGTGAGATCACCGGTGTGCATGACGAAATCAGGCCGGAATCCCAGCCCGTTGATCTGGTCGATGGCGTGGGAAAAGGATTCCTCGACGGCGGTGTTCGCCGTCCCCTTGAAGCCCAGGTGGCTGTCGCTGACCTGGACGAAGCGCAGCGCGTTGGGATCGGCGAAGGCGTCCGTGGCCTCCTCGCCCGGTGCCGGCACGTGGCTGATGACCTCGCCACCCGCGACGGTCAGCACCACGGCGGCGCCGAACCACGCGGTGTGGCGCAACAACTGGCGGCGGGTCATGCCCTCGGGGCCGGGCTCGTCTTCGGCGGTCACGGTGTCACCGTCACGGTGGCCGTCATGAACGGGTGGATCGTGCACAGGTAGTCGTACCGGCCCGGTCTGGTGAAAGTGTAGGAATAGGTCTCACCCTGGGCGAGCGTCGGCGACCGCAGTGGGCCCGCGTTTCCCGTGCTGGTCACGGTGTGCGGGTCCTGATCGGCGTTCTTCCACGTGACGGTCGCACCGACCCGCACGGTCGCCTCCGAAGGACCGAACGCGAAGTCCTTTATGGACACCGAATTCGTCGCGACCGGACCGCTGCTCGCGGGCGCGGGCATGACCGGCATCGACATGGCCGACGGTGCGGGCGCCTGCGGTGCCGGCTGGTTCGCGGTACAGGCGGCCAGTCCGGCACCGAGGACGATGACGACCAGAAGTCGTTGTACCCCAACGAGATTTCTCATGCCTTGTCATACGCGGGCGGGTTACGTGGCCACCGGGGGCACGAAGACCTCGATGACACCGCCGGATTCGCGCACCATCAGATGCGGCAGTGGCGGAGGCTCGACGGGGAGCTGGTGGAAGAGCACGGCACCGTCCACAGTGAACGCCGTCCGGTGGCACGGGCAGTTCAGCCGCCGTTGCGGGGCGTCCAGCGCCAGCCTGCACCCGAGATGCGTACAGGTGGCCGACACGCCCTGCACCTGGCCGCCGGCGCGTCGCACGAACCCCGCCACGGCGCCGAGGTCGAACGCGCGCACACCGCCTTCCGGGAGGTCGCTCGCGGCGACCACCGCCCGCCACTCACCGGTGTCCGGCACCATCGTCCGGTCCGGCGCCGGCCCGGCACTCGTCCCGGCGGTCACCAGGATGTGGTCCAGACCTGCCCCGGCCACGGCGGCGGTCGCGGCCGCCGCGGAGGTGATCTGGACGAACCGCCGGCGGTTTCCCCCCTGAGCCGGAGCCGTTTCGCCGTCCAACTCGGTGGCAAGCCGTTGCCGCAGGCCGGTGACGAACTCCTCCGACGGCACTCCGCTGCCCGGCCGGGCGTCCCGCAGCATGATCGCCGTGCGCAGTTCGGCCTCGTCGTCCGGTTCGGCGGCGAACCGGCGTGGCCGCCGCTGCCGCAGGAGGTCTTCGACGAACCGGCGAACTCCGCGCGTACTCACGTCGCCATCCTCTCCGCGACCTGCGCGGCCTGGCGCAGTGCCCGGTGCTGCAGCACTTTCGCGTTGCCGACGGTGACACCGAGCTCCACGGCGGCCTCCTTGATCGAACAGGCCTGCAGGAACCGGAGCTGCAGGATCCGCCGGTACCGGTCGGGCAACTCGGCGAGGATCGCCTCGACGCACGCGGGCGTCAGCGGATCGGCCTGCCCGGTTTCGAGCACGGGCACGTCCCGCTCGTCGTCCAGCGTCGTCACCTCCCGGCCGAGCGTGCGCCGCCAATGCGACGCCAGCACGGTGCGCGCCGTCTCCAGCAGGTACGCCCGCACCTCGCCCACGCTGGCCGAAACCCGCAACGGCCGCAAGGCGGTCAAGAAGACCTCGGTGGTGAGGTCTTCGGCGTCGGGCCGGTTGCCCACCTTCGCGAACATCAGCCGGTACACCCGCTCCACATTGTCCCGGTAGATCGCCTCCCAGTCCGGATAGACGTCCGCGCCCACCACCCGCAGCCGCGCGGGCCCGGACCCGTCGTCCCCCGGATCGTGTTCGTCCTGTCCGGTCGGTTTATGTCGTTGCCAGAACCGCTGTCCCACCTGTCACCATCCGGCCTCCCGCTCCCATGGAACCCCATCCGGCAGACCAATACGCGCCAGGGTTACACCACGCGGGCCGGACTCCTCCGCGGGGTCAGCCCGCCTGCCGGTAACGGTCGAGGATCGCGACGCGCAGCGCGGCTCCCGGTGCGCCGAGGGCCAGCAGAATCGGGGCCACCAGCCCGCCTTCCATCCGCGCCAGGCCGAGCGCGAGGTGTTCGGCACCGATGTGGTGGTCGCGCATGGCCTGCGCCTCGCGAACGCTGTTCTCCAGGCACTTCCTGGCACGAGTGGTGAACGGCAGGTGCCCACGGGGAACAGGACCGGTGGCGTGGTAGCGACCGGTGGCCATCGACGCGGAGGCCGGCGCGCCGAGGACGGGACGGCGCCGACGGAACAGGCGACGGAACAGGCGGCCGATCAGTCGCCGCAGGCGCGGAGGAACCGCGCGGCGCGGGTTCAGCCGGGACGGACGCGGCCCTCGGTGCATGGCGTTGGCCGCGCGGATAAGGGCGTCGGGTCCGAAGGATGCCTCCACCCGGGCACGCACGGCATCGAGGTCGATCCCGATGGCCGCCAGCGCATCCCGGTCGAGGTCGCTGAACAGGGCTCCTCCGCCACCGAGGCCGGCCCGGTGGACGATTTCCTCCTCGACGCGGTCCGGCGTGATCCCCTGCTCCCGCAGGACAACGCCGACAGGCTGCCGACTGGCGGCCACGGCGAGCAGGAGGTGTTCGCAGCCGATGTAGCGGTGCCCGAGACGGCGCGCGTGTTCCTGCGCGTGGACGACGACCGTGCGGGCCTCCGGAGTGAAGCGCTCGAACATCATCGACCTCCCACTCGCCGGCCGTACTTGCGGTGCACGGTCTGTTTGGTGACGCCGAGCCGTTCGGCGATGTCCTGCCAGGACCAGCCCAGCTTCCGGGCGCTTTCGACTTGGAGGATCTCCAGCCGTTCGGTGAGTTCCCGCAGTGCGGCCACCGCGCGCAGCCCCACGTCGGGGTCGTTGCTGGTGGCGCCCTGCGCGATTTCCAGTGTCGGTTCCATGTCCGTCAGCATATGCTGACAACCCACAGGCGTCAACATATGCTGACGACTCGAGTCGGCCAGGCCGGGGTGGGGAGGATTGGCGCTATCGTGCAGACATGGCGTCTGGGGATCGGAAGATGGTGCCGGCCGCACCGGGAGAACACGGCACCGTTCCGCCCGTGTTCGAACCACGGTTCCAGGACACGTTCGAGCAGTTGCTGCGCTGGCGGCGCGATGTCCGCCACTTCGACCCCACTCCGCTGGACGCCGGACTCGTCGAGCGGATCCTGGACGCGGCGTGCCTGTCCCCCAGTGTCGGCAACTCGCAGCCGTGGCGGTTCGTGTCGGTCGAAGCACCGGCCACGCGAGCGGCGATCACCGCCAACTTCGAGCGGGCCAACGCCGACGCCCTCGCCGGTTATTCCGGCGCGCGGGCCGAGCGATACGCCACCCTGAAACTGTCCGGTCTTCGCGACGCGCCCACCCATCTCGCCGTGTTCTGCGACGAAAGCACCGAACAGGGCCATGGCCTGGGAAAGGCGACCATGCCGGAGACCCTGCGGTATTCGGCGGTGCTGGCCGTGCACACGCTCTGGCTGGCGGCGCGCTCCCACGGTATCGGCGTCGGCTGGGTGTCGATTCTGGATCCGCACGCGGCCGCCCGCACGCTGGCGGTGCCCGAGCACTGGGCTCTGGTGGCCTATCTGTGTATCGGCCGTCCTCTTTCCGACAGCGACACCCCGGAACTGGAACGACTCGGCTGGCAGGACCGCACCGCGCGGTGCCGTCAGGTACTCCGGCGCTGAGGTGATCACCGCGAAAACCGGGCTCGCCGTGAGGATGCCACAATTCACCAGAGTTTCCTTCGGGGAGGAGAGTGGCTTTGACGGGGATTCTGGTGGTCGGGGGCGGGATAGCCGGACCGGCGGCGGCATTGTCGTTGCACCGGGCGGGTTTCGACGTCACCGTTTACGAGGCGCATCCGGACACCGGGGCCGACATCGGGGCCTTCCTTACGCTGGCCGGGAACGGTATGCGTGCACTCGCCCAATTCGGCGCGGCCGAAATCGTTGCCGAAATCGGTTTTCCGGTCACCAAAATGACCGTCCTGGACGCCACCGGCACCGCGCTCGTCGACGTGCCCCTCGGGGAGGACGACGACCCCCTGACCCACTACCGTTGCCTGCGGCGCGCCGAACTCGCGTCGGCGTTGCGGCGGGAAGTCCGGCGCCGGGAAATCCCCCTCCGGCACTCCGCCCGGCTCGTCGGCATCACCGAGGACGCGGCGGGCATCACCGCCGGGTTCGCCGACGGCACGTCGGCCACCGGTGACCTCCTCGTCGGAGCCGACGGTCTCCATTCGGCCGTGCGGTCCTGCCTCGATCCGGCGGCCGGACCGAGTTATGCCGGACAACGCGTCTTCTACGGTTACACCACGCGGGCGAAGCCGCTGGACGACCGGGACCGGATCACCATGATCCGCGGCAGCGGGGCCGCGTTCGGTTGCCTGTCTTCCCCGGCCGGAGAAACGTTCTGGTTCGCCAGGGTGCCGCGCCCGCCGTCGTCCGCCGAGCACGGACGGAAAACGGCGGCCCGGTTGCGGGACGAACTCCTGCCCCTGCTGCGGCCCGACGCCACTCCCGCCGCGGACATCGTCGCGGAGACCGGCGAGGACCTGATGGTGACCGACGCCCTGCACCTCAGCCCGGGTATCCGCTGGCGTAGCGGCCGCGCCATCCTCATCGGCGACGCCGCCCACGCGGCCTCACCGGCGACCGGTCAGGGCGCGTCGATGGCTCTCGAAGACGCCGTCGTCCTCGCCAAGGCGTTGCGCGACAGCGAAACGCAGGCCGCGGGGCTGGAGCGCTACGAACTACACCGCAGACCCCGGGTCGAGCAGAACATCGAAGTCAGCGCCCAGTTGACCGCGAGCCGCGCGGCGCCGACGCCGTCCGCGGTCGGCAACGCCGCGCTGGCCCACCAGAACCGCCGTCCCCCGCGCGCGAACCCGGCCCTCACCGCACTCCTCGACTGGCACACTCCCCTGCCCGCTCACCCGGTCCGGTAAGCGCTTTCCAAAACCGGGGAATCCGCCGCCTCCGGTTCGGGCGGCATGGCGAACAGCCCGGTTCCGCGCCATCCGCCCAGGGAAAGCCGCCAGATCAAGGCCAGCAGCGCGGCTCCGCCGAGATAGCCCGCCACCAAGGCCATCGCGCCTGTCCCGCCGGGCGGCAGGAGCATCGCGGCCACCGTGCTGAGCACCACCAGCGCGAGGCGGCCGCGGCCCCCGCGCACGCTCGCGGCCAGCGGAAGGATCGCCCACAGCAGGTACCACGGCTGCACGACCGGTCCGGTGACCAGCATCAACGCGAAGACGAGACCGAGGCCGGCGAAGGGATCCACGCGGCCGCGGAAGATCTTCCACACCACGGTCGCGCAGGCGAGCGCGCCCAGAACCGCGCCGAGCCGGATGGTCACCGCGATCGCGGCGGAGGTGATGTTCGCACCGGCCAGCGCGCCCAGGCCGGCGATGAGGAAACCGAGCTGGTTGGTCGGGGCCATCCAGCTGTGTACATCGGTCGACGAGCCGAGCGCTGACGTCCAGCCCAGGCCGAGGCCGGTCACCCAGGAGATCAGGAGGAAGGCCAGAGCGGAAGCGCCGAGTACACCGAGCATCACCAAGGCACCGCGACCGGCCGTGCGGCCCCATCGCCGGGCCCACGCGGCACCGAGGCAGCAGATCGCCGCCGCGGCCACGATCTTGATGTTCGCCGCGACCGCCAGCAGCGCGAGCGCGGCGACGAGCCGCGACGGGCGGGACGAGCCACCGAGCGCGATCTCCATTCCGGCGAGCACCAGGCCGATCATCAGGCCGTCGTTGTGCGCGCCGGCCACGACATGCCACAGCACCAACGGGTTCAGCAGCCCGAGCCACATCGCGATTCCCGGCGAAACCCCGAGGCGCCGCGCCAGCCGCGGCAGTGCCCACGCGATCAGGGCGACACCGGCCAGTTCGACCAGGCGGTTCAGGAACAACGTCACGAACAGGTTCTCGCCGGCGATGTGGGCGATGGCGCGCGAAATCGCGATCCACACCGGCCCGTAGGGTGCCGGCGTGTCCTGCCAGTAGTGGCTGACCTGCTGGGTCACCGGCGAGTTCGCGCCGAGCGCCGCCAGGGGGGAAAGCCGGTAGACATCCAGTCCCTTGGCGGCGATCACCCCCTGCGCCAGGTAACTGCGGATGTCGCCGCTGAACAGCGGACGCGCGAACAGCAGAGGCAAACACCATGCCGCGGCTGTCCAGGAAAGCTCACGCACCGACATGCGCGCCGCGCTCCGGCCCAGCCGGAGCCAGGCGAGCACGACCACGCCCATCCCGGTCAGCCCGAACGCCACCTGCAAGGCCGTCGGCAAAGGAACGACCGAGGTCGCGAGCACGAGCACGAGCACGCCCGCGAACCCCGCGATCGACGGTGACCCCACGGTCACTGGCGGGCGCAACGATATCCCCATCGCGTCAGCATCCCGGGTCGCGCGCGACGGACTCATCCGGGGGTCACCCTGATTTTTCCCGCCCGAAATCAGCCTCGGGTCGGACAACCTTTTCCGGTCACGCGATAAGACCTGGTCAGGCTTCCGAGGGCTCGGCGAGGGTGTCGATGGCGTGGACGAGTTCGGACAGCGCGGGCAGCGCCGCGGTGAGCAGATGCCGCCAGGCCGGGTGAAGTTCGTTCAGGGCACCGCGAAGGATGGCGGTGTTGGTCGTACGCCATTGCCGTACGGCCCGCTCGCCGGCCGGCGTGAGGGTCAGTGAGACCGTTCGACGGTCGTCGCTGCCGTCCGCGCGCGTGATCAGGTCCTGCTTGCGCAGTCCGTTGACCAGCGTGGTGACCGAGTTCGGCGCCAGGCGCAGCAGGCGCGCTATCCGGCTCGGCCGGGCGCCGGGGTTCTCCGCCAGGCAGGACAGCAGTTCCAGTTGCGCCACCGAAAGGGAATTGCCCGGGTCGGTGACGCGGGCCGCGCGGCGCATCGCCCGGCGGAGGCGGGCGATGACGTCGGCCAGTTCCGCCTCGTCCCGCGAGTGCGCGTCCGGTGGTGAAGCAAGCGTGGTCATGATGGTCCCTTCCCGGGCCGTGAAGCCACCGCTGTCACCGCGGCCGCGGACCCGAACACGAGCAGCGCGGCCAGGGCGAGCCGGGGACCGGTACCCGGCGCGCCGGTCGCGTCGGCCACGTGCAGGAACAAGGTAACGATCGCCACGCCGAGGGCGGTGCCGAGGCCGCGAGCCATGTTCACCAGGCCGCCCCCGGTCGCGGCCACACGCAGGGGAATCGCGCCCATGATCGCGGAGTTGTTGGCCGGGATGAACACCCCGAGTCCGAGGCCGAGCACGAACAACCACACGGCCACCCAGACCGGCACGGAAGGCGCCACGGCCAGCACCCCGGCCGCGATCGTTCCCGTGATCGCACCGGCGAGGCCCCGCGCTCGGGCGCCCCAGCGCCGGGGCAGGAGCCGTTCGGCGAACACCGCGGCGACGGCGAACCCGGCCGGCAGCGCGGTCAGGACGAGCCCGGCGCTCCCGTGCGCCCCCAGCACCTGGGGAAACAGCGTCAACGGCCCGAAAAGCACGAGATAGGCGCACAACGCCCCGGCCAGGCCGGCCATCGGGGGCAGGACTTTCAGGTCCACCAACGGATCCGCGGCCCGTCGTTCCCGGAGCACGAACGCGGCGAACCCCAGGGCGGAGACCGCGATCAGCGCGAGGCCCGCCCACAACGGCAACGGCAGCCCGGAAACCGCCGACACGCCCAGCAACAGCGCGGTCGTCGCCACCGCCAGTGCCACCAGCCCCGGCCAGTCGAAGGAGCCGAGCCGGGTGCGCTGCCGGGTGCGGGGCAGCAGGTAACGGCCCGCGACCAGGGCCACGATGCCGACCGGCACGTTGACCCAGAACACCCACTGCCAGCCCACCGTGCCGACCAGCACGCCGCCCAGCGCCGGCCCCAATGCCAGGCCGAGCGCCTGCGCCGCGGCCTGCACCCCGAGCGCGGCGCGCATCTTGTCCCGCGGCACGCTCGTGACCACCAGCGCGACGCTGTTGGCCTGCAGCATCGCCGCCCCGGCCGCCTGCAGCATCCGGAAGCCGATCAGCCAGCCGAGCCCGGGGGCGAGCGCGCAGGCCGCCGAAGCCGCGGTGAAGACCAGGAACCCGTACAGGTAGATCAGCTTGCGGCCCTTCGCGTCCGCGATCCGCCCGGCCGCCGCCACCAGGCCGACCAGGGTGAGCAGGTAGGCCAGCGACACCCACTCCACCGCCGCGAGCGGCGCGTGGAACTCCGCCTGCAGGGCCGGGAACGTCAGCGTGACGATGCTGGCGTCCAACTGGCCCATGAACGCGCCGAAGCACACGGTGGCCACCGCCAGCCAGCCCGCCATCGGATGTTCACGCACCACGCGCGGGCGCGCCGGTTCGACCAGCAACATCACTTCAGGCTCTCCGGCTCGTCGTGCCTATAGTTCTGCCACAGAACATCCTACTCGGCGAAGTCCATGAAGAAGGTTTGTGTGTAAGGAAGGCAACGCCCAAAGCGGTCGTGTTTACTTCGGGGAGAGAACTATACTCCGCTGAGGAGATCGGGTCAGCGGGTGGCGGGCTCGGTGATTTCCGTGCTCTCGCCCGGCTCGAGTGCTCGTCGATCCCACAGGCGGAGCAAGGGTGTGGCCATCATGGTCGTCACGATCGCCACCACGACCAGCACGCTGAACAGCTCCCGCGTGACGATGCCCGCGGCGAGCCCGACGTTGATCGCGATCAACTGCATCAGGCCGCGCGCGTTCATCAGGGTGCCGATCCGCAGCGCGATCGCGTTGGGCTCGCCCACCAGGCGCGCGGCCGCCCAGCAGGCCCCGAACTTCCCGGCGACGGCGACCACGACGGCGGCCACCGTGAACACCAGCACGTCCGGCCGCACCAGCAGTCCGAAGTCGGTGTTGAGACCGGAATAGGTGAAGAACAACGGCAGGAACACCGTCCCGACCGGGGCGATCGTGGCCACCGCGCGGTCGACCGCGTCCACCCGGGGGAACACCACGCCCAGGCTGAACGCGCCGAACACCGCGTAGAGCCCGATCTTGTCGGTGTACCAGGCGAACAGGAACAGCACGACGACGAGCACGAGCAGGAGGTGTTCCGGCGCCGACCGTTGAGCCGCCGGAGTGAACCGTCCCCGCACGCGCACCACGCCCAGCAGCACCGCGGCGAAGATCAGCGTGCCGCCCACGGCGATCGACACCGGGCCCGCACTGCCCGCCGCGATGCTCAGCACGGCCGCGAGCAGCACCCAGGCGACTGCGTCGTCGAGTGCGCCGCAGGCCAGCGCGACCGAGCCGAACCGGGTGCCGGTCAGGCCGCGTTCGGTGATGATCCGCGCGAGCATCGGGAACGCGGTGATCGCCAGCGTCACGCCGACGAACAGGGCGGACACGAAGACCGGTACCCGCGAAGCGAAGATGTGCACCCGCCCGACCGCGAGCCACGCCAGCACCGCGCCCATCACCAGCGGCGCCAGCATGCCGGCCGTCGAGATCACGCTCGCCGAACGCGCGACCCGCCGCACCCGCTCGGTGCGGAACTCGTAACCGGCCTGGAACATGAACACGACCAGGCCGATCTGCCCGACCACATACAGCACGGGCCGCAGTTGGGGTGGGAAGACGAAGGCCTCCGCACCGGGGGCGAGCAGCCCGAGCACGGACGGGCCCAGTACCACGCCGGCGACCATCTCCCCCACCACGGGCGGCTGGCCCGCGGCGCGCAGCAGCCGGCCGACCAGCCGGCACACGACGAGAATGACGATCAGGGCGAGGAAGAAGGCGGGGGCCAGTTCGGTCGTCGACATCGCTGAGGAATCCTCTCCGGTGCTTGTCCGTCAGTCCCGGTCCATTTCTTCGAAGTACCGGACGGCCAGTCGCCGTCGCCGCGCGTCGAGCACCATGCAGGTGCCGAGAACCAGCTGCGCGACGCTGCGCCAGACGTCCTCCCACCGGTCCCGGCTCCGGAGAAAGATCCGGACGAGGCGAAGCCGCCCCGGCGCAATCCGGTGCCCACGGCGGATCAGCAGGCACGGCCCCCGGCTCGGCAGCGAGCGCGTGTGCGCGACCGTCGAATCCAGGTCGAACCACCGCAACACCTCCCGCGCCGACGCCCGCATCGCCAGCGGGGCGAGGCGCCAGGCCGGACAGGGGCGGTTGGCCGCGATGCCGAACGGGACGTGGGGCGCGTCCTTGGCGGAAAGCGCTTCCCACCGCGACGGGTCGAACCTCTCGGGATCCGGGTAGCCGGAGGCGTGGTAGCCCGGATAGTCGAAGCACAGCACCGATCCCGAGGGGAGTGTGGTCTCCTCGTCGACGACGATTTCCCCGGTGGTGATGCGGTGCGCGATCCCGAACAGCGGGTAGAGCCGCATCGTCTCGTCGATCACGTGGGCGAGGTATTCGTCATCGCCGGTGGCCGCTCGCTGCCGCGTCCGGTGGTGTTGAGCGAGGGCCAGCAGCAGATGCGTCATGCCTTCGGACATCTGCACGACCGCGGTGTTGAAGAACGTGCCCTGGAGGTAGTAGACCTGCTCCTGGCGCGTCAGGGACGCGGGCAGTTCGTGGGGCACGTCGTCCAGATGGCCCGCGAGGTAGCGGGTGAGCCGCGTCCGCCGTTCCATGTGCCGGAAACCGGTGCACTTCAACGCGGTCACCACATCGTCGGCGTGCGCCACGATCAGGTCCCGGGCCCCGCGCGGGCACGGACGGCGGAAGACGGTTTCGTAGAAGAACTCCGCCCACACCGGCATCATGAGATCGCGTAGCCGCACCAGGCGGTGTTTCCCCGAGCCGGTCTCGCGGAGCACGGTGGCGGTGCACCGCGCCGCCGTGGCGGCGAGATCCTCGCTTCGCCCAGCCAGAATTCGCGACGTCGTGCGCGCGACGTCGTCGTAGCGAGGTCCGTCCTCCAGATGTTCCTGGTGTACTTCGGGTCCCGGCGAAAGCCAGTACCAGAACAGATCCGACAGGCCGGCGCCCCGGCTACGGCCCCGCGCGGCGGGATGTGAGTAGAGCTCCCGGAACCGTTCGGGACCGAGCCGTTCACCCGGAACCGTGATCACGTTGTCGCCGTTGACGTGTTCGAAAACCTTCATCCGCAGCGCGACCACCCGCTGGGCGAGGCTCACCACTTCCCGCCTTCCGGCCCGCGCACGGTCACCAGGTCGCGCGTCAGGTCGGCGGGCCCCTGGCCACCGCACAACGCCAGCGTGTGATCGAACTCCTCCCGCAGCAGCTCCAGCACCTGCCGCACGCCGAGTTCGCCGTCCGCGGCAAGGCCCCAGATCACCGGCCGTCCGACGCCCACCGCGACGGCGCCCAGCGCGAGCGCGATCGCCACGTCGCTGCCCCGCCGCACCCCGCCGTCGAGCAGCACCGGTACCCGGCCGCCGGCCACCTCGGCGATCCTCGGGAGCGCGTCGATCGACGCCGGCACGGCATCGAGCTGACGACCGCCGTGGTTGGACACCACGATCCCGTCGGCACCGCGCTCGATGGCGAGATGCGCGTCCTCGGGATGCAGAATTCCCTTGAGCAGCACGGGCAACGACGTCGAGGCACGCAGCCGGTCGAGGTGCTCCCACGACATCGGCGTCATCTCGATGTTCCGTCGTCCCCCCGGCAGGTCGCGCATGTTCTCCGCGGCGAAACCGGCCGGCAGGTCGGCGAAGCCGTTGCGACGGTCCCGCTCGTGGCGTCCGAACACCGGCGAGTCGACGGTGACCACCAGCGCCGAGCAGCCCGCGTCCGTCGCACGGCGCACCAGCGTCTCGGTCACGCGGGTGTCGCTTTGCAGGTACAGCTGAAACCACAACGCCGCGCCGGGATCGACGGCGCGCGCGGCCGCGGCCATCTCCCCCACTCCGACCGTCGCCGCCATGCTGGCGATCAGGACCGTGCCCGCGGCCGCGGCGGCCCGCGCCGTCGCCAGTTCCCCGTCGGGATGGGCGAGCCGGTGGAACGCCGTGGGTGCCACGACGACCGGCATCGAGGCGCGGGCGCCGGGCAGTTCGACCGAGATGTCGCGGTCGGCACGGCCACGCAGCACCCGGGGCATCAGGGCGAGCCGCCGGAACGCGCGTTCGTTGTCGGCGAGCGCGGTCTCGTCCGCCGCGCCTCCGGCGAAATAGTCGTAGTATTCCGGCACGAGCCGTTGCCGCGCACGGTCGTGCAGTTCCGCGATGGTGGTCATCGCAGGACCGCTGGTTCCCGTGTGCTCAGGTATTCCCGTAGCGGCGCCAGATGCACCCGCTCGCTGTCCCACTCGTTTTCGAGGTTTTCCGTGATGTGGTGTTCACTGAGGAGCTTCCCGTCCTGGTAGGACCGCACCACCGGATGCAGGTAGCGCCCGTCCAGGCCGCTGACGTCGTCCTGCGAAGTGCGGCCGGCGGTGACGTCGAACGGGTCGACCTTGTCGTGGTCGGCGCCGTATTCGAGGGTGATGGCGAAATAGGTCCGCACGGCACCGAATTCGCCGCGTGCCACCGCGTCGTGCAGATAGTCCGCCGGAATCTCCTCGGCATAGCGGACGGACGAGTCGGGCCCGAGGAACACCACGTCGGCGAGGAAGCCGAACATCTGCCACAGCGCCGAGGTCCGGTTGACGCGCTGGATGATCGCCTGAGCGATCGCCTCCGGGGTTCCGTCCAGTTCATGGGCGGGCCAGGGCACGTCGTGGTAACGTCGCTCGAGAATACGGTGCAGCGCGCGCACGCCGTAACGGAAACCGTGAATGAACCCGCTGGTGGACTTCTTGAAGTCACGCATCTGCGTGATGGTCCCGGCGAAGAACAGATCCGGCACGTTCACCGATTCCCACGCCGGGGTCTGCGCCGGGAACCGGCCCTTGATGACCAGTTCCGGCCGGCACCACTCGGCGAAGATCGAGGCGTCGAACCGGAATCCGGTGGCGAGGATGACCCGGTCGTAGCGGATTTCCTTGACCACCTCGTGCACCCGCGCGAAGCTGATCCGCACGAGGTAGGAGTCGCCGTCACGGCGGATCCCGAGAATGTGCCCGTCGAGCACCGCATTCTGCGACTTGAGCTGATAGGTGTCGAGGAAGTTGTTGTTCACCGCGCGCAGATGGCCGACGAAGTGGGTCTTCCAGGCCAGCCGCAGAGAGCCGGGGCCCGCCACGTGGATGACGGCCGCGGTCTCGATGAGGTTGTCCGCGGTCTCGAACGCGGAGTTCCCACGGCCGATGATGAGCACTTTCTGATTGGTGTAGTCGGCCGGGTCGACCGGTATGTCGGTGTAGTGCTCGGCGAGTTCGACGCCTTCGATGTCCGGAATGTAGGGCTTTCCCACGCCCGTCGCGGCGATCACGCGCCGCGCGTGGTAGGTATTTCCGTCGGCGTCGCGGGCCACGAAATCACCGGGCCTGGCGATCTCGACGATGCGGGTGCCGTACCGGACCGCGAGGTCGTGCTGGGTGGCGAAATCGCCCAGATAACGCACCATGTCGTCCGCCGCGGGGAAGTAACGCGGGGTGTAGGCGGTGAACAGCGGAGAGTTCTCCTCGGAGAGCAGGGAATTCCAGTCGACACGGAGATTCAGTTCTGGATCATCCCATCCGGTATGCACTTTGTTGCTCGAGATGAGCTGACGGTGCCGGGGGAAAGTGGTGAAGAACGTCCCCGGGGAATCACCCGCCTCGACGATGAGGTAGCTGCGTCCCGCGCGGGCGAGGTAGTAACCCATCTGCAGGCCGGCGGGCCCCGCGCCGAGTACGAGGTAATCGAGTTTTTCCTTGCTGGACAACACAAACCTCCTCAGCCTGCGCGGCTTGCGGCCCGCGTTGGTTGATAATTGAACTAACCTGGGATCACAATGCACCGTGATCGCTCTCCGCGCAACAACGACAGGTAGGAATTTTCCGACCCCGGCGACCCGCCTCCCGTCGTCTGGTACGACTGCCGCATCCACGTTCACCTGAACGGAGTGACGACCCGATGGAGAAACCGTTTCCCCGGCCACTGCTCGAAGCTCTCGCCACCCATCCGGACCTGCCCGCTTTCGAACTTGCCGCGCGAGTAGTGACCCGTGGCGAACTGCTCATGACAATCGCGCGGTATGCCGGCGCGCTGCGGGCAAATGGCCTGCACCAAAACAGTGAGGTCGCGATCGCCACGGGGGTCACCCCGGAAGGCTTCGCCGTGCAGATCTCCGCGCACGTCCTCGGCTGCCGCGTGGTCCCCGTCGGCCCGGGGCTCACCCCGGACCAGGCGGCGCGGGTGGCCGGCACGGCGGACGTCCTGGTCGTCGACGAGACGAGGGCACCGATCGCCGACGCGCCCAAGACGCTTCGCTTGTCCGAACTTTCCGGTGAACCTGGGTCGCTGGAACCACAGGGGCGTCCGGACGACATCGCCGTCGTTGCCTACACCAGTGGCAGCACCGCTATGCCGAAGGGAGTGGAGTACACCTACGCGGCGATGTCGGCGTACTGGGCGTGGCGGACCGACGAGTGGACCGAGGACACGCGGCGGCTCGCCGAGCGCTACCGGCGATTTCTGTTGTTCGGCACACTGGCGAGCGCGGTGATGCGGGAACACCTCGCCTTCTGCCTGCTCGGCGGGGGAACCGCGGTGGTTCCGGAAACGCCGCCGGTGTTTCCGCGTGTGCTCGAAGAATTGCGTATCAGCGCCGTCCTGTTGACCGTCCCCCGGCTCTGCCGGATTCTCGACGCGCTTCGGAAGAAACCGGCCGATCTGCGACGACTGCGCTCGGCGCTGGTCGCCGGTTCCCCGCTGCCCCCGCACCGTCTCCGTGAGGCCTTTGACCTCATCGGCGACGCGGTGCACCAGGGATACGGCCAGACCGAGACCGGAATGCTGACCCTGCTCACCGCGGACGACGTGGCCGCCCATCCCGAGGCGATCTCGTCGGTCGGCCGCCCGTGGACAGGGGTGGAACTGGAGGTGCGCGACAATTCCGGAAAGCGCTTACCAGAAGGGGCGACCGGTGAAATCTGGGTCCGCACCGCCAACGCTTTCCGGGGCTACCGCGGCGAGGACGCGAAGCCCCTGAAGCACGCGGGATGGGTACGCACACAGGATCTCGGAAAGGTCGACGCCCACGGTTTTCTGCACCTGACCGGCCGGTCGCGGGACGTCGTCATCATCAACGCGATCGTGCACTACGCCGGCGCGATCGAACAAGCGCTGGCGGAGGATCCTGCCGTCGACGAAGCCTACGTGGTCGGCACACCGGACGAGCGAACCGGCGAAGCGGCCCACGCTTTCGTCGTGACGTCCAACGGCGGAACGCCCGACCTCGACGCCCTCCGTGCCGCCGTGCGGGAAAAACTCGGCGACGCGGCGGTACCGTCGACGATCACGGTCATCGGCTCCGTCCCGGTGGCCGCGAGCGGCAAACCGGACAAGCGCGCCTTACTGTCTCTTGTGGACCTTCACCGCCGAGCGACCGGGTGAAAGACGTTTCGCTCACCGCGCCACGCGACGGGCGAACTCCGCGCGGGCGCGCTCGGCGAACGCTTCCACGGCAGCCAGGTCGGGTTTGTTTTCCGCGTCGAACATCGCGGACTGCAGCACCGGGCCAAGCCTGCCGGGATGACGGTCCATATCGGAGCGTCGGATCGGCTGGAGGATGAAGTGGATGTGCGCGGCTTCGCCGTTGGTATGCGACCACTGGCAGGTGTAGACCTGGACCGGATCGGTCAACGCCGTGACGACGGCGGCGACCTCCCGCAGCAACTCGCCCAACTCCGCGGCTTCTTCCCTGGTCAGGGCGGCGACGTGGACGACATGCCGCTTCGGCACCACGGCCAGCGCGCCCAGGCCGAACGTACCGAGCACATGCGTCACCAGCCACAGCGACGTTTCGTGGATCCTCCCGCCGGGCAGGCTCACCCGGCCGTTCATCATGTCGCAGGGCACGCAGCCGGCCACGTCCGTGGGTTCCGGCGACGAGCCGGCGTGCCGGCTGGATGGCGTGGCCGGGTCCGTGGCACCGTCATGATCCACTACGCCAGTGTAGATCACCACGAAGGTCGTGGACGACAGACCGCCAGGGCCCGGTCACCGGACTGACCGCGCTGCGTTTCAGCGTCGACGATCCGGCACGGTTGCTCCGCGAACTCGCCCGGGTCAGGGCCTCGTGCTGATCGGCATGGTGTGGACGGCCGCCGCGGCGGCGGTGGCGCGATCGACCGCGCTCGGCCGGCGCGTGTGGCGGGCCACGAGCAGGCCGAGGGCGATGCCCGCCGCCGAGAAGATCGCCAGTGCGATCGACGCCCGCGAAAAACCGGTGGCCAGCGCCGAGGATGTCGCGCCACCGGTCACGAGGTGTCTCGTGCTCACCGACGCGTAGATCCCGGCGACCACCGCGGTCAGCACCGCTCCCCCGACGTAACGGGCCATGTTCGAGATCCCGGACGCCGAGCCGACCTCTTCCTGCGGCACCGAGGCGGTCGAGATGGACGAGGCGGGACCGTTCGACAAACCGAGGCCGATCGCCACCGCGAGCAGGCCGGGCAGGAACACCACGTACGACCACGACGGCCGGACCGCGCCGAGGAACAGGAAGCCGGCCGTCATGAGCAGGAACCCGGCCACGACGACCGGGCGGGCGCCGAACTTGTGCGCCAGCGGGGTGACCAGTGGTGCCACCAGGACGACCAGCGCGGCCACCGGCAGGGAGGCGAGCCCGGCCTGGAGGCTGCTCATGCCCAGCGTCGCCGGATCCTGGAAGTACAGACTGATCACCAGCGACAGGCCGGCGACCGCACCGGCCGCGATGAGGATCGCCGCCGTCGAACCGACGAGCAGAGGGTTCCGCAGCAGGCGAAGATCCACCAGCGGTGCCGCGATCCTGCGCTCGGTGGCGACGAAACCCACGCACGCCAGCACCGAGATCGCCAGGCAGACCAATGTCGGCACGGACACCCAGCCCCAGGTCGACGCCTTCGTCATGGCGAAGACGAACGGGACGAGGATGGCGGCCACCAGCACGGTTCCGGCCAGGTCGATCGACCGGGACCGGCCCGGATCGCGCGATTCCGGCACCGCACGCAGCGTCCACGGCACGCACACGGCGGCGATGGCGGCGTCGACCCAGAACAGGCCCTGCCACCCGGTGAACTGGTTGAGAACACCGCCCAGCACCGGCCCCGCCGCGGCTCCGCCCGCCGCGGCCGCTCCCCACAGCGTGACCGCGCGCATCTGCGCGGCACCGCCCGTCCCGACCGACAGCAGGCTCATGCCCGACGCCACGATGGACGCTCCGGCCGCCCCCTGGACCACCCGGCCGAGCACGACCATCAAGCCCGACCCGGCCAGCGCGATCACCACGCACGAAACGATGAACAACAGCAGCCCGTAGACGAACATCCTCCGCCGCCCGAAGACATCGCCGAGCGCGCCCCAGGTGACGATCGTGGCGGCGCCGACCAGCATGTAGCCCGTCACCGCCCACTGCAGCACGTCCAGCGAGGTCCGCAGATCCGCGCTGATGGACGGCAGCAGGATGGCCACCGCCGAGGTGTTGACGTTGACCACGAACGTGGACAGCGCGGCGGTGCCCAGCACACCTGAAGCCTTCGTCACCGCCGTGGCGCTCATGACCGGCCTCCTCGCCTTGTCCCGGATCTCACGATCCCGGAACCGGCGGCAGCCACATCACCCGATCCGGATTAAGTCCCGGGGGGCGACACCCCAAGGGCAGACGGTGTCACTTCCGGCGCGACGACCACTTCGCGTCGCGCAACCGCTCCAGGCCGTCGAGGAGCAGATCGAGCCCGAACTCGAACTCGGCCTGGTCGTCACACCACCCCGGGGTCGAATCCGGGTCATCGTGCGCGATCGCGCCCAGCATTCCGGCGAGATTGGGCAGATGCCCGGCCATCTTGGCGACCTCGGCTACGGCCTTCTCGTCGGCCGCGCCACCGCCGGGATCGAACAGTTCCTGGCTGAACCCGAGCGCCCGGCTGCCCAGGGCGTGCAGCGCATGGTGGGCCAGGTCGTGGGAAAGACCGCCCCGCAGCATGAGCCCGAGCAGACCGTCGTAGTAGCGCAACACGGCCGGACTGGTCGTGGAACGGGTCTCCATCACGGCGGGCGCCCACCGATGCCGGAGAAAGACCTCGCGAGCGGACAGGATCCGCTGCCGTACGGCCTTCTTCCAGCCGTGTCCCTCGGCGGACACCTCGAGCCGGTCCACCACGTCGTTGATCTCCCGCACGACCAGGTCGACGATGCCGTCGAGGACCTCGTCCTTCTTCGCCACGTGGTAGTAGAGCGACATCGCCTCGGCCCCGAGTTCTTCGGCGAGACGGCGCATGGTGAGCGCGCTGATGCCGTGTTCGTCGGCGACCTTGACCGCGGCCCGGAGTACGCGGTCCCGGCTCAGCGGGATCCGGGGCGCGGATTCGGCTTGTCCCTGGGTGGCCACCCGCATCAACCTACCTCGCGCCTGAGCGTACGAGGTAAAACCGGTGGCGGACGCCGTCGCTTACCGGGACAAGAAGGACGCTCTGACGACACTGGCCGGGCTCGTCGAAGACGGCGCGGTCACGCCGGTCATCGACCGGTGTTATCCGTTCGGCGAAATCCGGACCGCGATCGGCTACCAGGAACAGGGACACGCCCGGGGCAAGGTCGTGGTCACGGTCCGCGCCGCGTGACCAGTGCGCTCCACTTGTCATCACCGGGCCCGGTAGCGATCACCGTTTCATCAGATCCAGGATCAGCGTGGCGACGTCTCCGGGAGCTTCCTCGGCCATGAAGTGACCCGCCCGGGTGGTGAAGTGCTCCAGGTCGGTGGCCCACGGCCGCCAGATCGAGGCCGCGTCGAAGCCGAGCTGGCTTCCCCAGTCCTGTTGGAGAACCATCACCGGCATGGTGAGCCGGTTACCGGCGTCGAGGTCGGCTTGGTCGTGGGTGATGTCGACGGTCGCGGTGGCCCGGTAGTCGGCGACGATCGACGGAACGGCGTCCCGGCATGAGCGGAGGTATTCGGCGCGTACGTCCGCGGGGATCGCGCCGGGGTCGTTGGCCCAGCTGTCGAGGAAATGTCCGAAGAACGCGTCGGCTTCGGCGGCGATCATCCGCTCGGGCAGGCCGGGGGGCTGAGCCATCAGATAGAGGTGGAAGGCCACCGCCGCGCTGACCCCATGGAGAACGTTCCAGGTGTCCAGCGTGGGGACGATGTCGAGGATCCCCAGATGACTGACGCGATCCGGATGATCGAGCCCGGCCCGGAAGGCGACATGGGCTCCGCGGTCGTGACCGACCAGGGCGAACTCGCCGAACCCCAGTGCGTCGGCCAAGCCGACGATGTCCGCGGCCATGGTCCGCTTCGAGTAGGTGTTCTCGTCGACCGCCACTGGCTTGCCGCTGGCGCCGTAACCACGAAGGTCCGGGCAAAGCACGGTGCGGTGCTCGGCGAGGACCGGGCCGACATGCCGCCACATCAGGTTGGTCTGGGGAAAACCGTGGAGCAGCACAAGCGCCGGACCGTGACCTCCCATCGTGACATTCAGCTCGACACCGTCCGCCACGCCGATCTGCCTGGTTTCGAATCCTGGAACGGTGATGCCCATCGAGTGTCGTCTCCTTCGCGTAGATGCGTGAACGGGAGAAGGATCCGAGAGGTGGGTTAGCAACGGATCAGCGGCTCGGGCGTGCCGTGGAGGACAATGTGCCCGTGGAGGTCTTCGTCGCCGTACTCGGGCCGGTTCAGGCCGTTGACGCCAGTGGGCATCCGCTGGCGGTCGGCAGCCTGCGCCGTCGCGAGTTGCTGGGACGGCTGGTCGCGGCCGGCGGACGAGCCGTTCCGTTGCCGATGCTCATCGGTGACCTCTGGGAAGATCCGCCGCCCGGTGCGGCCGGCGCCGTCCGTACGTTCATCTCCGAACTGCGGCGTGCCCTCGAGCCGGATCGCTCCCCGCGAGCCCGGTCGAAGGTCATCGAAACCGTCGGAACCGCCTACGCCTTGCGGATTCCACGGGCACAAATTGACGCCCACCGTTTCGAGGACGCCCTTCGGGGCGTGCGGGGCGCACCCAGCGGCCAGATAGTCAGTGTCCTGGACGAGGCGCTCTCCTGGTGGACGGGCGAACCTTACGCGGACCTCGGCACATCGGCCTGGGTGACGCGGGAGCGGGCCCGGCTGGCGGAGCTTCACTCGCACGCGATCGAGTCCCGCGCTCGCGCGGCCCTCGACCTGGGACGCGGCGAGGCGCTGGTCGCGGAACTCGAAGCGTTCGCGACCTCACATCCGTGGCGCGAACAGGCCTGGGTGTTGTTTTCGCATGCCCTGTACCAAGCCGACCGCCAAGTCGACGCCTTGGCGTCACTCCGCACGGCTCGCACCCGGCTGCTCGATCAGTTCGGATTGGACGCGGCGAGCAGTCTCGACCGGCTCGAAGGCGATGTCCTCCGGCACGATCCGCGGCTGGTTCCGGTGCCACAGGCCGACTCGCGGCTTCGGCTGCTGACGCGCACGGAAGCGACCGGAACCTACACCCGGCTGCGCTCGATGAGTACCGTGGCGAAGGCCGCGGCGCTGACCGGTGGAGCCAACCTTGTGCTGGCTCAGGCACAACGCGCCGAAGCGGTCGCGGAAGCGGAAAGGACGGGAGATCCCGGTCTCACGGCCCGCGTCATCGCCGCGTACGACGTCCCGACAATGTGGACTCGCAGCGACGAACCGGGCCAAGCCCGAGCCCTCGTCGAAACCATCCGGCGCACTCTGCGCAGACTCGGGCCGGACGCACCGCCCGCGCTGCGCGCTCGTCTACTCGCGACTGTCGCCCTGGAACATCGCGGGTCGCGGGACCGCTGGGCGGCCGGCGCCGCGCTCGAAGCCGAACGGACCGCCCGCGATCTGGCCGACCCCAACGTGCTGGCTCTCGCCCTCAACGCGCGGTTCGTCCAGTCGTTCCAGCGACCAGGGCGGACCGGGGAGCGCGATGACCTCGCCACCGAACTCGTCGCCCTCGCCACCCGCCACGATCTCCCCGCCTTCGAGATTCTCGGGCACCTCATCAAGATCCAGGTTCACGCGGCGCGCGGCGAAATCGAGGCAGGGCAACACCATGTGTCAGCCGCCGAACGTCTCGCCACCGTGCACGAGAGCCCGCTCGTTCCCGTGCTCACCTCGGCCTACCGGGCAATGCTGTTGACGGAGCCCACGCTCGCCGAGGCCGCTTATCGTGGTGTCGCCGCGAATCTCGCCCGCGCGGGAATGCCGGGCGTCGAGGCCGGCCTTTTCCCACTCGCGCTGCTCTCCCTGCGCCTTCGTCATCGGCGCCCCGCGCCGACCGACCCTGGCCTGGACTGGGGCCCCTACCGGCCGTGGGTCCAACCGCTGCTCCACCTCGCCCACGACGATCTCTCCGCGGCTCGCCGCGCCGCCGCCGGACTGCCCGAGCCACCCGCCGACCATCTCTATGACGCGCTCTGGGCCGTCAACGCGCACACCGCGCTCCTGCTCGGCGACGAAACCCTTGCCGCGCGAGCCTATGACGCCCTCTCCCCGTTCCGAAGCGAAATCGCCGGAGGGACGACCGCGATGCTCAGCTTCGGCCGCGTCGATAACATCCTGCGCAGCCTGTGTCAAAGTTTCGTTGTGGAGCGAGGTGGCTTTGCTCGGCAGCCACCTCGCTCCCGTTAAGAACCCCCGTGCGGGTGACCGTGTTCGAGGGCGGTTTGGACCGTTCGCTTCGCCCAGGCGACTTCCATCTTGCCGGTCGGCGTGCGCGGGAGTTCAGGGAGCAGCACGACGGTGCGGGGCACCTTGTAGCCCGCCAGGCCACGCCGCACCCAGTCCTGGATGTCGTGCTCGGTCAAGGCGTCGTTGGTGGTCGCCACGACCGCCGCGACCCGTTCTCCCCAGGTGTCGTCGGCGACGCCGACGACGATTCCGTCGGTGACGTCCGGATGGCTCAGCACCGCGTCCTCGACCTCCTGGGGATGCACCTTTTCCCCGCCGGTGTTGATGACGCCCGATCCCCTGCCGAGGAACCGGATCGCGCCGTCGGCGTCGACGGTGGCGAGGTCGCCCGGGATCGAGTAGCGCACGCCCTCGATGGTGCGGAAGGTGGTCGCGCTCTTCGCCACGTCCTTGTAGTAGCCCAGCGGCATCGGCCCGCTGTAGGCCAGCACGCCGGTCTGCTCGCTGCCCGGCACGACCTCCTTGTCCTCGTCGGTGATCACCTTGGTGGCGGGAACCGGGAAGAACCGCGACGGCAGGTCGTCGACCGAGGTGGTGATGGCGAAGGCGAACGGGCCGCCTTCGCTGGAGGCGAGCGCATCGGTGATGGTGACCCGGGCCCGTTCGTGCAGTGCGCGCTTGAGCCGGTCGCTGAGCACCACGCCCGAACTGAGCACCGCCCGGAGGGAACCGAGATCGTGCGGGCGGCCGTCCCGTTCGGCGGCGGCCAGTTCGTCGACGAGCGGCTGGCAGACCGCGTTGCCCGCCACGATGATCAGCGCCACCCGCTCCTGCGCGACGGTGGTCCAGACATGACGCGGATCGAGCCTTCCCGGGCGCACGGTGACCACCCGGCCGCCGACCAGCAGCGCGCCCATCGAGTTGAACAACCCGGTGCCGTGCATGAGGGGCACGACCGGCATCGTCACCGGGGCAAGGCCCTCGCGCACCGCGCGGACCGCGATCCCGACCGCTTCGTCCACAGTAGACGGAAGTCCGGTCACCCCGAGCGGCCGGAAGATGGGCACGGTCAAGGAGTGCAGCAGGACGGCCTGCTCCCAGATCACGCCCTTGGGTTTCCCGGTGGTGCCGCCGGTGTACATGAAGAGCTGATCCGAGCCGGGCCGGGGCTCGGCGGGCCGGGGTTCGGTCGCGGCGAGCAGGTCCTCCAGTTCGGGCACGTCGGGCCCGCCGGTGGACGCCGCGCCCACCCGGACCGCGAGCCGGAGCGTCGGCAGGCTTCCCACGGCGTGCGTGACGTTCGCGGCGAGTTCCCCGCTGAAGACCAGCGCCGCGGCGTCGGCATCGGCGAGCAGCGACGACAGTTCGTCCTCGGTGTAGCGGTAGTTCGCGTTGACCGGCACCGCGCCGATCTTGAACGCGGCGAACACCGTCTCCAGGTAGGCGGAACCGTTGTAGAGATAGCACGCCACCTTGTCACCCGGTCCGACCCCGGCCGCCGCCAGCGCGGCGGCCAGGCGCGCGGACCGTTGCTCGAACTCGGCGTAGGTGTGGTCCCGGCCGGGCTCCGAGATCGCGATCGTCCCGGGCAGTTCGCGGGCGATCGCCTCCCAGATCGTTCCGAACGAAACGTCCACGTTCAGGCCTCCTTTGGCCGGGAAAGGGGATTCACATGGGAAATTCCTTCTCGCGCGCGGATTCGTGCTCGTAGGCGGCCCGGACGGTCTGGACCAGCAGGGTGGCGATCGTCATGGGCCCCACTCCGCCCGGCACCGGCGTGATGAAGGACGCCCGTTCGGCGGCGGCCTCGAACTCCACGTCACCGGTGTTGTCCGCGTATCCGGCGTCGACGACGACCGCACCGGGTTTGATCCATTCGCCACGGATCAGCCCGGGCCGTCCCGCCGCCGCCACGACCACGTCCGCTTCCGCGATCCGGTCGCCCAGCGACGGTGTGCGGGAATGGCAGTAGGTCACCGTCGCGTCGCGCGCCAGCAGCAACATCCCGGCAGGCTTCCCGAGAATGGGGCTCCGCCCGACGACCACGGCGTGCTTGCCCGACAGAGGAATGTCGTAGGCGTCCAGTAACGCCATGATCCCGCCCGGCGTCGCGGACTCGAAGCCGCCTTCGGCGAACGCCATGGTGGCGAACGAAGTGCGCGTGACGCCGTCGACGTCCTTGCCCGGGGCGATCGCCTCGAACGCCGCTCGCTCGTCGATCCCCGCCGGGACCGGGTGCTGGAGCAGAATCCCGTCGACGGCGGGATCGTCCGACAGCGCCCTGATCCGGCCGACGAGTTCGGCGGTGGTGACCTCCGCCGCGAGGTCGATCCGCCGCGAGGAGATCCCGGCCTTGGCGCACCGGTTCGCCTTCATGCGGACGTAGGTGTGCGACGCGGGATCGTCGCCCACGAGAACCGTGGCCAGCGTCGGCGCCCGGTCGTAGGCGGCGACGAACTTCTCGACGTCGTCACTCACCCGCTCGAGAATCCGCGCCGAAACCGCGCGCCCGTCCAGAATCGTCGCCGTCACGGGTCAGAACACCACCGTCGAATTGCCGTCGCGGATGACCCGGTCGTCACAATGCCAGGTCACCGCCCTGGCCAGCACCAGGCGCTCGACATCGGCGCCCTTGCGTTGCAGTTCCTGCGCGGATTCCTGATGCGACACGCGAATCACGTCCTGCTCGATGATAGGTCCTTCGTCGAGATCCTCGGTCACGTAGTGCGCGGTCGCGCCCACCAGTTTCACGCCGCGCTCCTTGGCCCGCTGGTAGGGACCGGCGCCCATGAAAGCGGGCAGGAAAGAATGATGAATGTTGATCACCGGCACGCCGAGCTCCTCCAGGAACCCGCCGGACACGATCTGCATGTAGCGCGCCAGCACCAGCAGGTCCACATTGCCCTTGAGCAGATTGAGCTGTTCCTTCTCGGCGACCGGCTTCTTCCCCTTCTCCACGGGCACGTGGAAGAACGGGATGCCGAATCCGCGCACGTCGTCCCCCAGGTCGGGGTGGTTCGACACGACCATCGGGATGGTGACGTTCAGCTCGCCGCGGCGCTGCCGCCACAACAGGTCGAGCAGGCAGTGGTCGGCCTTGGAGACGAAGATCGCGACCCGCTTCCGCCGCCTGGCCTCGACCAGCCGGTAGGTCAGGCCCAGTTCCTCGGTCAGTCGCTGTTCGAGCGCGGCGTTCAGCGCACCGATCTTCACCGACAGGTCCTGCAGGTGGAAGACGGTGCGCTGGAAGAAACGACCGCCCGAAGGGTCGCTGGAGGTCTGGTCCAGCGCGACGATGTTCGCGCCGTGCTCGGCCAGGACGCTGGAGACGCCCGAGACGATGCCGGGACGGTCGGCGCCCTGCACGATCAGGCGGCCGTAGTCCCGTGCGGAAACGTTGTCCGTCATCAGCGACCATCCTTTTCGGAGACCGCGGCGAGCAGTTCCTGGCGCCAGCGTTCGGTCCCGCGGAGTTCGTTGAAGGTGAAGATGTGCAGGCCGCGGATGTTGTTCCGGGTCCGGCCCGCCGCGGACGCGAGCCGCTTGACGAGTTTCGTCGGGTTGTAGCCGCCCGGCAACAGGAAACGCCACAACAGGCTCTGCTGCTTCTGCAGGAACCGCGCCGACTGGCCGAGCCCGATGCCGGCCGAGATCCGCATCAGCTTCTGCCGGTTGACCGGGCCGGGCATGCCGACGTAGACGGGCAACTCGATACCGGCGGCGGCGATGTTCGCGGCCCAGGTGCTCGTCGTGGTGGCGTCGAAGCAGATCTGGGTGAGCACCCGGGTGGCCAGCGGTGCCTTCTGTTTCAGCGCGAGGTCGATCGCCTCCTGCGGAATCAGCGCGTGCCCCTCCGGATACCCTCCGATGCCGACCTCGGTGAAGGGATGGTTCGCCTTTTCCATCGCCTGAAGCAGCGAGAAGGCGTCGGGGAAGACACCCGCCGGTTCCGGCGCGTCACCGCCGACGACGAAGACGGACCGCACCCCGGCCTCCGACAGCCGGGCGACCACGTCGGCGACATGCGCGGCGTCGACGAACTGGCGTGCCGGCAGGTGTGGCGCGGCCTGGTAACCGTGTCCCAGCAGGCGCTCGGTGAGGTTCAGCGTGTGGTCGATCCCCTTCGCCTCGGTCACCGTGACCGTGAGCGGGACGCTCTTGGGCACGTACGCGAGCACGTCGGCTTCGGTGTTCTTGAACGGCATGACCTCGTAGCTCATGGTGCGTACCAGGTCCGCGAGACCCGGCCGTGGGCTCGCGGCGCCGTTCGCCTCCTTGCGTGGGCTCATCTGTAGTCTCCTCATCCCGTGCGCGAGCTTCGACGCTCGAGCGGGCGGGGCCGGCAACACCGCCCCCGGGTAGTACAACCGAAGACACGGCGCGTTTCGCCCGGCATCGAGACTCAGTTGTGCGCGACAAATGACACAGGCGCACGAGACTCCGGCTGGAGAAAACGTTTACGGCTTCGAAATCAGCACCGCCGTTTTGGCTCGCAGTTCCGCGTATTCCGCGCCCGGCCGGGAGTCCCAGGTGATGCCACCACCGGTGCCGTAGGTGGCCGTGTCGCTGTCCCGGTCCACGACCAGGGTGCGGATCGCCACGTTGAAGCGGGCCTGGACCGGCGAATCCGGCGTCTCCGGCGGTCCGACCATGCCGATCGCTCCGCAGTAGACACCGCGCGGTCCGTCTTCGAGGTCCCGGATCAGCCGCATGGTCCGGGGTTTGGGCGCGCCGGTCACCGATCCGCACGGGAAGAGCGCGCCGAACACGTCGGCCAGATGCGTTTCCGGCCGCATGCGCGCGGTCACGTCGGAGGTCAGCTGGTGCACGGTTTCGTACCGCTCCGCCCGGCACAACGCGGTCACCGAGACGCTGCCGGTGACCGCGACCCGGGCGATGTCGTTGCGGACCAGATCGACGATCATGATGTTTTCCGCGCGTTCCTTCGCACTGGCGCGCAACCGGGAAACGATTTCCGCGTCCTCGTCCTCGGTCCTCCCCCGGGAGGCGGTCCCCTTCATCGGCCGCATGAGGACCTCGTCACCGGTGGTCGCGAAGAACAGTTCCGGGCTCGCACTCGCGATCGCGAACCGGCCGAGGTCCAGATAGGCGTTGTACGCGCCGCCCTGTCCATGGGCCAGATCCGCGTAGAGCCCGGTCAGATCCCCGAAGGCCCGGCCGGTCATCCGGGTGGTCAGGTTGCACTGGTAGGTCTCGCCCGCGGCGATGTGGCGCCGGACCGCTTCGACCTGGCGCGCGTGGCGGCCGGAGTCCCACTGGCACACCCAGTCGCCGGAGTGATAGCCGAGGCCCCCCTGACCACGCACGACGGGCACCGCCTCCCGCGCGGCGCAGACGCCGAACCAGGCCAGCGGCAAACCCTCCACGGGGTCGTGCACGACGAGGGAAGGATCGAAGCCCGCGGCGGCTTCGTAGGCGACGAAACCGAAGGCCCACCACCCGTTCCGGGCCGCGAGTTCGACCTCGGCGAGCACGTCCGGGACATCCTTGGCCTCGAAGGCGACCAGATCGTAGGCGACCTCGGGAAAACGCCACGCGGTACCGGCCCGGAGGTCGTCGAATCGACCCCAGGCGGTCAGCGGTCTCATGCCGGCCCGGTTTCCCGCGTTGTCACCGTGTAGACGGTAGGCCGTCCATTGGACTGGAGAAACGGCTTTATGTCGGTTCTCACGACGCCACTCGGCCGGTCGTGCCGCGTCAAATGACCTACGCCCGACCGGCTTCCGGGGCGCTAGGGTCGCAAGGAAGGTGCCGACGACCTCCGAGGAGATCCGATGGGTTCACCACAGCACGTGATCGTCACCGATCCGCCGCGCGCGGACAGCGAGAAGGTCGGCAGGCTCGCCGGATACGGCGTGGCGACGGTCCATGAAGCGCTCGGACGGACCGGTTACCTCGGTCCCGCCATCCGCCCGGTCCACCTCGGCTCCCGCGTGGGCGGCACCGCCGTCACGGTGCTTTCCTGGCCTGGTGACAACCTCATGATCCACGCGGCGGTCGAGCAGTGCCGCCCCGGAGACATCCTGGTGGTCACCACCACTTCCCCGTCCACCGACGGGATGTTCGGCGAACTGATCGCCACATCGCTTCAGGTGCGGGGTGTGGTCGGTCTGGTCACCGCCGCAGGGGTCCGCGACGTGGCCGAACTGCACGAAATGGGCTTTCCGGTGTGGTCCGCGGCGGTCAGCGCGCAGGGCACGGTCAAGGCGAGCCCGGGGGCGGTCAACGTGCCGATCACGATCGGCGGGCAACTCGTCCGGCCGGGAGACGCGATCATCGCCGACGACGACGGTGTCGTGTGCGTACCGCGAGAAGCCCTCGACCGCGCGCTCGACGCCTCACAGGTGCGTATCGAGAAGGAAGAAGCCACGCGCCAGGCGTACCGCGACGGCGAACTCGGCCTCGACCGTTACGGCCTGCGCGCCAAACTGAAAGAGCTGGGTGTGGAATACGTGAGCGCCGAAGAGTACGGCCTCTGAGGAACCGTCTGCGAATCGTGGGTCACCTGGGCAAAGTAACCAGCCGAACGCGCCATCCGAAGATAGCCGATCTTGGGGGCAGGGCTCCGGTCGGCCAAAGCGAGAGTCAAGCACTGAGGAGAGCCCTGGCCACGAGATCGGCTGGGCGCGTTCACCAACAACGCTGATGGGCTTACGTCATATGACGCACAAAGCGTTGCCGCTGTGGCGATTGAGTCCCCGCCATTCCTCCGTATCATCTGCCCTGGCGCTTGCGTAGCTTGAGGCCGATGGGATCGCCGAAGGTGTCGAACAAGAACGGATGCACATGAGCGCAAAAAACCTGCAGGAAGTGTTGGACCAGGCGGGCAACACGGTGGACCTGCTTCGTAACTCCCAGCTCGGGGCCTACATCTACCCGGTGGTCCCTGCCGAGTTCACGAACTGGCGCGCCGAGCAGCAGGCCTGGCGCGACGGGGCGGTGCTGTTCGACCAGTCGCACCACATGGTCAACCTGTTCATCTCGGGCCCGGACGCGCTGCGGCTGATCTCGGACACCGGGATCAACAGCGTGGCGAAGTTCCCGGTCGACACGGCGAAACAGTTCGTCCCGGTTTCCCCCGACGGCGGTGTCATCGGCGACGGCATCCTCTTCCACCTGGCGCAGGACGAGTTCGTGTTCGTCGGCCGCGCGCCCGTCGCGAACTACCTGACCTTCGTCGGCAGCAAGGGCTACAACGTCGAAATCCGGCTCGACCAGCGCTCCCCTTCGCGCCCGTACGGCAAGTCGGTCACCCGCGAGGTGTGGCGGTTCCAGATCCAGGGGCCGAACGCCTGGCAGGTCATCGAGAAGGTCAACGGCGGCACGGTCGAGCAGGTCAAGTTCTTCCGCATGGGCTACATGAACATCGCGGGTGAGCGGGTCCGCACCCTCCGCCACGGCATGGCGGGCGCGCCGGGCCTGGAGATCTGGGGCCCGTACGAGAGCTACGAGAAGGTGCGCGACGCCATCCTCGAAGCGGGCCGCGACCTCGGCCTCGAACCGTGTGGTTCGCGGGCGTACTCCTCCAACACGCTGGAGTCGGGCTGGATCCCGTCGCCGCTCCCGGCGATCTACAGCAGCGAGGAACTGCGTCCGTACCGCGAGTGGCTGAAGGCGGACAGCTACGAGGCGACCAACGCCCTGGCCGGCAGCTTCGTGTCCGACAAGATCGAGGACTACTACCTCAACCCGTGGGAGCTGGGCTACGGCTCGTTCGTCAAGTTCGACCACGACTTCGTGGGCCGTGACGCGCTGTCGAAGATCGACCCGGAGACCCAGCGCCGCAAGGTGACGCTGGCCTGGAACCCCGAGGACGTCGGCAAGCTCCTGGCCTCCCCGGCCGACCCGAAGGGCCCGGGTTACCAGTTCTTCGACCTGCCCAACGCCAACTACGGATCGTCGAACTTCGACTCCGTGCTCGACGCCGACGGCAGCGTCGTGGGCCTGTCGCTGTTCACCGGATACAGCGCGAACGAGCGCAGCGCGCTTTCGCTGGCGACCATCGACCCGAACGTCCCGCTCGGTGCGGAGGTCAAGGTGCTGTGGGGCGAGCCGGACGGCGGCACCCGCAAGACCACGGTGCAGCCGCACGAACAGCTCGCGGTGCGGGCGATCGTGAGCCCGGCGCCGTACTCGGTGATGGCGCGGGAGACCTACCAGCCCGGCTGGCGGAGCCAGGCCGGCTGAGCCGCGGCATCCACCCACTCGAGGACCGGCCTTCGGGCCGGTCCTCGGTCGTTTTCCGGCCTTCCCGCACCGGTCCCGGCGGGGAGAAGGTGTGCTGTGCCACGGTTTGGCAAGGCCCGATACCGGTTATAGCCTGACAGCGACAACGGGTACCGACTCCAGACGGCTGCCTGTCCCGTGGGCCGGCGTCGGGTCACCCAGTCTTCTCTGGGAGGTGCCCTGGAAGGCGGGTCGCCACTCTGGGAGGAGGTGAGTGTCGTGGCCGAGCCGCCGGCCGCGAGTCATCAAGGCGGCCACCCATACTCTCCCAGCCCGGACACGCGGCTCCCCCGGTTACCGGCGGAGGTGGACTGGACCGCCACGCCACTGGGCCCCGTGGCGGACTGGACACCCGCGCTGCGCACCACCGTGGACACCTGCCTGAGCTCACCTTTCCCCATGCTGATCATGTGGGGCCCGGAGCTGGCGATGGTCTACAACGAAGCCTTCGCGCCCATCCTCGGAGCGAAGCATCCCGCGCTCGGCAGGCGCGCCACCGAGATCTGGGACGACGCCTGGCCGGTGGTCGGAGGAATGATCAACAGCGTGCTCGACGGCGGCGAAGCCTCCTATCGCGACGACCTCAGGTTGATGCTCCGCAGGAACGGCTTCGACGAGGAGGTCTACTTCACCTTCGCCTACAGCCCGGTTTTCGAGCAGGACGGTGATGTCGGGGGCGTCCTCACGATCGTGAGCGAAACCACGCACCGCGTGCTGGGCGCCCGCCGGATGGAAGTGCTCCAGGAACTGGGCGACAGCAGAATCACCAGGGACGACGTCCGCGAAAGCTGCGAGACCTCGATGGAGGTACTCGCCGGGCATCGCGCCGATCTGCCGTTCGGGGCGATCTATCTGCTCGACGACGAGCACGCGCACGCGGTGGCGGGCTACGGGGTTCCCGGCACCGTGGGGCTTCCCGCCGGGCTGGCGGACGATGAATGGATCCTGCGGGCGATCACCATGGCGGAGCCGGTCACGCGCGACGGGCTGGCACCGGTGCTGGGGGTGTCCGCCCCCGAGTCCGCGGGCGGCGGCGCCGTGGACACCGCCGTCGCGCTGCCTCTGGCGGTGGCGGGACAGGAAAAGGCGGGCGGGGCACTGGTGCTGGGGGTCAGCCCCCATCTCGCCCTCGACGAGGGGTATCGCGGTTTTCTCGATCTGGTGGCGCGGCAGGTGGCCTCCGCGGTCAACGACGCCAAGGCCTACGCCGCCGAACGCCGCCGCGCCGAAGACCTCGCCGAACTCGACCGCGCGAAAACACGGTTCTTCACCGGGGTCAGCCACGAACTCCGCACCCCGCTGGCGCTGATTTCGGGTCCGGCCGAAGACGCGCTCGCCGACACCGCGAACCCGCTCACGCGGGAACACCGGCAGCGCATGGAGATCATCCATCGCAACGCCGGACGCCTGACGCGGCTGGTCGACACCCTGCTCGATTTCCACCGGATCGAAGACGGGCAGCTGCGCCCCGAACCCGGTGCCACCGAACTGGGCGAACTGACCCGCGGCATCGCCGAGTCCTTCGCCCCGGCCGTGGCGCGGGCGGGCCTGGAGTTCACCATCGACTGCCCGTCCGGTGACCGGCCCGTGCTGACCGACCGCGACATGTGGGAGAAGATCCTGCTGAACCTGCTGTCCAACGCGGTCAAGTACACCATGACCGGCGAGGTGCGGGTCAGCCTGCGCATCGCCGACGGCGAAGCCGACCTGCGGGTGAGCGACACCGGTGTCGGTATCCCGGCCGAAGAACTGCCGGCGCTGTTCCAGCGCTTCCATCAGGTGCGCGGGGTCACGGGCCGCTCACACGAAGGCTCCGGGATCGGGCTGGCGCTGGTGCGCGAACTCGCCCGCCTGCTGGGCGGGGACGTGGAGGCGTCGAGCCGGCCGGGCGAGGGAAGCACTTTCGCCGTGCGGATCCCGGTTCGCGAGGCCGGCGGTGCGGCGGCCGAAGCGGAGGAACCGGTTTTCGCGGGGCGGCAGGCCTATGTGGACGAAGCGCGGCAATGGGCCACGGGAGTCACCTCCGCGCCCGAACCGGGAACCGGCGCCGACCGGATCCTGGTCGCCGAGGACAACGCGGACCTGCGCCGGTACCTGTCGGGCCTGTTGGAGCCGTCGTACGAAGTCACCGTCGCCTCGAACGGGGACGACGCGCTGGACCAGGTCCGGCGCCGACGTCCGGACCTCATCCTCGCGGACATCATGATGCCCGGAATCGACGGTTTCGCGTTCCTGCGCGCACTGCGCGCCGATTCGTCCACCGCCGGGATCCCGGTGATCTTCCTCTCCGCCCGTGCCGGGGAGGACTCGGCCATCGAGGGGCTCGCCGCCGGGGCCGACGACTATCTGGTCAAGCCGTTCTCCTCGGCCGAACTGATGGCCCGCGTGCGCTCGAACCTCGATCTGGCCCGTGTCCGCAATCACGAGTCGGCCTGGCGCAAGGCGCTCCTCAACTCGATGCAGGACGGGTTCTTCGTGGCCACCGCGTCGGGCACGGTGGTGGAGATCAACGACGCCTTCACCGAGGTTCTCGGGTATCCGGCGGGCGAACTGCCGCTGCCGCTCCCGCATCCGTGGTGGCCGTCGGAGGACGACGACCCCGAAGGTTTCGCCCACGTCAGCGCCACGATGGAAAGGGCGCTGCGGACCGGGCGCGGCCGGTGGGTCCTTCCGTTGCACCATCGCGACGGCCGGAATCTGTGGGTGAATCTCGCCATCGACGCGCTCGGGGAGGGCGAGCACCGGCTCATCGTCGGAACCCTGCGCGATGTCACCGCCGAACACGTCGCGGCGGAACGGGACGCGGCGCTGGCGCGGCTGGCCGGCAGGCTCACCGGAATCGAAGACGCCGAACGGATTCTCGAAGTCGGGTTGAGCGAACTGCGCGACGTCTGGCAGGCGGCGCGAGTGTCCACTGTGGCCTGGCAGCGCGACGGGAACCCGGTCGTCACCGCGACGACGGACCCCGCGCGGCCGTCCGTCCGCGACTTTCTCCCGGACGGCGCCGAGGAGTCCACCCGCACGGGCCGGATTCTCACCGCGCCGATCGCCACCCCGGACGGCGATCCGGTCACCGGCATCGGGGCGCCGATCTCCGACGAGTTCGACCTGGTTCTGGTGTGGCTCGAATTCTCCGGCAGGAGGCCGTTTCCCGCGGCGGAGCGGGCTTTGCTGGTCCAACTGTGCGCGCATCTCCAGCGGGCGCTGGGCCGGGCCCGTGCCTTCGACGACCAGCGCAAGGTCGCGCTGACGCTGCAACGGTCCCTGCTCGGTCCGGCCGGCCTGCCCGACGCCTTCGCCGTCCGCTACGAACCCGCCAGCGCGACCCTGGAGGTCGGTGGCGACTGGTACGACGTGGTCAGCCTGCCGAGCGGCCGGTACGGGGTCGTCGTCGGCGATGTGGTCGGCCGTGGTCTGCCGGCGGCGACCGTGATGGGCCAGCTGCGCAGTGCGGCGCGCGCGCTGCTGCTGGAGAACAACTCCCCCGCCGAGGTGCTCACCGCCCTCGACCGGTTCAGCACGCTGATCCCGGCAGCGCGCTGCTGCACGGTCTTCTGTGCCGTCGTCGACTCCCATGGCCACACCGCGAACTACAGCAGCGCCGGACATCTCCCCGCGTTGCTCGCCCACCCGGACGGCACGGTGCGGCGGCTCGACGAGGCCCAGTCGCTGCCCCTGTCCGTCAGGCCGGAGGTCGGCAGGCCCGAAGCGAACACCGAATTGCCCGCGGGTTCGACCCTGCTGCTCTACACCGACGGCCTGGTGGAACGACGGCGCGAGCTGATCGACCTCGGTATCGGCCGCGCGGCCACGGTGCTGACCGAAAGTGCCGAGCGGCCACCCGAAGACATCGCCGACGACCTGGCCGCGCGCCTGCTCGCCGGCGACCACGAAGACGATGTCGCGTTCCTGATCTACCGGCAGCCGTCCACCCCCGCGCCCCTGGCGAGGTCCTTCCCCGCGGAACCCCGGAACCTCGCGGAAAACCGCCGCGCGCTGCGGGTCTGGCTCGGCACGGCGGGAGCGGACGCGGACACCGTCAACGATCTTCTCGTCGCCGTGAACGAAGCCGTCACCAACGCCATCGAGCACGCCTACCGGCAGGGCGAAGCCGGAAGCGTGCACGTGGAGGCCGATTTGGACACCGCGGGTGTCCTCCGGATCGCGGTACGTGACAACGGACGATGGCTCCACACCCCATCGTCGCCTGCCCATCGCGGCCGCGGACTGACGCTGATGCGGGCGCTGACCGACAACGTGGACGTGGTCACCGGCACCGAGGGCACCGCGGTCCGTCTCACCCGGAGGATCGCGCCCGAAGCCCTGTCCACTGTGGATTGATCACGCCACCGGTCCGGTCTCGGGAAAAACGCGCGAAAAAAAGCGTCGCCGAAACTAGACTTCTGTCATGACGGTCGCGATCTGGGTGGCGCTGTGCGTCGCCGACATCATCGCAGGCCACTGGATCATCGGAACCGCCGGACTTCTGTTGCTCGCGGGTTCCGCGCCCAGCGGCCTGCGCCTTCGTGCGCGCCGCCGCCGGAGCCGGGCCTCCGCCCGCACGGCCGCGTCCGCCCGTCCGCGCACCGGCGCTCGTTCGGCCTGACGCCCGGCGCCGGAGCGCGCCCGAACCACGTCGCGGACTTGAGGTTCAGGCCACCGGCTCGTGTTCGGGTGAGAACGACGGCGCACCGGCCCATCGGCGCAGAGCGGCTTCCAGTCCCGCGGTGCTGTCGGTGTCGCCGGTGTTTCCCGTGCTGTCGGTGGCCCAGGCGACCACTCCGTCCGGGCGCACCAGCACCCCGGACGGCGTCGCGTGGCCGCCGGTCACGCTCGTCACTCGCCCGGCCCACGGCGCGGCCAGACGGGCGAACACGCCACCGGAAGTGCGATCGAGCAGCAGGAAGCCGCCGTCGTGACCGTGGTCGGCCAGCCGGGAGCCGTCGGCCGGCCACAGGTCGGGGGCGAACCGGCCGACCAGCGGATGCCCGCCGGGCAGGTCGAAGTGCTGCGTCACGCCGGAGATCTTCTTGACCGCGTAGGTCGTGCCGTCCCGGGTGCCGAGCAGATCCGCGACGATCGCCCGGAGGGCCGCGGATTTGGCGTCCCCGCGCATCATCGCGGTCTGGGCTCTTGTCCAGTCCAGCACCCAGGCGCCGAGGGGACGGCGCTCGGCGTCGTAGGTGTCGAGCAGTCCCTCGGGCGCCCACCCGGCGACCATGGCGCCGAGCTTCCACCCGAGGTTCATGGCGTCGCCGACCCCGAGATTCAGCCCCTGACCACCGAACGGCGCGTGCACATGTGCGGCGTCACCGGCGAGCAGCACCCGGCCCGACCGGTAGGTCGCGGCTTGACGGGCGTTGTCGGTCCAGCGGGTCGCGGTGGCGCGGAGCGCGGTCACCGTGACGTCGGTGCCCGACAGACGGCGCAGACTGGCCTGCACCTCTCCGAGGGTGACCGGCGCCGACCGGTCGGCGGGAACGTCACCGAACTCCAGGGTGGTCACCCGCCCGGGCTGGGGCCCGTAGCGGTAGGCCCCCCGGGTCGACCATGCCCATCCGTTCACGAGCTTCTCCGGGTCGGCGATCTCGGCGTTCGCCAGGTATCCGACGAATTCGGGGTCGGTGCCGGGAAAAGCGATGCCCGCGAGGCGGCGGACGGTGCTGTGCCCGCCATCGCACCCGGCCAGCCATCCCGTGCGCACCGGGCCGGCCGTGGTGCCGACGAGCACCCCGTCGCCGGTGTCTTCGAGCGAAGTGACCTCCACCCCGCGACGCACCGGCACTCCGAGACGCGTGAGGTGTTCGGTCAGCAGCGCCTCCAGCCGGGGCTGCGGCACCATCATCGCTCCGGCCACCGCCGCGTGCGCGGCGAGCTCGGGATCGGACTCGTCCACCAGACCGGGGTCGAGGACCAAGCCCGCGAAATGCCCGGTGAACCGGGCTCCCCCGGCCTTGGCCACACGAGCGAACGGCCCCATCTTCTCGAGCGTCTCCCGGTGCACTTTCTGTGCCGCGGCCAGCAGGCCACGGCGGTCGAGCGCCTCGGCCGTCGGCACGTTGACCGACATCGCCTTGTTCGCCTCGGCGGGCTCGGCCAGCCGTTCGAGTACCTGCACCTTCACCCCGGAGAGGGCCAGCTCGGCGGCGAGCACGAGGCCCACCGGTCCGGCTCCGGCCACTGTCACGTCCGGGTCCTCGTTCGCGTTCGTAGACACGAACAACGTTCTACTTACGAACAGTGTTCGTGTCAAGCTATGGTGGTGCGGTGAATCCGAGAGAACGGCGCGCGGCGCGCCACCTGCCGCCGGATCCCGCGCTCCACACCGGTCCCCGGGCGCGGCGCCGCAAGGCCCCGATCACCGTGGAAAAGGTCGTCGACACCGCACTGGCCCTCATCGCCGCCGAGGGTTACGAGGCGCTGACCATGCGCCGGCTGGCCGGCGCGCTCGACACCGGGCCCGCCTCGCTCTACGCCCACGTGGTCAACAAGGCCGACCTCGACGAGTTGCTCATCGGGCGGCTGTGCGCCGGTCTCGTCCTCCCCGAACCCGACCCGGCGTCCTGGCGGGACCAGATCCGCGACGTGTGCGCCCAGATCCGTGACCAGTACCTGAAATACCCCGGAATCTCCCGCGCCGCGCTCGCGATGGCCCCCACCGATCTGGAAATCGTGCGCGTCAGCGAAGGAATGCTGGCGATCCTGCGCGCCGGCGACATCGCTCCGCAGGCCGCCGCCTGGGCCATCGACGCGCTCATGCTGTATGTGGCCGGTTACTGCCTGGAGATCTCCATCATGAACCAGCGGAAGATCCACCACGACGCGGACTGGGTCGTCGACGGCGACGAGCTCCGGCGGCGGCTGGCCTCGCTGCCTGCCGAGACCTTCCCGCAGACCACTCGCTACGCGGCCGAGCTCACCGCGGGCAAGGGCCACGACCGGTTCGACTTCACCATCGCCCTGATGATCGACGGCGTGGTCTCCCGTCAGCCGTAGGTCGCTCAGTTGTGCTGCGGGACGCCGTGCGCCCCGGCCACCACGCGGTCCACGATGCCGTAGGAAAACGACTCGACGGCGGAGAAACTGCGTCCGCGTTCGAGGTCCCGGGAAACCAGCGCGAAGGACTTGCCGGTCCGCCGGCTCATTTCCCGGGTGATCTCGTCGTGCCAGTCATGGCGGACGTCCGCGCGCCGCGTGATGTCGTTCCCGGCGTCCCAGCGGGACGGGTGGCGCATGACGATCCGCGCTGCCGGCAGCGCGTACCGCTTGCCCGGTGACCCGGAGCAGAGCAGGAACTGCGCGATCGCGGCGACGAAACCGACGGCCCAGGTGGACACGTCCGCCGCCACGAACCGCATCGCGTCGTAGATCGCGAGCCCGGCGGAGAGCGACCCACCGGGCGAATCGAGGTAGAGGCCGATGTCTTCCCGGGGATTCTCGGCGTCGAGCGCCACCAGCTGGGCCACCACCCGTGCGGCGAGATCGTCGTCGACCTCGGCGCCGAGCACGATCGTCCGCTCACGCAGTATCCGGCCGAAAACGAAGTCCGACCACATCCCGGGCCTGGTTCCGGACATCGGGCACCTCCCGCTCAATGATGCCCCGATCCGCCGCCTTCCGGCGACGGTTCGCCCGGCCCGCCATTTTCGTCCGGATAACGCGTATGGTGCAGTCATGGCCGAACTTCACCAGCACGCCTTGGAGCCGGGAGCGCTGCGGATCACCCACCACCCCCGGCCGGACGGCGTTGTGCTGATCGAAGCGGCCGGGGAGGTCGATCTGAGCACCGCACCCGACCTGGTCGACGAGGTCCGCGAGGCGCTCGACCGGAGCGAGACCAAGCTGTGCGTGCTCGACCTGACGGCGGTGACGTTCCTCGCGTCCGCCGGTCTCGCCGCGCTGACGGAAGCGGCCCGTCACGCCGGAAGGCTGCACGAGCCGCTTCGGATCGTGGTGGACTCGAACCGCCCGGTGATCCGGCCGATCGAGCTGACCGGCCTCGATCGGATCCTCGCCCTCTACCACAGCGTCGACGAGGCCCTCGCCGCCGGAGGATGAGGGCGCGGCCCGGGAAAGCTCAGTGCCCGTGCTTCGGCTTGGCGGTGGCCAGCTTGTCGATCCCCTTGGCCGAAGCCCGGTCGACGGCGGCCTTGACCCCGCCGAAGATCGCGCCCTGCAACACCGCGGCGAGCAGCACCTCGCGCGTGCGATGTTCGGACGAGGTGGCCTCCGGCGCGTCCTTGTCCCCGGACACCGCCTTCCAGACCTGTTTGAACACCGCGCCGGCGAGCACCCCGCCGAGGATGCTTGCGGCCATACTCAGGGGTTTGAACAGCACATTCACGTCGAGCTCCTGATCGGTCCGGACTGCAGCGGGACTGGTTGTCGGCGGGTACCCGCGCCCCCACTCCCCGACACCTGGGGCATCACCGTTTCGCCGAGTTGTCCGGTGGAATGACCGGCGCCGGGTCCGGGGTGGCTCCGGGCACGCCCACCGCGGCCAGGTTGTCGGTGGCGGGATGGTCATGCCCGGCGGGCCCCGCCGCATACGCACGCAGGAGCCGGAGCGTGATCGCGCGGATCGCTTCCCCTGCGGTCGCGTCGTCGTGGTCGGGGGTGCAGTGCGGCCCGAGCGCGCAGATCCAGTACTGCGTGCCCGCGGCGAAGACTCCGGCGCCGCCGGGCACGCTGTAGTAGGTGGTGTCGGCGAAGTCCGGCCGCCCGCCGCAGACCACCGGCGAGTGGAACAGCACCTCGATCGGGCGGGGCGTGGGCACGGACAGGTCCACGCGCTGGTACTCGTTGCCGACCAGCCCGGGCAACTTCTGTCCATTGTGGACGATCCCGGTGAGCAGCCAGTTGTCCTCGTCGGCCACCCGGAGGTCGGCGTGCACCGGATTGCATTGGTAGAAACTGCCGAGCAGCACGCTCTCCGGGCGCGGGAAGGGCGGCGAGCGCCATTCCGGGGTGGCCTCGAGCGGATCGGTCAGGTGCACGGGATCCTGCTCGAAGGACTTGTAGCCGATCTCCAGCCGGTTCGGGCCGAGCGGGCTCGAACCGAACCGGATGTGCCGGTAGATCTCGTTGCCGCCGAAGAAGGCGAGGTTGACGCCGTGGTCACGGGCGGCCGTGGTGTTGCGGCGCATGTCGGTCGACCAGTACTCGTCGTGGCCGAGCGTCACGATCGCGGCCGCGCCGTCGGCCAGATGCGGGTCGGCGTGCAGGTCCACGTCCGTGGCGTAACCCAGCGGAAGTCCCGCCGCCTCGGCGAAGTGCACCATCGGGAGTTCGAAGAACAGGAAGTCACCCGCGCCCTGCATGGCCTGTGCCTGGTAGGGCCGGTCGAACGAGACCGCGCGCGAGCGCTCGGCCCTGCTTCCGCCCGGTGAGTCGTACAGGCTGTAGCCACCCCACCGGTTGTAGGCCTGCCAGGTGGTCACGGCGTTGATGAGGACGATCTTTCCCGCGTTCGAGGGCGTGCGCACGGTCAACGGCACGAACTGCTGGGAGCCGTTGTCCCCGTCGAGCCGGAACAGGTAGTCACCGGGCTCCCAGCCCGCCGTCGGCACGGACAGCGACGGCTGCCACGGCGCGACGACGGTGGAGGCCGGCTGCTGCACCACGGCCGGCGCCTGCCGACGGCCGGGCTGAGATGGTGACGCCCACACCTGCCGCGCGTCCGAACCGGCATAGGCGCCCATCCGGTAGGCCGTCACCGTGAAGTGGGCGGCGGTGGTGCTGACGAACAGCCGGACCTCCTCCCCCGGCAGCACCGAAGTGTGGTCGGCGAATCCCTCGATGTCGTGCTCGGCGCCCGGATGCGTGATCTCCCAGCCCACCGTGCCCGCCTGCGGCACCGGCAGGGCCAGCGAGGGAGGCGGCTCGGCCGAGCCGGGCTCGACCGGGCGGATTTCGTTCGCGCCCTTCGCGCCGCTGGTGCACGCGGCGGCCAGCACGGACGAGACCAGCGCCATCGTGACGAAGGCAGCACGTATCGCGCGAGGTTTCCGGATCCGGGCCATGAAGAAATTGTGTACGCGGTTCGCCATTGAGCCAAACCCGGGTTCTGAACCAGGTGAGTTTATTGAACACCGGAACACTTCGAGGTAAATATCTGCCAATTCCGACAAAGAAAGAACCCTTCGCCGCAACATTTTCGTGGCACATCGTGAGCACCTCGTCACGGTGATATCCGTGACAGTAGCGCTACGCTTCGTGATAGTTCCGCCGAATTCGGCCCGGGGAGGTGTGGACCAGGTTCGCCGTGGGTACTCGGCCTCCGGCTTTGCCCCGGGACGGAAGGACCCACCGCGTTATGGACGTCATCGAGCGGGATGACTGTGTCTCCGGAGTCGCCGAGCAACTGGCTCGGGAATTCGGGAAGAGCGTGCCCAGAGCGGACATCGAGGAAGTCGTGGCCACGGCCAGACGCGACCTCGACGGGCAGGTTCCCCCGCACGCGCTGGACGAGTTGCTGCACCGGCTCGCGCACTACCGCCTGTCCCAGCTCAGCCCGGCCTGAAAACGGTTTCCCCCGGCGCACGGCGGGGTAAAGAGGGCGGGTGACAGCGACAGCCGGCACCATCCGCACCCAGATCCCCGCGAGACTCGACCGGCTGCCGTGGTCGCGTTTTCACTGGCGAGTCCTGGTCGGCCTCGGCACGGTCTGGATCCTCGACGGTCTCGAAGTCACGGTCGTCGGCTCGGTCGCCTCACGCATGACCCAGCACGGCAGCGGAATCGCCCTGACGTCGGCCGGTGTCGGCATCGCCGCGGCCTTCTATGTCGCGGGGGCGTGCCTGGGCGCGCTGCTCTTCGGCAGGCTGACCGACCGGTTCGGGCGGAAGAAGCTCTTCCTGCTCACGCTCGCGGTCTACGTGGGTGCCACGGTGGCGACGGCGTTCGCCTTCGCGCCGTGGTACTTCTTCCTCGCCCGGTTCGTGACCGGGACCGGCATCGGTGGTGAGTACGCGGCCATCAACTCCGCCGTGGACGAGCTGATCCCGGCCAGGGTGCGCGGCCGGGTCGATCTCGTGGTCAACGGCACCTACTGGGCGGGCGCCGCGCTGGGCTCGGCGGCCACCATCCTGTTGCTGAACCCCTCGTTCCTGCCGGTGGACCTGGGCTGGCGGGTCGCGTTCGGCCTCGGCGCGGTGCTCGGCCTGGTCATCCTGGTGGTGCGGCGGCACGTGCCGGAAAGCCCGCGCTGGCTGTTCATCCACGGCCGTGAAGCGGAAGCCGAACGGATCGTGACGGAAATCGAACGTGACGTCACCGAGCGCACCGGAGCGATACTCACCGAACCGGAATCGTCACTGACCGTGCGGCAACGGCGGTCCATTTCGTTCCGGGAAATCGCCGGCACCGCGTTCCGGAAATATCCCAAGCGGGCACTGCTCGGCATCGCGCTGTTCATCGGGCAGGCGTTCCTCTACAACAGCATCACCTTCAACCTCGGCAATGTGTTCGGTAATTTCTACGGCGTCTCGTCGGGGACCGTCCCGGTGTTCCTGATCGTCTACGCGCTCGGGAACCTGCTCGGCCCGGTCACGCTCGGGAGGCTGTTCGACTCCGTCGGCCGCAAACCGATGATCAGCTTGTCCTATCTCGGTTCGGCGGTCGCCACCATCCCGTTGATCTGGGTGTTCGTGACCGGCGCCGGGAACGCCTGGGTGTTCACCGCCCTGCTGGTGGTCACCTTCTTCCTCGCCTCCACCGGTGCCAGCGCGGCCTACCTCACGGTGAGCGAGATCTTCCCGATGGAGACCAGGGCCTTGGCCATCGCGTTCTTCTACGCGGTGGGCACCGGTCTCGGCGGGATCGCCGGTCCGCTGATGTTCGGTCAGTTCGTCGACAGCGGCAGCAAATCCCTGGTGGGTCTCGGCTTCGCGATCGGCGCGGCCGCGATGGCGCTGGGTGGCGTCGCGGAACTGATGTTCGGGGTCAAGGCCGAACGGGCCGGGCTGGAAAGCATCGCCAAGCCGCTGACCGCGGAGCAGCCCGCCTGAGCGGTTGACCGGACGACCGGTGGGTACCCGCCGGTATGGTCAGTTCATTGTTCCGTGGCGCGCTCGCGGGTGCCGCCGGTACCACCGCGTTGAACGCCGCCACCTACCTCGACATGGCCCTGCGCGGCCGGGGTGCCAGCGAAACCCCGGAGCAGACGGTGGACCGTCTGTCGGAAAAGGCCGGGATCACCGTGCCCGGCGACGAAGAACACCGAAGCAACCGGTTCTCGGGGCTGGGCGCGCTGATGGGGATTTCCACCGGGATCGCGGTCGGCGCCGGCTACGGGCTCGCACGCCGCCTCGGCTGGCGGCCCCGGCTTCCGGTGGGCGGGCTCGCCGCCGGGCTGACCGCGATGGCCGGATCGTCCGCTCCGATGACCGTCCTCGGCATCACCGACCCGCGCCAGTGGCGTCCCGCCGACTGGGTCAGCGACCTCGTTCCGCACCTGGCCTACGGCCTGGTGACAGCCGCGACCTACGCCGCCACCGAACGTTCCCGTCGCCGCGGGTGAACCGGGGTTTTCAGGCCACGTACTTCATTTCGCGGCCGTGCACGATGATCGCGTAGATCACCAGCACGTCGACGATGATGATCAGGATCGACCAGATCGGGTAGGCCGCGATGAAGCCCAGGTGCACGATGGCGCTGGCGGCGGCGAGCACGACGCCGCCGACGCGCGCCACGATGTTCCCGGTCAGCAGCGCGGCTCCGATCACCACGGCCAGCACCCCGAGGCCGAACTCGAGCCAGCCCCAGATCGTGTAGTCGACGTGGAGCACAAGCCCGTTCTGGGAGACGAAGTAGTAATTCCGGTCGAAGACCGCGACCAGGCCTTCGACCGCGTGGAACACTCCGAGCAGGATCATCATGATCGCGCCGAAGGCCACCCAGCCGGTCCAGCCGGTCGTTCGCGTGGGCGTCGTGGTGCGGCGCCGGTAATCGCGTCCGGCTGCGTGAGCCATGCCGTCCTCCCGGATTCGCGTGGGCACCTTGCCGGGAGCATGCTCGGCCGCGGGAGGTCGCGTCCTCACTCGGGAAAGGTGAAGCCCGCCGAGCGTCCACAACGGGGCGTTCACGTCCACGGCTTCACCTGGAGCCGGTGACGGGAAACCCGGAACGATGAGGCGACGTGACGGTCACCCTGCGAACCTCACCCGCTTGGGGTGGTGCCGGTTTCGCTCCCGCTTTCGACGCTTTTCCTTGTGACCACGCGCGATGCCGGACGGATCTCGCGGGCGCGCGGCGGCGATGGCCGCCGGGCGCCGGTACACCGGGCGGACCTCAGGATCGAAGCGTGGGGCCCGACACGGGAGGCGTGCTTCGCCGAGGCGGTACGCGCGCTGGTGGACAGTTTCGTGCGGCGGACGCTCCCGGTGCCCGCGTCCACGGTGTCCTACGAGGTGATCGGGGCCGGCGATGCCGCGTTGCTGGTGTCCGTGCTGGGTGAGGTGATCACCCGGATACGGAGGCGCAACGAGGTTCCCGTCGTCACCGAAGTGACGGCGACACCGGGCGGTGTGCTGTTGCGGTGCGAAGTCCTCGACACCGGCGCGGTGTTGTCGTCCGGCGTGCTGCCGAAGGGGATTTCCCGGCCTCGCGCCCGGATCGGGCCGACGGAGAACGGCTGGTTCTGTTCGGTGCGCGTGGACGTCTGAGGAGGCAATGCCCGCCGGTCAACGGTTCTCGGCATCGTCCCTTTCGCCACTGCCCGTTTCATCACTGTCCTGTTCGTCACTGTCCTGTTCGTCACCGCCCTGTTCGCGACTGTCCTTTTCGGACCGTCGTCGTTTCGTCTCGGTGTCCCCGCTGGAAAGGTTGAGCAGCGTGGCGACCCAGCCCGCGCGCGGATCGACGTCGATGAGGGTCGTCCTCACCAGCAGGGTCATCGGGACCGCCAGGATCGCGCCCAGCGGCCCGAGCACCCACGTCCAGAAGATCAGGGCGAGAAACGTCATCACCGCCGACAAGCCGACCGCGTCACCGACGTAGTAAGGCTGGATCAGCGACTGCACCACGAGGTTGAGCACGCAGTACACCGCGATCACGATCAGCATGAGCTGCCATCCGCCGACGAGGAGGGCCAGCAGCGCGGGCGGGATCAGACCGAGGATGAACCCGACGTTGGGAATGTAGTTGGTGACGAAGGAAAGCAGGCCCCACAGCAGCGCCACCGGCACCCCGAGGATCAGCAGCGCGATCGTGTCCAGTACCGCGACGATGAAGCCGAACACGGTGGTGACGGCGAGATAGCGGCGGGTCTTCCCGGCGAACTCGCCGAGCGCGGCCGCCGCGTTGGGCCGCTCGGCGGCGACCATCGCCATCCGCTCGTCGAACCCGTTGGCCTCCACGCTCAGGAAGAGCAGCAGCGCCAGCAGGAACACCACGCTCTCCACGACCCCCGACACGCCGCTCAGGAACGATCCGGCGTAGGCGGCGATCTTGCTGAAATCCGCGGAGTGCGCCAGGTCGCCGATCTGGCCCTTGCCGACACCGAACTTCGCCAGCGTGCCGGTGAAGCGGGCGATCAGCGCGTCGAACCGGTCCGCGTACTGGGGCAGCAAGGTGACCAGACGCGCCACCGAGACGATGAGCACGACGCCGAGCACGACGATCACCCCGTACACGAGCACGACGAGCGCGATCGTCGCCAGCCAGGCCGGGACGCGATGGGTGATCAGCCACCGGTGCACCGGCGCGATCGTGAGGACGATGACGAGCGCGAGCAGCACCGGTGAGACCAGCCAGGACACCGCCTTCACCCCGGCGACGGCGACCACGACCGACGCCGCGCCGACCAGCAGCACGACGGCACGGGGCACCACCGGTGCCGCCTGTGTCTCCGTCTGCCGCGAGGTCATCGCACTGACGCTAGAACCTCCCGCCTCAACCCGCCCTCACCCCACAAGGAGGAGCTGTCGCGCGAAGCGCGCCCGTTGAGGGTGGTGGTGGGCGACGGGAGGGGGAGCTGTCGCGCGAAGCGCGTCTTGAGGGCGTTCGCGCTGCTGGGCGCGATCGTCGTCCAGTTCAGCCCCGCTGAGCCAGGTTTCAGGCGCCGAGTCCGACCGCGCGGTGGAGGTCGGCGGCGTAGGCATCGGGCTGTTCCCAGGCCGCGAAGTGGCCGCCTGCCGGGTGTTCCACGTATTCGCACACGTTCAGGAACGCCTCGGCGTAGCTTCGCGGTTCGGGTTTGATGTCGTGCGGGAACACGGAGAGCACGGTCGGCGTGGCGATCCGGTCGGGGAGGGTGACCGGTTCGGTGTAGGTGGTGAAAGAGGTGCCGATCGTGCCGGTGACCCAGTAGGCGGTGACCCAGGTCAGAAGCTCGTCCCGGGTGAAGGCCGCTGGGCCGGACCAGGACTCCAGTTTCTCGATGATCCATGCCGCGAGGCCGGCGGGTGAGTCGCCGAGGGCGACGGCGAGCGTGTTCGGCCGCGTCGACTGTTCGGCGATGTACCCGCCCTCGGCCCGGAACCACTGCGCCGACCGGGCGAGATAGGCCGCCGCGTCCGGCGCGAGCTTCGCCGGGTCCGCCGTGAGCGCACGCTGTGGAGCGACGTTCGTGAGGTGCAGGGCGGCCACCCGGTCCGGGTGTCCGGCCGCGAGGAGTTCCGCGATGATGCCACCGACATCGCCACCGGACACCGTGTATCGCGAGTAACCGAGCTCGTCGAGAGCGTCGGCGACGATCCCGGCGATCCGGTTCGGTGACATGCCGGGCGTGGTGAGCGGAGCGGCGAACGGGAAGCCCGGCAACGCGGGAACCACTACGTGCAGGTCCGTGAGCAACGGCAGGACGCGCTCGAACCGCAACACCGAGTCCGGCCAGCCATGCAGCAGCACGACAACTCCCGCACCGGGGTCCGCGGACCGCTGATGGATCACCCGCAGTTCGGTGTCGCCTGCCCGCACCGTCACCCAGGGGAATGCGCGGATGCGGCGCTCGTGCACGTCCCAGTCGTAGCCGTCGGCCCAGTGGTCGAGCAGTTGGCCGAGGCGAGAGCCGGTGATGCCGCGCGTCCCGTCCTCGCTCCACGGGATCGTGACGCGCCGGGTCCGCCGAAGTCGTTCGCGTAGGTCGTCCGTCATGTGTATCAGCGTACACATAATGTGTATGCTCGTACACATGAGTGTGCGCAACGCGGCCGCCACCCGGCAACGGATCCTGGACCACGCGCGACGCCAGTTCGCCCGGCACGGGTACGCGGCGGTCACGGTCAAAGGCGTGGCCGACGCGGCCGGCGTGTCACCCAACCTCATCACGCGCTATTTCGGCGGCAAGGAAGGCCTTTTCCTGGCGGCGACCCAGGTGGAGATCCCGGTCTCGGACTCCTTCGACGGGGACCTTCCGGCGCTGGGTTCGCGGCTCGCGGCGAGCATCGTCCAACGCTGGTTCGGTACGTCCGGGGACGACCCACTGCTCGTGCTGCAACGTGCGTCCGGTGAGCGCCGGGAGGCGGCGGAGGCACTGGCCACCTTCCTCGACACGAATTCGCTGGAGCCGCTGTACCGCTACCTGCGCGCCAGTGGTCTGGACGACTCGGATGCCCGGGACCGGGCCGCGGCGATCGACGCCTTCGTCCTCGGCGTCTCGACCCGCCGGCGGGTCCTGCGTTCCGAACTCGGCGACCCCGCTGATCTCCAGGCCTGGCTGAGTGCCACCATCCAACGCCTTGCCGACGGATGACCTGTCCCGCAACGGGGTTGCCGTGGGCAGTTCGCCGCGACCGGCGAACTGCCCACGGCCGGCATGGCTCCCGTCGGCGTGATCAGCTGGTGTACCCGGTGCAGGCGCCGTTGTCGGAGCTCACGTCGTTGGTGCAGGCCTGCGCCGGGCCCGGGGCGTAGACCATGTCCGTGTACCACTGGCCGCCGCCGGCCACGTTGACCACGTTGTTCACCCGCAGGTGCTTCTGGGTCTTCGTCTGCTGTCGTTCGACGCTGATGTCCCAGACGGCGCTGTAGCCGGCGGTGAAGCGGGTCCAGTTCGTCTGGCAGGACGGAGACCAGCGCAGTTCGATGGTGCCCCAGGAATAACTCCTGGTGAAGCCCGGCACCGTGGAGGCGTCCGCCGAGCAGCCCCCCGCCACCGGATCCTGGGAGTCGCAGTTCGCGGTCTTCAGGTCCGGCCGGTCGGACGGCGTGTCATGACAGGTCTGAGCGGGCGCGGGCGGTGCCGCATGCGCGGTGCCGGTCAGCGACAGCGCGATGCCCAGCGAAATCGTGCCTGCCGCGGCGGCGAGGCGAGTCCTTCTCATTGTCCTTCTCCCGTCCGTTCCTCAGCAGCTGATGTCGACGCGGTCGATCGTGTTGTCGTAGCTCCCCATGAGAGTGCGTTGGTAAGGCGAAGTGGAGCCGAGCTCATACCAGAACCCACGCCAGTCGTAGTAGGTGATGGTGCTCGGGCTGTTGTTGTCCACCGACGAGATGCGGTCGTTGATGGGCGGGTTGAACTGGTTCGAATCGCCCAGGTTGTAGGAGCCGCAGGCCGGCGCGCGCCACAGCAGGTTGGTGAAGTTGCCGTTGTCGTAGAAGCAGGAATGACCCGCGCTGCAGCTGTCCGCGGCGGCCGAGCCGGGGACCAGCAGGGCCGCTGCGAGGCCGGCGGCGGCCGTCACGCCGAAAACGCGGAGCCGGAAATTGGTCATGGACGTCCCTCCAGGTGTCGTCGGACCTGAAGGGAAGCAGGCAGGTGACCAGCGGATCCATACGCCGGACCACGCTCGGACCAAGCCCGGACCGCTCGTGGACCGGCCGGCCGGAGATCAGGTGAGGCCGTGTTCCCGGGCGGCGGCGGCCGCGGCGCGGCGGTTGTTCACGCCGAGCTTGGCGTAGATGGCGCGGACGTGGGTCTTGATCGTGTTGACCGACACGGCGAGATCCACCGCCACCTCGTCGAGCGAGGCCTGGGACGTCAGCCGGCTCAGCACCACGTGTTCGCGCTCGGTCAGCGGCCCGTCACCAGGACCGCGTCCGTCCATATCGGACAGTGCGCGGCGGATCCGGGCGGCGAAGGCGTCCGCGCCGCCGAACCCGCCGATCTGCTCGGCGAGCAGCTGCCGCACCTGCTCGTCGGCCTGCCGGAACGGCCGGATCAGCACGTCCGGCTCGGCCAGGCGGACCGCGTTGCCGAGCGCGGTGCGCGCGAACGTCCGGCGGCCCGAGCGGATCGCCACCGCGCACTTGACCAGCCAGCCTTCCAGGCGCACCGGTGACGAAGCGGTGTCGACGACGGTGTCCGCGGCACGGTCGGCGGCGTCGATGTCCCCTCGCGCGAACCGGTCCCAGGCGATCATCAGCGGTAGCTCGGGCGCCCTCGGCGCACGCCGTTTCGCCCACAGGAAGACTTCCCTGGCCGCGGTGTGGTGACCGAGCCGCAGCGCGCACCGGTATTCGGCCAGCGCCGCCGTGACCGCGAGTTCGGGCAGCAGAGCGGTGTCGGCGAGGTCCCACCGCGCCCCGCGCAGGAGCTGGAGTGCGTCGCTGTGCCGTCCGGCGTCGAACCACGCCGCGCCACGCAGGACGCGGACCAGGTACCGCAACGCCGGATCGGGGGCGTCACCGGCGGTTTCCGCCGCGCGCGCGGCGTCTTCCAGCGCCCCGGCCGGATCGAGCCGCATCAGGCGGGCGAATCCCAGCATGAGCCGGCTCATCGCCAGCCACGGGCACCGGCGCCAGTCGTGCCGGTCGGCGATCGCCACCGACTCCGCGCAGGCCCGTTCCATGGTGCCGTAGTCACCGTCCATTCCGGACGCCACGGCGCGCGCGGTAAGGCCGTGCATGACGAGGTAGCCCAGGCCCTGCTCACGCGCCAGCCGGTCCACCGCGTCCAGTTCGCGGCGGGCGTGGTCGCGCTCGCCGGTGCGGATGAACGCCCAGCCCGCGCCCAGGCGGGCCCAGGCTTCCAGGCCGGGCCCGTCACCGAAGACCTCGCGCCACTGGGTCGCCTCGATCTCGGGCGCTTCGCCCCGGGCGAGCGCGTAGGTCGTGGCCACGAGGCGGCGCAAGGACATCAGCTCGCCACGGGAACCCGCCCCGGCGTCGGTCAGGCTGGCGTGGGCCGCGGTCAGCTCGCCGGCTTCCAGGTGCGCGACGGCGGAGATCAGCGCCAGCCACGGGTCCTCAGCCGCGGCCGGAGCGCCGATGATCGACAGCGCCCGCCGGACCAGGAGGTGATCACCGTTGAGCAGCAACGGCACCGCGTGACGGTGCAACAGGTCGACCACGGTTCCGCGTTCGTCGGCCTCGGCCGCGTGATCGAGGGCCTTGTGCGGCTGCGCCCCGGAGGCGAACCACGCCGCCGCGACCCGGTGGAGGTCCGCGGCCAGCTCCGGTCGCCGGCGGTGGAGGTCACCGCGCAGGTAGGTGCGGAGCAGCGGGTGCGTGCGGTACGCGACGACGCCGTCGCGCCCGACGGCCATCACCAGCGCGCTTTCCCGCTCCAGCGCGTCGAGGACGGCGCCCGCGTCCTCTCGTCCCGACAGCACCTCCGCCAGCAGGGGGTCGGCCTCGTCGCACACGCTGATCACCTGCAGGAAGTCGACCGTGTCCTCGGGCCAGCGGGCCAGCACCTCCCCCACCAGGTAGTCGGCGACCGCGTGGTCGTCACCGGCGAAATCGGCGAGGAAGGCGTCACGGTCGCCGGCCTCGCGCAGTGGGCGTGCCGCCAGTCTCAGACCGGCGGCCCACCCGCCGGTCCGCTCCACCAGCAGGTGCAACTGGTCTCCGGTCAGCGTGACTCCGGTGGCGCGCAGCAGCCGCTCGGCGTCCTCCTCGGAGAAGCGCAGATCGTGCGCGCGAAGCATGCCGAGCCTGCCCTCCATCCGCAGCCGTGCCAACGGCAACGGCGGATCCGCACGCGAGGACAGCACCAGCCGCAGCATGGCGGGCTGGTGCCGGATCAACGTCTCGAGACCGTGCATCGTCTCCCGGGCGGTGACCTCGTGCAGGTCGTCGAGCACCAGACAGACGGGGTGGGGCAGGAAATCCAGGGCGTCCACGATCTCGGCCAGGAATCCGGCCTGGTCGCCCGCCTCCGGCGGTTCGAGTTTCGCCAGTGGACTGTCCGTGGGCACGCATTCCCGCAGGGCCTCGAGCGTCCCGCCCCAGAACCGCCTGGGCTCGTTGTCCGCGCCGTCCAGTGACACCCACGCCTTCTCCTCGCCACCGGCCGTCTCGACCCAGTCGGCCAGCAGGACCGTCTTGCCATACCCGGCAGGTGCGGCCACGAGCGTCACCGGTGCCTCGACCGCCTTGCCGAGCAGGGCGCGCAACGGTTCGCGCCGGACGAAACTGGCGGGCATGCGCGGCACGGCGGTCTTGGCGGGCGTAACCCGCGTGCTCCCGGGTTTGTGTCGCATACGGCCGAACCTAAGACCGGACGGCGGAGGACAAGAGGGGCAAACGGTCCATGGCCATGGGCCGAACGGCCCTGCTCCTTCTTTCCAGGTGGCCGGCCGATCAACCGTCGAGCGGCGGATACGGCGTGTCGAGGAGCCCGCGTTCCACCGCGACGGAAACGGCGTCTCGGCGCCGTTTCACCCCCAGCTTGGCGTAGATGGACCGGACATGGGTTTTGACGGTGTTCGGTGAAACGGTCAGGTCCTGGGCGATTTCGTCGAGCGAGCGCAGCGTGGGCAGCAGGCGGAGGACACTGCGCTCCCGTTTCGTCAGCGGCGCCGGAACCGGGGGCGCCCCCAGCGCCCGCCGCGTCGCGAGAACGTCGGCGGCGAAGTCGTCCAGCCCACCCAACTCGCCCCGCCGCGCGCTGATCAGCTCGATGATCTCGGGGGCCGCGGTCACCAGCGGGAACAGCACGCCCAAGGACTTCGACACCGACAGCGCCTCGGTCAGTGCCGTGACGGCCCGGGCCTGATCCCCGGCCTGTCGCGCGATTTCGGTCTCGACCAGCCACGCCTCGGCCACCGACCACGGCAGCACCGTGGGTACGACGCCGTCGAGCACCGGCCGCAGGATCTTCGCGGCGGGCCCCGGGCGGCCGAGCACCAGTTGAGCCCTGGCCCGCATGAGGGCGATCTCGCCGGACTCCGGGAGGGAGGTCCTTGCCCTGCCAAGGACCTCCTGCGCGAGTTCACCGAGGCCGAAGCGCACGGCGGCGCGGTGCTCCAGCACCGCGCTGAGCGCGTTTTCCCCGACGGGGAGGCGAGCGTCACCGACGGCCAGCCGCGCTTCGTGGAGCCGCCGCAGTCCCCCGGTCCAGTCCCCCAGCTCGAACCGGGCCGCCCCGATCAGCACGCCCAGCAACAGGTTCAGGCTCTGGATGCCCGGAGGCGACCCGGTCACGGCCAGCCGTCCCGCCCGGCCGGCCTGCTTGACGCATGCGGCCGGATCGCCCCGGAGCAGCGCGCCGTAGGCGAGCAACACGCAGGCCGCCGCCCCGGCCACGGTCTGCTCCCACCCCCGCCGCGTCGCCTCGCTGTCGGCTTCACCGGCCAGCTCGTTCATCAGCGGGTAGTCGCCCACCGAGCCGGCGATCCAGCCCAGCGCCGTGAGGCACTGGATCGCCACATAGTCCTGGCCGCGATCGCGCGCCGCGGCCAGTGCGGTCCGCAGGTGGTCACGCGCCTCGTCACGGTCTCCCGCGGCCATCAGCGCGGTACCCCGGTGCAGTAACGCCACGGCGTCGAGGACGGGCCCGCGCGCGCTCCGCCGTTCCAGCTCGTCCGTGGTCCGGACCATTTCGTCGACGTCACCGGCGACCTGGGCCTGCCGGGATCGCACGAGCCGTCGCAGCGTCTCCACCTCGGCCGATGGCTCGGCGGGCCAGGCCGCGTCGGCGTGCGCGAGATGCAGGGCGGCCAGTTCCGGCTCACCCTGTTCGAGTTGGAGGAACGCGGAAACGAGCGCGAACAGGCTTTCCTCCGCGATCAACTGGTCGCCGAGGACGGCCAGGGCGCGGCGCAGCGCGTCGTGCTCGCCCGCGAGCACGAGCGTCACGGCTTCGCGCCGGAGGAGACCGGCGACCTGGCCGGCGTCCGACGTCCTCGCGGCATGGGCCAGCGCCCGCACGGGCCTGCCGTGGGCGGCGAACCAGCCCGCCGCCCTGGTGTGCAGCGCCGCGGCCCGGTGCGGGTCGGTCCGGCTCACCTCGGCCAGCAGTACCGAACGGACGAGCGCGTGGACGCGGTACCAGCACTCCGAGGGCGCTTCCGCGCCCGCCCTCGTCAGCAGGGATGTCTTGCGTTCCAAGGTATCCAGCATCGTGGCCGCGTCGGCGCGCCCGGACAGCGCTTCGGCGAGTTCGGCGCACACCTCGTCACACACGCTGACCGCGCGGAGGAAAGCCCGCAGTTCGTCCGGCAGCCGGGAGAGCACCTCGTCGATCAGGTAATCGGCCACGGCGCGGTCGTTCTCGGCGAATTCGGCGAGGAAACGGTCCGGGTCCGCGGCTTCGCTCAACGAGGCGGCGGCGAGCCGCAGGCCGGCCGCCCACCCCTCGGTCTGCTCGAGGAGTTGCCGCGCCTGTTCCGGAAGCAGTTCCACGCCCGCCGAAGAGAGCAGCGCGCGGGCCTCGTCCGGGGAGAATCTCAGGTCACCGGCCCGGATTTCGACGAGCTGGTCCGCCAGCCGCAACCGCGCCAACGGGAGCGGCGGATTGTGCCGCGAAGCCAGCACCAGGCGCAGCCCGGCGGGCTGGTGCCGCATCAGCGTTTCCAGTCCGTGCAACGGTTCCGGGTCGGTCAGCTCGTGCAGGTCGTCCAGCACCAGCCACACCGTGACGGGCACCTCCTCGATCGCGCCGACGGCCTTGGCCAGGAAACCGAGGTCCCGGCTGGGATGCCGGGGCACGGCGAGGGTGCGGAGCGCGCTCCCGGACGGCACCGTTTCGCACGCCTCGAGCGCGCCGAGGATCGCGGACCAGAACCGGCGATCGTCGTTGTCGTCGGAGTCGAGCGATACCCAGGCGACACCGTCGTGGCCACGTGCCCAATCGGCGAGCAGCAACGTCTTGCCGGAGCCCGCGGGGGCACACACCAGCACGGTCATGACTTCCCGTGCCTGATCGAGCACGGACAGCAACCGCGGCCGGACGACGAATCCCGATGGCACGGCGGGCGCCGTGATCTTGATCCTGGGTACCCGCCTGCGCGCCTGTTCTCCTGTCGCTTCGGCCATCGGCCCTCCCTGCGCACCGGCTGACCGCGTGCTCGTCTCGTCGCCGGGCGCCGCCCGGGCGGGCACGAAGGCTCGCCCGCGAGCAGCGCGAGCGGTGCCGCACACCGCCGCACCAGCACTGTCGCACCGGCGCGTCCCCGGCAGCCAGGACGGCGGCGACATCTCATTACCTCCGGGCGATGAATCCCGCCGCGGGGCGCATGACGGTTGGTGACCATGCCGGCATGTCCGTCGGCACCGAGCCACCGAGACAAGGGGAGTCGGAGATGACCCACGCAGAAACCCAGACCGGCGCGGGCGGCGTCGGCACGACCGGAGCGACGACCACACCTTCCGGATGGATGGCCTTCAGCGCCGCGCTGCTGATCGTCGCCGGCCTCTTCAACGTCATCATCGGGCTGGTCGCCCTGTTCAACGGCGCCTACTACGTGGTGGGCCCCAACGCCACACTGGTGTTCAGCCTGGCCGGCTGGGGCTGGCTTCACCTGGGCATCGGCGTCCTCGCGGTGATCATCGGGGCCGCGTTGTTCACCGGAACCATGTGGGCGCGCATCGCCACCGTGGTCATCGCCGGCCTCAGCGCGCTGGCGCACCTGGCGTTCCTGGGCGTCTTCCCGATCTGGTCACTCATCGTGATCGCCATTGACGTTCTGGTCATCTGGTCCGTCACCGTGCACGGCGAACGGATTCGCCTGAGCCAGAGCCAGTGAGCGGGCCCCGCGTCTTCAGGCGGTGTCGAACCGGTGTCACGCTACGAATTCCGGGTGAGCGGGCGGCTGTCGGAACGCGCCCAGCGCGCCTTCGGCGACTACCAGGAAATGCGGATCGTGCCGGCCGCGACGGAGACGCTCATCTACGTCTCCGTGACCGACGAGGCGCACCTGCACGGCGTTCTCGCGTTGCTCGCGAACCTGGGCCTGCACCTGATTTCGGTGAACCGGATGGCGGAACCGGTCGGCGAACCGGGCGAAGGGGAAAGCGGTCGGTGACCTCACTTGCCCCACCGGAGGGGAAAGGAGCGGCATGAACGAGCCCCGCACCCGGCCCTTCCCGGTGCCCGGGGTCCGGGTGCCGTGGTGGGTTCTGCTGGCCGTCGGCGTGCTCTGGCTGGTCTTCGGGATGGTGGTCCTGCAGTTCGACCTGACCTCCGCGAAGTCGATCGCGCTGGCCGCCGGCCTGCTGCTCGTGGTCACCGCGTTCGGGCAACTCGTCACCGCGCAGGCGGCGCACCGGTGGTGGTGGGTCCACGCGCTGCTCGCCGCGCTGTTCTTCGTCGGCGGGATGATCGCGCTCGTCTGGCCCGACCCCACCTTCCACGTGCTCGCCCGCCTGGTGGCGTGGTTCCTGTTCTTCAAGGGATGTGCCGACCTCGTCGTCGGGCTCGCCGTCCGCGCCGACGAGGTCGCGGAAAGGACCCTGTGGTGGGTCTTCCTGGTGCTCGCGGCCGTCGAGATAGGACTGGCGTTCTGGGCGGCGGGCAGCTTTACGCGGTCGGCCGCGCTGTTGATGCTCTGGATCGGTCTGGTCGCCGTGGTCAAAGGCGTCACCGACATCGCGCTCGCGTTCGGTCTCCGCTCGTGGGAACGACACCCTGGTTGAGGACGACCCGCCTGGCGAAGACGGGAAGAACTCACCATTTTCAGGTGGCGCGCACCGGCGACGACCGGCCGAGCGTGGCGAAGGTCGGCAATTTCTTTTCCGCCCGCCATGGGCGGAGGAGTGATCGGAGGCCCCCGTGTCGAACTATCCGCTGCTCAACCTGTTCCTCACCATGCTGTGGTTCTTCCTGTGGATCCTGTGGCTGATGCTGCTGTTCCGCGTGATCGTGGACATCTTCCGGGACGACGACCTGAGCGGCTGGGGGAAGGCGGGCTGGCTGATCTTCGCCTGCATCCTGCCGTTCCTGGGCATCTTCGTGTATCTCATCGTCCGCGGACCCGGTATGGGCGAACGTGAGGCCCGGCACGCGCGGCGCCAGGAACAGGCTTTCCGCGCCTACATCAAGGACGCGGCGGCCGAATCATCGGAGACCCCGACGGCGCCGAAGCCGCGTGCGGGCGTCGACGACCTCGAAAAGCTGATCGGCCTGCGTGACCACGGCGACCTCACCGAGGAGGAGTTCCAGCAGGCCAAGCGAAAGCTGCTGTCGGTCTGACGCGCCGGAACCCGGCTCAGCAGGGGGTGCGATGGGAGAACCTTCCCCCGGGCACCCCGCCGGTTCACGCCGGTGGGCCTCGCTCGCCGCGATCTGCACCGCCGCGGCGATCGTCTGGTTCGCCTTCGCCAATCTCGGCGTGGCGCTCCCGCGCATCGCCGACGAATTCGCCACCGACCTGTCCACCCTGCAATGGGCGAACAACGCCTTCAGCCTCGTCGCCGGCGCGCTGGTGATCGCCGCGGGCAACTTCGGCGATCTGTTCGGCCGCCGCCGCATGCTGGAGGCCGGACTCGCCTTGCTGGCCCTGTTTTCGGTCGTCGCGGCGGTTTCCCCGAGCGCCGGGGTGCTGGTTCTCGGGCGCGGGCTGATGGGGATCGGCGCCGCGCTCGTCCTGCCCGCCACCCTCGCCCTGATCCCGCCCCAGTTCTCCGGCCGGGTGGCGCGCTGGGCGTGGCCATCCTCAGCGCGTTCACGCGGGGCATCACCGTGCGGTCGGCGGAAAGCACCGTGGCCTCCTCGGGCCTGACCGAAACACAGCTCGCGCAGGCCCGGCAGTCACTGGTGAACTCCTCGTCCTTCAGCCAGGCGATCGAGACCCTTCCCTCCGGCATCCGCGACCGCGTCGTCCAGGCCGTGATCGGAGCCTTCACCACCGGCCTGGCCGGCACGATGATCGCCGCGGCGGTCCTGACCGTCGTCGCGATCGTCGCGGTGGCCCTGCTGTGGCCACGGCGATCGGCACGAACGCCCGTCGGCGAGACCGTCAGGCCGTGACCTTCGGCCCTAGCCCCACCTGTCTCCCACCACCACCCTCAATGGACACGCTTCGCGTGACGGTCACGTCCAGCGGTGTCGCCACGGAGCATCGGATGAATGTCACGAAAGGAGCACGCGAATGCGTCTCGAATTGACCGAAGAGGAAGCGGGAATCCTGCGTGAGGTGCTCCGCACGCACCTCGGTGACCTGTCGGCCGAAATCGCCAACACGGACAACCCGGCTTTCCGCCGGGCATTGCGTAACCGCCGCGACCGGCTGGCTCGCGTGCACACCGCGCTCGGGGAAGCCCCCGCCGTCACATCGTCGTCGTAACCACCCGAAGGAGGCCCGCGTCATGGACACTTCACCGTCCACAACGGACACCGCGCACGGTTTGCTGGCGGATCGTTTCGCCCCGCATCCGGATTTCGCGCAGATCCGGCATTCCGTGGTGGATGCCGAGGCAGGTGCCACCTACGCAGCCGCCCGCCACATCGATTTCGCCGAGGTGCACGGCATGCTCGTGGACGCGGCACTGTGGGCACGCGACCTTCCGCGACGGATGCGGAACAAACGAAGCGGAAATGGTGAACCGGGCGGATTCCCGGGCACGCCGGTGGTGACGGAACCGTCCGGCCGTCCCCGGCTTCGCTTCGACGACATGGTCGCCGGCTCGGACTGGGTCATGCTCGGCGAGCGTCCCGGCGAGGAGATCGCCGCCGGCGCGGTGGGACGGTTCTGGACGCCCGTCATCGAATGGCGTGCGGTGAGCGTCGACGAATTCGCCGCGTTCACGGAGCCCGGCTACGGCAAGATCGTGATGTCGTTGTCGGTGCGGCCCTACGGCGCGTCCCGCTCGCTGTTGTCCGACGACATCCGGGTGGTGTTCCACGACTCGGCGAGCCGGTCGCGATTCCGGCTCTACTGGGCCCTCGTTTCGCCGTTCGTCAAACTGATCCAGGACGCCACCCTGCGCGACATCACCCGCCAGGCACAGCGCTTCCCGGTCGGTTCTTCCTGATCTCCACCCTCACGCCCGTGCGCTGGAAACCACCGAGAGGTGGGTGATGAACCAGTCACGGGCCAGCGCCGCGACACGGTCCAGCGCACCGGGTTCCTCGAACAGGTGCGTGGCGCCCGGAACCACCGCGAGCTCGCTCTCGCACGTCATCACCGCACGCGCGCGCTGGTTGAGTTCGAGCACGATCTCGTCGTGCCCGCCCACGATGAGCAGCGTCGGAGTCCGCACATGCGCGAGGAATTCACCGGCCAGGTCGGGCCTGCCGCCACGGGAGACCACGGCGGCCACCTCCGCTGACGGGTCGGTCACCGCCTGGAGCGCGGCGCCGGCCCCGGTGCTGGCCCCGAAATAGCCGATCCGGAGGCCGTCCGTGTGCGGCTGCCGGCTCAGCCATTCGGTCACCGCGACCAGACGGTCGGCGAGCAGCCCGATGTCGAACACGCGCTCACGGTCGACTTCTTCGTGCTGGGTGAGCAGATCGAAGAGCAGGGTGCCCAGCCGTGCCCGGTTGAGCACGGCGGCCACGTGCCGGTTACGCGGACTGTGCCTGCTGCTGCCGCTTCCGTGCGCGAAGACGACCAGTCCGGCCGGATGCTCCGGAATCGTGAGGTGACCGGCCAGCGGCACCGATCCGGCCAGCACCTCGACCTCGTCGTCGATCAGGTACGGATCGTCGTCGTCCATCGCGGCGGCCGCCGGTTCCCGGCGCCGGTCCGCGCGGGCGAGCAGGTCGGCGACCTCCTCGTCGGTGGTCTGCCCGAAGTCGCGATACCACTGGCCCACGGCGGAGAACCAGGACGGCGCGTCCAGCCACACGACCTCGTCCGCGTCCTCGCCGACCGCGATGATCGCGTCGGGCGCCCCCACCGGCACCGCCACCACGACCCGCGCCGCGCCCATCGCCCGCGCCACCCGGCAGGCCGCGCGCGCGGTGGATCCGGTCGCCACGCCGTCGTCGACGATCACCGCCGTCCGGCCCGTCAGGCCGACCGGGGCCCTGCCGTCGCGGAACCGTTCGACGCGGCGGAGAAGTTCGGCCCGCTCGGCCTTTTCCACCACTTCGATCTCGTGCTCGGTCACTTCGACGCCCTGCACGACCTCGTCGTTGAGCACCCGGGTACCGCCTTCGCCGATGGCGCCCATCGCGAGTTCGGGCTGGTGCGGCACACCGAGCTTGCGCACCACGATCACGTCCAGCGGTTTGTCCAGTTCCCGCGCGACCTCGTAGGCCACCGGCACTCCGCCGCGGGGCAGACCCAGCACCACGACGTCGGAGTCACGGTAGGACCGCAGGCGTTCGGCCAGCCGCCGCCCCGCGTCGGTTCGATCGGTGAACAGCATCGCTACCTCCTCGAGCACTCACCCCCGGCCGCGCGCGTCGGCCTCCATCCCGGCCGGCCACGGCCGCGATTCCGGCGCGGAGCAGGTACGAGCGCACTCCACGCAACGCATCGCCCGGCTCCAGCGGGTGTCCGTGTGGGCGACGAGTCCGGCGCTCTCCGGCACGCGGTGAGCGCGCCGCCCGGAAACCAGATGATTGCGGCACAGACCCGCGCCGCAGTCGACGCAGACCGCTGACGCTTCGGCCACCATGCCGGTGGCGGCGCAGTCCAGACACCTCATCGCGCGCCTTCGCTCATGGCAGAACGGTGTCGCATCGGCCGCGCCCGCGGCTAGTGACCTACGGCCCCAATCCGGGGGCCATCGGATTGGAGTCCCGCGCCCTCACTTTCGGACACGGCGCGTCTCCGGAACGGCATCCTCGGGTCGACAGCACCGCGCGTTCGGAGTTTCCTTCGCCGGAGAGGAGCGCACGGCGTCCACAGTGGATGGTGGAGACCGGTGTCACACCGGGAAGTAGTTCCCATCACGTTTACCGCGCGGCGACGGCAGATCTACCCACATGGGGGACAAATTCGATCAATGACCTGCTTGAACCGCGCGAATACGGGTAGCACTGAAGTGATTTTGTCACAGGGTGAGAACGGAAGTTTGGTGAACATCGCGGAACGGCTCGATGTCAGGCGAAGCGAACAGGCCGGATGCCTCGTCGCGACGTTGACGGGAAGGCTCGACACGCGCAGCTACAGCGGTTTGCGGGACCTGCTCGTCAAACTGGCCCTGGAGGAACCCAGAGCCTTGATCGTGGACGTCGACGCGCTCGACATCCACGACGGTGGCGCGCTCACCGTTTTCCCGGCCGCGCAGGTCATGGTCCACGAATGGCCAGGCGTGCCGGTCCTGCTGGCCGCCGGCGACGCGGACCGCCGGACCGCGCTCGGCGAGGGCGCCGCCATGCGTTCCGTGCCCGTCTTCACCGGCGTGGAACCCGCCCTCGATTCGGTGAGGACCGTGGTAACACAGCGCCGCGCGGCGGCGGAGTTCCCGCCGCTGCCGTCGAGTGCCGCGGTCGCCCGCCGGTTCGCCCGCGATATCTGCCGGTACTGGCGCGTGCCGGTCGCACCGCACGAGGTCCTGTGCGTGGTGTCCGAACTGGTGGAGAACGCGGTTCGGCACGCGGCCACCAGGTTCCAGCTCCGCCTCCGGATGCGCGACGGGATGCTCGGGGTGGCCGTACACGACGGAAGCCCGCGGCCGGCCATGCTGCGCCAGGGTCCGTCCGGCATCCCGGCGGGCTTCGGCCTGCGCATCGTGGCCGAGCTCGCCCGGGACTGGGGCTGTCTGCCCGATCTGGGCAACGGCAAGGTCGTCTGGGCCGTGCTCTCCGGCGCCGAGGACTGGTTCCGTGCTCATCCGCCATGGCCGGTGGACGAGCCCTAGCGTGCTTTACGCAAATCCGATCGCGCGCCGGGGAAACACAGTCCTACTCCGGATCCGGCGAACCGCAGTAAGAGGTGTGCGGGTGCGCGAGCGCGGCGGCCACGGTGGCACAGACGGTGAGTTTTTCCTCGAGGCCGACCAGGGACAACACGCGCCGCACCCGGGTACCGGCGACCAACCGCAGCGTGACGGCGCGCTCGGCCGCCCGCGCGGCGGCCGAGACCAGCACCCCCAGGCCCGCCGCGCCGAAGAAGTCCACCTGTGAAAGATCCACCACCAGCAGCGTGGCGGTGGCCAGCTGCTCGGTGAGCGTGACGGCCAGCCGGGGTGCGGTGAGCGCGTCGACCTCGCCCTGCACGCCCACCACCACCGTGCCCGCGGCGCCGGGCCGGAGAATCCGCGACCACAGCAGCGATTCGCCGATCGGCGACTGCGCCCCAGGGTTCATCGGTTCCCGCACGGCTCTTCCCTCCGTCTCGCCCCGCGGAGCCCGCGGTGGCCGCTCCGCTCGCACTGGTCTGCCTGGTAGTACCCCACTAGTGGACCGGGTATGCAGGAGCGAGACAGCCACGACATTCGCGGCTTCGCCCGGCGGGAAAGTTCCGCCTTTCCCCGGCGGCGCGGCGGCGGGACGATAGAGCCGTGGACGAGCCCCAGGACCGGCTGCGCACGCCGTTCGCCATCGGCGTCTTCGTATTCGGCGTGATAGCGGCGATAACCCTCGGTGACGCCTGGTACTTCCTCACCGGCATCATCGCCGCGTTCTGCCTCCAGGTCACCAGCGCCTGAGGGAACCGGCCAAGAGCGCCGTCGGCCCGGTGTTCTACCGTTCCGGATCGTGGAAGCGAATCGTGCGTCCGCGCTCGGCCGTCGTTCGGTGCTGGGCGCCGGTCTCGGGCTGGGTGCGGCCTTGGTGACCGGGTGTGCCGGCGCGCCCCCTTCACCGGCCCCCTCCGCCGCGCCGGGCACCCCTGATCCGCCCCCGTCGCCCCCTCCGGCCCCGCCGCCGTCTTCGTCCCGGCCCGCGGCGGGTCCCGCGACCCAGATCACGCGCTCGTCGTCCGGACGCCCGGAAATCGCGCTCACCTTCCACGGCGCGGGCGAGTTGCCGATCACCCGGCAGGTCCTCGACGTACTGGCGCGGCATGACGTCAAGGTCACCGTGCTCGCCGTCGGTACCTGGCTGACCTCCGTCCCGGACGCGATTCGCGCGGTGCGCGACGGCGGGCACGAGATCGGCAACCACACGTGGAGCCACGGGGACCTCGCCGCGATGCGGCCCGCCGCCGTGCGCGACGAGATCGAGCGATGCCGGGACCGGCTGGCCGCCGTGGCCGGCACCCCCGGCGCGTTCTTCCGCCAGTCCCAGGGTCAGTACGCGACCGCGACCGAACTCGCCGAGGCGGGCCGGGCCGGCTACGACCGGGTCCTGTCCTACGACGTCGATTCCCTGGACTGGACCGACCCCGGACCGGCCCGGATCCGGGCGGCCGTGGCCGCCGCCAAGGCGGGCAGCATCGTCAGCATGCACCTCGGCCATCCCGGGACGGTCGCCGCGCTGCCCCTCGTGCTCACCGATCTCGCCGGCCGTGGCCTGAAACCGGTCACCGCGGGCCAGTTGCTCACCTGAACGATCCCCCACCGAACCGAGGCACCCCTTGAGACACCTTGTTTTCCGCAGAGTCACCGGTTTCGTCGCCGGTGTGGTGGTCGCCGCCACCACGCTCGCCGCTTGCTCGTCCAGTGAGCCCGCGGCTCCGCCTCTCCCGCCGCCGCCCCCGCCGAAGACGGAGACCACCTCGGAAGCACCCGCGGCTCTGGCCGACGCGCACAACGTCTACGCGGGTGCCGGCGCCAACATGTTCTCCGACGCGGCGAAGGCGGCCAAGCCGCTGGTCTACGTCCCGCACGCCAAGTCGGGCGACGTGTGGGTGATCGATCCGGCGACGTTCGCGGTGGTCGGGAAGTACCCGGCGGGCAAGGAGATCCAGCATGTCGTGCCCTCCTACGACATGAACACCCTCTACGCCACCGACGACATGGCCAACCACGTGCTGGCCTTCGACCCGAAGACCGGCCTCCCGGGACGGCAGATCCCGGTGACCGACCCGTACAACATGTATTTCACGCTCGACGGCAAGTACGCGATCTCGGTCGCCGAGGCACGCCGCCAGCTGGTCTGGTACGACCCGGTCTCCTGGGCACAGCGCGACGTGACCCCGGTGCCCGAATGTGCCGGCATCGACCACGCGGACTTCTCCCCCGACGGTCAGACAGCGGTGTTCACCTGTGAATTCTCCGGGCAGATCGCGGTGATCGACATCCCGACGCACAAGGTGCTGCGGCTGGTGCCGATGCCCCAGCGGCACACGCACATGGGCCCCCAGGACATCAAGCTCGCGCCGGACGGCTCGGTGTACTACATCGCGGACTCCGACGCGAACGGCGTGTGGGTGCTCGACGGCGCCGCGACCAAGGTGCTGCGCTTCATTCCGACCGGCATGGGCGCGCACGGCATCTATCTCTCCCGCGACGCCGAGCGGCTGTTCGTGACCAACCGCCACGACGCCAGTGTCAGCGTGCTCAACGCCTACACCGGCGAAGTCATCACGAAATGGAAGATTCCCGGTGGCGGCAGCCCGGACATGGGCAACGTGACCGCCGACGGCACCCAGCTCTGGCTGTCCGGCCGGTACGACCGGTCGGTGTACGTACTGTCCACAAAGGATGGTTCGCTGATCAGGAAGATCCCGGTGGGCGACGAGCCGCACGGCCTGTGCGTCTGGCCGCAGCCCGGGCACTACTCCCTGGGCCACACCGGCATCACGCGCTGAGCTTCGCCTGATGCACCTCACGGTGGCACCGGCGTGACTTCCGGTCGCGTGCGCCGGAAATAGCCGAGCGCCGGAAATGGCCGGGCGTCCGTACCACGTACGGACGCCCGGGCGACGGGGGCCGACGCCGGGGAACGCGATGAAGGCAACCCGACCGACACTCCCTCCCCGCAGCCGCACCCTCCCTGCCCGCAGCCGCTCGCTCCCTGCCAGTCGGCGCTTCGATGGAGCTGCCGTACCCACCGACTGGTCCAGTCGTGCGTTGCCCGCAGGGACGCATCCGGCCGTTTTCACTCTTTCCGGCGGTCTCTTCTTTACCTAGATCTATGCCGTTCAATCGTTCGATAAAATAGGGCCATGAGCGCCCCGACCGCACCCACCCTGCCCGACTTCTCTGACCTGCGGGACCTGCCGGAGTTCCCCGGCATTCCGTCCAGCCGGCCGGGGATGCTGCGCCGGATGCGGCAGGTGCAGGCATGGGTGAACCGGTTGCAGGCCCACTATTTCGAGGCACTCGCCCATTTCACGCGTACGGCGGAGGAACCGGCGACGGTGCCGCACGAGGTGGCACTCGCGCTGGCCATCGGCAAACAGGCGGCGCACCAGCAGGTGGAGTTGGCCCAGGCGTTGACCACACGGCTGCCGCACACCCTGGAGGCCATGCAGCGCGGCGAAATCGACGGATACAAGGCCGCGAAAATCCTCGAACCCACCACGATCCTGACCGATGACGAAGCCCGCCAAGTCGACGCGGTGATGTCCACCCGCCTGGCCGGGAAAGACCCGGGCGGATTACGCCGGTCGACGAACCGGGCCGTCGCCCGCATCGACCCGGAGGGCTATGCCGGGCGCTGTCGTGCCCGCCGTGTGCGGCGGAAGGTGGAGCTGATTCCCCTCGATGACGGGATGGTCCAGCTCTCCGGCGATCTCCCAGTGGAAATCGGTGTGGCCGCCTACCAGAGGATCGATCGAGAGGCCCGGCGCCGGAGGGCGCGGGACAAGACCCGCACGCTTGAGCAGCATCGGGCCGACGTCTACGCGGAGTTGCTGCTCACCGAGCAGCGCGGCGGCGTGACCACACCGCGTGCGGAAGTCTTCGTGTATATGGATGTGCTGACGTGGCTAGGTCTCAATGAGGATGTCGCGGAGTTGGGCGGGCAGGGCGTGATCCCCGCCTGGCTGGCACGGCAAATCGCCTACAGCGATAACGCGACGGTGCGGCGGGTTATCACGGATCCGGACACCGGGCAGATCGTGTCGGTGGGCCGCAACGCCTACCGGCCCCCCGCCGGGCTGGCCCGCCTCATCCGTGTGCGGGACCGCGAATGTCGCCTGCCGGGCTGCTACCGCCCCTCCCAGGCATCAGACATCGACCACAGCGAACAGTGGTACGCCCACGACGGCGAAACCGCCGACCAGAACCTCGTCGCACTCTGCCGAACCCACCACGGATTGAAACACCGGCTCGGCTGGGGCTTCCACATCGACAAAAAGACCGGCCGCCTGACCGTGATCACCCCCACCGGCGACCACCACACCAGCGACCCACCACCACTCCACGAACCCCGAACACCCGACACCGACGAGTCGGCAATAGACAAATCCATAGCAGATACGTCCACAGTGGATGACACCGCCACAGAAACCCTCGCGGGGCGCCAGACCGTTACCGGCGACCGGTATACAGAGAGCACACCACGACAGTCGGAAGCTCATCCCGACCCGAGCGAGCCCCCGCCCTTCTAAGGGCTGTCTCGTAACCCCGCTGGAGGGCGGGGCGGGCCGGTGTGATAGTTGATCTTGGTGTGGTGCAGGTGATTTCGGCGTCGTGTTCGGAGTGGATCGTCCCGTTCACTGGTTTGCAGCCGGGCCAGTTCCGCAAGCTGGTACGGCTGGTGGCCCAGCGCGGAGGCCCGGACATCGACGACGGGCGTCCGGGCCGGCCGTGGGCGTTGCCGCTGGCGGACCGGGTGCTGCTGGTGGCGACCTACTGGAGGACGAACCTGACCATGCGCCAGATCGGCCCGTTGTTCGGGGTGTCGCACTCGGCCGCGCACCGGGTGATCGACAGCCTGAGCCCGCTGCTGGCACTGGCCCCGGTCCGCACACGGCGAGTGGACTCGGTCGCATCGTGGACGGCACCCTGGCTCCCACCAGGGATCACCGCGTGGCCGCGCGGAGTAAAAACTACCGATACTCCACCAACGTGCAGGTCGCCATCGACGCCGAGACCCGACTGGTGATCGCCACCGGCAACCCGCAACCCGGCAACCGCAGGCGACTGCACCGCCTACCACGACTCCGGCACCGCCGACACCCTCGCCGGCCGGCCGGTCATGGCCGACGGCGGCTACCAGGGAAACCCGAGCGTGATCATGCCCTACCGCAAACCGGCCGACGGCAGCGACCTGCCCGCATGGAAACAAGAACTCAACACCACCCACCGCAGCATCCGCGCCCGGGCCGAACACGCCTTGGCCGAATGAAGTGCTGGAACATCCTGCGCGACTACCGCCGCGCCGCCCACACCCTCGCCGACACCGTCTCCGGAATCGCCCACCTCCACAACATCTGCCTCCTCGGCTGACCACATCCCCAACCCCACCAACAACAAGATCAATTACGAGACATCCCTTAGCCGTTGCGGGTCGTGACGTTGGTGTCGGCTGCGGGGGGTGAGGGGACGGGTCTTTCGGCGGCAGATGGGAAACGCGACCAACACATCCGCCAGAGGAAAAGACCCGTCCATGCACCACCGTCGTAATGCCACGCTGTCCGTCGAGGGCCGCCGCCGACTCGTCGCGCGTTGCCAGACCCGTCCGATCGCCCACGTCGCCGCCGAGATGGGCATTTCCCGCCAATGCGCAAGCAAGTGGGTCACCGCCGGCGCCGCCACGGCGAGGCAGGGCTGCTCGACCGGCCCAGCGTTCCGCACCGCCAGCCGACCACCATCCCAACCGGGGTTGTCACCAGGATCGAGCAGCTATGCCGCCAGCGGCAAATGGTCCGCCCTGAGGGGCCAGGCGAAGGGCCGGGGTCTTGCCGGGCACGAGCGGTCAGAATGTGGCGATCGGGTTGACCGGGCTGCCGGACGTACCGGCGAAGCGGACCGGCGCGACCGCGAGGTGGAAGTCCCACTGGCCGAGTTCGGCGGCCGTCGTCGCGCACGCCTCCAGGTCGCAGTTGTCGAGCAGCCACAGCCCCATCGCAACGAGGCCGACGGCGTGAACCGGCATCAGCACGTCTTCGTACCCCGACGGCTGAACATCCTGGGGGGTGTCAGCGCCGATCAGCGCGACCTCCCGTTCATGCAGCCACGGCAGGCAGGACGCGTGCCAGCCGGCCTGCGTGAAACCGCCGGTGTCACCGGCCTCGTGCCGGGTACGGCCGTAGCCGGTCCGCAGGAGTACCGCGTCGCCGGACCGCACCCGCACCCCCTGGCGGCGCTCGGCCTCCTCGAGGTCTTCGGGAAACACACCCTGCCCCGGTTCCAACCACGGGACATCGCGGACGCCGGCGATGTCCAGCAGGACACCACGCGTGATGATCCCGTTCGCCGCCGCCGTGACGGCCGCCCACGCCGATCCCGTCGCGGCGCCGACCAACGAGTGCGACCGCCCGTTGTACATCGTGCCGTCCCAGAAGATGTGGCACGGCGAGTCGACGTGGGTGAGAGTGTTGCCGTGGAAGGTGATGCCGAGCCGCTCGGACGAGAAACCCCAGCGCCGGTCGTTGCGGAAGCCGGGCAACGGCATGTTCTCGGCACCCGGCATGTCGGCGGCGCACGGGCACGCCGTCGTCGACCGCTCCATGTCGTCCGGTACGGCGACCTCCCATGCGCACGACACGCTCCTGCCGTGGCGCACGGCCCGCGCCGCCGCCAGCCGGACGTCGTCGGTGATGTGGTTCAGCGTGCCCAGCTCGTCATCTGCGCCCCACCGTCCCCAGTTCGACAACGTGTCGAAGTACCCGAGCACCTCGTCCTGCGCCGGCATCGGTCGCCCTGCCGTCATCCCAGCATCGACTCCTCATCACGCGGCCCGCGACACCGAGCCCGCTGACCTGGCATGACACCTCCTCTATTCGACCAACGACACGCAGGCGCACCGATCACCCAAGGAAGCTGGTCAGGAAGACCGCCTAAGACTAGTCGCCGGCCACGAGACACGCGTCAGAACCACGTCCTCGGACGGATGCGGTTGGCGCGGTCGACCAGCGCGATGCGCGCGAGGCGGGAACCGGCGTGCCGCGCGAGAGCCAGATAGCAGTCCTGTAGTCCCAGACGCAGATCGTATTCCCGGAGAGGTCGTCCGAGTACCGTCCCGGAGGTGGCGGGCGGCGCGCCGTTCGCCCGTTCGCGGACCCAGGTCAGCGCGGCTTCCAGCAGTTCGCAGGCGGCCTCGGCGCGGCGGGCCTCGTCGATTTCGAGGCGCGCCAGCGCGTCCCCGGCCCTGACAATGTCCTCTTCGGACACCGAAAGTTCGGACATTTCGGACGGGTTGGACAGTCCTATCGGGCCGCTGCCGATCCGCGCCCGGATCGCCGCGAGCTGCGCCGCGAGGTAACGGCCCGAGGTGTCCGGCACCGATTCCAGCACCTCCACCGCTTCGTGACGCCGGCCTTCGGCCAGCAGCGCCCGCGCGAGCCCGAACGCGGCGCTGATGAAGCCGTGGTCGGTTCGCCACACCAGCCGGTAATGACGGGCGGCGTCGCCGTGGTCACCCGCGAGCTCGGCGCACGCCGCGATCGCCAGCTTCGGCGCGGCTTCGCCGGGCACCAGATCGTAGACCGCCTCGAACGACTGCCGGGCCCGGTGCGGCGCGCCCTCGGCCAGCGCGGCCAGGCCGCGGTGCCATTCGACCCGCCAGTCACCCGGCTCCATCCTGACGGCGTTGAGCGCCTTCCTGGCACCCGCGATATCACCGAGCTCGATCCGGGTCCTGGCCAGGCGGAGCTGAACCTCGACGCTGTGCACCGGCGCTTCGGCCAACTCCCCAGCCAGCTGGGCGGGATCGGTCTCGGTGAGCCCGGCGAGGAACACCGCGCCCGGGTCCACCACGTCCATTTTGGACACAGGCAGCGCGGCGGCGACCTCGGCGGGTTCCGGTGTGCCCGGCACGCCGAAACCGCGCCGTTCCGGGGTGAACTCGACCGAGGGTCCCGGCCGCGGCTGCCCGTCCCCTGCCGCCGCCACCTCGCGCAACACGCCTTCGAGCTGTTCCCGCATCTCCTCCGCCGACGCGAACCGGCGGCCGGGGTCGGGGTGCGTGGCCCGGCACAGAAACCGGTGGTAGGAACCGAATTCGGCGAGCAGCGGCGCGGTGGACGGCCCGGGCAGGGTGTCGTGGTGAGCGGCGTGGAAGTCGCCCGGGATGGTCATCACCGCCAGCGCCCGGCCGACCGAGTACAGGTCCGAAGCGGGGGACGGCGGCCGCCGGACGATCTCGGGCGCCTGATAACCCGGCGTGCCGTAGACCGGGCTGTGCCGGTCGTCGACGTGCCGTACCGCGCCGAGGTCGATGAGCTTGAGCTGCTCCTCGACCTGGATCACGTTGTCCGGCTTGAAATCGCAGTAGACCAGCCCGCCGGCGTGCAGATAACCCAGCGCCGGAAGGATTTCCAGGATGTAGGCGATCGCCTGGGGCAGCGGAAGGCGGGCCCCCTCGTCCCGCTCGCGGCGCTGCCGGATCATGTCCCTGATGGAGGTCCCGCCGACGTACTCCATCACGATGTAGCCGGTGCCGTGGTGCTCGACGAAGTTGAAGATCCGCACGATCGACGGGTGTTCGACCTGCGCCAGGAACCGTCGTTCGGCGACGACCGCGGCCATCGCGGCGGAGTCGCCGGAATCGAGCAGGCCCTTCAGCACCACCCAGCGGTCGGCCACGGCGTGATCGAGTGCGAGGTAGATCCAGCCGAGACCGCCGTGCGCCAGACAGCCCAGCACCTCGTACTGACCGCCGACCAGCTCCCCGCGCGCAAGTTTGGGAGTGAAGGAGTACAAGTGCCCGCAACGCGGGCAGTACCCCTCCACGCGACCGTCGCGGCCACGCCCCACCTTGGCTCCACACCGGCTGCAGAACCGTTTGTGCTCCGGCACTTCCGGGTCGGTGAGCACCGCTTCGCGCGGATCACGCCGGGGTACTACCGGCACCTCGACGACGCCCCGGCCGAGCAGGCCACGCCCACTCGAACGGCCGGAACCCCGGGACGGCCGGGACGGGGCCGAACCGGCGGACTGCGCGGTCCACGAAGTGGCGGCCGCGGTTGCCCGCCCCGACTCCTCCTCGTCGAACGCCCGGGGCGGAATCACCCCACAGGTGTCGCACGCTCCGTCGATGATCACGCCGTCGCAGTCGGCGCGGGGGCAGGCTCTCATGGCACGGCCCTCCTCCGCCTGGTCCCGGCCATGCCGCTCACCCCGCATACCGCGGCTCGGGCGGGTCCGGGACCGGGCCGGGCAGAAGGCTCCCCAGCCAGTGCCGGTAGGCCCCGGTCCAGGTCCCGTCGGCCTTGATCCGCTCCAGCACGCCGTTGACGAACCGGACGAAGTCGGTGTCCTGCTGGGGAATCGCCATCCCGTACGGCTCGTCGGCCAGGGGTTCGCCGACCACCTCGGTGTAGCGGTCCTGCGCGGCGAGCCCGGCCAGGATCACGTCGTCGGTGGACACCGCGTCGACCTGACGCTGCTGCATCATCACCAGGCAGTCCGTCCAGTCCGCGACCGAGACCGGTACCGGCCGGGCGGGCAGCGACGCGAGGTGGCTCAGGGAGGTCGATCCCTTCGTGGCACAGACCCGCCTGCCCGCCAGGTCGGCGGCGCCGGTGATGCCCGAATCCCGTTTCACCAGAAGTCGTTGGCTGGCGTCGTAATAGACGGCCGAGAAACTCACCTCACGCCTGCGCTCGCAGGTGATGCTCATGGTCCGGACCACGATGTCCACGGCGCCGTCGCGCACGGCCGGAATCCGCTGCTCGGAGGTGAGCGCACGAAGCTGGATCCGGGACGGATCCCCGAACAGCGCCCGGGCGACGGCGCGGGCCATGTCGATGTCGAAGCCCTGGATCTGACCGGTGAAGGGGTCACGGAAACCGAAGTTGTAGGTGTTCTGGTCGACTCCGACGACGAGTTTGCCGCGCGCGACGATCCGGTCCATTGTGGACCCCGGCGGCATCCGGCCGGGTTCGGGCAGCGGGCCGGACGGCGCCAGGCTGGCGAGCGGATCACCGCAGTCCTCGCCGGTGTTCACACCGGCCGGAGCCGCGGCCTCGGTGACCCCGCCGGGAGTGGGCACCTGCGCGGCCACCACCGGAACCGTGGTGCCCGCGACGGTTCCGCAGCCGCCCAGCGCGAACACGGCGGCGATCACGACCACCGCCCGGGCCCTCACCGGTAGTCCCTGAGCCGGCGCCAGATCCCGGTCGTGGACGCCACGGCGGTCACCGCGGCCATCGCGGAGACCACGACGACCGCCCCGCTGAGCGCGCCACGCGCACCGGTCACCTCTTCCGCGAAGGCTCCCCGGGTGCGCTCGATCGCGTCGCGCAGGTTCGCGTCGAGCCGGTCGAAGGCCGACCCGGCCGTTCGCGGGTCGTCACCGATCGCGTCGGCCACCGCGGTTCCGTAGTCGCCCGAATCGTCGGCCGCGCGTAGCGCGCCGTGCGCGGCCACCCACGTAGCGTGGTCGGCTCGCGCGGCCGCGATCTCTTCGCGCACCACGTCGTCGGTGGCCAGCGAAGCGGCGGTGTCGAGCAAGGCGCCCAGTTGCCGGTCCGACTCGGTATAGCCGGCCTCCGCCGACTGGCCGGTGCCGCGGGCGACCAAGGTCAGCGTCTCGTCGGCCCGCGCGGACAGCGTCGCGATCCTCGCTCTGGCGAGCACGTCGACCTGCGCCGAACCGGCGGTCCGGCTCGCGTCGACGGCGCTGCCCGCCGCCACGCCCGCGACGACCATCCACACCAGCGAAAGCGCGGCGGCGGCGGTCGCGGTGAGCAGGCCGGTGTTGAACACGCGGTTGGTCCGCAGGCTCACCGAGCGCTGGACGAAACCGAGCACGCCGAGCACGAACACCCCGAGCAGCAGCTCGGCGAGGGGGAATTGCCTTGCCCGCTCCTGGTCCGCGCTGACCTGGGCTGCCTCGGTCCGGTAGAGGTCCTGGGCGGCGGGCAGCAACCGGGTGCGCATGAGCGTCGAGGCCTCGCGCTGGTAGGCCGCGCCGAGCGGGAGGCCCATCCGGTTGTTCGCCCGTGCCGTCTCCACCAGGCCGGTGTAGACGGGCAACTGCTGGGCGATCGTGGCCAGCGGGCTGCCCGGGGCCGTGATGTCGGCCGGTTCCCGCGCCGCGATGGCGAACGCGAGCGCGGACGCCGCTTGCGCGACCCCGCTTTCGTAGCGCTGCCGGGTTTCCACCGGTTCGAGACCACCGGAAAGGAACGCGCTGTTCGCGGTCGCGTCGGCATCGGAAAGCGAGCGATAGATCTCCTCGGCGGCGACGCTGAGCGGTCCGCTGCGGACCGCGAGATCGTCCACGGCGCGCGCCCGCGCGGTGACGCCGAGCACGCTGAGGGCTCCCGCGAGTAAGGACACGAGGATGAGCGCGAGCGTGAAGGTGCCGAGGATCCCGGGCGTCGTCCGGGCCAGGGCGGTGAGTCCCTGCAGTCGTCTGCCCGCCAGGACGGCGGTCATGAGATCACCTCCCCCCGGCTGAGCATCACCGCCCGGGGGCCCGGTGTTAATGTTTGAGCCCTTTTCGCCACCACACCGCCACCTCCGCGTGACCAGCACGCGACGGCCGGTGGTGCCGCCCGGCCCAAGGAGGCGGCTACTTCGCTTAAGGTACGGCTATGGCGACTTGGGAAGACGTCCGCCGGATCGCCCTGTCACTGCCGGAGACCAGCGAAAAGCTGTCGTGGGGCCTGCCCAGCTGGCGGGTGAAGGACAAGGGGTTCGTCTGGGAGCGGCCATTGCGGCGCGCCGACTACGAAGCGCTCGGCGAGGCGGCACCCGACGGACCCGTCCTCGGCGTCCGGGTCGCCGATCTCGGCGTCAAGGAAGCCCTGCTCGCCGACGATCCCGGCGTCTACTTCACCACGCCCCATTTCCAGGGGTATCCGGCGGTTCTGGTCAGGCTCGATGCCATCGGCACCGGCGAACTGCGCGAAGTCGTCGTCGATGCCTGGCTCTGCCGGGCGCCGAAACGACTGGCCACCGCCTACCTCGCCGAAAATTCGTGACTTCCGGCGGATCGAGGCCGGGCCTGGTTTCGGGCGGCCCCGGTCAGGAGCCGCTGCCGTACCACCGGGTCAGGATCTCCAGGTTGTGCCCGTCCGGGTCATCGAAGTACAACCCGCGACCGCCGTCCCGGGTGTTGATCTCGCCGGGGTGGTCATGGCGAGGATCGGCCCAGTACCGCAGGCCCCGGTCCTTGATCCGTCCGAAGATCTCGTCGAACTCGGTTTCGCCCACCAGGAACGCGTAGTGCTGGGGAGCGATTTCCCCCTCGTGGTCGGCGAAGTCGAGGGTCAGGTCGTTGTCCACCTGGACCACCATGAACGGACCGAACGGCGTCGCGTCCGGCAGTCCCAGGATTTCGGTCAGGAACGCGGCCGCGGCCTTCTTGTCGTGCGCCGCGACGATGGTGTGATTGAGTTGAACAGCCATGCCTCCACGGTAGAACCTCGACCTAACTCAAGCTCAAGTCCGGCGCGTCCCGCCGGACGGCGTTTCACCAGCTGAGATGACCGATTTCGCCGCGATATCGTTGTGGAAGCGCTTTCACCGACCGTGAACGGCGCGAGGGGGATCCTCGGACTCGTTGTGACATAGTGCGTACTCGCACGTCGGACCGGAATGGATCACCACCCTCAGGAGGGAATACGTGGTTCCCGACGTCACCGAACGGGCGGTCTGGGACGCGGTCGATCCCGCCACCCGCGGTGCGCTCGTGGCGCGGGCCGACGCCGAACTCACACGTGAAGCCCCCGCCCCGCCCGTCAGAACCTGGACGCGGGCGTTCCGGAAAAACCGCCCCACCGCCGACGAGGAAGCCTCCGTACGGCTGCGCGAACGCGTGACGTTGTTCGTCCTCGCCGCCGTGCTCACCGACGACATCGCGCCCGCCACCGCACCGCCGGGCGCTTCGCCCTATCTCGACGCCGCCGTCGACGGCCTGGCCGCCCTCTCCGAAGCAACGAGCTGGGGCCTGCCCCCGCACACCCGCCGGCGCGCGCCCCGCGGCGAGGTCCTGCCCGATCCCGACGAGCCGTTCGTCGACCTGGGCGCGGCCGAGATCACCTCCCTGTTCGCCTGGGCCGACCACGTGCTGGGTCCGCACCTGGACATCCGCGCCCCGGGCCTGCGGCGGCGGTTGAGACGCGAGGTGAACCTGCGGGTGCTGACCCCGTTCGAGCACACCCGCGACCAGCGGTGGGGTCTCGACGGCGACGCGCGCTGGAACCCGTGGATCCACGGCGCGGTCCTGGCCGCGGCCCTGCTGCTGGTCGAGGACCAGCGACGGCGGGAGCGACTGGTGACCCTCGTCGTGCAAGGTCTGGACCACTTCACCGCGACCCTGCCGGACGACGGTGGCGTCGAAGAAGGTGTCGCCTACTGGTGGCACGGTCCCTGCCGGCTGCTGGAGGCGCTCGACCTGCTCGCCGAAGCGGGCATGCGCCACGACGAGCACCTGCCTCTGCTCGCCGAACTGATCCGGTTCCCGCACCGCATGCACCTCGGCGGTGACTGGTACGTCAACGCCGGGGACGCACCGCCGCGACTGCCGCCCGGCGAGCCGTGGCACGTGCTGCATCGATGGGGTGAACGGCTCGGAGACGAGGACGTACGCGCGCACGCGCTGTGCCGGGGCCGCGAACGGTCGCTGATCATCCGCCCGGAGGCCGGACTGGGCCGCGCCCTGGCCGGGCTGTCCGACGAGGGGTGGCGTGACGCCGCGCCCGCCACCCGGGACGGCTGGCTGCCTCGTGAAGTGTGGTTGCCGCGCGTGCAGATCCTGGTCGCCCGGGAGATGGCCGGGACGCCGGAAGGCCTGACACTGGCGATGAAGGCGGGGCACAACGGCGAACGGCACAACCATCTCGACATCGGCTCGTACTGGGTCGCGCTGGACGGTGTCCCGGTCGTGGTCGACGTGGGCCAGCCCGCCTACGCCGCTCCAGGTCCCGGCCCGGACCGGCATCAGGAGTGGCCGCTGCGCGCCGAATGGCACAACGTGCCCGAGCCGGGAGTGGAACAGCAGACGGGCGGCCATCATTACGCCCGCGACGTCCATGCCGAGACCGGCGTGGACCAGGTGGAACTGCGCGCCGACCTGGCCGGCGCCTATCCCGCGGGACGGCTCACCCGGTGGCGGCGGTCGGCACGGCTGGTACGCGATCCGGCGCACATCGTGGTCGAGGAGAACTGGGCACCGCTGCGCGGCATCCCCGTGTCGCTGCGGCACATGCTGGCCGGACGGGTCGAACTGGGCGAGAACTGGGCACTCGTACACTCCGAGGGCACGCTCCGGATCTCCTGGCGGGGCGCGACGGCCGAACTCGACCACCGGATGGTCGACGACCCGTTGCTGCGCCGTACCTGGGGCGAGTCGCTGACCCGGCTGACCCTGCGGGTGCCCGACACCGGCGCGTTCTCGGTGCGGTTCGAACGCGCGGCCGGCTCGTACCGGTGATTGGTCTGGACAAGATGCCCGGACGCCGCCTAGCGTTGCGGCGGCGAGAGGAGAAGCCCCGGATGCGGCGACAGGTGCGGGAACTGCTGGACGAGCTCGATGCCCGGGAGGCGGACATCGGCCGGGCGGCGTCGCTGGTGCTGGATTCGATCGAGGCCGGCGGGATCGTGCACGCCGCGGGTGCCGGGCATTCCCTGGCGATGGTGTGCGAGACCTTCTACCGCGCGGGCGGCCTGGCCCCGGTCCGGCCGCTGTGGGAGCCGGAGTTGCTGCCGCTGGCCGGCGCGCGGCGCAGTTCGGCGATCGAGCGCGAGCCCGGACGGGGCCGGGCGGCGGTCGCGCGGGCGAATCCCGCGCCACCCGATGTGATGGTGGTCTTCTCCACCAGCGGCCGGAACCCCTACCCGGTCGAGATCGCCCAGGAATCGCTGGCCCGGAACGTGCCCGTGCTGGCGGTGACCTCCCTGCCCGCCTCCGCCGCCGCGACCGACCGGTCCGGCACCCGGCTGGCCGACCACGCGACCGTGGTGCTCGACACCGGCGTGCCGCCCGGTGACGTGGTCGAGCCGGAGGAGGAGCCCCGCACGGCGGCGGTGTCCACGATCCTCGGCGCGTACCTGTGGTCGGCCCTGCTCACCGAGCTCGACCGGCTCGCCACCGCACGCGACGTCACGCTGCCCGTCTGGACCAGCGCCAACGTGCCCGGCGGTGACGAACGCAACGCGGCGCTGATGGCGCGTTACGGCGAGCGCATCCCCGAACTCGGAGCCTGAGCGAGCGTAGCTCCGCCCGAAGAGTGGATCCGCGGTGAAAGTTCCTCCGGACGGCGCCGCGTTGTACCGGCATCCGGCCGATTTCGCTTGCGGACGGAGAGATTCGTTCGAAACGATGGCGGACGACTCTGCTTGTCCTCCCGGGGGTGCCGATGAGGGAAACCGTCCGAAGAACCGTGCTGCGCACCGCGGCCCGGGGACTCCGGAAAGGCCTTGCCCTGCCCGATCCGCTGCTGCGCCGGATCGTGGGCGGCCCGGTCCGGGTCGACGGCGACGAACTGAGCCCGACCGCGCAGCTGCTCATCAAGGTCGAACGGCTGTTCCAGCGAGACGAACCGCCGCTGGTGTCCGACCTCCCCCGCGCGCGCCGGGAGTTCGATCTGGTCTCCTCGACGATGCTCGCTGGTTCCGGGCCCGGCGTCAGGGTCTCCGACACCATGGTCGGCGGCGCCGAGGGGCTGCTGCGCGCGAGGATCTACCTGCCGCCCGGCGCCACCGGCGCGACACCGACGATGGTGTACTTCCACGGCGGCGGCTTCGTGCTCGGCAGCATCGACAGCCACGACGGGGTGTGCCGGTTCCTGAGCAGGCACAGTGGCGTCCGGATCATCTCCGTCGAGTACCGGCTGGCGCCCGAGAACCCCTACCCGGCGGCCGTCGACGACGCCATCGCGGCGTTCCGGCACGTGGCCACGCACAGTGAACGCTTCGGTGTTTCGGCCGGCGCGATCGGGGTCGGTGGCGACAGCGCCGGCGGGGCCATCGCCGCGGTCACGGCGCACGTGTGCATCCAGGAGCAGACCGTGGCTCCGGACTTCAACCTGATGATGTACCCGGTGACCGACGGTGTCGGCGGCCACCCGTCCCGCGAGTTGTTCCGGCAGGGTTTCTTTCTCGACGCCGAAATGATCGCCTGGTACCAGTCGCACTACGCGCCCGATCGCGCGCTGCTGACCCATCCCCGGATGTCGCCGTTGCGCGCCGAAGACTTCACCGGCCTGCCGCCGACGTGTGTGGTCACGGCCGGTTTCGACCCTTTCCGTGACGAGGGAGAGGACTACGCGAACCGTCTGCGCCGCGACGGCGTGCCGGTCACCCGGCTGCACTACGGCGGGCTCGTGCACGGGTTCGCCACCTTCCTCACCAGCGACGCGCACTCACGGCGGGCAGCACACGGGATCGCCGGCGCCTTGCGCCGCATCGCGAAGCCCGCTCCCCCCGACTCGCAGGCCGACCTCGCGACCTGACCGTCAAGCATCGGTGCTCAGTGGGGCGGGCGCAGCCATTCGACGGACCCGATCGCCTCGGTGACCGAGCCGAAGAGCCGCGCGGAGCCGTACGCCCGCTTGAAGTACAGGTGCGCGTCGTGCTCCCAGGTGATCGCGATACCGCCGTGGAGCTGGATCATCTCCGCGGTGACCAGTTCGACCGCCTCCGAGCACACCACCTTGGCCACGGCGGCCGCCGCATGGTCGACCGGGGCCACGGTGTCCGTGGTGCCGGACCCGGCGGCCAGCGCGGCCCAGGACGCCGACCGCGCCGCTTCGACCCGGACGTGCGCGTCGGCCATCCGGTGCTTGAGCGCCTGGAACGACCCGATCGGCCGGCCGAACTGATGCCGCTGCCGGGTGTAGTCCACGGTCAGTTCGAGGGCGCGCCGCGCCAATCCCACCTGTTCGGCCGACAGCATCGTCAGCGCGAGGGCACGCAACCGATCGATCGGGTAGCAGGCCGTGCCGAGGCGGCGGGCGGGCGAGCCGGAGAACTCGATCGCCGCGAACCTGCGGGTCGGGTCCATGCCCGGTGTGTGCCGTGGGGCGACCTGGTCACGGTCGACCTCGAAGAGGCCGACTTCGTCGCCGGCCCGTGCCAGTACCACCAGCAGCCGCGCGATGTCCCCGTCGAGCACATAACACGCCGTGCCGTCCAACCGGTATCGGCACTCACCGTCCACAATGGACTCCGATGCCGTGCACGCGAGTGAGGACCAGCCCTGCTCCCCCGCCCACGCCAGCGCGGCGACGGTGCCCTCGGCGATCGCGGGGAGCCACCGCGAGCATGCTTCCTCGTCCCCGGAGAGGAGCAGCGCGTAGGCGCACAGCGCCGAGCCCAGCATCGGGGCGGGAGTGAGGCCACGCCCCAACTCCTCCAGCACGACGGCGACTTCGCCGAGACCCGCGCCGACTCCGCCATAGGCCTCCGGCACCGCCAGCGCGGCCACGCCTATCTGGCCGCACAACGTCGCCCAGAGGTCCTCGTCGTATCCCTGCGGCATCTCCATCGCGGCCCGTACGTCGGAACGCTTTTCCAGCAGTCCCCGCACGGCCTCCCGCAGCGCCCGCGCGTCGTCGTCGTCCATCAGCCCAGCCCCTCCAGCACGCGCCGCCGGTGGAACGCGCCACCGCCCCAGGCTCCGACGAGCGCCCGGACCTTCGTCAGCCACAGGCCGAGGTCGTGCTCGGCGGTGAAGCCGATCGCGCCGTGCACCTGCAAGGCCGTGCGGGCCGCGAGGTACGCGGCGTCACCGGCCGCGACCTTCGCGGCGGAAACGTCCCGCGTCACCGAGGCGGCCGAGCCGTCGATCGCCACCGCCGCGCCGTGGATCAGCGGACGGGCCAGTTCGAGCCGGGTGACCACGTCCGCGAGGAGATGCTTGATCGCCTGGTACCCCCCGATCGGCCGCCCGTACTGATGACGCTGCTGGGCGTAGGCGACGGCGGTGTCCAGCAACCACTGTCCGGCACCGAGCAACTGCGCCGCGACGGCCAGTACCGCGTAGTCGAAGGCACGGGCCACGTCGGCGTCCACAATGGACTCTTCGGCCGTTCCCCGTACCCGGAACAGCCGCCGGGCCGGGTCGATCGACGAGACCGGAGTCGCCTCCTCGACCGCCATCCGTGCCGCTTTCCCGCCGTCCAGGCGCAGCACGACCCGCGCGATGTCGGCGTCGAGCGCGAACGGCACCTCGGGCGGCGCCAGCACGGTCACGATTTCGGTGTTCCCCGGCAGCAGGAGCGGCGCGACGACGACGGACTCGATCAGAGGGCCCGGCACCGCGTGGTATCCGAACGCTTCGAACGCCACCACCACGTCGGCGGCTTCGATGTCGGACTCGCCGAGCAACTCCAGCACGCCCATCCCGGCCAGGTTGCGCCACACCTTCAGGCCTGGTTCGTGGTCTCCCCGGGACCAGGCGCGCACCGCTGCCGGAGTGTCCGATCCGGACAGAAGATCGTGCAGCGCGGCGGCGAAATCCCGCTGCTCGGCCGACAACGTGAATTTCACGGGCGTGCCTCCCTCGGCAGCTTCAGCAGCCGTTCGGCGATCGTGTTGCGCTGGATCTGGTCGGTGCCCCCGTAGATCGGGCCGGCGAGGGAGAACAGGTAGCCGTCGGTCCACGGCCCGGTGAGTTCTCCTTCCGGGCCGAGCAGATCGAGCGCGGTCTCGTGCAGCTCCAGGTCCAGACGCGACCAGAACAGTTTGTTCACGCTGGACTCGGGCCCCAGCCCGCCACCGGATTCCAGCCTGGTCACCGTGCCGAACGTGTAGAGCTGGTAGGCGCGCGCCGAGATCCAGGCGTCGGCCACGCGGTCCGCGGTCGCTTCCGGCTCGCCGCACTCGCGCCACAGGTCCACCAGGCGGTCCGCCGCGGCGAGGAACCGGCCGGGACTGCGCAACGACAGGCCCCGCTCGTTGTTGGCCGTGGTCATCGCGACCCGCCAGCCCTCCCCCACCGCGCCGATCACGTCACGGTCGGGTACGAACACCTCGTCGAAGAAGATCTCGGCGAAACCCGGCTCACCGTCGAGTTGCGGGATCGGCCGGACACCGACTCCGTCGGCCCGGAGGTCGACCATGAAATAGGTCAGCCCACGGTGCCGCCGCTCGGCGGGATCGGTGCGGAACAAACCGAAGGCCTTGTCGGCGAACGCGGCGCGCGAGCTCCACGTCTTCTGGCCCGACAGCAACCAGCCGCCGTCGGTCCGCTCCGCGCGGCTCCGCAGCGCGGCGATGTCACTGCCCGCCTCGGGTTCCGACCACGCCTGCGCCCACACTTCTTCGCCGCGCGCCATCGGCGGCAGGATCCGGTCCTGTTGTTCCCGCGTGCCGTGCTCGAACAGGGTCGGCGCGAGCATGAAGATCCCGTTCTGGCCCACTCTGCCCGGCGCGCCCGCGGCGTAGTACTCCTCCTCGAAGAGCACCCATTGCAGCAATGACGCTTCCCGGCCGTGGTAGGCACGGGGCCACGACACCACCGACAACCGCGCGTCGGCCAGCTTCGCCTCCCATTCCCGGTGCGCGGCGAAGCCTTCCGCGGTGTCCATCGACGGCAGGGCCGGCCTCGGCACGTTTTCCGCGAGCCATTCCCGGACCTCGGTCACGAAGGCCGCGGTCGCGGCGTCGACATCGAGGTCCATCACCGCCCTCCCGCGTCTCGCATCGACCGGGCGGAATGACCGCCCAGGGAGTCGTCCGAGGTTTCCGCGTTGTGCGCGTGCGCGAAGTGGTGCAACCCGAACACGGAGTCCATTCCGGACCGCATGCCCATCAGGTCCTCGGCCTGGTTGACCGCTTTCTTCGCCAGCGCGAGGCCGAACGACGGCATTTCCGCGATCTTTCCGGCCAACGCGAGAGTCTCGTTTTCCAGCTCGTCGCGCGGAACCACGCGGTTGATCATTCCCCATTCCCTGGCTTGCGCGGCGCTGAACCGCGCACCGGTGAACAGCACCTCCTTGGCCGCGCGCGGACCGAGCACCCACGGGTGCGCGAAGTACTCGACCCCGGGAATTCCCATGCGCACCACGGGATCGGCGAAGAAGGCGTCGTCCGAGGCGACGATCAGATCACACACCCAGGCCAGCATCAGCCCGCCCGCGATGCACGCGCCCTGGACACTGGCGATCATCGGTTTCGGGATTTCCCGCCAGCGCCGGCACATTCCCAGATACACTTCGGACTCCCGGGCGAACCGCCGGTCTCCGCCTTCCTTCGTGGTGTGGTCCCACCACATCACGGCCCTGTAGTCGAAGGAGGTGTCGGCATCCCGTTCCGGCGATCCGATGTCGTGCCCGGCCGAGAAATGCTTTCCCGCACCGGCCAGCACGATCACCTTCACTTCGGCGTCGTCCACCGCCCGCGCGAATGCGTCGTCCAGGGCGTAGGTCATGGCCGAATTCTGCGCGTTGCGGTATTCGGGGCGATTCATCGTCACCACCGCCACTGGGCCACGACGCTCGTAGCGGACGGTCATAGTTGCTCCTTCTCCTCGGGCCTTTTCCCCGGGTTCGGTCAGCAAGCGTTTGAGAACCTTGCCGGAAGCGTTGCGGGGCAAGGATTCCATGAACACCACCACACGGGGCCTCTTGTAGTTGGCCAGGCGCTCGGCGCAGAACGCCCGCACCCGCTCCTCGGTCAGATCCTCTCCCACGATGCAGGCCTTGCCCACCTCGCCGAGCCGTTCGTCTTCGACGCCGACCACGGCGACCTCCCGCACTCCGGCCAGCCCTTCGAGAACCTGTTCCACTTCCGCCGGGTAGACGTTGAACCCGCCGCAGATGTACATGTCCTTGATCCGGCCGGTGATCATGAGGTTGCCCTCGGCGTCGAGCCTGCCGGCGTCGCCGGTGTGCAGCCAGCCGTCCGCGTCGATCGTCCGCGCGGTGGCCTCCGGATCGTCGAGGTAGCCCAGCATCACGTTCGGGCCGCGCACCAGGATCTCTTCGCCCCGGATCGTGACCTCGCAGCCCGCGGCGGCCCGTCCGGACGTCCGCGAGACCACCTCGGCCGGGTCGCCGGGACGGCACATGGTCACCACCACGGCCTCGGTCAGGCCGTAGGCGGTCAGCACCGTGCGGAAACCGAGTTCGGCGCGCATGCGCTCGACCAGGGTCACCGGCACGGTCGCGGCTCCGGTGACCGCGAGGCGCAACGAGGAGGTGTCCCGGGGCGGATCGCGCAGCAGTTCCTGGAAGATCGTCGGCGCGCCGGGGAGCACGGACACCCGCTCGCTCTCGATCAGCGCGGCCGTGACCCCCACGTCGAACACCGCCTGCGGGATGATCGTGGCACCGGTGGCCAGGCAGGCGAGAATGCCCGCCTTGTACCCGAAGCTGTGGAAGAACGGATTGATCACCAGGTACCGGTCGTCGCTGGTCAACTCGCCGCAACCGGCCCACGCGGTGGCGACCGCGAGAGCCTGCCGGTGCGCGGACATCACGCCCTTGCTGCGGCCGGTCGTGCCCGAGGTGAACAGGATGTCGCTCACGTCGTCCGGGGAAACGGCGTCGGCCGCCGCCTCGATACCGGTGAGCGGCACATCCTGGGCTCGTTCGGTGATTTCGTCCCAGCAGAGCGCGTCTTCGGCCGGCCCACCGCCGATCCGCACGACGCACCGCAGGTCCGGCAACCCCTCTGGTCCCGCCGCCTCGCGGATTCCCGCCAGCCGGTCGACGCCGAGGAAATCCCCCGCGACGACCAGCGCGCGTGCCCGGCTGCGGCGCAACAGATCGACCGTCTCCACCCCGGTGAACCGGGTGTTGACCGGCACGATGGTCGCGCCCCCGTACAACGCGCCCAGCGCGGCGATCACCCAGTGGTAGGTGTTGGGGGCGTTGAGGGCCACCCGGTCGCCAGGGCGCACGCCCTGTCCGGCGAACATCCTGGCGGCGAGGCGAACACGTTCCAGAAGTTCGGCGTAGGTGAGCCGGACATGCCCGTCCACGATCGCCTCGTTGTCCCCGAAAAGGGCTGCTGCCGCGCGTATCGCGGCCGGAATCGTCACCGGCTCCATGGCACCTCCCACACTGGACACCAAATCTAGAACATGTTCTCATTATCAGGCTAGTGCACGGAGGTGTGAGTGAACGATCCCGAGCGGATCCGAGCCGAAGCCGCGGACTGGCTGGCGAGCAATCTCACCGGCGAGTTCGCTCGGTTGCGCGGGCTCGGCGGCCCGGGCCGCGAGCACGAGGCGTTCGACGCCAGGCTGGCGTGGGAACGGCACATGGCCGCCGCGGGGTGGACGTGTGTCGGGTGGCCGGAAGAGTTCGGCGGTCGCGGTCTGTCCCTGGCCGAACAGGTCGCCTTCCACGAGGAGTACGCCGCTTCGGGGGCGCCCGCCCGGGTCAACCACCTCGGCGAGCACCTGTTCGGGCCCACCCTGATCGCGCTCGGTACGCCGGAACAGCGAAAACGCTTCCTGCCGAAGATCGTCCGCGTCGAGGAACTGTGGTGCCAGGGATATTCCGAGCCCGGCGCCGGGTCCGACCTCGCCGCGGTCTCCACGTCGGCGGTCCTCGACGGGGACGAATGGGTGGTCAACGGGCAAAAGGTCTGGACCTCGCTGGCCCACGTCGCCGACTGGTGCTTCGTGCTGGCCCGGACCGAGCGCGGCTCAGTCCGTCATCGCGGGCTGTCCTACCTGCTCGTTCCGCTCCGGCAGGAGGGCGTGACGATCCGCCCGATCCAGCAGCTCACCGGAACCTCGGAGTTCAACGAGGTGTTCTTCGACGGCGCGCGCACGGCCGCGGACCTCGTGGTCGGAGAACCGGGTGAAGGCTGGCGGGTCGCGATGGCCACGCTCGGTTTCGAACGCGGGGTGTCGACGCTGGGCCAGCAGATCGGGTTCCGGCGCGAACTCGAGGGCGTGATCGAGCAGGCACGGCGCACCGGCGCGATCGACGACCCGGCACTGCGCGACGAGCTGAACCGGGCCGAGATCGGCCTTCGGGTCCTGCGCGCGCACGCGCTGCGCACCCTCGGCGAGTCCGCCGGGCCCGAAGTGGCCGTCGGCAAACTGCTCTGGGCCGGGTGGCATCGGAGACTCGGCGAACTGGCCGTGCGCGCACGCGGCGCGCGGGCTCTGGTCGCCGATCCGGGCCTGGACGAGTGGCAGCGGCTTTTCCTGTTCTCCCGCGCCGACACCATCTACGGCGGTTCGGACGAAATCGAGCGGACCATCATCGCCGAGCGGATACTCGGCCTGCCCAAGGAGGTACGTGGGTGAAGGGGCACGACCTGCTCGCGGACAAGATCGTCGTGGTCACCGCGTCCGCCGGAACCGGCATCGGCTCGGCGGCCGCCCGGCGCGCCCTCGAAGAGGGCGCGCGCGTCGTGATCAGCGACCGCCACGAGCGCAGGCTCGCCGAAACCGCCGAAGAACTCGGCATGCTGGGCCCGGTGCACGCGATTCCCTGTGACGTCACCGACGAGGATCAGGTGTGCGCGCTGATCGACGGCACCGCCGAACGCTTCGGACGGCTCGACGTCATGATCAACAACGCCGGCCTCGGCGGCACCAGGTCGGTCATGGAGATGACCGACGAAGAATGGTCGCGCGTGCTGGACGTGACCCTCACCGGCACTTTCCGGTGTACCAGGGCGGCTTTGCGGCGATTCGCGGAGCAGGGTGGCGGCGGCGTGATCGTGAACAACGCCTCGGTGGTCGGCTGGCGTGCGCAGTCCGGTCAGGCGCACTACGCGGCCGCGAAGGCCGGGGTGATGGCGCTCACCCGGTGTTCGGCGATGGACGCCGCCGACCTCGGCGTCCGGATCAACGCGGTCGCGCCGAGCCTGGCCACGCATCCCTTCCTGGCCAAGGTCACCAGCGAAGAACTCCTTCGCGACCTGGAAAAACGGGAGGCGTTCGGCCGGTCCGCGACGCCGGAAGAAGTCGCCAACGTCATGGTTTTCCTCGCCAGCGACTACGCCTCCTACCTGACCGGCGAGGTCGTGTCCGTCAGCAGTCAGCACCCGTAGGAGAAACCGTGGCTACTCTGCCCTCCGCCTACCTCATCGACGCCGTGCGCACCCCGGTCGGACGCCGCGGCGGCGCGCTGTCGTCGGTGCACCCCGCCGATCTCGGCGCGCACGTGCTCAAGGCGGCCTTCGAGCGCACCGGTCTCGATCCGGGCCTGACCGACGACGTGATCTTCGGTTGCTGCGACACCATCGGCCCGCAGGCCGGCAACATCGCCCGCACCTGCTGGCTGGCCGCCGATTTCCCGGACCACGTGCCCGGGGTGACGGTCGACCGCCAGTGCGGTTCTTCGCAGCAGGCCGTCGCTTTCGCCGCGCAGGCGGTGATGTCGGGAACGATGGACCTGGTGGTCGCCGGCGGCGTGCAGAACATGAGCGCCATCCCGATCAGCGCGGCGATGCTCGCCGGGCGCGAATACGGCTTCGACGACCCGTTCTCCGGTTCGAAGGGCTGGCAGGAACGCTACGGCAGCATCGAGGTGTCCCAGTTCCGGGCCGCGGACATGATCGCCCAGCGCTGGGAGATTTCCCGTGAAGCCATGGAGGAGTTCGCGCTGAGCAGTCATCGGCGGGCCCTCGAAGCCGCCGACTCGGGCCGGTTCGAGCGGGAAATCGCGCCGATCGACGGGTTCAGCCGCGACGAGGGGCCGCGGCGGGACACCAGCCTGGAACGCATGGCCGGGCTGAAACCCTTGGCCGAGGGCTCCCGCCTGACCGCCGCGGTCGCCAGCCAGATCTCCGACGGGGCCAGCGCGGTGCTCGTCGCGTCGGAACGATTCGTTCAGGAACACCAGATCACGCCCCGGGCCCGGGTTCATCACCTGTCGGTGCGCGCGGCCGATCCGGTGTGGATGCTGACCGGACCGATCCCCGCGACCGCCCACGCGCTGCGCAAGGCCGGGCTTTCCGTGGAGGACATCGACCTGTTCGAAGTGAACGAGGCCTTCGCCAGCGTCGTGCTCGCCTGGCTCGACGAAACCGGCGCCGACCCGGCACGGGTCAACGTCAACGGCGGAGCCATCGCGCTGGGTCACCCGATCGGCGCCACCGGCGCCCGGCTCCTCACCACGCTGCTCCACGAACTCGAACGGCGAGAGGGCCGCTACGGGCTCCAGACCATGTGCGAGGGCGGTGGCACGGCCAACGTCACCATCATCGAGCGGCTCTGATCGGCGAAAAACGCGCAATTGTGGACCAGTCCGTCCGGGCTGGTCCATAATTTTTCCCGTTTTGACCAGAAACCCTACGCGATCGTCCACTTTCGCACATTAGCCTCACCCGGACTTCTTGACACATATTCTTGCACTTTCGGGAAAACCAGGTACCCGTTCACCGGCCCTCCGTAACGTTGTGGAACCATCGGCCGGCCGGTACTGGACACCGGCGCGTCTGACCGGTACGGGGGATTTCCAGCCTTGACCGACCTGAAAAAATCCATGGGCGGAATCGCGGGCACCTTCATGGCGTTGTCCGCCGTGCTGGGCAGCGGAATGATGATCCTGCCCGGGGTCAGCTATCACCAGCTGGGCAAATCCGCCTGGATCCCGTGGGCGATCGCCGCGGTTTCCGTCATTCCCCTGCTGTCCTGCTACGCATGGCTCGGCCGGCGCTATCCCTCGGCGTCCGGTATCGCCTATTACGCGGAGGTCGCCCTGGGGCCGGCCGTGGGACGCACCGTCGGGATCATCGCGACCATCGGACTGGTCGCCGCGGTGCCGGCGACGGCCCTGACCGGCGGACGCTACGTCGCGCAGTTCCTGGGTATCGGTGCCGCGGCACAGGTCTTCCCGATCGTCGTGCTGGCGGGCGGCACGATCGTCGCCTACCTCGGGGCGAACGTCTCGAGCAAGCTCCAGGTCGCGTTGATCATCGGCCTCTTCGCCCTGGTGACCTGCATCGCGGTCGTCGCGCTGGCCGTCCACGGTTTCGCGCCGCCGAACCTGGCCTTGCCCGCGCACGGCGACCTCGGCGGCGTGCTCACCGCGGTCTACGTGGCTTTCGTCGGGTGGGAGACGGTCGCCTTCACGTTCGAGGAACACAAGCGCTCGGACCTGATCCCCCGCATTTTCGCGGCATCCTTCGCGATCGTGGTGGTGCTGTACGCACTGCTGCTGCTCGGTCTGTTCGCCACCGTGGACCCCGCCGACGGCCGGCTGGATTCGGCCCCGCTGGTACTCCTCGCGGAACGGGCGCTGGGTTCCCTGGCTCGCCCGGTCATGCTGATCGTGGTGATCGCCTGCATCACGGCCAACGTCTTCGCCGCGGCGCTCGCGTTGTCGCGCCTGGTGTTCGGCCTCGCGCGAAGTGGTTATCTGCCGGCCAAGCTGAGCCGGGTACGGGAACGTGACCGCAATCCCGTCGCGGCGGTGCTCGTGGTGGGCGCGACGTTGACGCTGATCGCGACGCTGGGCGCGAGTGGCCTGTTCTCCTTCGAGGTCTTGTTCAGTGTCACCGGCGGGCTTTACTTCGTGCTGTACGGAATCGGCGTCGCCGCGTTCGCGCGGCTGGCCAAAGGGATCAAAGCAAGGGTCATCACGGTCGTTTCGGCCATCACGGTCGCCGCGGTGACGCTGATCGCGGGACCGTCGATGTGGTGGTCGTGGGCCGCATTCCTCGTGGTTCTGCTGGGCGTCGTCGCACTCGGCCGCCGGACGTCGAAGACCGCCGACGCGGAAACCATCCAGTTCAACGTCGCGGCGCTGCGCGCGGCGGAGCAGGAAACCGTGCAGTTCAACGTCGCCGGGCTGCGCACGGCCGATCGGGAAACGCTCCAGTTCGACGTGGGCTGGCTTCGCGGCGCCGACGCGCCGACCCTCGAATTCCCGACGATCAACCTGGGCCCCCGGCCGAAGAAGGCCCGCGAGCACGCCACCCACCCCTGAACCGGGACCGCGCCCGGCGTGTTCTCACCGAGCGCGGAGGCCGTCGACTAGCACCGACACGATCGTGGGTGCCCGCGTATCCCAGTCCGATTCCGGGATACGCGACAACGCGCCCAGCAGCAGGATGACGTCCGTGGCGTCGACCTCCGCACGCACCTGGCCGGCGGCTTTGCCTTGATCGAGCAGCTTTCCGAGCGCGTCGTCGAGCCGATGGTGGTGCGCTGAGTAGAGGTCCTGCCAGGCGGAAGCCTCGATCGCCGCCATCACACCGCGTTTGACCCGCGCATACGCGACCAGCCGGTCGAGCCAGCAGGTCAGCGCCTCCAGCGGAGGGTGCTGCGCCAGCAACGGCGCCACCGCGTCCACCAGCTGGGTCAGTTCATGCCGGTACACCTCCGCGAGCAGATGCTCGCGGGTCGGGAAGTGCCGGTAGAGCGTGCCTTGCCCGACCCCCGCCGACTTGGCGACCGCGTGCAGCTTCAGCTCGGCGATCGCACCGTTCGACCTGCTCAGTTCGGCCCTGGCGACCTCGACGATGCGGTCACGATTGGCGGCCGCGTCAGACCGGAGCTCACGATTCGCCACGGCACTGCCTCCCCTCCGTCGAACAAGTGGACAAGTGTCCGGTACTGTGGAAGTCAACCGGACAGTTGTCAGATTAGCGGGAAGGGGTCTCGATGAACGGACTCGACGGCAAGGTCGTCGCCATCACCGGAGCCAGCAGCGGTATCGGCGCGGCGACCGCGGTGGAACTGGCCTCCCGGGGCGCGGCCGTCGTGCTGGGCGCCCGGCGCACCGACCGGCTCGACGCGATGGTGGCGCGGATCCGGGCCGAGGGTGGCCGTGCCGAGATGCGGGAGGTCGACGTCACCCGGCGAGCCGATGTCGAGGAACTGGTGGCGCTGGCGGTGGAACGGTTCGGGCGCCTCGATGTCCTGGTGGGCAATGCCGGAGTCGCCCGGCTCGCTCCCCTGGCGGCGCTCGACGTCGACGACTGGGACGCGATGATCGACGTCAACCTGCGCGGTGTCCTGCACGGCATCGCCGCCGCGCTGCCGGTGTTCCGTCGTCAGGGTCGCGGGCACTTCGTCACCACCGTGTCGACATCGGGGCTGAAGATCGTGCCGGCGCAGGCTGTCTACGCGGGCACCAAGAACGCCGTCCGGACGCTGCTGGAAGCGCTGCGCCAGGAATCCACCGACGGCGTTCTCCGCACGACCTCCATCTCACCGGGCTACGTCCACACCGAACTCGTCGACCACGTCGACGACCCCGCACAGCGTGCGCAAGCCCAGCAGGCCATGGCGACGCTGGCCATCAGCCCCGACGCCGTGGCCCGCGCCATCGCCTTCGCCATCGAGCAGCCCGACGACGTCGAAATCGGCGACATCACCATCCGGCCCGCCCGGCAGGGGTGACCGGGAGCCTTCATCGCGCCGGAGTGCGGCCCGACGCGCTCTCGGCGTAGTCGCGGAACGTGCGGACGGCCGGCGGCAACGGCCGGTCCGCGGACCAGACGAGACCGATCTCGCGGCAGGCCGGCGGGTGGAGCGGGATCTCCACCGTGCCGGGGTTGGGCAACGGTTCGGACTCCGGGAGGATCGTGACGCCGAGCCGGGCGGCCACCATTCCGCGCAGGGTGTCCGCTTCCTCGCCTTCGAACGAAACCCGCGGCGTGTACCCCGCCTGGCCGAGCAGGTCGTCGACGATGCGGCGGACACCGGCTCCCGGTTTGAGCGACACGAACTCCGACTTCGCGAGTTCGGCGATCCGGACCCGTTTGCGCGAGGCGAGCGGATGTCCTTTCGGGACAACGGCCACGAGCGGCTGCAGCGCGAGAGCGGACATTTCGAAGCCGGGATCTCCGGTGGGCAGCGGCGCGGTGAGGATCAGATCGGCTTCGCCGGTCCTCAACCGCCGCAACAGTTCTTCGCTCGCGCCCTGGACAAGGGTGAACCGGACGCCGGGATGCGCGGCGCGGAACCCCGCCAGCAGTTCCGGGACCCGGACCCCTCCCATGGTGTGCAGGAAGGCCAGCGAAATGTGCCCGGACTCCGGATCGGCCTCGGCAAGGGCGGCCCGGAAACCTTGCCGCAGCTCACCCGCGGCCCGGCGCGCGGCTTCGGCCAGCAGCCCTCCCGCGTAGGTCAGCCGGATGCCCCGCCCGGCACGGGCGGCCACGGGAGTGCCCACCTGATCGGCCAACTCGGCGAGCCAGCGACTCGCCGTGGGCTGGGGGACGCCGGCGAGCGCGGCCGCACGCGTGAGGTTGCTCTCCTCGGCCAGTACCTCCAGGAGTGCCACGCGCGGGGCGAGCCACGCAACGCCCGTGGTCAGTGGGTCTTCCATCAGAACAATCCACCTGTGGATGACAAACGGACATTTTCAGTATTGGACGAATAATATGTCCCTGCTTACGGTCTGTCCACGTGACCGCCACCCAGACACCGGCCGCGGGGCTTCGCCACCTGCGTGGCACACCCGACTTCCGTCGCATCACCCTGGCGCTCTTCGCGTCCGGGCTGGCTACTTTCACCACTCTCTACTGCGTGCAGGCACTTCTGCCCGCGTTGAGCACCCAGTTCGGGCTGACGCCGGCCGAGTCGAGCCTTGCCGTCTCGTTCGGCACGAGCGGGCTGGCGGTGGGCATCATCCCGTTGACGGCGTTGTCGGGAGTCATCGGGCGGACGCGAATGATGGCCCTCTCCCTGTTCGCCGCGGCGGCGCTGGGGATCGTCCAGTCCGTAAGCCCGGCCTTCACGGTCCTGCTCGCGCTGCGCGCCCTGCAGGGGTTCGCGCTCGCCGGTCTGCAGGCGACCGCGATGTCCTATCTGGCGGAGGAGATCGACCGCCGGTCACTGGGCTACGCGATGGGCCTCTACATCGCGGGCAACGGGATCGGCGGAATGGCTGGCCGCCTGATCGCGGGACTCGTGGTGGACCTGGCGAACTGGCGGTGGGCGCTGGCGGTCGTCGGCCTCGTCGCGCTCCTCTGCGCGGTCGTGTTCCGCGTCAGCATCGTGGAGTCGGCACATTTCGTCCCGGCTCCGCCCCGCTTCCGGCAGTTGGCCGGTGCCGTGGGCGCCGCTTTCACCGATTCGGGCCTTCTCCGCCTGTTCGCCTGTGGCTTCCTGCTGATGAGCTCCTTCGTGACGGTCTACAACTACCTGGGTTTCCGGCTCCTGAGCCCGCCGTTCGCGCTGGCCCCGATCGCCGTCGGAATGATCTTCGTGGTGTACCTCGCCGGTTCGGTGTCCTCGACGCTGGCCGGCCGCCTGGTCGATGCGCTCGGGCGGCCGCGCATGCTGCCCGTCACCGCCGCGATCACGCTCGCCGGCGTCGCCCTGATGCTTTCGCCGGACATCGTGGTCGTCGTGATCGGACTCGTCGTCACCACCGCGGGGTTCTTCGCGGCCCATTCCGTGGCCAGTGGCTGGGTCGGTCCGCGGGCGGCCACCCTGCGGGTGCAGGGACCGTCGGTCTACCTGTGCTGCTACTACCTCGGCTCCAGCGTGGGCGGTTCGGTCGGCGGGCTCGCCTACGGCGCGGGCGGCTGGTCCGGTGTCTCGCTCTACGTCGGCGCGCTCGTGCTGGGAGCGCTGGCGCTGGCGTTGACCCTGCGCAAGCTCGCCCAGGCGACGCCTCGATGAACTAGCTGTGTTTCCAAGGCGCGAACACGCGCTAGCCTAGCCGCCGCATTCCCGGGTCACGACGCCTGTGTTTTGCGGGGGACACGGCCCCCCACACCCCCCGCTGGGGGCAAGCCCCCAGACCCCCGGGAGGACACGGTCGTCCGGCTCGCCGGCGACGGAAGCCGGCAGGTTCTTCAGGATCGCCGTGGCGCGGGCGACCACACCGTCGATGAGTCCCGCCACCGTCGGCAGGTCGTCGAGCAGGCCGACGACCTGTCCGGAGGCCAGGACACCGGCATCGGTCCGGCCTTCGACCAGCCCGGAGCGCAACAGCATCGGCGTGTTCGCGGCCATGACGACCTGGCTCCAGCCGAGGTCGCCGCTGTGGCGCATGGCCATTCCCTCACGGATCATCGCGGCCGGTGAAAGCCCGGTGAGCGCGCGGAACCGGATCGCGTTGCGCAGCGCGTGGACCAGACCACGCACCCGCCCGGCGCGCTCGAGCCGGTCGACGAGTTCGGTGCGCAGCACGCGGTGCGGCATGCCGTCCACCCTGCGGGTGACCACCGTGCCGCCGAGGCCCTGCTCCAGATAGAACCGCTTGACCTCGTCGGGGACCGTGCTTTCCCGCGTCAGCAGGAACCGGGTGCCCATCGCGATGCCCGCCGCGCCATAGGCCAGCGCGGCGGCGAGACCGCGCCCGTCGAAGAAACCGCCCGCGGCCACCACCGGAATGTCCACCGCGTCCAGCACCGACGGCAACAGCAACGTGGTCGCCACCGGCCCGGTGTGCCCGCCGCCTTCCCCGCCCTGCACGATCACGGCATCGGCGCCCCAGGCCGCGACCTTCTCGGCGTGCCGGGCCGCACCGACCGAGGGAATCACCACGATCCCGTGATCCTTCAGCTTCGCGATCATCTCCTGGCGGGGGGCGAGCGCGAACGAGGCCACCTTGACCCGCTCCCGGATCAGCAGATCCACCCGGTCCCCCGCGTCGGCGGCGTCCGCGCGCAGGTTCACGCCGAAGGGTTGGGCGGTGCGCCGCTTGACCTCCGCGATGGCCGATTCGAGTTCGTCGAAGGTCATCGTGGCGGACGCGAGAATGCCGAGCCCGCCTGCCTCCGCGGTCGCCGACACCAGGCGCGGTCCGGCCACCCAGCCCATCCCGGTCTGGACCACCGGATGCCGGACCCCGGTCAGCCGGGTCAGCGCGGTCTCGATGCTCACGAGGGCACCTCCCTGTCCCGCAACGCATCCGGGTCCAGCACCTCGCGGATCAGTTTCAGTTCCTCGTCGGTCGGTTCCCGCGTCACCTCGGTGGCGGACATCTCCACCGGGAAGGACGTCGCTTCCTCCACTTCGGACGGTTCGACGCCCGGATGGAGGGACACCAGCCGCAGGGTGTGATCCGGCCCGGAGAAGTCGAACACGCCCAGGTTGGTCACCACGCGATACACGTCATGGAACCGCTGCGCGGAGGGCCCCGTCGCGGCCGCGTTGTCGTAGCCCACCCCGGACACGACGTCCACCGATTCGACGAACACGCGCTTGCCGTGCCGGGGCACCCAGTAGCTCGTGCGATGGTTGACCGTGTTGCCCGGCGCGCCCCGCACGCCCAGCAACTGCCGCACCGGACGGTCGTGGTCCCCGATCGCGGAGATGTTCTGGTTGCCGAAGCGGTCGAGCTGGTTGGCGCCCATCACCACGTGCCGCCGCCCGTGGGGCACGATGGTCTCCAGCATCGCCCGGAACGGCTGCCATCCCTCGAGCACCCCGGAGGAGTCCAGCAGGTAGGCCTCGCCGTTGGACAGCAGCAGATCCGGCTCGAAGGTCAGCCGGGCCAGCTTCGCGCCCAGGGACGGGATCAGCCCCATCGGACTGGCCAGGATCTCCCCGTCACCCCGGAAAACCTCGGCGAGCGCCACCACCGCCACCTCGGCCCTCGTCACACTCACGCGACCGCCTCCTGTGTCTCGCGGGACACCCGCACCCGGTCGGCCCACGCGATCGGGGCTCCGCCATCGTCGATCACGCGGCCTCCTGTGTCTCGCGGGACACCCGCACCCGGTCGGCCCACGCGATCGGGGCTCCGCCATCGTCGATCACGCCGCGGCCTCCTGTGCGAACTTGTCCACTTCGGACAGATAGGTTCGTTCGTCGCCGGAGAGGAACCGGTCCACGAACTTCGGCCAGGCGGCCGCGTCCTTCGCGGAAGCCACATAGTGCCGCTGGAACCGTTCGTCGCGGCCGTAGTCCGGCGCGGCCATGGTGAAATGCGCTCCGCGCGGAGTTTCCACGACGCCGTCGACCGAACTCCGGTTGAGCAGCAACGACTGCACCGGCGCCGTCTCGGTCAGTTGCGCGGTGTCCACGATCTTTTCCACCGAGACGAACCGTTTCCGCGCGGCCAGGCAGAACAGGTCGTCGAAGTAGGGATCCGGCCCGAGATACTGGGCGTTGCCCCGCCGGTCGGCGCGATTGAGGTGCACCAGCGCGACATCCAGTGGTTGCGCCGGAACCGCCAGAAGCTCTTCGGAGTCCTCGTAGGGCGAGCGCACGGTCCGCAGGTCCGGGTTGAACCGCATCACGCCGGAGCCGAGCCCGGCCCGGGTGGGCAGGAACGGCAGACGCTGCGCGGCCGCCGAGAGCGCCGTGCAGAACATGCCCTCGTCGTACTCGGTGACCTCGATCTGCCCCGATTGACGCGCATAGCCGAACCACGGGTCGTACGGCACCGAATCCAGCGTCACGAAGCCGAAAACGACCCGCCGCACCTTTCCCGCCGCGCACAGCAGGCCGACGTCCGGTCCGCCGTAGGACACCACCGTCAGGTCCTTCACCGGCGACCTCAGGATCGCGCGCACCAGTGCCATCGGCTTGCGCCGCGAGCCCCAGCCGCCGATCCCGATCGTCATCCCGTCCGACAGTTCGGCCACGACATCGTCGGCCGTCGTCGTCTTGTCCGCCATCACCGCTCCCGCTCCAGGAACCCTTGTCGTGCCTCGTCCGCGGCGCCCACCAGGTTGAGTTCGAAGGTGAAGCCCTGTTCGAACCGGTAACTGCGGTGCACCTGCTGCGGGTCGATGCCGTTGAGCGCCTCCTTGGCCGCCCGGATCACCCGCGTGTCCTTCTTCGCGATGTCCCGCGCGATTTCCAGCGCCGCCTCGTCGAGTTCGTCGCGGGGCACCACCCGGTAGACCGAACCGTGGGACCGCAGTTCCTCGGCGGTGATGGTCCGGGCGGTGAAGTACAACGTGCGCATCAGATGCTGCGGCACCAGGCGCGCCAGATGCGTCGCCGCGCCCAGCGCGCCCCGCTCCACCTCGGGCACCCCGAAGGTCGCGTCGTCGGAAGCCACCACCACGTCGGCGTTGCCCACCAGGCCGATCCCGCCGCCAAGGCAGAAGCCGTGCACCGCCGCGATCACCGGCACCGCGCATTCGTAGACCGCGCCGAACGCCGCGTAGCAGCCCTTGTTCGCGCCGACCAGGGCGTCGAATCCGGACGAGCGCTGGATTTCCTTGATGTCCACGCCCGCGTTGAACCCGCGGCCTTCGGCCCGCAGCACCACGGCGTGCACCTCCGGGTCCTCCCCCGCCCGCCGCAGCGCGCCGGCCAGATCGAACCAGCCGCGCACCGGCAACGCGTTCACCGGCGGGAAGTCCACGGTGATCACTTCGATGTGGGCGTCCACCCGCTCGCACGAAATCGCCATCAGCTCGCTCCGTACACAGGTTCGGGTTCCGGTGCCTTCGCCAGCAGTTCGCCGACCACCGGGCCGAGCTCGGCCGGTTCCCACCGGGCGCCCTTGTCGGCGGCGGGGCCGTGCTCCCAGCCCCGGGCGAGGGAGACCTTCCCGCCCTCGACCTCGAAGACCCGGCCGGTCACCGCCGCCGACTCCTCGCTGCCCAGCCACACCACCAGAGGTGACACGTTTTCCGGCGCCATCGCGTCGAAGCCCGAATCCGGTTTGGCCATGTCGGAGGCGAACACCTCCTCCGTCATGCGGGTCCGCGCGGAGGGCGCGATCGCGTTGACCGTCACGCCATAGCGGCCCAGTTCGACGGCGGCCACCACGGTCAGCGTGGCGATCCCGGCCTTCGCGGCCGAATAACTCGACTGCCCGACGCTGCCCAGCAAGCCGGCGCCGGAGGTGGTGTTGATCACGCGGGCCTGGGGCGTCCGGCCCGCCTTGGCCTCGGCGCGCCAGTACGCGGCCGCGTGCCGCATCGTGGCGAAGTGGCCCTTCAGGTGCACGCGGATCACCGCGTCCCACTCCTCTTCGCCGAGGTTGACCAACATGCGGTCCCGCACGAATCCGGCGTTGTTCACCAGCACGTCCAGCCGGCCGAATTCCCCGATCGCGGTCCCGATCAGGTCGCGGGCGCCGTCGAAGTCGGCCACGTCGTGCTTACTGGCGACCGCCCGGCCGCCGCGTTGTTCGATCTCGGCCACGACCTGGTCGGCCGGTCCGTCCCCGGTCACGCTGCCGTCCAGCGCGACGCCGATGTCGTTGACCACCACCAGCGCGCCCTCGGCGGCGAAGGCGAGCGCGTGCGCCCGCCCGATCCCGCGGCCCGCGCCCGTGACGATCACGACCCGGTCCCGGCACAAGCTCATCGCTGTCCCTTCCTCTTTCCCGCGAGTTCGTCGCCGCGGCATGGGGCTCTCATGGCTGCTCCTTGTTGACATCGCTGGCCGCCAGGAAGGCGGGAACCTCGCCACCGCCGTGCACGAGCAGCGTGGCGCCGGAAACGTAGGAAGCCAGTGGTGAAGCCAGAAAGACGGCGCAGTCACCGATCTCGCCGGGTTCGGCGAGCCTGCCCAGCGGCACGGTCGCCCCGACGGCGCGCACCCCGGCCTCGCTGCCGTAGTGCGCTTCGGCCCGCTCCGTGCGCACCATCCCGACGTCAAGAGCGTTCACCCGCACCTTGGGCGCCCACTCGATGGCAAGGCTCGCGGTCAGGTTGTCCAGACCGGCCTTCGCCGCGCCGTAGGCCGCGGTCCCCGGCGACGGCCGGGTGCCGCTGACGCTGCTCACCATCACGATCGAGCCGCCCGAGTCCTGGCGCTGCATCACGGCGTTCGCGTGCTGGGACACCAGCAGCGGAGCGAGCAGGTTGAGCCCGACGATCTTGTCGTGGAAACGCGGCGACGCCTCGGCCGCCCGCGCGAACGGCGCACCGCCCGCGTTGTTGACCAAGACGTCCAGCCGCCCGTAGCGGGCCACGATCGCGCCGATCAACTCTTCCACCTGGCCGGGGTCGCGCACGTCACAGGCGTGGAAATCGCCGAGCGGCCGCTCCGGCGGGGTACGCGCGCAGGTGACCACGGTGGCCCCCCGCGCGAGGAACGCGCGGGTTATCCCGGCGCCGACGCCACGGACGCCGCCGGTCACCAGTACCACGGCACCGTCCTGCCGAAGGTCGCTCACCACCCCCCAAAACTAGAACACGTTCTCAAAATGAACAAGGCCCGCCCGCGCGGGTCGCACGCCATCATGCGACCGGCTGAGCGGTGGGGAAACTGGAACACGATCTACCGTGACGTCAGCTGAAGGCAGTCCGCTTGGCCGATCGCGGCGAGATAGCGCGATACCGCCGAGGCATCACCGGCGTCGGAGATCAACGCCACATAACCATCGGGACGGATCAGCACGAGGGTGGCCTCGCCCGCGCCGTAGGCATCGGCAAGATGGCCTTCGGTGTCGGCGATGTCGTCGGGGCCGGTCGGTCGTCCGACGACATGGAGAGTCCTGGTGCCGGCTTCGACCGCAGGCGTGGCCCCGAAGTTCAGCAAGGTGAAGCGCCCATCGCGCGTCAGGTCGAACAACCGGCTTTCGCCTTCTACTGTCATCAGATGGGTCGCATCGGGGGCGCGGTCGCCGGCGCGCAGCAGCGCGGTCTCGTCGCGATCATCGCGCGCCAAGACAGAGCCACGATAGGTCAGGTGGAGCTGTAACGTACTCGCATCGCGGCGGGTGTCGACGCCCTTCTGGTCCATCCAACGCTTGAGGAGCGTGTTGGAGAGCGGTATCACATCGCGACCGGCGACGGATCGCCGTTCGGCCTCGTAACTGTCGAGTAGCACCGGCGAGGCGCCCTTCGCGACCGCCGCGAGCTTCCAGCCAAGGTTGTGCGCATCCTGGATACCGGTGTTCATCCCCTGGCCGCCGGCCGGAGAGTGGACGTGCGCCGCGTCGCCGGCGAGGAACACCCGGCCCACCCGATAACGGTCGGCGAGGCGGATGTTGGCACGCCACAGCGTCGACCACTCCGGCTCGTGGAGACGGATGTCGGTGCGGCCACTCCGCCGCTCGAGGATCGCCTGCAGGTTCGCGAGGCTGAGCCTGGAGTCCTGTTCCAGCCCGATGGTGGCCTGGTATTGGAAAACGGTGGTCGAGGGCAGCGGGCAGAGACCGCAGAAGCCCTCCTCGTGCCGCCACATGTGCCAGGCATCGCGATCGAGGCCGTCGACCTCGACATCGGCGACGATCATCCGGACCTCGTCGCGGGTCTCGCCCTCGAAGGCGATACCGGCGTGCTTGCGGACGGTGCTGCGGCCACCGTCGCAGCCGACCAGCCAGCACGCGGTGACCGTCTCGGCATCGCCGCCCTTGACGACCACCGCCGACACGCCCTCGTCCGACTGCTCGAAGCCGACCAGCGTGGTGCCGAACTCGACCGTCCCGCCGAGCTCCGCGAGCCGCGACCTCAGCGCTTCTTCGGTGCGCCATTCGGGGGTGATCAGGCTCGTCGTATACGGGATGTCGGGACGATTTCTCAACGACTCGGGTTCCTCGCCACCCACCGTCACGCGACCATCGACACCGGTCGAACGCAGCGGCATAGCCATCCGGCCTCCCGCGAGGACACGGTCGACGATGCCGAGATTGGTGAACACCTCGAGCGTACGCGGCTGGATGCCCTTGCCCCGCGAGCCGGGCTGCGGCCCGGAACAGGCATCGATCAGGCGGAAGGCGACGCCGCGGCGGGCGAGTTCGCACGCCAGCGTCAGGCCGGTTGGGCCCGCGCCGACGATCAGCACCGTCGGTCCGTCCTGGGTTCGCGGCGAAAGTTTCGTTGTCTCGGTCATGACCTCAACCCCAACTAAGAAAGGAATCACTTTCTAACCACGATAGACCCGGTTGCCAAGAAAGGAAAGACTTTCTACCGTGAGGCGATGGTCACCGAGGCGCCCGAACCCGCCCGCCGTCGCCGGCACGGCAAGGAACTCGAAGCCGCGCTGCTCTCAGCCGCTTGGGACGAGCTGGTCGAGGCCGGATACGCCCGCCTGACCATGGAATCGATCGCCGTACGCGCGCGCACCAGCGAGGCGGTGCTCTACCGCCGTTGGGCCAACAAGGACCAGCTCGTGCTCGCCGCGATCGAGCACCACCGGAACGCCAAGCCGGTCGCGATGCCCGACACCGGCACCCTGCGCGGTGATCTGCTCGCCTACCTGACCGCCGTCAGCGAAGCCCGTGCCGCCTTCTTCGCCGTCGCCGCGGCCGCCGCCTTCTCGGGGCTGAGGGCCGACACCGGCCTGACCCCCGCGCAGGTCCGCGAGAAGGTCATGGGCGGCCGGCGGCTCCCGCACGAACGAACCATCTACCAACGCGCGCACGAGCGCGGCGAAATCGACCTGACCCGCATCCCCGCCGCGGTCCTCGCCATGCCGTTCGACCTGGTGCGCCACGACCTGCTCATGGACCTCGAACCCCCGGAGCCCGCGCGCGTCCGGTCGATCGTCGACGAACTCTTCCTGCCCCTCGTGCGGCCCCGAGACCGCTAGCCCCGGTGCCGCCGTCCGCTGGACGTCGTCGAGGACGGGAAGCAGTCGAACTGGAAGGCGCAACTCGGGAACGCCGAGTCCGGGAAGGACGGGAACGTCGGCCCACCGTTGCGGCGGCTGGGCGACGGCTGGCCGGTCGTGCTCGGCTGGCCGGACCCGTCGTCGGTCTGGTCCCCGTTGTCGCCCTGCCCCGGCGTCCCCATGATCAGGTTCCCTTCGGGGAACTGCTTGGCCGGCTTCCCGTTCAGGTACGAGTCCATGAAGGCCTGCCAGATGTAACCCGGCTCCTCACGGCCGTAGACGTCGTACCCGTGTTCCTTTCCGATGCCATTGTGGTAGTTGCCGTAGATCGGCGCGGGCTGTTTCTTGTTGCCGAACCACACCGCGGTGACCACCTGCGGGGTGTACCCGACCATCCACGCCTCCGAGTTGTGGCCCGTGTTCTGGAACTGGGCCGTGCCGGTCTTGGAGGCGGTCGGGCGGCCGCCGGACAATCCGTCCTTGGAGTGGGTCGCGACGTCGCTCATCGACGCGGTCACGGTCCGGGCGATCGCGGAATTCGTCGAGGCGTCGGTGCTGAACGCCGGTTTCGGCGCGGCGACGAACTGGAACAGACTGCCGCCACCGGCGTCGGTGATCCGGCTGACCAGATGCGCGGGAACGTATTTTCCGTCGTTGGCGAAGGTGGCGTAACCCTGCGCCTGATCCAGCGGGCGCACCGGGTACTGCCCGATCGAAATACCGAGTTCGGTGTTGCCGGTGCCCTGGCCGGTACGGGGATCGGTGTTCTGCAGGGAGTCGAAAGTGGACCCGAGCGAGGAGGTGATCTGTTTCGGGATACCGGCCGACCACGCCGCCTGCCGCACCGTGCCCACCCCGATCTGGGCACCCATCTGGTAGAAGACCGTGTTGATCGACTGCGTCATGGCGTCCTTGACGCTGACCTGTTGCGCGCTTTCCCCGTCGGAGTTGTGCACCACCTGACCCTGGATGGTCTGGTTGTCACTGCCGTCGTACATGGTGTTCAGGCCGATGGTGTCCGGGCTCTTCTGCAACGCGGCGGCGAACACGTAGGGCTTGAACCCCGATCCCGGCTGTTGCGGCGTCTTCGCCAGGTCGTAGGAGGTCGACCCGTCACCGCCGTAGTAGGCGAGGATGCCGCCCGTGCCCGGATCCACCGACACCAGGGCGGAACCCTCGTCCGGGTACTCCTTGTCCGCCGCCATGATCTTGTTCACGGCGTCCTCGGCGTCCTGCTGGGCCTTCGGGTTGATGGTGGTGTAGATCTTCGCGCCCGAGTTGTAGAGTTCGTCTTCCGGATGACCGCTGGCCGCCAGTTCGTCGAACACCGCGGAGACGATGTACTGGCGGACCGGCGAAATGCCGGAACCACCGCCGGTGTCCTGGATCGGCGTGGGGAACTGGGCGGTGTCGAACTCGGCCTGCGTGATCCAGTGGTTCGCCAGCAACCTGCCCATGACGTAGTCGTAGCGCCGGTGCTGATACGTGGCGTTGTTCGCGGCCGCCGGGCTCTGCACCATCCCGGCGAGGAACGCGGCCTGCTCGGTGTTGAGCTTGGCGACGTCGATGCCGTAGAAGGCATGCGCGGCCGCCTGGATGCCGTACGCCCCGCGTCCGAAGTAGACGGTGTTGAGATACGCGGTGAGGATGTCCTGTTTCGAGTAGGTGCGGGTCATCTTGAACGACTCGACCATTTCGACGAACTTGCGCTGAAGGGTGTCCTGGGCATTGCCGGTGGCGTTCTTGACGTATTCCTGGCCGATGGTGGAACCACCACCGGTGCCGCCGGAAAGCCGGTTCCACACGGTCCGGAGAATCGCCGACACGTCGAAGCCGTTGTTCGTCATGAACGTGGCGTCCTCGGCCGCCATCTGCGCGTTCTTCATCGCGTCCGGGATCTGGTCCCAGGAGACCATCTGGTGGCTGCCCGACGCCGACTTGGTGTACATCACCGAGCCGTCCGAGTAGTACAGGGTCACCTGCTGGTTGTGGCTTGCCGCCAGTGAACTCGGGTCCGGCACGACCACCGACGAGTAGGTGATGAGGAACGCGACCACGGGCACCACCAGCCCCACGCCGGTCAGCACGTAGAGCGTGCGGCGCGCGCGACGCCAGAACACCTTGTTCCGCATGGCCGAAGACTCTAATGGCGACCGGGTGGGATCGGCGTTGGGCGGTGGTGTAGAACAACAGCAGGGAAATCCGGAATTCCACGGGCGGGCCATTGACCTCGGTAAACAGACGTGGCGTACGAACGCGCGCTGACGTTGTGCTCACCGCGTTGTTACTGATCGTGCTCGGCTGTCTGGCCAACGGACTGCCCAAACTCTACGCCGATGTGGACGTCTACCGGCTCGGCGCGCTGACCTTTCTCGACGGCCACTCCGTCTACCACCAGCTCCCGGTGTCGGACATCGGCGGGCCGCTCCCCTACACCTACCCGCCGTCGTCGGTGCTGCTGTTCGTGCCGCTGGCGCTGGTACCCACCTGGCTCGGGTACCCGCTCGTCACCGCCGTCACCGCCTACGCGCTGGTCCCGCTGGTGAAGGTCTACGCCTCCGGCGCGCCCGAACTGCGCCGGCTGCTCGGCCGCCCGTGGGTGGTGGCCCTGGCCGCGATCGCCCTGCTGCTCGGGCATCCGGTGGCGAACACCGTCTACTGGGGCCAGATCAACGTCGTCCTGATGACGATGGTCGCCCTCGACGTACTCTCACCGAACCCGCGCTGGCCACGCGGCCTGCTGATCGGCGTGGCCGCGGCGGTCAAGCTGACCCCCGCCGGGTTCGTGCTGATCTTCCTGCTGCGCCGGGACCGGCGCGCGCTGTTCACCGCGGCCGCCGGTTTCGTGGGCGCCACCGCTCTCGCCTTCGTCTTCATGCCTGCCGATTCGGTGTTCTACTGGACCGACCGCGTGTTCAACGCCACCTCCATGCGGATCGGCGGCCCGCTGGCCAACGAGTCCCTGTTCGCCAGTCTGGAGAAGCTGGGCCTGGACGGTCTCCCGCTCACCGTTCTCGGTGCCGTGGGCCTCGTGGCGATCCTGGCGATGACCTGGTTCGGCACCCGGCGCGCGCTCGCCGACGCGGACCCGGCGATGGCGCTGGCCGTGACCGCGGCCGGGGACCTGCTGCTGTCGCCGATTTCGTGGTCGCACCACTGGGTGCTCGCGCTGCCCACCGCCGCGCTCGTGCTCGTACGCGGCTACCAGCGCCACGACGGCCCCCTGCTGCTCGCCGGATGGCTGGCGGTGGTGATCGTGTGGCTCGCGCCCCACTACGCCCTGCCTCCGGTGGCCCAGTGGGGCACACTGGAGAAGATCGTCGGCAGCAGCTACCAACTGCTGGCGCTGGCTTTGCTGGCCGTGATGGCGGCGCGCTGGTTCACCCGCAGGCCCGGCCCCACGGTGACCCGTTGGGACCTGGAAACCGTGGCCTGACGGCAGGGCTGCGGTACCCCCGTCATCCCCTAGCGTTATCTTGTTCGAACAGTCGGCGCGACGGAAAGGGATGCTCATGGACCGGGGCCCTCAGCGTTCGCCCGCGCGAGGAAAGAAGTTCGGCCGCATCGACCCGTTCTGCTGGATTCCGGTCGTCTCGCTGGTGACCATCGCGGCGCTGATGATCGTCAGCGGCGCCGCCCCCATCGGTGCCGCTCTCGTGGGCGTCGCCGGCCTGCTGCTGCTCTTCGACTCCTGGGTCAACCGCCCGGATCCGGAGGCGGACGCCCGTCCCGCGCGCGCCAGCCGTCCCCCCGCTCGCCCCCCGGCCCGGCCGGAGAGCCGTCCTCGGCCCCCGCGCGCCGACCCGTCCCGCGGTGCCGCGCCTCCCCCGCCTCCGATGCGCAACCGCCCGCCGCACCAGCCGCCCCGCGCGGACGGCAGGCCGGTCACGCGTCAGGTTCCGCCGCCTCCTCCACGTCGTCCCGGTCCTCGCTCGGGCGCGGGAGCCTGACCACTCCCACGCCGACCAGGAGTGCCCCCGCCAGCACGTGCAGCACGTTGTCCGGGTGGTTCACGGCGAGCAGGTTGACCGGCGCGTGGAGCAGGAAGAACCCCGCCAGCCCGACCAGCAGGTAGACGCCGCCGATCAGGGTGTTGGCCGCCTTCGCCCAGCCCGCCCCGATCCCGGCCGCGCCCGCGAGCGCGATCCCCACCCCGGCATGCACCAGGTCGTGCGTCGGATTGAGCTCGAAGAAAAGCAGCATCTTGCCGTGAGTGGCAGTGAAGGGCGTCTCCGTGGTGATCGCGAACCCGATCACACCGACCAGCAGGAAAACCGCCCCGAAACCGAAGCCGGCGATCCGGTTGACCGTGCCACTCGCCGGAACCGTGGTGGTCGTCATGCCGAGAGTACGGCCCGCGGAACGTGTGGGTTCAACCTCGGCAGAGACCTTGACACAGGTCACAGCGGCGCTGATACTCAACCAGAAGGTTGATTAACCAGAAGGTTGAATATGACCGAGGACGAGCTCAGCGCGACGTTCGCCGCACTCGCCGATCCCACCCGGCGCGCGATCCTGGCTCACCTGGCCAAGACCGGCGAGGCGACGGTGAACGAACTCGCGGCCCCGTTCGAGGTCAGCCTCCAGGCGATTTCGAAGCACCTGAAGGTGCTGGAAAACGCGGGCCTCATCACGCGAGGCCGGGACGCCCAGTTCCGGCCGTGCCGCCTCGAAGCGGCGCCGCTCGAGGTGGCCTCCAGGTGGATCGAGAGCCACCGGCTGCTCTGGCAGGGCCGCTACGACCGGCTGGAGGAGAAGCTTCGCGAACTACAGGGAAAACCGAATCACCGGGCGCCGAAGCCCGTGGGAAACGAGGAGCCATGAGCCGCACCAGAATCGTCGCAGAGCCCGGCAAGCAGGAGATCGTGCTCGTCCACGAGTTCGACGCTCCGCGCGAGCTGGTGTTCGCCACCGCGAACGACCCGGAACTGCTGCCCGAGTGGTGGGGCCCGTCGTCCCTGACCACCATCGTCGACCGGATGGAGGTCCGGCCCGGTGGCTCCTGGCGCGTCGTGCATCGCGACGCCGACGGCAACGAATTCGCCTTCCGCGGTGTGCATCACGATGTCACTGAACCCGAGCGGGTGATCCGTACCTTCGAGTTCGAAGGCGCACCGGGTCACGTCTCGCTGGAAACGGCCGTTTTCGCCACCGTGGCCGGAAAGACCCGGCTGACCACGACATCGGTGTACCAGTCGATCGAAGATCGGGACGCCGTGCTGGCCTCCGGCATGGAGGGCGGCGCCCGGGAGACGATGGAGCGACTCGCGGCGCTCGTCGCGAAAGTGCACTAGTTGTGCAGCGTCGGGGGACTTGTCAACGGCACGCCGTGTCCTTACCCTCAACCGAGGGTGATGAAAATGACACGTGCAGTGTACGATCCGTTGCCTTCCCTCCTCCGCCGCGCCGTGAGGGTGGTCGCGCTTCAGGAAGCCGCCACCGAAGCACCTCCCGCGAATCCGGAAACCCCGGATCTCCGGGAGGCGATGCCCACGCATCAGGCCTACGCCACCCTGGTACGGCGTGGTCTGCTCCACCGCATCGCCGCCGGGTATTACGCCCTCGTGCCCGGCGACGAAGTGGGTAAGTCCTGGAAACCCGTCCTCGAAGCCGCCGCCTGGGGCATCGCCGCCGCGGACGACGGACCTCGCTCGGTATCCCTGATGGGCCTGTCCGCCGCCAAGGAATACGGTGCTCTCGACGAAACCCTGAGCACCGCGGTGATCGCGACCACCCGCAACCGGCCCGCGATCCGTTTCACCGACCGCCAGGCGACGGTCTCGTTCATCCGGCGGGATCCGAACCGGATGCGCATCAAACGGCACACCACGCAACTCGGCCAGGGCTGGATCACCACGGTCGAGCAGACGATGCTCGATCTGGCCCAGTATCCGCAACTGGGCGGGCGCCCCGACCTCGCGACCGCCGCGATCAGCGGCCTCGTCGACCAGGCCGACCCGCACGTGCTCAACAGCCTCGCCATCGCGCACCGACGGCAGGGCGCACTGGACCGCATCCTGGAAATGATCTGACCGCTTGCCTGCCGCTGTTCGCCGATTCCAGCACACGGTCGACACCCGATCGCGCGGGGAAGAAGGTGGGTTCACCGCGGATGGTCCGTAGTGAACCCACCTGGGAATCGCCATGTCCCACCACCACGACGGCCGGCCGGCACACGACTCGGCCATGATCACGCCCGAACGCGCCGCGGAAATCAAGGATGTCGTCCACCGCGTCACACGCTGGGTCTCCGACCGCAGCGACGTCGTCGGCCTGCTGCTGGTCGGCTCCTGCGCCCGCGGCGCCGCACGGCCCGACTCCGATATCGACCTCGTCCTGCTCACCCGCGACACCACCCACTACACCGACAGCACGTGGACCGACAGCACCTGGACCGGCGAACTCGGCATCGGCGAGCTGATCAGAACCCGAACCTGGGGCGCCATCACAGAACAACGATTCGTCACAGCCTCCGGGCTGGAAGTCGAGATAGGCATCGGCCACCCTCGCTGGGCCAGCGTCGCTCCCGTCGACCCTGGCACGCACCGCGTCGTGAGCGACGGAGCCCGCATCCTGCACGACCCCACAGGAATCCTGGCCGACCTGTTGCGCGCGTGCCGGCGCCATGCGACCCGTTCCTCTGATGAGGACGCTATTCGGCGAACGTCCGATGGGCAGTCGGAACTGCCATCCCGAACGCGGGGGCCGCAGTGAGCGGCCACCCTGAGGGGCCTTGCGGGACAGACCCGGCCTTGCCCACCGCTGGGATTCCGAGACCGAGACGGGGCACGGCCTGTGCTCGTAGCGGATGGCGAGGCGCCGATATCCGGGCAACCACGCGATCGTGCTCTCGATCACGCAGGGCGCGTGCAGCTTGCCGGGTTTGCTGCGGCGAGGACCGCGTGATAACGACGCGGAGGCCTTTGTCCACATGCGACGGTTCTAGAATCGTGGGTCGTCAGGGGGATTGTCGTTGAAGGGGTTGGTGCGGGGTGGGTGGAGTGGCTCGGGGTTGCTGGTGTAGTGGTTGTTGGTAGGGGTGGTCACTGTGAAGGTCCCGGTGTTTTTGTTCAACTGGTAGGACCAGCCGGGGAGGTCTTTGGTGTGGTGGTCTCGGGTGCATAAGGCGGTGAGGTTGGTGTCGGCGGTGTCTCCGTGGAGGGCGTACCAGTCGTCGACGTGGTCGGTTTCGCAGTGCTGGGCGGGCCGGTGGCAGTAGGGTCGGCCCTGGGCGCGTTACCCGGATTTCTCCGGGCACGTTTCCCAAGGCCGCCCGCCGAACCGGACGTGCGACTTTCACCGCATCCGGCTCTCCACGGAGTTATGCCTGCTGGGCTGTGTCCAATAGTTCCGCCAGGCTGGTCCATGGTGTTGGGATCGAGTAACCCCGCCATTTGTAGCGTTCGATCGCTATTTCGCCTGGGTTATAGAGCTGGATCCCGTTTTCCGTTGGATAGGAGCACGGGCCGGTGAGAAATCGACGTTTGATCGCTCGCCAGCCCAGTTTGGGGTGTCGTGCGTAGAGCCATTTGACCACCCGTTGCCACGTGGAATGGCCCAGGTAGCTGAACGTGGCCGAGGACACCCCGTGCCGGAAGTAATGACACCATCCCCTGATCACCGAGTTGAGGTGCATCAGAAGTTGCCTGAGAGAAACATAGGGTGACCCTGATCTGCGGGTAATCACACGCACCTTCCTGGTGATCGCTTTCAGCGATTTCTTGGATGGATACGTGTAGACCTTCTTCGAGGTTGTCCCCGCCTTGAAGCGCCGCTGGATGCGCCACCCCAGGAAGTCGAACCCCTCATCTATGTGCACGACACGGGTTTTCTCCGCCGACAGGGACAACCCGATCGGCGCGAGAACCCGGGCGACCTCGTCCCACAGGCCCTCGGCATGATGCCGCGACCCGCTGACAAGCACCACAAAATCATCCGCGTAGCGGACCATCTTGAACACCGCCCCACCCGCACGGCGAAGACGCTTCCTCCGCTGCCCCGGCGTTTTCGTGCCGACACCGAACGCATCCCACTTCGCTTGGAAGTGTTCGTCCAGTACCGACAACGCGATATTCGCCAGAAGCGGTGAAAGAATCCCGCCTTGCGGGGTACCCGTGAGGGTTTCCTGATCCCGGCCGTCCTCGGTGAAAATCCCGGCCTTGAGGAAAGCCTTGACCAGCGCCAGAACGCGTTTATCCCCGACCCGCCGACGCACCCGCTCCATCAGGAACCGGTGATCGATGTTGTCGAAACACGCCTCGATGTCCGCCTCGAACACCCACTCATACCGCCGGGAGGTGAAATGATGGACATCAGCGACCGCGTCCTGCGCCCGATGCTTCGGACGGAACCCATGACTGGACGGGGTGAAATCCGCCTCGAACACCGGCTCCAGCACCAGCTTCAGCGCCGCCTGCACGACACGGTCCGCCGCCACCGGAATACCCAGCCGCCGCTTCTTGATACTACCCGGTTTCGGGATCAGCCGTTCCCGCACCGGCAACGGCCGGAACGTCCGATCCTTCAACTCCAGCCGTATACCGGCCAGGAGATTGACAGCCTCCCGCGGAAGATCGAGCGGGACAACCCCGTCAACCCCCGCGGTCCGACCACCCTTGTTTCCCCGGACCCGGCTGCCCGATCGATTACTTCCGTTACGGGATCTGGCGGCTGAACACCGCCCGTGCCGTCACCGCCCCGTGCCGTGCCTTTCTGCCGCCCCATCCCGTGCTGTGGCACGCGGTCTCCCAATCACGCGAACTACGCTCCCACCGCCTTCCCGGTCACCGGGTGCGGGTAGTGGAACGGGACGGTCTCCGTCTCCGGGAACATCCGCCAGTCGCCGACGATTTCGTCCGGGCCGTAAGGATCCTTGGGATAAGGGGTCGAAAGGTAACCGTCGTAGTCCGGATTCGCCCTCATCCAGCCCTCGTCGAACTCCGCCCGCCAGACCGGCCGCCAGTTGAGCACCTTGATCTTCCACACGTCGCCCTCGCGGACGTAGGTGTTCTCGTAGACGCCACCTTCCCACCACTGCCTCGGGGACTTCAGTGTCTGATGGCTCCCCGCCTGCATGATGGACCGGAACCGTCCGTTGGCGCTGAGCAGGTCCGGCGCGACGGTGATCACCGGTTGCATCTGGGGGTGGTCGAGCAGGCGGCCGTAGGAGGGACCGTTGACGGCTTCGGTGAAGCGCTTGGCGAACCGGCCCGCGTAGAGGCGTCGTACGCCATCCTTGCCGTTGAACAGACCGTGGAGGAAATACACCGAAGGATCGTCGTCGGTGAACAGGTCCACCACCTCGTCGTAAAAACACTTGTCGAGGTAGTAACCGTACTGGTGGTGCAACCGCTCGACCGCGTGGGCGGCTTCGAGCGTGCCCAGCCGGTGCTCCAGTCGCGATATCCGGTCCAGCAGTTCCGAAGTCGTCGTGCTCACCGATCCCCTCCTCGTGCTCAAAGGTGGAAAAGCCGCTCCGCGTTGGTCTGGAAGAATGCCTTCTTCTCCTCGGCGGAAAGGGGCAGCGCGTCCTGGGTGACGACCTCGTCGGCCTCGTATTCGTAGGGATAGTCCATGGAATACAGCACGTGGTCCGCACCCAGTACCTCACGGCAGAACTGGATCGCGGGCGCCCAGGCCATTCCGCTGGTGGTGAACCACACGTTCTCACGCAGGTATTCGCTCACCTTGCGGCGCAACGGCTTCATGCGCTCGTACCGCTTGGCCCGCACCGTCGCGGCGTGCATGTAGTCCAGCCGGTACATCCAGAACGGCAGCGCTTCGCCCAGATGCCCGACGACCATCTTGAGGTTCGGGAACCGGTCGAACACCCCCGAGGTGATGATCCGGAGCAGGTGCATCCCCGTCTCCACCGCGAAGCCGTAGATCGCGCCGTCGAGCCCCGCCTCCAGCAACGGGCCGATCATCGTCTTCGGCGGTGTGGTCGGATGCAGGTAGATCGGGGCGTCCAGCGCCTCGGCGGCCTCGAAGATCGGCCAGAACTTCTCGTCGTCGAGGTACTCGCCGTGGGTGTGCGAATTGATGATCACGCCCTTGAGCCCGAGCTGCCGGACCCCTCGTTCGATCTCCTTGGCCGCGTGCGATGGATCCTGCGGCGCCACGGCGGTCAGCCCGGTGAAGCGGTCGGGATGCCGGCGGCACGCCTCGGCGAGCTGGTCGTTGGCCAGGGTCGCGAAGCCGACGGCGCGGTCGGCGCCGAAGACCTGCGTGCCCGGCGCGGTCAGCGAGATGACCTGCCGGTCGATCCCGGTGGCGTCCATGTCGGCCAGCCTGCGCTCCCCCAGGTCCTGCAGGCGCTCGCTGATCGCGAGGGCACGCTCACTGGAATGCGTCTGGTAGAAGCCGACCAGGCTGACGAACCCCGGATCGTCGGACTCGCCCCCGGCGATCATCTCCCGCCAGGCGGCCGCGATCTCCGGTGGGCAGAACGCCTCCTCGGTGGCGATCCGGAGATAACCCTGCCCGCCGCCGGTCTGAAGTTCCGTCATCAAGCTCCCTTTCTCAACTCGGTCGCCGTAACCCAGTTTCCGTGCAGTCCATAGGGAATGCGAATCGGCAGCTTCACGGTCGCCACCGGGGGCACGTCGATCCGTTTCGCGTCGAGGATCAGCAAATCGCTCCGGTTCTCTTCGTGCCGCCCCACGACCGCCATGACATAACCTTCGCCTGGCCCCGCCTCGTCGTGAGCGGGCACGAACAGTGGCTCACCGGTCGTCGAGGCGTCACCGACGTAGTGGGTCCTGGTCGTCCTGGCCGCGAGATCCACCGTGCCGATCCACCGGAAGCCACCGCCGGGGCGCCGCTGTCCCGGCACCTCGTACATGCCCAGCACGCCCCACGAGTAGGGCAAGGTCTCGAACCGGTCGTCCATCCGGGGGAATTCACCGGCGTGATCGGTCAACCGCTCCTCGGTGAAGGTCCGCGACTCCCCCATCGTGTCGATCGTCCACCGCGACAGATATCCCTTGACCCGTTCGGGATCACGGGGAGCGCCGCTCACGTCGGGAAAGAACGGGAAGTAGTTCGACTCCGACACCGGGGTGTCGACGAAGATGTGCCTGCCGTCGTCGTAGGCACCGAGAATGTGGCTCGCGAACCGGGTGGAGGCGCGGTACCAGCGCAGGTCCTCCGTCCGGCCCTTGCGCGGCAGCACACCGAGGTAGACGTCCTTGCCCGGGTCCCACGCGAACAGCGGCTGCCCCACCCGGAGCCGGTCCGCGTCGGCGACCAGCGGGATGATCGGGAAGATCACGAAGTTCTGGGTGACCGCGAAGTCGTGCAGCATGCTCGAATACGGTGCCTGGAACCAGGTTTCGTGCACCAGGTTCCCGTTCCGGTCCGCCTCGTAGTAGACGATGTCGGGCGTCCCTTCGCCTTTCGCGGCGTAGCCGAAGAACACCATCTCGCCGGTGCGCGGATCGAACTTCGGGTGCGCGGTCGAGGTCGGTGACGTCAGGGCACCGTCGAAGGTGTGCATGCCGACGGTTTCCAGCGTGTCCGGGTCGATCTCGAACGGCAGGCCGTCCTCTTTGGACGCCAGCAGGCGGCCCGCGTGCCAGAAGACGTTCGTGTTCGCCAGCGTCCGGTTCATCCCCGTCACCGACGGGTCGTCGGTGTAGGCATTGCGGTAGGCGCCGAACAATGCCCGCCGCGCCTCGCGTTCGGCCTTGAACCGGGGTGTGCGCACATACCGGCTCCTGAAGTCGACATGTCCCCCGGTGAACCGGAACGACATCACCATGCCGTCGGCGTTGAACGGGATGTCGTCGGCCGACCGAGGGGGCCATTGCCGGTCGGCCACCACGCGGTAGTAGGTTCCGTCCAGCTGACCGGGAACCTCGCCCTGAGCGACTTCGAGATCGTAGATCTCGGCTTCCACCCGCATCGGCGCGTTGAAGCCGGCGAAGAGGGGTTCGTCGGGAAAGGTCGTCGGCACCTGGGACACCATTGTCTCCTTCGCCTCGGGCGAACGTGGCTCAAGCGAAGCACCGGATCTCGCGTAGCGGCAAGGACGTCCGATAACGTTCCGCTATGAGGAAATCGGGTCCTCAGGTCCTGCGCTCGGCCGAACACGCGCTGCGCGTGGTGATGCTCGTGGCCGCCCGCGGGTCGGTCACGGTCAGCGAGGTGGCGGCGGAACTGTCGGTGGGCGTGTCCACCGCGCACCGGCTGCTCGCCACCTGCAAACACGCCGGGTTCGTCCGCCAGGACCGTGCCGGTGGTCCCTACCTGATCGGCCCCGCCATCCACGAGCTGACCCTGGCCACCACCGCCGCGGTTTCGCTCAAGGACGCGGGCGGTCCGGTCCTGCGCGATCTGCGCGACGAAATCGGCGAGACGACGAGCATGCTCATCCTGGAAGGGCGCAACGTCCGCTTCGTCGAGTCGCTGGCGGGACGCGGCCGCGCCCGGCTCGCGGCTCCTCGTGTCGGCGCCGTGCTGCCCGCGCACTGCACGTCGGGCGGCAAGGCGATGCTTTCCTGCCTGCCGGGGGACGAACTCCGCCGCCGCCTGCCCGGCCAGCGGCTGGAAGGTGTGAGCGAACGCTCGATCCGCACCTGGCCCGCGCTGGCCGCCGAGCTGACCCGGATCCAGCGGCGTGGCTGGGCCGCCAACATCGGCGAGGCCTCCCCCTCGATCGGCGCGGTGGGCGCCGCCATCCGGTCCGGGACCGGCGAGCCCCGCGCCGCGGTGGTCGTCGCGGCACCGCTGTCCCGGCTCGGCACCGCTCCCGAGCTGTCCGCGCTGGCCCCGGCGGTGATGGCCGCCGCCGCGCGCGTCCAGGAAAGGCTGCGCGGAGCGCCGGGCGATTAGAGTTGCCCTGTGAACACAGAGCTACAACTCGCCTCGGGCACGATCCGTGGTGAACGAGGTGCCGACGGGCTGACCGTCTTCCGGGGGGTGCCCTACGCCCACGCGGCACGGTTCACGCCGCCCAAGCCGGTCGAACCCTGGACGGGGGTGTTCGACGCGACCCGGCCCGGGCCGATCAGCCCGCAGCCGCCGGTTCGCCCGGACGCCGTGATGGGTCCCCCGCAGGCCGGCCTGCGGCAGGACGAGGACTGTCTGAACCTCACGGTGGTCACGCCCGGTGTGAACGGTCCGCGCCCGGTCATGGTCTGGATCCACGGCGGCGCGTATGTCACCGGGGCGTCGTCGTTCGGGTTCTACGAGGGGCGGCGGCTCGCGGCCGAAGGCGGCATCGTGTTCGTCGCGATCAACTACCGGCTCGGCGCGCTGGGTTATCTGAAGCTGCCCGGTGTCGCGCCGGGCAATCTCGGGCTTCTCGACCAGGTGGCCGCGTTGCGCTGGATCCGGGAGAACATCGGGAACTTCGGCGGTGACCCGGACCGGGTCACCGTGTTCGGGCAGTCGGCGGGCGCGCACTCCGTCGCGTGCCTGATGGCTGCCCCGGCCGCGCGAGGGCTGTTCCGGCAGGCGATCCTGCAGAGCGCGCCGCTGGGGCTCAAGCTCGCGACCCCGGCCAGGGCGGCCCGGGTCGCCCGCCACTTCACCACCGCGCTGCGGGCGGAGGTGACCACCGCGCCGGTCGAGGCCATTCTCGCCGCGCAGGACGCCGCCATCCAGCGGGTCTCCGGTCCCGGCGGGCTCGCGTCGCCACCGTTCTGCCCGACCGCGGGCACCGATGCGCTGCCCGGCGCCGACCGCTGGACGGCCGAGGCCGCCGGTGCCGGAGTGGACGTGATGATCGGAACCACGAGCGCGGAGATGAACGGCTTCCTCAACGGCAAACCGTTCAGCGAGCGGATCGAGCGTGTCCCGCTGGTGGGGCGGCGCGGGCTGGAAACGGTCAAACGGCTGGCCACGCGGCGGGTGTTCGAAACACCGTCGCTGCGCTTCGCCGACACGCTGGCCCGGGCAGGCCGCCGGGTCTTCACCTACCGGTTCGGCTGGGCGGCGTCCGGGTCGATCTTCGGGGCGTGCCATTGCGTCGAGCTTCCGTTCCTGCTCGGCGAACGCGAGGCGTGGGCCGGGGCGCCGATGCTGGCGGGCGCGGACTGGGACGACATCGAGGAGATCGGGCGGCCACTGCGGCAGGCGTGGATTTCCTTCGCCCGTGGCGGTTCTCCCGGTTCGGCGGCCCACGTTCCGGGCTCCGGACCGGGCCGGATCTGGACCGGACCGGTTCCTTCCCCCGACAGTCCGGCGGAGGTAATGTGACGTATTCACCCATTATCCGCTGGATTGGGGGAGTACTGACCACAATGGGACTCTATCTTCGGTCGACCGTCGCGGCGCTGCTCGCGGCCACCTGCACCGTGCCCGTGGCGGGGACCCCCCACGCCGCACAGCTGGATCCGCAACAGCTCGCCGGGGAACGGGTGATCTATTCCTATTCCGGCCTGACTCCGCCGCAGAGCCTGCTGGACCGGATCAGCGCGGGCGAAGCGGCCGGGGTGATCTTCTTCCGCGACAACATCTCCAGTCCCGCGCAGATCTCCTCGGTGATCGGGCAGCTGAAACAGGCGAACGCGACGAGCCCGGTGCGGGCGCCGCTGCTGCTCATGACCGACCAGGAAGGCGGGCAGGTCCGGCGGCTGCCGGGTGAACCGGCGCTGTCGGAAAAACAGATCGGTGAGTCCGCCGACCCGCGAGCCGCCGCCACCCAGGCGGGCAACGGAGCCGCACAGAACCTGTCCGGTGTCGGCATGAACGTCAACCTCGCGCCCGTGCTCGACGTTTACCGCACCGAGGGCGACTTCGCCGACCAGTACCAGCGCTCCTACAGCAAGGATCCCGCGGTGGTCTCCGACCTCGGTCAGGCGTTCATCTCCGCCCAGCAGCAGGGCGGGGTCGCCGCGACCGCCAAGCACTTCCCGGGTCTGGGATCGGCCCCAAGAGGCGCGAACACCGACAACGAGCCGGTCACCCTGAACGTGCCGCTGTCCACCCTGCGCTCGGTGGACGAGGCACCGTATCCGGCGGCGATCGGTGCGGGCGTGAAGCTCGTGATGATGTCTTGGGCGATCTACCCGGCGCTGGACGCGGCTCGTCCGGCCGGGCTTTCACCGATCGTGGTGCGCCAGGAACTGCGGGAGCGCCTGGGCTTTCCCGGCGTGACCGTGACCGACGCGCTGGAAGCGGGCGCGCTCCGGCAATTCGGCGACACCGGGCAGCGCGCGGTGTCCGCCGCCTCGGCGGGGATGGACCTGATCCTGGCCTCCGGCCACGACCCCGCCCAGGGCGACGCCGCCGCGAACGCCCTGGCCGTGGCCTATCAGTCCGGCAAGCTCGACCAGGCCGACTTCACCGCCGCCGCCGACCGGGTCACCACCCTGCGCTCATCCCTGCGCTGACCCGCCCGGTCCCTCCCCCCGGGCTCAGTCGCCGCGTTCCTGACGCTCGGCGAGGAACCGCTCGAACTCCGCGCCGAGTTCCTCGGCGGTGGGCACCGCCATGTCCTCGGCGAGCAGGCTCCGGCGGTCCATCGCCTCGACGAAGGTGTCGTACTGCTGTTCCAGCGCGCGCACCACGTCCGCCACCTCGTCGGATTCGGCGACCTGCCGCGCGATCTCGTCGTCGGTGCGACGGGCGGCCTCCCGCAGCTTTTCGTCCGGCAGGGACAGGCCGGTGATCCGGGAAATCGAACCCAGCAGCGTCAGGCCCGCCGCCGGATAGCGTGACTGCGCCAGGTAATGCGGCACATGCGCGGCGAACCCGGCCGCGTCATGGCCCGCTTCGCCGAGCCGCAGTTCGGTCAGCGCGGAGGCGGATCCGGGCACCTGAAGACGGTTGAGCACCGGATCGAACTCACCGATCAGCTCGGCGCGGGTCGCGTGGGCGGTCACGCCCAGTGGCCGCGTGTGCGGCGCGCCCATCGGAACGCCGTGGTAGGACACGGTCATCCGCACGCCCCAGCGTTCGACCAGGCCACGCACCGCGGCGGCGTAACGTTCCCACTCGTGGTCCGGTTCGGGGCCGGTCAGCACCAGGAACGGCGTCTCCCCGTCGTCATGGCACAGCCGCACGGCCAGTTCAGGGGTCTCGTACCCCGCCCAGTGGTCGGCCTCGAAGGTCATCATCGGCCTGCGGGACCGGTAGTCGATCAGCCGGTCCACATCGAAGCGGGCGACGACCTGGCTCTCCCGCCCGGACAACAGATGTTCGGTGACGATCTTGGCGGCGCCGCCCGCGTCGATGAAACCGTCGAGTTGGTGCAGCAGTACCGCACCGTCCAGTTCGGGCAGCCCGGAATCCACCTCGTAGAGATCGTGCGGGTCTAGCACCTTAGCCTCCTGCTGCCTTTGTGTCTGTCTTCCCCGAGAGTGAACGTCGCAGGGCGGTGAATCCATCCCGCTCACGTCATCACCGCCGAGACCGCCAAGCGAGCGAACAGGCTCGGCCGTCCGGACGAAACCCCGCTCCGCAGACAGGTCATCATGATACTTTTGGTGAACTTTCCCACTGTCGTTCGCGGTTGATCCGATATCGGGGGGACACCGATGGATGGAACAGCCGGCGTTTGCGCACGTGTGCTCGCCGACATGTCAGCAGACCCGCATGGACAGTTCTCCCCTTCCGTCTACGAAACGGCCAGGCTCGTCACGCTGGTTCCCGGCCTGGCCGGCCACGGGGGCCGGATCCGGTTCCTGCTCGCCGAACAGAACGCCGACGGAGGATGGGGCAGGCCGGATTCCTACGGACTGCTGCCGACGCTGAGTGCCACCGAGTCCCTGCTCGCCGAGTCGCGCCGTGCCCGGAACCCGGTCGTGGGCCTGGCCGCGGGCCGTGGCCTGCAAGCGTTGTACACGCGCTGGTCCGATGGCGAAATCACGCTTCCGGACACGGTAGCGGTGGAAATCCTCGTGCCCGCCCTGATCGCCGACATCAACGCGCACCTCGAAGCGCTCGACGCGGAATCCTCGCCGGTACTTCAAGGACGTCGTCTGCCCGATCCCCCGGGCACGAATTCGGAACTCCTGGCCGGCCTGCGGGAAACAGTCCGGCGTGGACAACCGTTGCCCCCCAAGGTCGTGCACTCCCTGGAGGCGGTCGGCCCGGCGGCACAAGGGGTTTCGTTCGCGCGAGCCGGCGAAGACGGTGTCGGCTGTTCTCCTGCCGCGACAGCGGTCTGGCTCGGAAACCCCGCCCCGGAAGGGCCGGCACGGCGATACCTCGAGACGGTGCAGGCGCGGCACGACGGGCCGGTCCCGGTGGCCGCACCGCTCGACGTCTTCGAGCGGTCATGGGTGCTGGCCACCTTCGCCGGCGCGGGAATCGACGTCCCCGTTCCGCCCGGGATCGTGACCGGCCTGCGGAACGCCTTCGGAGAATCCGGTGTGCCCGGTGGTGCCGGCCTGCCGCCCGACGCGGACGACACGGCCACCGCGCTCTACGCGCTGGCCGCCCTCGGCCGTCCGCGCTCACTGGACTGCCTCTGGCCGTACCAGCAGGACGATCACTTCGTCACCTACCCCGACGAGCGCACGCCGTCGGTCACCACGAACGCGCATGTGCTGCAAGCCTTCACCAGCACCGAGACCACGAAGCCCGGCGTCGGAGAAACGATGCGCGTCCTGGCCGCGTGGCTGTGCGGGCAACAGCGCGCCGACGGGTCTTGGATGGATAAGTGGCACGCTTCCCCTTACTACGCCACGTTCTGCTGTGTCGCCGCACTGTCCGGATGCGGGGAAAGCACGCCGGCGGTACGCAAGGCGATGCACTGGGTCGTCGGTACGCAACGCCGGAACGGGTCGTGGGGCCGCTGGGAGGGCACGTCCGAGGAGACCTCCTATGCGGTGCGGATCCTTTTACAGGCCAACGGAAACCGGCCGGACCCGACGGTCGAGCAGGCCGCGGCCCGGGGCTGCGCGTACCTGCTCGGCAAGGACGGCGAGGCCGACCCTCCGCTGTGGCACGACAAGGACCTCTACACCCCGGGCAGGATCGTGCTGGCCCAGCGGATCGCGGCGCTGCGGGCCGCGGACGCGAACCCGCGGGTCGGCCGGCTCGTCGGCCCCTGGATCTCGGTCGGCGCGGGCCGGACGGCCTGACCCGCCAGCATTGTCCTTTGTGGACAAAGGGAGTCCGGGAGGACTCAGGGTTTACGGCCGAGACCCACGAACATGCCGCCGAGTTCGGCGTTGTGGTCGATCTTGGTGCCGGGTTCGGGCTTCCACAGTTGCACCGGGGTGATACCCGGCTCGACCAGCTCCAGGCCGGTGAAGAACTCGGCCTGCCTTTCCCGGTCGCGGAGGAAGACCGACGGCGGTGCGAGGTTGAACATCCGTTGCGAAAGGGCGAGCGCTGATTCGAGCGCTCGCGTACTGTTCGCCTGCGAGACCCCCACATAGCTACCGGAAGTGAGGGCGTCGGAGTAGGCGGCGACCAGCCCGTACGGGTCGTCGGTGTCCGGGAGGAGCGTCAACGACTCGATGAACAGCAGGGCGACGGGACGGCCGAAATCGATCAGCCGGCGCGTTTCGGGAGCATCGAGAACGTCGGCCGGGCACCGGAAGTCGACACACAGGTAGGCGACCTGGTCGTCGCCCGCCACCAGATCCCGGCCGTCGGCGGCGATTTCGGGCTCGCGGTCCACGTACACCACGCGGCTGTCCGGGGCGGCCCCGCGGGCCACCTCGTGCACGTTGCCGCGGGTGGGCACGCCGGAACCGAGGTCGAGGAACTGCCTGATCCCCTGGCTCACCAGATAGCGGACCATCCGCCCGAGCATCGCACGCTGAGCGCGCACCAGATACGGGATGTGCGGCGCGACCAGCTCCACCTGCTGGGCGAAGTCCAGGTCCGCCTTGGTGCTGCGGTAGGTACCGCCCAGCCAGTGGTTCATGACCCGCGCGATCATGCCGAAATCCATGCCATGCTCACCTGGAGCTATGGGCGGCGCCACTCCTGGTTCGCCTCCTCGCCATGCTGTCCCTTGACGCCGACGGATTCACCGACCGCGCCGGGCGCCGAGTCTACTGTAAGTGCCGCGCCATGACGCACTCGGAAGCGGCGGGTCTCATCGGGTGTTTCCGCAGCGTGCAAGGGGTTTGCGCCGAATCAGCCGATCAGGCCACTCGCCCGCCCGGGCAGCTACCCTCAGCAACTGGGCTCGCCCACAATGATCGCGCTCGCGGCCAGGGTGAACCCTCCACGTGATCACGGATTTCACTACGCGGCGTAACTGTCCACCGTGCGCCGGACCATCGCGATATCAGCGGGACGAATCCGGCAGCAACCGCCCACGAGGTCGGCCCCCGCCCGGATCCAGCGCGGGACCAGCTCCGCGGTGAAGCGTGACGGAGGTGTCCAGGCCCTCCGGGTGGCGTCCCACTCCTCGCCGCTGTTCGGATAGACGATGACGGGCTTCCGCGCGGCCCGGCGGGCGAGCCTGATCGCCGGTTCGACGTCCCCGGGCGCGCAGCAGTTCACCCCCAGTGCCACGAGCCCAGGGTGGTCCGCCGCCACGGCGAAGGCCTCCCCGAGCGGCTGGCCCGCGCGCGTACGATCACCGGAGATCGTGTAGGAGAGCCACGCCGGGATGCCGATGCCCTCGATCGCGGCGAGGAGCGCGGCCGCCTCGTCGATGTCGGGAACGGTCTCCAGCGCCAGCAGGTCGGGCCCCGCTTCGGCAAGCGCTTCCATCCGGGGCCGGTGAAACCGGGTCAGCTCGGCGACGCTCAGTCCGTACCGGCCGCGATACTCCGAGCCGTCGGCCAGCGTCGCGCCGTACGGACCCACCGAAGCCGCGACCCAGCGCCGCCCGCCGACCCGTTCGCGGGCCACCTGCGCCAGTTCGACACTCCGCCGCATCATCGCGGCGGCGTTCTCACCGAACGCTTCGAAGCTCGCCTGGTAACTCGCCGTCGTCGCGACTTCGGCACCGGCCCGGAAGAACGTCTCGTGCGCCGAGACGATCTCCTCGGGCTCGTCGGCGAGCAGCCGCGCCGACCACAACGGGCCGGACAGGTCGTGACCACGCGCCTGCAGTTCGGTGGCCAGGCCCCCGTCGAGCACGATCACGGGCCCGCGCGCAGAAACTCCAGTTCCCGGAACCATAGATCAGCGAGGATATCGAGCATCATTTCGCGGTCGTGGGGGACTCCACGGACGAGCCAGTGGTAGCACAGCCGTTCCAGTTGCAGGATCAGCAGGAGCGCCCGGGTCAGGGCGACCTGCTCCTGCGCCCCGGTCCACTTCTCCAGGTAGGGCCGCAGTTCGCGGGCCGCGTCCACGCCCCACTGGTAGTGCCGCGCGGCGACGCCCGGGTCCGCGGCCATCGCGTCGTTGACGACCATGACCTCGACGTCGTACCGGGACCAGAACCCCAGCACGTGCTCGTCGAGCCAGGCGCGGACGGCGGCCCGGGTCAGTTCGGGGAATCCGGCCGCGAGGCGGTAGATCTCGGCACCGGCGGGCAGCGCGCGCTCGAACAGGCCCGCCGCGATATCGGCCTTGTCGCGGAAATGCGCGTAGAAGGTGGCACGGCTGCCGTTGGCGGCCTCCACGATGTCGCCGACCGTCGAGGCGTGATAGCCGGACCCGGCGAAAACCTTGCGGGCGCAATCCAGATAGCGCTCATGCGCCTCACGCCACTGCTGCTCGCGGAAGGCATTGCGTGGCGACAGTTCCGTTTGGGTGCCGGTCATCTTTTCCATCATAGTGTCGCCGGCCCGGGCGCTAAACCGTCCACCCGGGCAAAGCCGTTCCGGCATGTCATCGCCATCCGGGCGGAGCCGGTTTCGCACAACGAACGCGCTTTACCAGCGCCGCGCCCGGGAAATAAGGACCGCGGCACGGCGGAAACCCGGCCGGTCCGGGCGCGGATTCCACCCACAGAAACGTTGCTCCCGGACAGGAAAACGTGAAACTTACGCGACCACTCCGCCGTCGGCGATGATGGCGCGGAAGGTCTCCACGGCCTCGGTGGGACGGCGGGTCAACTGGGGATCGGTTTCGACATCGACGGCGTACAGACCGAAGCGGGGACGGTAGGAACCCCATTCGTAGTTGTCCGTCAGTGACCAGTACAGGTATCCGAACACCGGCACTCCTTCGTCACGGGCGCGCTGGAGCCAGTAGACGCTCGCGGCGAGTTGCGCCGCGCGGGTCCAGCCGTCCGCGCGCGGGCGGCCGTTGTCGGTGGCCATGCCGTTCTCCGTCACGACGAGCGGAAGCCCCCGGTAGCGACGCGCGTAGTACCGCAGGACCCGATACAGGCCGCGGGGCCGGTACGGGACCCGCCACGGTCTCGATCGGGCGAGATGCGCCAGGCCCGCGGGCCCGAGGTCCTGGTAGTAGTAGTCGATCGCGATAAAGTCGATCTTGTCGAGGACACGGTCGAGGAAGAACCTGTCGGCGAAGGCGCGCGCCGCCCGCGGCAGGTTCGCGGTGGCCTCGGTGGAGGACACCATCGCGCGGGGATCGGCCCGGTGGATCAGGTCGTAGACGCGACGATGGGCCCGGACCAGGTGGTCGTACATGCGCCGCACGCGGGCGCGGCGGAACCGGAACTCGAGCATCGCGTAGACGCTGGGCTCGTTGAAGATCAGCCAGGAGCCGCACTGGTCGGCATACCGCTCGACGATCATTCCGGCGTAGCGGACGAATGCGCCGACGGTGGCCGGATCGTCCCAGCCACCGAGCCATTCCGGGTAGACGAAATGGTCCAGTGTGATCATCAGCCGCAGGCCGTGACCACGAACGCTTTCCACGAGGTCGTCGTAAAAGGCCAGCTCGCGCTGATCGATCTCACCCCGTACGGGCTCGATTCGGGCCCAGTCGACACTGATGCGGAAGGTGTTGAGGCCCAGGCGCACGGCGAGTGCGATGTCTTCCAGATAGCGGTGCCGGAAGTCGGCCGAGGTGCCGTAGGGGGCGAGCCCGTTTCGCTCGACGTAGGCGTGCCAATTGCTGTTCAGCCGGCCGCCTTCCGCTTGGAAGGCCGACGTCGCGGTCCCCCAGAGAAAGTCGTCGCTGAGCGGGCTCACCGGCTTCATGCCGACACTGTAGTTCGCGGAAGGGCATTCCTCGCGCACTCTCGTGACTCCGCGAGCGGCCGTCCGTCGCGCATCACACGATCGTGAGTTGCTCCTACCTGTTCGGCCCTTCCCGAGGGTTTCCCACAGCCGGACACTCGGAAAGCATGGGCCCACCCCCGAGTTCCGCCGCCGGAGACGCGGCAGGCCCGTGTGGCCCCCGGCGCGGTGCCCGGTGATCGCGCCGTTGCCGAGGTTCTACTGCCCGATCGAACCGGCCGTGCATCCGCGGGCCGCCGCCATCGAGCGGCGCGCGATCGACTGGATGGACCAGACCGGCCTCTACCGCGACGCGCGCGAGCGCGCCTGGGGAGTGGCCACACGCAGCGCCGAACTGGCGTGCCGGGTCCTGCCCACCTGCCCGGAGGACAAGGCATGGCTGTTCGGTGCGTGGAACTACTGGTCCTTCGCGCTCACCGACCGGATCGAAGACGAACGCGAGCCCTCGGCGCGCGGCATCGCGGACCTCACCGTCCACGTGCTGCGAGCACTGGAAGAACCCGGCTACCGGCCGCCGCGGAACCGATGCGGGGAGGCGCTGGCCGACCTCGTCGACCGGACCCGCGGCTGCACCACCACGGTCCAGTTCCGCCGCTTGGCCGACGGCGTGCGAGACTGGTTGCTCGCCGCTTCCTGGCGAGTCGCCAACGCGGCCCGCCACACCGTCCCCCCGCTCGACGACTTCGCGGCGATGCTGCCCTCGCTGGCCGCCGCCCGGCTGTTCGCCGCATGGCTGGAAATCGCCGAGGGCACCGAAGTGCCGGCGAAAAGCCGGTGGTCGAACGCGGTCCAGGCGCTGACCTCCGCGGCGGGGTTCGTCGTCGGCTGCGACAACGCTCTCGTCGGTCACCTCACCGGCCACGCGGGCACCGACCACGGACCGGACATGATCACCGTGCTGATGACCCACCGGCAATGCTCCGCCGCGGCGGCGGTGGCCGGAACGATCTCCGCTCGCGACCGCGTCCTGACGCGTTTTCTCGGTCTGCGAAATCGGCTGGCGAAAGGCGCGACTCCCGGTCTCCGCCGTTACCTGAAAGGGCTGGGTCATTATGTGCGCGGCTGCCTGGACTGGATGAATACCGCACCGCGTTATGCCACCCCGAGCCGGCACCATGTCCTGCCGGTGACCGGCGCGAGCCTGAATTTGGTGATCAGCCGTTTTCCGGGGGAGCTGGCCATCGAACCTCCCGGGATGGCACCGGTGGACCAGTGGTGGCGACTATGAGGCCGAACGGAGCAACGTATTGTGCGGCAAATGGTGGAACGGCACCCGGCGTCGGGGATCGGCCCGGGACAAAGGAGTCAACCCGGCGTCGGATGCCTGACTTCGATATTGGCGGATCAATTTGGTGACGGAAATGAACCAACGTTGCACTTTTGGTGTACTTGGCCCATCCGGACGAGTTAACCTCGTCAGGTGTCCGTAGGGGACGGAAATCACTTCGCCGCGACCGCCCATCATTGGAGTGGTCGCGAAGCACGATTGCTGAGACGCGCGCTCCGGCTGTCGGTCCGCGCCTTCGCCGGCTATCTCGGCGTGGCGCCCCGCACCGTGGCGAAATGGGAAAGCGGCGGCACCGCCACGGTGCCGCGGCCCGACACCCAGGCGATCCTCGACACCGCACTGGCCCGCGCCGATCCCGACGCCCAGCGCCGCTTCGATCTGCTGCTGCACGCCGGTGGCGAGGACGCCACGACCGAGCAGCCGCAGTCGGCGCTCTATGACTACGAAGCCTGGGCCGACGACCTCGACCGCACGCTCGCCTGCCTGGGGCGCCAGGAGTTCCCGCAGGCGCGCATGCTGCTCGACCGGTGGCTGAACCGGTTCGAGCCGCGCAGCAACGACACCCGCGGCATGTATCTCTACGGCCGCTCGCTGCGCCTGTTCGGGGAAATCCAGCAGGATCAGGGCGCGATCCAGGGTCCCCTGTCGGCGCAGCAGACCTACCGCAAGGCGCTGAACGTGTTCAGCGAACTCGGTACCACGCGGCGGGTGGCACAGCTCGAACTCCAGCTCGTCGTGCTCGACGAAATGTCGGGACGGCTGGAATCGGCGGCCCGGCGTTACGAATTGCTGACCAACGACGATCGGCTGAGCGAGCACGACCGGGCCCGCGCCCGGCTCTGGGTCGGCACCGCGCTGAGCAAACGTGGTCTGAACGAATCCGCCACCCGGCACATCGTGCCGGCCATCCACAATTTCGAGGCCATGGAAGAACCGGCGGACTGGTCGATCGCGCACCAGAAACTCGCCCTGGCCCACCGGGGTGCCGGAAAGCTGGGTGACGCTTCCCGCGCCATCGAAGTCGCCCTCGAACACCGGGTCGGTGACACCCCCATGCAGAAGGTGCGGCTGGAAACCGCGCACGCACATATCCTGTTGTCCGACCGGGCCACCGCGGAAAGCGGAATAGCACTGCTCGAACGGTGCGCCCAGATTTCCTCGGATTATGGCATGATGCATCAACTGCAGAGCATCGACGGAATTCGCCGGAACTATGAACGGCAGGCGTGAAGAAATAAACATCGAAACCATGCGGAAAAACTCGATCGATAGTTTCTGGGACGATGCCGAGACCATCTGGGAGTACCACCGCCTTGGCCACCCGCTCCGGCGGTGCAGCGCGGCCGTCGCCCTCGGGTGCAACGACCTCGGCGTCGCGGCCTACGCGGCGGAGCTCTATCACCGGGGAATCTTCCCGGTCATGGTGTTCACCGGAGGCAACAGCCGGGAAACGTCCCGGGCCTTCCCGCGGGGCGAGGGGGTGCATTACCGCGAACGCGCGCTGGAACTCGGCGTCCCCGACGACGCCATCCTGGTCGAACCCCGGGCGTCCAACACTGGCGAAAATATCGCCCTTTCTCGTGAAGTCCTCGCCGCCGCGGGAATTCGGGTGACGTCACTTGCGCTCGTGTCGATGCCGTACATGGAAAGAAGGGCCTACGCGACGACCCGGAAAGTGTGGCCGGAAGTCGAACCGATCTGCTCGTCGGCGCCATTGTCGCTGGCCGAGTACGTGGCCGTGCGCCGTCATGGCACGGAACTCATCGACATGCTTGTGGGTGATCTCCAACGGGTGATTGAATACCCCGGTCAAGGATTTGCGATCCCTCAGGAAGTTCCCCCGATCGTGTATGAAGCTTATCACAGACTCGTGTCGGCGGGCTTCAAAAGCCGGATGCTGTGATGTCATCCGCGCGTGATTTCCTGTGCTATTCACCAGCCGAATTTCTTCCCCCGGCCGTCCACCCTGGCCAAGCTTCTCCAAGCCGACGTCTGGGTAGTGCTCGACAACGTCCAGTTCAACGCCCGCGACTACCAGCACCGCACCCGCCTGGCCGCCCTGGCCGACCCCACCGCCCAACAATGGCTGAGCCTGCCCGTGTCCCGCCCGAACGGCCGCGCCAGCCTGATCAGTGAACTGCGCCTGGCCGACCGGGAAACCGGCCGGCGCCGTGTCGAACAGCTCATCCGCCAGTACTACCGCCGTGCCCCGTACTGGTCCGCCATCGGCGACTGCGTCGAAAAGGTCGGTTTCGCCCTCGAATTCGTGGACGGGCTGTCCGAGGTCGCCGAACAGTCCACGCTCGCGCTGCTTTCCCTGCTCGGCTGGCAGGGCCGGGTCGAGCGCAGCAGCGCGCTCGAAGCCCGGTGCGGCAGGTCGGTACGGCTGGCCGACCTGACCAAGGCGGTCGGCGCCGAAACCTATGTCTGCGGCCCCGGTGGGTCCAGATACCTCGACAAGCGTCCGTTCACCGAACTCGGCATCTCGGTTTCGTTCCAGGCGCCGCCACCCTGGACACGCAAGCCCGAAACCCGTGCCGTCAGCGCACTACGGGTGCTGGCGTCGTACGGGCCCGAAGCGGTCCGGGAGTGGCTGGCGCCGCCCGTCCACCTCTCGGCCGTCTGACCGGCATGCCCTTCGTGGTGCCGCGCACCGCATCGCCACGGAGGGCTTTCCCCCGCACGGAAAATCCCGATACCACGAACCGGACGGGCCGGCAAAACCCCTCAAGCCACCGGACATCGGCGATCATGGACTGCCAGGCTGAACGGGTGATCGCGGGAGACGACTACGCGCTCGTGTTGTGACCGGGCGAGCACCTGACCCGGCGGGCGGTGAGCTGCCCCACCGGCGAACACAGCGAGCGACCGGGCCCCCAAGCGGTGGGATGGCTGGAACAACGTGACGGACGGCAGGCGGCTGCGGCGCGGCCAGTGCCTGCGAAACGGTTCGCTGGTCTCCGACAACGGCGAATACGGATCTCCGAGTCCACCGCCGCGGCCGCGCGTTCCCGCGGGCGTGCCACCGCTACCCGACCATGAGCAGGTGACGCTCCGGCGAGGCCATGGTCCACGCGTCTGCCACGACGAGCATCGGCCATTGGTCGTTCGACGCCAGAGCCGCCACTTGCTCCGGTGTCAGGTTCGCATAGCGCGGATCGTCGATCGGCGTCACGTCGATCGACCACGGATCATCATCCATAAGCTCATCCCGGTACTCCGCGCTCACCCGCGCGACGGCCTCCTGCCAGGCGGCGTCGTCGGAGAAGTCCGTGCGCACCACGGGCACGGACTCGGCATTTCCGGCGCCACCGGCAGCCGTTCCCCGCGGGGGTCAGGGAGCGAACCGGTCCAGGGCACGGATCTTGTTCGTCGCGTCCAGGGCCGCCACCTTGTAGGCCTCGGACAACGTCGGATAGTTGAACACCGCGTCGACCAGATAGTCGACCGTGCCGCCACAGCCCATCACCGTCTGTCCGATGTGGACGAGATCGGTCGCGCCGGTGCCGAACACGTGCACCCCGAGCAGCTTGCGGTCCTCCGGGGAAACCAGCAGCTTGAGCATTCCGTAGGAGTCACCGGCGATCTGGCCGCGGGCGAGTTCGCGGTAGCGCGCCGTGCCGACCTCGTACGGTACGGACGAGGAGGTCAGCTCCGCCTCGGTCGAACCGCAGTAGGAGATCTCCGGAATCGTGTAGATGCCGATCGGCTGCAGCGCGAGCATGTCGTGGGCCGGTTCGCCGAAAGCGTGGTAGGTGGCCAGGCGTCCTTGGTCCATCGACGTCGCGGCGAGCGCGGGAAAACCGATCACGTCGCCGACGGCATAGACGTGCTCGACCGCCGTGCGGTAGTGCTCGTCGACGGTGAGCCTGCCCCGGTGGTCGGCCTCCAGCCCGGCCGCGGCCAGGTCCAGGTCCTCGGTCATGCCCTGCCGTCCCGCCGAATACATCACCGCGTCCGCCGGAATCCGCTTGCCGCTGACCAGTGTGGTGACCGTGGCGTGGTCCGACACGTCGACGTTGGCCACCTTTTCCCCGAAACGGAAGGTCACCGCGAGATCGCGGAGATGGAATTTCAGTGACTCGACGATTTCCGGGTCGCAGAATTCCAGCATCCGTTCCCGTTGCTCGACCACGGTCACCCGGGTGCCGAGCGCGGCGAACATCGACGCGTACTCGATCCCGATCACTCCGGCACCGACCACGACCAGCGACGAAGGAATGTCCTCCAGCCGCAGGATTTCGTCGGAGTCCAGCACGCGGGCCGCGTCGAAGTCGACGTGCGCCGGCCGGGCGGGCCGCGTCCCGGTGGCGATCACGATGAACGCGCCGGTCAGCGAGGTCCGCTCGCCGCGAGCGCGGCCCTCGACCACCACCGTGTGCTCGTCGTGGAAACGGCCGGTGCCCTGGATCAGGTCGACGTGGTTGCGCAACAGTTGCGCCCGCACCACCTGCACCTCGCGCCCGATCACGTGCCGGGTGCGGGCGAGCAGGTCCGAGATCGTGATGTCCTGTTTGACCCGGTACGCGTCGCCGTAGAGCTCGCGCTGGTTCATACCGGTCAGGTACAGCACGGCCTCACGGAGGGTCTTCGACGGGATGGTGCCGGTGTTGACACAGACCCCGCCGACCATGTCCTGCCGGTCGACGATGGCGACCCGCTTGCCCAGTTTCGCGGCGGCGATGGCCGCCTTCTGCCCGCCAGGGCCGGACCCGATGACGATCAGGTCGTAGTCGTACTCAGTCACTCAATTCCTCCGCCAGTTTGCGCGCCTCCGCGATCATGTCGACAGGGCGCTCCTTCCCAGCGCACGTCACTTCGGACGGACGGGCGCCCTGCCGCCCCGATAGCGGGCTTCGCCGGGGCGCGCTCTGTGGTCGCCTTGACAGCCGCGAGTCGCCACCGGGGTATCACGGGGTAACTCTGCTCACCCGCGGTGCGCCGCGCAAGCAACCTTGGTGAGGACTTGACCTCCGATGTCCGATTTTTCCCTTCGCGACACACCGGCAGGCCGGGCGGCCCGTACCGCCGCCGCGAGTACGGTCCGCACGAGAAGGTGGCCCGGCGGATCCATAGTGGACTTTTCCGCCGCGCGTTCGTCCTTACCGGGCAAAAAATCCACCCGCCCCACGAGAGGCGGTTTACCGGCTCTTTACGTTGAATTACCGTGAGTCAAGAAAATATCGACCACCGGTAACGTGCCGGGTGCGGTTCGCAGGGGCGAAAGTCCTTGGATATCTTCGGAATCGTGCGATATTCGAGTGGAGTGGCGAGATTCGTCGGTTACTGCGTGATGGCCGGGGTCCTCCTCGCGGGCCTGCTCGCACCGGCGAGCCTGGGCGCCGGCGCGCTGTCCAACCAGGTCAGCGACGCGGTGCAGGGGATCTCCGCGACCTTGGCCACGAACGAGCAGCCGCGGGTCACCACGGTCACCGACTCCGCCGGTCACCCGATAGCCACGCTGTACGACCAGTTCCGGCTCCCGGTCACGATCGACCAGATCTCCCCCGCGATGAAGGCCGCGATCGTCTCGATCGAGGACCGGCGTTTCTACGACGAAGGCGGCGTGGACGTCAAGGGCATGATCCGCGCCGCGCTGCACGACACCTCGGGCTCCGGCTCACAGCAGGGCGGCTCGTCGATCACCCAGCAGTACGTGAAGAACTACCTGATCAACGTGGTCGACCGCGACGACAAGGTGGCGCAGGCGGCCGACCGCGCGGACACCATCGCCCGCAAGCTGCGCGAGGCCAAGCTCGCGGCCCAACTCGGCCAGAGCATGTCCAAGGACGACATCCTCTCCGGTTACCTGAACGTCGTCGAGTTCACCGGAAACATCTACGGCATCGGCGCCGCCGCACAGGCCTACTTCCACACCACCACCGACAAGCTCAACGTGCAGCAGTCGGCCCTGCTCGCGGGCATGGTGAACAACCCGAACACCTACAACCCCTACGCCCATCCCGAGCGCGCGCTCCAGCGACGCAACACCGTGATCGACGCGATGGTGACCAACCGGACGCTCGATCCCAAGGACGCCCAGATCGCCAAGGCGAGCCCGCTCGGGGTGGTCGGCGACAGCCCGGAAATCCCGTCGTCGTCCTGCCTCGGCTCCGCGCCCGACGCCGGTTTCTTCTGCCAGTACGCGGTGATCTACCTCATGGAAGCCGGGATGAGCCTGGACCAGATCAAAACCGGCGGGTACACCATCCGCACCACGATGGACCCGGGCGTGAGCCAGACGGTGAAGAACGCGGTCGACACGAACGTGCCGCCCACGCAGGACGGCGTGGCCAACACCTTCGCCGTGGTCCGGCCGGGCAAGACCGGCCACGACGTGCTGGCGATGGTTTCCAACCGCAGTTACGGCACCGACGTGAGCAAGGGCGAGACCAGCACCAACATCGTCAGCGAGCCGAGCAACGTGTTCGGCTCGGGATCGTCCTACAAGATCTTCACCGCGGCGGCGGCGATGCAGGCGGGCAAGGCCGGGCTGGACACCCGCATACCCAACCCGGGCAGCCAGTGCTTCACCCCGCCCAACGCCAACCGGTACACCAGTTGTTATCCGGTGAAGAACGACGGGACCTACGCCGATCCGATCTCCCTGCGCGACGGCCTGGCGACCTCGCCGAACGTCGCGTTCGTCAACCTGGAGACCCAGGTCGGGATGCCCGCCGTGGTGGACATGGCCCGCCGCCTGGGTCTGCGGAAGACCCTCACCTACAGCGACGGCGGCCGCGAGCCGATCACCGACCCGAAGAACCCGCTGTCGAAGGACGAGCAGTACAACGAGCCGCAGTCGAAGTTCTTCCAGGACAAGCTGTCCTTCACCCTCGGCGACAGCCCGGTGAGCACGCTGGAGATGGCCAACGTGTCGGCCACCCTGATGAGCGGCGGGATGTGGTGCCCGCCCAACCCGATCGCCTCGGTCACCGACGCCGCCGGCAAACCCGTGAACGTCAAGCACGAGGCGTGCGAACAGGTCGTGCCGACCGGGCTGGCGAACACCCTGATGGTCGGCCTGAGCCAGGACACCAAGACGGGCACCTCGGCGCAGTCCGCGCGCGCGGCGAACTGGAACCACGCGGACATCGGCAAGACCGGTACCACCAACGAAAGCGAGTCCGTCGCGTTCGTCGGTGGCGTGGACGACTACGCGGTCTCCTCCATGGTCTTCGCCGACGGGCCGCATCCCCAGGAGATCTGCCCCGGCAACCCGGTTCACCTGGGCAACTGCGGCAACGGCGCGTTCGGTGGCACGGTCGCCGCGCCGCCGTTCTACCGGGCGTTCAGCCAGATCCTCGGCAGCCGTCCGGACATCCCGATCCCGCCCGCCGATCCCACCTACCTCAACGCGCGGTGAACACGCCCACGCCGTTGGCGACCGCGCGCTCGGTGCCGTCGGACGGGACGTTGCGCACGGTGACCCGCTGCCCCCGCCCACCGACGACGACGGTGGTCGAGCCGCCGCCGTCGAGGTTCACCGCGTCCCGCGCGCCGTAGGAGCGCAGGAGGCCGGCGAGTTCGGCCACGGTCATCCCCGTGCTGGCGGTGCTGCGCCCGTCGACCGCGACGAGGTACACCGTCCGTCCGTCGGCGCCGGTGCCGGCCGCGGTGCGCGGGGCGAGCGTGACGCTGTCCAAACCGGACAGTGGAACGCCGTCGGCGAGAATCCGGAAACCGCCGACCGCGAAGGCGAACGGCGGTGCCTGGCCGCTGTCCAGTCCGGTCCTGATCTCGACGTGGTCGCCCGGCTGGAGTGCTTTCAACCGCTCCGCGCCGTTTTCCCGGCCCAGCAACACGAAGGTGCCCGCCGGAATCGCACCCGCGCCCGGTGACGGTGCCTCGGACACCACCACGCCGTCGTGGACCACGACTTCTTCGGTGTCCGATGTGCACGGTGCGGCACGGCTGGTGTCGGTCCCGCAGGCCGCCCTGGCCCGGGACACCGCTCCCCAGTCATGGGTGAACACGCCGATGCCGTTCACCGGTATCGCGTACTGGTTCAGACCTCCCAGCTCGAAGGTGCCCCTGCCGGTGCGGACGGATCCGTGCAGCGTGACCGCGCCGGTCCGGGCACGGCCGTCGACGCCGACCCCGAACACGTCCCTGGTCGACTCGCCGGCCGGCGGGAAGGGCCCGAACGTCTGCCCGTCCGGGACGGCCGCCTTGAGACCGCGCCCCGCGGTGATCTCCGGCCCGACCGAGGAACCGGTGGCGGCCACGCCGGGATGGTCACGCTCGCTGATGTCGAAGAAGTCGCCGTTCACCCCGGCCACCGCGTGCTGCGCCGCCGCCATGTCCGACACCCGCTCCGTTTCCGCGATGACGGCGGGGTGCAACAGGTCGAGCCGGGTCCGGGCCTCCAAATGGATTTCGATCAGATAACCGACTACGTCACCGTGGGCGGTCGTTTCGGTGAAGGTCCCGAAGGTGACTCCGGGCGCGACCGCCGACGTCCCGGCGGCGGATGCCGCCGGCGCGGCAACCGAAATCAGCGAAACGGCCGCCACCGTGGCGAAACCACGACGAAGGAATGTCATCACGGCACGAAATCATGCCACGATTTGGTTAATGGTTAACAGAAACCGGGTGAAGATCGAGCCGTTCGGCCGAAGGTTTTCAGACTTTCATGACCTGGGCGATGAGGGCGTCGATGTCGATACGTTCCGTGCCCGGAGGAACGGCTTCCATGGTCCTGGCGACAAAGGTTTCGGCGTCTTCGCGCGCCATCTCGATCACCGCGTATCCGTGCGGCGACTCGAGTTCGATCACCAGAATGTCCGAGCACTCGGCCAGATCCGGCCGGACGCGCACGTCGCCGAGTCCCGCGGGCTGGGCCAGGCCCTCGATGACGAGGTCACGCGCGAACCGCCACACCACCCAGCCCTGATCCTCGCCGAAGGCGAGGGTGATGGCGTAGGGGTCGGCGGAGTCGAACGACCAGCGGGAGTAGACGGGTGTGGCACTGCCGTCCAAGTTCACGTACTGATGTTGCTCCACGGCGGCCTCCTGTCCTTCCCTTCGAAAGACGCGCGTGCACGCAGCGTGTTACACGAACGAGGGGGTGAGTTTGGAATAATCCCAGCCCCTCTCCCCCCGGACGGGCGCACGGTGCACCATGTCCGTCGTGCCCCACGACCCCCTGGCCGAGGAAGAAACCGGCCCCATCCTCCGGATTCCGGGCGAACCGGACTCCGGTCGCCGCAAGGCCCGCCGGGTGCCCGCGGGCGACGAGACGAAGACCACCCGCGCGAAAAGCACTACTTCGCGCGATGACCGCAGGTCACCGGCCGACCGGACGACGACCGGCGCGGGCCGCGAACCGGCCCGGCGCCGCCGGCCCGCTGACGCACACGGACACGGGCACGGCCACGGACATGGGCACGGCCCGGCCGCACCCGCGTCCCGCCGGGTCCGGACATTGCTGTCCTGGCTGCTCATCCCGGTAGCCGTCCTGGCTGTCGCCGGCGGACTGTGGCTCTACCCGTGGGGCCAGCCGAAACCGGCCACCACCTACCCGTCGAGCACACCCGTGCACGGAACCATCACCACCGCCGCGAGCGGTCCGTGCCTGGGCCCGGGCCAGGTCCAGGTCGGCAACGCCGACGGCGGAAAACCGTGCCTGACCGTCGAAGTGACGATGACCGACGGTGCCGCGAGCGGGTCGGCGGTCAAGCTGACGGTGCCGATCGAACCGAGCACACCCCGATTCAGCGCCGGCGACAAGGTGGTGCTCGCCTACAACGGTGGCAATCCCCGGGAACCCGCGTCCTACCAGGTGGTCGATTTCCAGCGCGGGATCCCCCTTTCCGTGCTGGCGGCACTGTTCGCGATCGCCGTGGTGGTCCTCGGCCGCTGGCAGGGACTCGCCGCGCTCGGCGCGCTGCTGCTGAGTTTCGTGGTCCTCGTGACCTTCGTGCTGCCGTCCGTTCTGGCCGGCCGGAATCCGCTGCTGGTGGCCATCGTCGGCGCGAGCGTGATCATGTTCGTCGCGCTCTACCTCACGCACGGGTTGTCCGCCCGGACCTCGGTCGCCGTGCTGGGCACGATGGTCAGCCTCGCGCTGATCGGCGCGCTGTCGGCGATCTTTTCCGCGCTCGCCGCGCTGACCGGCCTCGACGACAGCACGAGCACGCTGATCGCCTCGTTGGGGCACGGCGTCGACGCACGTGGCCTGCTCCTCGCCGGCATCGTCATCGGCGCCCTCGGAGTGCTCGACGACGTCACGGTCACCCAGACCAGTTCCGTGTGGGAACTCCGGCGCGCCAACCCGGAGCTCGGCTGGCGGGAGCTTTACGGGGCGGGCATGAGGATCGGCCGCGACCACGTGGGGTCCGCGGTGAACACGCTCGTCATGGCCTACGCCGGCGCGGCCCTGCCGGTGATGCTGTACTCGTCGATCTCCGGTGTGGGCCTCGGCGCGGTGCTCGGTTCCCAGGACGTCGCCGAGGAGATCGTGCGCACGCTCGCCGGCAGCATCGGCATCGTGGCCGCCGTGCCGGTCACCACCGCCCTCGCGGCGCTCATCGCGGGGCAGGAAAGCATTACCACCGGCACCAACCGTCACAGCAGTGAACAGGCGTCACGGCGCCGAGCCCCGGTGTGAAGATCGCCTTTTCGGTGGGGTACCAATTGCCGGTGCCCCCCTTCGCCGCCCCGCGCTGCCTGAGCCGCGTCGTCGAGGGCACACTCGGCACGCTGAAGGCGGTGCCGCTGCTGGGCACCGTGCTGGGGGAACTCCGAGACGCCGTCCGGCACATCGAGCGGCTGGCCGCGTTCGCCGCCACGGAGCTTCCGGAAATCGTCTACCAGCTCGAAAAGATCCGCGAACACCTCGCCGCGATCGAGCGGAAGACCGACGCGGGCGCGGAGAACGGCGCCGAAAACACCGCCGTCAGTCCAGACGGGCGACGAACCGGCTGACCGCGTCCATGGTGAACCGCTGGGTGAACTTTCCCTGCGGCGCCGAGGAAGCCAGCCGGTACAACGGCCGGTCCGGCGCCGCCTCGCCCTTCGCCTCCGCACGCAACTGCGCGACCAGCAGTTCGGAAAAGATCATCCCGTTGGCCTCGATGTTGTTCATCAGCGCGTTCGCCAGCCGTCGCAACGCGAGCACCCCCAGTTCCCGGCCACCGGTGCCGGCGTAGACCGCGAGATCGACCTTCGCGCTCCGGCCGCGCCGCCGCGCGTTGAACAGCAGGCTGATCGTCCGCATCCCCCGCACGTCGGTGACCAGGAGATCGATCCGCTCGGCCTGGGCGATGTCCACCCGGCGGGTCCGCCAGACCCGCACGAGGACCACCCCGTCCTCCAGCCAGACGCGGCGGCGCACGGTGAAGAGCACGAGATAGGCCAGCAGCAACGACACCACGAGCGCGACCGCGAGTCCCACGATCTCGCCGCCGGCCAGCGCGGCGAAGAAACCGAACGCGGCGGCGATGACGACCGCGGTGACCAGGCCCGAGACCAGCCTGCGGCGCCGTGCCGCCGCGTCTTCCTGGTGCAGCGGCAGGCGATCGGGCTGATCTTTCCGGGCGGGTTTTTTCGACTCGTTGCTCGGTTCGGTCACCACCGCTCACACCCTAACCGGCCCTCTACGACGTTCTCACAGGCTGTGGCCATAGACTGCCGCCAGCCGATCGGTGACGTCGAGAGGATTCGGGAGGGGCCGGTGCCGACAAACCAGCAACGCCGCGAGGCCGCCAAGCGCAAGCTCGAACGGCAGCTCGTCCGCCGGGCGGAACGCGCGCGCCGGCGGAAGATCGTCGGTGTCGGGGTGACCGTCGGCGCCGTCGTCGTGATCGCCGGGCTGGTGGTGTACTTCGTGACCACGAAGGACAGCGGTACCACATCTCCGGCGGCTTCGGCATCCAGTTCACCCTCCGCGGCGCCGATCAACATCCCCACCCAGCGCGTGCCCATGCCCAAGCGGACCACACCGCTGCCCGCCCAGGTCAACTGCGACTATCCGGCGACGCCGAAAGAGCCGACCGCGAAACCGGCCAAGGCGCCGGCCGGGGCGAACACCCCCGCCACCGGCACGGTGAACGTGACCTTCAAGTCGACCGCGGGTGATATCCCGCTGACGCTGGACCGGGCCCTCGCGCCCTGCACGGTCAACAGCTTCGTCAGCCTCATCCAGCAGGGCTACTTCACCGACACCTCCTGCCACCGCCTCGGTACCACGGGCCTGCAGATGCTCCAGTGCGGCGACCCGAGCGGTTCGGGCAGCGGCGGCCCCGGTTACTCCTTCAAGGACGAGACCTTCCCCGAGCTCAAGTACGGCCGGGGGATCCTGGCGATGGCCAACGCGGGCCCCGACACCAACGGCAGCCAGTTCTTCATGGTCTACGGGGACGCCCAGCTGGACCCGAACTACACGGTGTTCGGCTCCATCAGCGACGCCGGCCTGCAGGTCCTGGACAAGGTCGCGCGGGCCGGCGACGACGGCAGCTTCGACCCCTCCCCCGGCGGCGGCAAGCCGAACATGCCGGTCAAGTTCACCGCCGTCACCGTCGACGGCTGACTCGGTGCTCTTCAAACGCGCCCACCCGGCCAGGCACTCCGCGGTTTGAAGACAGCCTGTCAGGCGATAAAGCCAGGGGGTCGGCGTTCGAGGAAGGCGGCGACCCCTTCGGCGTAGTCCGGCCCGTGGATCGCCGCGGAACGGATCGAGTCCACTTCGGAGTCGGCTTCGGTGTGCCCGGCCAGGATCTTGCCGATGATCGCGTTGATGCCGCGGACCGAGGCCTGGGAGCGCCGGGTCAGGGTGTCCACAAAGGACTTCACCCGTGCCTCCAGCTCGCCGTCCGGGAAAACGTCGTTGACCAGGCCGATTTCCCGGGCCCTCGCGGCGTCCACGAGTTCGGCGGAGAGCAGGAGGTAGCGCGTGTGCGCCGGGCCGATCAACGAGACGAGCTGCCGCGTCGAGGGAAAGTCGTAGACGATCCCGAGTTTGGCGGGCGTGATGCCCAGCCGCGCCCCGGCGGAGGCGAACCGGAAGTCGCAGGCGACCGAGATCTGCAGCCACCGCCGATGCAGTTGCCCCGGATCATCGCGATGCTGGGCTTGCGCATCCCGGTCAGCGCACCGACCGCGGCTTCGACCGCCCTGTCGTAGCTCGCCGCGCCGTCGGCGGTCGACCGCAGCCGCCCGAACTCGCTGATGTCCGCGCCCGCCGAGAAGTCCGGCCCGGCGCCGGTGATCACCAGAGCCTTCAGCGCGGGATCCGCCTCGACACCGGCCACGATCTCCGGCAGGGCCGACCACATTTCGTAGGTGATCGCGTTCTTCTTCTCCGGCCTGGTGAAGGTCAGCGTGCCGACCGCCCCCTCCGCCGCGAACTCCAGCACAGTATCCTCCGCGAGTTTGCGCGCCCCCGCGATCGTGTCGACAGGGCGCTCTTTGCCAACGCAGGTCACGTCGGGCCGATCGGCGCCCTGTCACCCCGATGAGGGGGTCTGGGGGCTTGCCCCCAGCAGGGGTGTGGGGGCCGTGCCCCCACAAAGCACCGGACAAAAAGAGCGCGCTCTGTGGTCGGCTTGACAGTCGCGAGTCGCCATTATGATCGCCATGCCGGGAACCCTAACGGCCCCGAGTGGCTCAAGAAGCGGACGTGACCCGGTACACGTCGTAAACGCCCTCGACGCCCCGCACCACCTTGAGCACGTGCCCCAGATGCTTGGGATCGCCCATCTCGAAGGCGAACCGGCTCACCGCCACCCGGTCGCGCGAGGTCTGCACCGACGCGGACAGGATGTTGACCTTCTCGTCGGCCAGCACCTTCGTGATGTCGGACAGCAAGCGGTGCCGGTCCAGGGCCTCGACCTGGATGGAGACCAGGAACACCGAATTCTCCGACGGCGCCCACTCCACTTCGACCAGGCGCTCCAGCTGGGTGCGCAGGTCGTCCGCGTTGGTGCAGTCGGTGCGGTGCACGCTGACCCCGCCACCGCGGGTCACGAAGCCGAGGATCTCGTCGCCGGGAACCGGCGTGCAGCACCGGGCCAGTTTCGACCACACGTCGGTGGCCCCCTTGACCACCACGCCGACGTCGTTGGAGCCCCGGCGCCGCGTGACCGTCGACGGCGTCGACCGCGCGGCCAGTTCCTCCTCGGCCTCCTCGACCCCGCCGATGAGCGTGACCAGCCGCTGCACCACGTGCTTGGCGCTGGTGTGCCCTTCGCCGACCGCGGCGTAGAGCGAACTGATGTCGGGATGCCGCAACTCGGCCGCGAGCGCCCCCATGTTCTCCGCGGACACCAGCCGCTGCATGGGCAGGCCGACCTTGCGGACCTCCTTGGTGATGGCCTCCTTGCCGGCCTCGATCGCCTCGTCGCGGCGCTCCTTGGCGAACCACTGGCGGATCTTGGCGCGTGCCTTGGGCGACTTGGCGAAGGTCAGCCAGTCCCGGCTCGGCCCCGCGCTCTCGGCCTTCGACGTGAAGATCTCCACGACGTCGCCGTTTTCGAGCTTGCGTTCCAGCGCCACCAGGCGTCCGTTGATCCGCGCGCCGATACACCGGTGCCCGACCTCGGTATGCACCGCGTAGGCGAAGTCCACCGGCGTGCCCCCGACCGGCAGGGTCACCACGTCGCCCTTGGGGGTGAACACGAAGATCTCACGGGCCGCGAGCTCGTAGCGCAGCGAATCCAGGAACTCACCCGGGTCCGCCGCTTCCCGCTGCCAGTCGAGAAGCTGCCGCATCCACGCCATCTCGTCGATCTCGACGGCGTTCGCGCCGTTGCCGCCGTGCGTGCCCCGGGTCTCCTTGTAGCGCCAGTGCGCGGCGATCCCGTACTCGGCGGTGTGGTGCATCTCGTAGGTGCGGATCTGCACTTCCAGCGGCTTGCCGTCCGGGCCGATCACCGTGGTGTGCAACGACTGGTAAACCCCGAAGCGCGGCTGCGCGATGTAGTCCTTGAACCGGCCGGGCATCGGCTGCCACAGCGCGTGCACCACACCCATCGCGGCGTAGCAGTCCCGCACGTCCTCCACCAGGATCCGGACGCCGACGAGGTCGTGGATGTCGTCGAGGTCCCGGCCCCGGACGATCATCTTCTGGTGGATCGAGTAGTAGTGCTTCGGCCTGCCCTCGACCTTGGCGGTGATCCGGGAACCGGCCAGCGTGGTGGTCAGCTCGTCGATCACCTTGCGCAGGTAGATGTCCCGCGACGGCGCGCGATCGGCCACCAGGCGCACGATCTCGTCGTACTTCTTCGGCTGCAGGATCGCGAAGGCGAGGTCTTCCAGCTCCCATTTGACCGTGGCCATGCCCAGGCGATGCGCCAGCGGGGCGAGGACCTCCAGGGTCTCCTTCGCCTTGCGCGCCTGCTTTTCCGGCGGCAGGAACCGCATCGTCCGCATGTTGTGCAGCCGGTCGGCCAGCTTGATCACCAGGACCCGCGGGTCCCGCGCCATCGCGATGACCATCTTGCGGATCGTCTCGGCCTCGGCCGCGGTGCCCAGCTTGACCTTGTCCAGCTTGGTGACGCCGTCGACCAGCTGCGCGACCTTGTCGCCGAAGTCGGCGGACAGCTTTTCCACCGAGTAGCCGGTGTCCTCGACCGTGTCGTGCAGCAGCGCGGCGACCAGCGTGATGGTGTCCATGCCGAGTTCGGCGAGGATGGTCGCCACGGCCAGCGGGTGGGTGATGTAGGGATCGCCGGACTTGCGCCGCTGCTCCCGGTGCAGTTCCTCGGCCACGTCGTAGGCCCGCTGGAGCAGACTGAGATCGGCGCCGGGGTGCAGTTCGCGGTGGATCGCCGCGAGCGGTTCGAGCACCTGCTTGACCGACGCGGCTCGCTGCGCGGTGATCCGCCGTGCCAGCCGGGCACGGACCCGGCGGGTCGCCGAGGGTGCCCTGGTCACCCCGTGGTGCGTCACCGTGCCGTCCGGGGTGGGCGCCGCGGAATCGAGTTCCTGACTCACCCCCACCTCCTGCCGTTCAGCATGACCCCTACGGCAACAAGCGTAACGCGCCTACGTCCACCCGCCCGTCGTCGGCTCGCCACATCGGGTTCAGCGCCCGTTCTCGACCGCCCTGAGCAGGAATTGCGTGCTTCAGGCGACCAGCAGCGAGCGTATCTTTCGCCCCGAGAGCGCCGCCCGGCCATCGAGCGCGGCCAGCTCCATCACGACCGAGATCCCGGCGACCTCCGCCCCCGCTCGCTCCAGCAGCTGACAGGTGGCGTCCACCGTGCCACCGGTGGCCAGGACATCGTCGACCACACCGACCCGCGCGCCGGGGCCCGCCACCCCGGCAGGCAGCTCCAGCGAGGCCGTGCCGTATTCGAGCGCGTAGTCGATCCGCTGCGCGACCAGCGGCAGCTTGCCGGGTTTGCGCACCAGTACGACGCCCAGCCCCCGCGCGTAGCCGACCGCCGAGGCGAGCATGAACCCCCGGGCCTCGACGGCCGCCAGCAGCTCGGTATCGGGCTCGATGGTCTCCGCGAGGGCGTTCACCACCGTGGCGAACCCTTCGGCGTGCGCGAACAGCGGCGCGAGATCGCGGAAGAGCACGCCGGGCTCGGGGAAGTCCGGAACCTCCACGATCAGGTCGAGCGCGCCTTCGAGATCCATGGTTTCCCCGCTCCCCTGCCCGGGATGTGTGCCTGGCGTGTCAGCGCTTGCGTTTGCCCGAGGGCCGCCCACGACGCGGGGCCGCTTTCTGGGTCCTGGACGGCACGCTCGCCGCCGCCGCGTACGCCCTTTCCCTGCGGGAAGCCGATTCCCGAGAGGAAACTGTCTCGTCGTCGGTGTCGTCGAAGTCCTCCAGCGCGTCGCGCTCGGCCGCCTTGCGGGCCAGGTTCGCCCGTCGCGCGCGGACGCGCTCCGCCTGCTGGCGGAACTTCGGATCCCGCATCTTGAGGTCCACCAGCAGCGGCGTGGCCAGGAACAGCGAGGACAGCACACCGGCCAGCATGCCGGTGAGCTGCACGAGCGCGAGGTCCTGCAACGTGCCCGAGCCGAGCAGGAAGTACCCGACCACGAGCAGCCCGAGCACCGGCAGCAGCGCGATGACCGACGTGTTGATCGAGCGCATCAGGGTCTGGTTGAGCGCCAGGTTCGCGGTCTCGGCGTAGGTCCGCCGCGTCAGCCCGAGCAGGCCGCGGGTGTTCTCCTTGACCTTGTCGAACACCACCACCGTGTCATAGAGCGAGAAGCCCAGGATGGTGAGCAGACCGATCACCGTCGCCGGCGTGACTTCGAAGCCCACCAGCGAGTAGATGCCCGCGGTGACGAGGATGTCGTGCACCAGTGAGATCAGCGCCGCGACGGCCATCCATCGTTCGAAGTAGATCGCCAGGAAGATGGTCACCAGCACGATGAACACGGCGAGCGCGATCAGCGCCTTCTGGGAGATCTCCTGCCCCCACGACGCGCTCACCGCGCTGTCGCTGATCGACTGCACGCTGGGCTGGCCGGTGGACCCGATCGGCTGCAGCTGCTGGAAGAGCGCGTCCTTGACCTTGGCGACCGTGGGCGGGTCCAGCGCCTCGGACCGGATCTGCACGGTGGCGGCGTTGCCGACACCGACCGTCTGGGTCGACGAGGGCTGCCTCCCGGCCGCGTCGGTGAACACCTGGCCGGCGTCACCCGGGGTGATCACGCCGTGGACGCCGTGGCTCGGCAACTGGATCTGCGTCCCGCCCTCGAACTCGATGCCGAGGTTGAAGCCCCGGATGCCGATCGAGGCGAGAGACACCAGCACCAGCACGCCGAAGAAGATGTACCAGCGCTTGCGTTTGCCGACGATGTCGAACGCGCCCGTGCCGACGTAGAGCCGGTGGAAAACGCTGGCCTTCTTTGCATCCTCGGTCATGTCACGCCTCCTTCACGGCCGCGCCCGCGGCTTTCCGGGCGGCACGGCGCTCGGCCGCGACGCTCTGGACGCCACCGAGACCGGTGAGCCTGGGGTTGGACAGCGCCTTGGACGTCGAGGCCATCGCCACCAGCGGATGCGTCACCAGGAACACCACGACCAGGTCGAGCACGGTGGACAGACCGAGGGTGAAGGCGAAGCCCCGCACATCGCCGACCGCGATCGCGTACAGCACCGCCGACGCGAGGAACATGACCGCGTCGGAGGCCAGGATCGTGCGGCGAGCCCGCGCCCAGCCCCGGGGCACCGCGGAGCGGAACGTCCGCCCGCCTTCGCGGATCTCGTCCTTGAGCCGTTCGAAGAACACCACGAAGGAGTCCGCGGTGACACCGATGGCGATGATGAACCCGGCGACCCCGGCCAGGTCCAGGGTGAACCCGATCCACCGGCCGAGCAGCACCAGCATCGCGTACACGAGGAGGCCGGACAGCGCCAGCGACACCACCGTCAGCGCGCCCAGCAGGCGGTAGTAGAACAGGCAGTAGACGAAGACCAGCGCCAGCCCGACACCACCCGCGATCAGCCCGGCCTCCAGCGAAGCCAGGCCGAGGGTGGCGGACACGGTGAGCGCGTCGGACGGGGTGAACGACAGCGGCAGCGAGCCGTACTTGAGGATGTCGGCGAGATCCTTGGTCTGCTGCTGGGTGAACGAGCCGCTGATCTGTGTGTTGCCGTCCACGATCGCGTTCTGGATGGTGGGCGCCGACACGACCTGCGTGTCGAGCACGAACGCGGCGCGCTGCTGGACGTTCTTGGAGGTGAAGTCGGCCCAGATCTGCCGCCCGGCCGACTTGAACGTCAGGTCGACCGTCCAGCCCGGCTTGCTCTGCGCCGGGGGCGACGCGGCGGCGCTGTCGATCTCCGTGCCCTGCAGGAAGACCGGGCCCAGCAGGTACTTCTCGGTGCCCTGCTGATTACAGGCCAGCAGCGGGGCGTTCGGGTCGTCGTTGCCGCGCAGGGGATCCTGGGCGGAACAGGTGAAGGCGGCCAGCGCCTGCTGCTCGGCGGGCGAGGCGGCGAGGCTGTCCCCGGTGCCGGTGACCAGTCCCGGGTCCTGCCGGGTCTTCTTGGCCTGCTGGATCGCGGCGGTGGACTGCTCGTCGGTGGTCGCGGGCGGGGCCGGCGCGGGCGGGGTGGTCACCTGCTGCGCGTCGAGCACCTTGCGGAAGCCCAGCTTGGCCGTCTGGCCGATCTTCTTGGCCTGGTCGCCGTCCGCGCCCGGCACCGTGGTGACGATGTTGTTGCCGTCCAGCAGGACCTCGGTGCCTGCGACCCCGAAGCCGTTGGCCCGGGTCTCGATGATCTGGCGGGCCTGGTTGAGCGACTCCTTCGACGGCGCGGACCCGTCCGGGGTGCGCGCGGTCAGCGTCACGCGCGTGCCGCCCTGCAGGTCGATGCCCAGCTTCGGGGTGGGCTTGCCGCCGCCGGTGAAGAAGACCAGCACGTAGAGCAGGACCACGATGAAGGCGAAAAGGCCGAGATAGCGTCCCGGGCGGAAGCGCCCGGCGGATGGTGCCACGGTCGTCTTTCTCCTCGAAGTGATCTTGCGCTACGACAGGTCCCCCCAGAACACCCGAGACACTACTCGACGTGTTGACAGCACAGCGTTCAGCCCCGGCATCACTGCGCGACGCTAGTCCTTTTCACGACCGTCCGCGGCCGCCGCCGTCCCGGGGTGAACGCGGGCGCCGGTGAAGCGCCCGCCACTTACCCGCTTACTTCTTGCCGTGCTCCAGGGGCGGCGCGATCTGCGGCCCGGCCTTCTCCTCGACCGGCTCCGGCTCCGAAGAGGCCGTCGCCGTGGGCTCCGAAGTCTCCTCGTCCTCGACGGGCTCGTCGGCCTCGATCTCGGGGGCGACCTTCTCCCGCACCGCCGCACGCAGCCACGTGGTCACCACACCGGGCGCGATCTCGATGTCGATGGTCGTCTCGCTGCTGGTGTCGGCCACCGTGCCGTAGAGGCCGGAGGTCGTCATCACGCGGTCGCCCTCGGTCAGGGTCTTCTGCAGCTGCTGCTGCTCCTGCGCGGCCCGCTTCTGCTTGCGGGTACCCATCACCAGCGGGATCGCCACGACGAGCATGAGGAGCAACGGCAGGAAAAGCTGGTTCATGATTCTCCATTCGGCGGGCGCCGTGCCCGCCTCCTCGTCTTTTCCTTCGCGACGCGGGGCCGCGAAGCCGACACCAAGGGCGTTTTCCGGCCCTACTGTAGGTGTCACCGGTCGGCCACCGGGTCCCGCCTCCGGCTTCTGCTCCACCGTCACCGCGCCCGGCCGCACAGCTTCATCGGTCACCGCCGTCGAAGATTGTGCTCTTTCGAGTGTGCCAGGCCCGGCCGGAAACCTCAGCACCCGGTACTCGGTGGGGCAGGCACCCTACGCCGAAAGGCTCAGTCGAACAGGCTCGACTGCTCGGTGCGGCCGTAGTCCGGCGGCGGCCGGAGGCCCAGGTGTTCCCAGGCACCGGCGGTAGCCACCCGGCCCCGGGGCGTGCGCGCCAGCATACCGGCGCGGACCAGGTAGGGCTCACAAACCTCCTCGACGGTGGCCGGCTCTTCACCGACGGCGACGGCGAGGGTGGACACACCCACCGGTCCGCCGCCGAAGGACCGCACCAGCGCGCCCAGCACCGCCCGGTCGAGGCGGTCGAGGCCCAGTTCGTCCACGTCGTAGACCTCGAGGGCCGCGCGCGTCACCTCCCGGGTGATCCGGCCGTCGGCGCGGACCTCGGCGTAGTCCCGTACCCGGCGGAGGAGCCGGTTGGCGATCCGCGGTGTGCCCCGGGACCGGCCGGCGATCTCCGCGCTGCCCTCGGCGTCGATCTCGATGCCGAGGATCATGGCCGCGCGCCGGACCACCCGGTCCAGTTCGTCGTCGGCGTAGAACTCCATCTGCCCGGTGAAGCCGAACCGGTCCCGCAGCGGCCCGGTCAGCGCGCCCGACCGGGTGGTGGCGCCGACCAGCGTGAACGGCGCGATCTCCAGCGGGATGCTGGTGGCGCCGGGGCCCTTGCCGACCACCACGTCGACCCGGAAGTCCTCCATCGCCAGATAGAGCATCTCCTCGGCGGGGCGCGCGATGCGGTGGATCTCGTCGATGAACAGCACGTCGCCCTCGGCCAGGTTCGACAGCATCGCGGCGAGATCCCCGGCGCGCTCCAGCGCGGGCCCGGAGGTGATCCGGATGGCCGCGTCCAGCTCGGCCGCGATGATCATCGCCAGGCTGGTCTTGCCCAGCCCCGGCGGGCCGGACAGGAGCACGTGATCGGGGGGAACCCCGCGGCGCCGGGCGCTCTCCAGCACCAGTTCGAGCTGCTCACGCACGCGGGGCTGGCCCACGAACTCCGCGAGCTTGCGCGGCCGCAGCGTCGTCTCGACCTCGCGCTCACCCTGCTGCGGCAGCGCGGACAAGGTCTCGTCGGCCTCCGAGTCGGCCGCCCCGCTCACTTACGCCCCAGTGCGGACAGCGCCGCGCGAAGCACCGCGGAAGTGTCGGCCGCCTCGCCCGCGGCCAGTACCTTGTCGACCGCCGGTTCCGCCTGGCGGGCGGGAAAACCGAGGCCGGTGAGCGCCTCGACGACCTCGGCGCGAACCGCGCCCGCCGCCACGGGCGCCGCCTGCCGGCCGTCGGGCGCGGCGGCGATCACCTTGTCGCGCAGTTCGAGGCTGAGCCGCTCGGCGCCCTTCCGCCCGATACCGGGAACCTGGGTGAGCACCGTGATGTTGCCTTCCGCGAGCGCGGTGCGCAGCTTGTCCGGATCCAGCACGGCCAGCGCGGCGAGCGCGAGCCGCGGCCCGATCCCGGAGACGGTCTGCAGCAGCCCGAACAACTCGCGCGCGTCCGCGTCGGCGAAGCCGAAGAGGGTCAGCGAATCCTCGCGGACGACCAGCGCCGTGTGCAGCCGCGTCTGCTCGCCTCGGCGCAGCGTGGCCAGCGTGGACGGGGTCGCCTGCACCGCCAGGCCCACGCCTCCGACCTCCACCACCACGTGGTCGAGCCCGACCGACAGCACTTCTCCCCGCACCGACGCGATCACCGTGCCGCTCCTCCTTCCGCGCTCCCCCGGCGCTTCCCTTGCGCGCTTTTGGCGGCCGCCGCCAGCCGCGCCCGATGCGTCTTCGCCAGCTGGGCCGCCCGCTCCTCCGCCTCGGCGAGCCGGGCCCGCATCGGCTCCCGCCACAGGTGGCAGATCGCCAGCGCGAGCGCGTCCGCCGCGTCGGCGGGACTCGGCCGCTCCGCCAGCCCCAGCAACCGGGTCACCATACCGGTGACCTGGGCCTTGTCCGCCCGGCCCGACCCGGTGACGGCCGCCTTCACCTCACTCGGCGTGTGGAACACCACCGGCAGCCCTCGTCTCGCCGCGCCGAGGGCGACCACTCCCCCGGCCTGCGCGGTGCCCATCGCGGTGCGGACATTGTGCTGGCTGAACACGCGCTCCACGGCCACCGCTTCGGGACGATAACGGTCGAGCCATTCCTCCACCGCGTCCGACACCCGCAACAGCCGGTCGGCCAGCGAAGCGTCGACAGGGGTACGCACCACGTCCACGGCGACGCAACGGACCGCGCGGCCCGTGCCCCCGTCCACGACGCCCAGCCCGCACCGCGTCAATCCCGGGTCGACACCGAGGACTCGCACCGGCCCACCTCTCCCGAACCACACCGAACACCAGTTCGGGAGATTACCGGGTGTACCGCGCGCTCGCCGGGAGGACGCGCCGAACGGGACGAGTGTCCACTATGGACCGTCGACGCCGGGGGTCCAGCTCTCCGGCCGCCCGCTTTCGGTGAGCACCGGCTGCCATTCGGCGAAACCCTCGGGAGCGTCGTGGTCCCACGGCCATTTCCCCTCCGGGGTCGCCACGATGATCTGCAGCGCGGGAAAATCCCCTTCGGGATAGACCAGAAACGCGCTGCCGAGGAACTCGGTGTAGTAGCCGCGGGCGACCCGTTCGAAGGTCACCGGCACGCCTTCGAAGAAATCGTCGTAGATCCGGCCGGGGACGAACGCCTCGCCGGTGGCCGCACGATCGACATAGGCGTCGAGCAGAACCGGCGCCATGTGCTCGGGAAGACCGATCACGACCGCTTCCGGGATCTGGTGCAGTGCCCACCCGCACGCGGTGAAGCAGTAGCCGGATCCCTTGTCGTCACGGGGAACCTGAATGACCGCGTTGCCTCGCCGCTCCGCCTCGGCGACGATCCACTCGAGCAACTCCTGATCTTCGGGTGCCAGGGTCTCGGTCTTCATGGCGGGCATTCTGCCGGATCGGCCCCGTCTGGCCCAGACCGGTCGGCGAAAAAGTCCCGGCGTGGACGCACGCCGGGACTTTCGTGGTGGGAGGATGTCCCGCCACGCTGAAAGGAACGGCTCAGCCGACTTCCGCCAGAACCTCATCGGGAACATCGAAGTTGGCGTAGACATTCTGGACATCGTCGCAGTCTTCGAGCGCGTCGATCAGCTTGAAGACCTTCTTCGCCCCGTCGGCGTCCAGCGGGACGTTGACCGAGGGCAGGAAGCTCGCCTCAGCCGACTCGTAGTCGTACCCGGCCTCCTGCAGCGCCTTCCGCACCTCGACCAGATCACCGGCCTCGGACACGATCTCGAAGTTCTCCCCGAGATCGTTGACCTCCTCGGCGCCGGCGTCGAGCACGGCCATCAGGACGTCGTCCTCGGCCAGCCCGTTCTTGGGCATGATCACCACGCCCTTGCGGTTGAACAGGTAGGACACCGAACCCGGGTCCGCGAGCGAGCCGCCGTTGCGGGTCAGCGCGGTGCGCACCTCCGAAGCGGCGCGGTTGCGGTTGTCGGTCAGGCACTCGATCAGCACGGCGACCCCGTTGGGGCCGTAACCCTCGTAGTTGATCGTCTGCCAGTCCGCGCCGCCCGCCTCTTCACCGCCACCGCGTTTGCGCGCGCGCTCGATGTTGTCCTGCGGTACCGAGTTCTTCTTGGCCTTCTGGATCGCGTCGTACAGCGTCGGATTGCCATCCGGGTCGCCCCCGCCGGTCCGCGCGGCGACCTCGATGTTCTTGATCAGTCTCGCGAACAGCTTGCCACGCTTGGCGTCGAGGGCGGCCTTCTTGTGCTTCGTAGTTGCCCACTTGGAGTGGCCGCTCATCTCTCTTCCGACCCTTCGTCTCTAACGGGAGGCTTCGTGGTGACCACTGTGTGGTGGCCGCACGGCTCTCCTTGTCCGTCTTCGTCTCTTCTACGTCCCCCGCACCATGCCGACGAACAGCCGGTGCACGCGCTCGTCCCCGGTGAGCTCCGGATGGAACGCGGTGGCCAGCACCGCGCCCTGCCGGACCGCGACGATCCTATCGGCTGCCTCACCCGCCTCCGGGATGTCCGGGATCCGAGCCAGTATCTCGACCCCGTCACCGGCCTTCTCCACCCAGGGGGCGCGGATGAACACCGCGTGGAGCCGGCCGGCACCGGTGAAGTCGAGAACGCCCTCGAACGAGTCGACCTGCCTGCCGAAGGCGTTGCGCCGCACCACGACGTCGAGCCCGTCGAGCTGGCGCTGATCGGCCCTGCCGTCCAGCACCTGCCGGGCCAGCAGGATCATCCCGGCACAGGAACCGTAGGCGGGCATGCCCTCGGCGATGCGCTCACGCAGCGGTTCCAGCAGCTCGAAGGTGCCGAGCAGGTGCGACATGGTGGTCGACTCGCCGCCCGGCAGCACCAGGCCGTCGACACGGGCCAGCTCCGCCTGCCGCCGCACGGGGACGGCCTTCGCGCCCGCGCGTTCCAGCATCGCGACGTGCTGAGCCACGTCACCCTGCAGGGCGAGCACTCCGATGACCGGCGTCCCTACCACCTGACCTCCTCATCGACCACTCTAAGGACTCACACCGCGCGAGCGCCGCACGGGCTCCCGGGGCACCACGAAAGAGAGGAAGGCGGCTTACCGGGTAAGCCGCCTTCCTCCGAGAAGCCATGAGCGCGGGGACGCGCCCGGGTCACCAGCCGCGTTCGGCCAGACGGTGCGGCTCGGGCACGTCGTCGACGTTTATGCCGACCATCGCCTGTCCCAGTCCACGGGAGACCTTCGCGAGCACGTCCGGGTCGTCGTGGAAGGTGGTGGCCTTGACGATCGCCTCGGCCCGCTTGGCCGGGTCGCCGGACTTGAAGATCCCCGACCCGACGAACACGCCCTCGGCACCGAGCTGCATCATCATCGCGGCGTCGGCCGGCGTCGCGATCCCGCCCGCGGTGAACAGCACCACCGGCAGCCTGCCGCGCTCGGCCACCTCCTTGACCAGCTCGTACGGAGCCTGCAGCTCCTTCGCCGCGACGTAGAGTTCGTCCTCGGGCAGCGACGAGAGCCGCTTGATCTCGGCGCGGATCTTCCGCATGTGGGTGGTCGCGTTGGAGACGTCACCGGTACCGGCCTCGCCCTTGGAGCGGATCATCGCCGCGCCCTCGGCGATCCGGCGCAGCGCCTCCCCGAGGTTCGTCGCCCCGCACACGAACGGCACGGTGAACGCCCACTTGTCGATGTGGTGGGCGTAGTCCGCCGGGGTGAGCACCTCGGACTCGTCGACGTAGTCGACGCCGAGCGCCTGGAGGATCCGCGCCTCGACGAAGTGGCCGATCCGGGCCTTGGCCATCACCGGGATGGACACCGCCTCGATGATGCCCTCGACCAGGTCGGGATCACTCATCCTGGCCACCCCGCCCTGCGCCCGGATGTCGGCGGGCACGCGCTCCAGCGCCATCACCGCGACGGCCCCGGCGTCTTCGGCGATCTTCGCCTGATCGGGGGTGACGACGTCCATGATGACGCCGCCTTTGAGCATCTCCGCCATGCCTCGCTTGACACGCGCGGTACCCCGTTCGGGCTGGGCGGAAGCAGGAGTCTCGACTTCGGGCATACCACGATTCTAGGCTCGGGTGGACCGCTTCCCCAGTCCAGTATGGCGCTATCTCAGCAGGCCACTTTCCCGCCTGGACCTTCCGGAGGTGAACGCGGGGTTGCCGGGCCGGGTCCAACGGGTGTGTGATCGAAGGCACACCCAAAGCAAACGCAGACACCGACGTCCCGGGAGGCCTCACCATGGCCGACAAGCAATCCAGAAACGGTGATTCCGGGGCCGCGGTCGCTGTGGACGACCCGCGCAACGTGCGCAACGTCGTCCTCGTGGGGCCGTCCGGTTCCGGCAAGACCACTCTGACCGAGGCCCTGCTCGCGGTGTCCGGCACCGTGTCGCGGGCCGGTTCCGTGGTGGAGGGCACCACGGTCTGTGACCACGATCCGGCGGCGGTCCGCCAGCAGCGGTCGGTCGGCCTGGCCGTCGCGCCCGTGGTGCACGACGGCACCAAGATCAACCTCATCGACACCCCCGGTTACGCGGATTTCGTCGGCGAGTTGCGCGCGGGGCTGCGCGCCGCCGACGCGGCCTTGTTCGTGGTGTCCGCGGCCGAAGGCGTGGACGCCGCCACCGTCGCGCTGTGGGAAGAGTGCGACGCGGTCGGCATGCCGAGGGCGGTGGTGATCTCCCGGCTCGACCATCACCGCGCCGACGCGACGGCCGAGATCGCGGCGTGCCAGGAGGCTTTCGGCGCCGGCGTGCTGCCGCTGTACCTGCCGGCGAGCGGGGACGGGCCTGGTCTGATCGGCCTGATCACGCAACGGCTTTTCGACTATTCGGGCGGATACCCGCCGGTCATCGGCGAACCCGGGGCAGGCGATCTCGAACGGATGACCGAGGCGCGCAACGAACTGATCGAGGGGATCATCGCCGAAAGCGAGGACGAGACCCTGATGGACCGGTACCTCGCCGGAGAGGAGATCGCCGAGTCGACGCTGATTTCGGACCTGGAAACCGCCGTGGCGCGCGGCGCGTTCCATCCGGTCGTCCCGGTGTGCGCCACCACCGGCGTCGGCCTCGCCGAACTGCTGGACGGAATGGTGCGCGCCTTCCCTTCCCCGCTGGAACATCCGGTCCCGCCGGTCAGCTCGATCGACGGTTCGCAGCGCATCGAACTGCGGGCCGATCCCGGCGGCCCGCTCGCCGCCGAGGTGGTGCGCACCGCGGTGGACTCCTACGTCGGGCGGGTTTCGCTGGTCCGGGTGTTCTCCGGGACTCTGCGCCCGGAACGCCCCGTGCACGTGTCCGGGCACGGGCTCGCCGAGCGCGGCCACGAAGATCACGACGCCGACGAGCGCGTCGCGCACCTGTACTCGCCCCTCGGCGCCACCCTGCGCGAAGTGCCCTACTGCGTGGCCGGGGACCTCTGCGCGCTGACCAAGGTCGGCTCGGCGGAAACCGGCGACACCGTGTCCGCCCCCGAACATCCGCTGCTGATGAGGCCGTGGACGATGCCCGAGCCCCTGTTGCCGGTCGCGATCGTCGCGCACAACCGCAGTGACGAGGATGCCTTGGCGCGCAATCTTTCCCGGCTCGTGGCCGGGGACCCCACCCTACGGCTGGAACGCAACGCGGAGACCGCGCAGCTCGTGTTGTGGTGCATGGGCGAGGCGCACGCCGACGTGGTGCTGTCCCGGTTGCGCGCGGGCGGCGCCGAAGTGGACACCGAACCGGTCAAGATCAGTCTGCGGGAGACCTTCACCGCCCCCGCGAAGGGACACGGAAGGCACGTCAAACAGTCCGGCGGGCACGGTCAGTACGCGGTGTGCGACATCGAAGTGGAGCCGCTGGAACGCGGCGCCGGTTTCGAGTTCGTGGACCGGGTCGTCGGCGGGGCTGTTCCGCACCAGTTCATCCCCAGCGTGGAAAAGGGCGTGCGGGCCCAGCTTCAACGGGGACTCGCGGCAGGCCACCCGGTGGTCGACATCCGCGTCACGCTGGTGGACGGCAAGTCCCACAGCGTCGATTCCTCGGACGCCGCGTTCCAGACCGCCGGCGCGCTCGCGCTGAAGGACGCCGCCGCCAACGGGCGGATGACGCTGCTCGAACCGCTGGACGAAGTCGAGGTGAGCCTGCCCGACGACCACCTGGGCACCGTCCTCGGCGACCTGTCGTCCCGGCGGGGCCGGGTGCTGGGCACCGAATCGTCGGGTGGCGGCCGGACGGTGATCCGGGCCGAAGTGCCCGCGACCGAGTTGCTGCGCTATGCGACCGACCTCCGTTCACTGACCTCGGGCACCGCGACCTTCACCCGTCACCACGCCCGGTTCGACCCCCTCCCGCAGGCCCTCGCGCCGTCGTGACGGGAATCGTGCTCCCGGTGGCAGACTCGACCTATGACAACCGAGCATGACCCGACCTGCGCGGTCGCCCACGGCGAAGGCGAGATCCGGCACCAGGCCACCGGACTGACGCTGGTGGCGGTCTTCGCCTCGCCGGTGGCCGGTTTCCTGCTCAGTTTCGGGCGCGGCCTGGGTTACCGCACCGTGCTGTACGAGCCGGATACGGCCCGCGCCGGCGCGGTGGCCGACGCCGATCTCGGAGTGACCAGTGAGCTGCCGGAACTCGACGGAACCACCGAAGTGGTGGTGACCGACCACCACCGGCCGGAGCTCGGCCCGGCACTGCGGGACGTCCTGGCCTACCCGGTCCGGTGGGTCGGCCTGATGGGCAACCCGCGCGTGCCCGGACCGCACATCGAGGCGCTGAAGGAACTGAACGTCAGCGCCGACGACATCGCCCGGGTGCACCGGCCCGTCGGGCTGAACATCGGATCCCGCACCCCGCCGGAGATCGCGCTGGCGACGCTCGCTGGTCTCCTGGCCGACCGCACGGGCCGGCCAGGCGGCTTCGAGTTCTGAGCCGGCTACCGAATCGGCCCGGCGGCACGAAGATCAGAACGCCATCGCCTCACCCCGCCACCGTGTCCGTGCCGCCAGGTGCGGCGGCGTCGAGCAGGATCCGCGCCAGTTCATGAGGCCGCGAGAACATCGGCCAGTGACCGGTGTTCATCGTGACCAGCCGCCAACGCTCGCCGGTCAGCAACTCCGCCACGGTCGCGCCGGGATCGTCGCCATCGAGGAGGCACTTGACGTAGGTCGCCGGGAGCTCGGCGAGCGGCCGTGTCAGCACAGCGGGCTCGGTCAGGCTCGCACCGGGATGCGGTGTCGAGTCGCGCACGATCCTTTTGATCTGCTCGTCCGTGAGCCCCTGGCCTTCGAACTCCCCCGGCGGCCACGGCGGCCAGAACCCACCGTGTGCGCTGATCTCGGCGGCTTCGGCAGGCCCGGCGAACGCCTCACCGTCGACCGGGACGTTGGCATCGACGAACACGACGTGGGCGAGCCGATCGCCGATCCGCCCGGCGGCCTGGCCGACCGGGATGCCCGAGTAACTGTGCCCGACCAGAACCACCTCGCGCAGGTCGCCGCGCTCGACCTCGCCGACGATGTCCTGGACGTGAGTCCGCTGCCCGGCGGGCATGCCTTTCTTCTCCGCGAGACCGGACAGCGTCACCGGATGCGCGCCGTGGCCGGCGGCGCGCAGTACCGGCACCACGTCCTCCCAGGCCCATGCGCCGAGCCAGGCGCCCGGGACCAGTACGAATTCCGACATGAACGCACCGTAGCGCGGGCGTACGACAATTCCGGCCCGGTCCGCGACTGCTCTCGGACCACCGAGTGCTAGGCGTCGGCGAGCAACTGGAGCAACGTGCGTTCGAAGGCTTGCGGGTCGACCGGCGACTCGGTGGCGACGAGTGCGGCGAAACCGATGAGCGCCGCCAGCAGAACCTCCGCCAACGCGGATTCGTCGCGGTGCCCCGCGGTGCGCTTGCGGCGGGTCGCCCGCAAACGACCGGCGAGTTGATCGACCAGCGCGCCATGCCGCTCCCGGACCTTGGCCGCGAAACCCGGATTCACCGCGGCGTCGCCCCAGATCTGCGCGGTCAGCCGGGCTTGGGAGGTGCCTGCCGGTGTGCCGGGCGCGACATAGCAGAGCAAGCGGCTCAACAGTTCGCCCGGACTTTCGCTGTCGTCGTACGAGCCGTCGACAGTGCCGTCCCGGCCTTCGACCACTGCCATCACGAGATCGGTCTTGCTCGGAAAGTAGCGGTACAGCGCCCCGATCGACAGGCCGGTGGCGCTGACCAGATCGGACATCGACGTGCCGGCGAAGCCCTGCTTGGCGAAGAGAGCACGGGCGGCATGCAGGATTTCCTGCCGCCGTGACTCCCGGTACTCCGGGCTGACCTTCGGCAACCGCCCTCCGCTCTCCTCGTCACACCTCGCTTCGGCGCTCCGTGATGAGCACTACCGTACGGTACGGCCGCTTCGGGAGATCAGTTGCCGCAGCACCTCGTCCGGCGAGTTCAGCGACGCCAGCTCGGTCGCGACCGCCGCCGCGGATTCCCGGTATTTCGGGTCCTTGACCAGGTCACCGGCCGCCGTGCCCGCCTCGGTCGCGTCCTCGACGACGATCGCCGCGCCGGCACCGGCGGCTCTCGCGGCGTTCCACGGTTGGTCGGCGTGGAACGGACGGATCACCATCGGCAGACTCCGGGACAGCGCCGCGAGAACGGTCCCGGTTCCCCCGGCGGTGACGACGACATCGACCGACGGCAACAGCGTTGCCAGCGGGACGAAACCGACCGGGTGCACGTGCCGGCGATCGACTTCCGGGGAGAGGGCCAGAGCTTCGGCTTCCGCTGTCACGATCACGGTGAACCCGGCCGCCGCCACCGAAGAGACCATTTTGGACAGTTCATCGTCATCACTCACGGTGGTACCCACGGTGACGAGCGCGCTGGGGCGTTCGGAACGGGGCAGTGACGGGGCCTCCCGCCCCATGCCATGTTCGTTGGCCGTGGGACGCAGCGTTATCCGGTCCTCGGCGGTGCGCTCCGCGGGGTCCCTCAGAAGATCGGGGTAGGGGTCGACGAACCCGATCGGCGGCACCGGAACCAGCGACCGTTTTTCGTACTCCGAAGCCACCCGTTGCCCCATCGCCCGCACCAGCTCATCGGGAACCGGGCCGGAGATTCCGTGCGCGGCCCACGGCACACCCAAGGCCGAAGCCACGACCGGACCGGCGTAGTCGAACGCTTCGCACACCATCAGGTCGGGATCGAAGGAGCGGGCCTGCCGGAGGGATTCGTCGAGAGCGAGCTCCACGCGGATCCCGGCGAACATCTCGACCGCCGCGGGACCCGGCTGGGCGGGATCGGACCCGGTGAGCCGGATGGTTTCCGCTATGACGTGCTCGACGGTGGGGCCGGCCGGGAACACCGGTAGCGGAGCGACCAACGGAGCCATCTCCGCCGCCGTCAGAACGGCCGTCTCGTGCCCGGCGGCACGGGCGGCGTCCGCGACCGGCAACATCGGCAGAACATGGCCGGGCGTAGGGGTTCCGCTGAAAAGGATGCGCACATTGACCTCGGTTGCTGGGTTGCGTCGGAAACGCGGCACCCGCCTCCCGGTACCGCGTCGATCGACCGCAGCCTATAAGAAAACGAACCCTCCCTCTCTTTCGGGTGGGCAATGGTCCAGTCCAGATCGTCCCGCGTGACCTACAGATCGGGTTCGGCGATCTCGAAGTACTCCGGCCGGGGCGCGGTCCCGGCAAGGCGGAAGTAGCGGACTTTCCGGCGTTGCCGCAAGGTAAGAGTGTCGCGCACGGCATCGTTGTGGACTCGGCGCGCGATCACCACGCGCTGCTCGGCATCGGCGAGTTCGTCGGCGAGCCGGGATGGGAGCGCTCGGCGATCGATCGCCGTGAGCACCCGGGTCAGTTCGTTCTCGGCCGCTTCCCGTTCCTGCCGTGGCGCCTTTTCCGCCGCGTCCGCCGCCTGGTGCAGGCATGCCGCCTGGTCGTGGTCGAGGGCCGCGGCGGCCACCGCCCGGGCGACCACCGCCCGTCGCGCCAGCGCCGCGTCGAGCGCGGCCCAGCCCGCGTCCAGGCGGACGTGGAGGCGGTCCAGCCGGTTCGCGGTGGCGAGCAGGAACAATCCGCCGAGCACGACCACCGCCGCCACCGTGGCGGCGAGGTAGACGAACCAGTTCATCGCCCGGCCCGTTCTTCGACGGCGGCACCGACCCGCCGGGGGTCGGCGGCGACCGCCGTTTCGTAGACCCGCAGCACCTGGGTCACCACGACCTGCCAGTCGTAGATCGCCACCCGCTCGGCGGCCGCGGCGGCCAGCGACGCACGTTTCACCGGGTCTGAAAGCACCTCGCCGAGCGCGCCGGCGAGCGCCGCCGCGTCGCCCGGCGCGGCCAGCAGACCGGCCTTGCCGTCGTCCAGCACCCGCCGGAAGGAGTCGAGCCCGCTGGCCACCACCGCCGTGGCGGCCGCCATCGCCTCGGTGAGGATCATGCCGAAGCTCTCGCCACCGGTGTTCGGCGCGCAGTAGACGTCGACGCTGCGAAGCACGCGAGCCTTCGTTTCGTCGTCCACCTGGCCGAGAAGTTCGATGTGCGGGGCGAGCGCGGACCCGGCCATGCGGTGCAGGTCATCCGCATCCCCGCGACCGACCACCACCAGCCGCAGGCCGGGAAACCGGGGCAACAGCCGGCGGCAGGCATCCAGCAGCACCGGCATTCCCTTGCGGGGCTCGGTGAACCGGCCGACGAAGCCGATGGTGCCGCCCTCCCGCGGATAGCCCTCCAGCGGCACGGCTCGCGAGAAGAACGCGACGTCCACGCCGTTCGGGATCTCGACGGCATCGCCGCCCGCGTGCTCGACCTGGACCCTTCGCGCGAGCGCGGACACCGCGATCCGTGCGGTGATCTTCTCCTGCAAGGGACGCAGCACCGGCTGGAACGCCGACAGCGTGCGCGATCGCGGGGTCGAGGTGTGGAAGGTGGCCACGATCGGACCCTCCGCGACCTTCAGCGCGAGCAGCGACAGACTGGGCGCGGCGGGCTCGTGCAGGTGCAGCACGTCGAAATTGCCTTCCCGCAACCACCGTCGCACCCGCGCATAGGACACCGGGCCGAACTGGAGCCGGGCCACCGAGCCGTTGTACGGGATGCCGAGCGCTTTTCCGGCCGGCCGGACGAATTCCGGCATGCCGTCGTCCTCGTCCCCGGGCGCCAGCACCGACACCTCGTGTCCCCGCGCCAGCAACGCCTTCGCCAGATCGACGACGTGGCCCTGCACACCGCCGGGCACGTCGAACGAGTACGGGCAGACGATCCCGATCTTCACGCGGCGTCCTCGAAATCGGCGGTCCACAGCTTCTGCATCATGTGCCAGTCCGCCGGGTGCGCGGCGATGTCCCCGGCGAAGATGTCCGCCAGCGCCTGCATGGCGGCGGGCACCTCCTCGCGGGAGTTGACCCTGATCGGCGGGTGGATCCGGATGGCCCAGCCGCCCTCGGTGAACCACGATCCGACCGGGAGCAGCGCCGCGCCGGTGACCGCCGACAGCCGCGCCGCGCCGCCGGGCATCGTGGTCTGGTGACCGAAGAACATGACCGGGACACCGTTGCGGTTGAGGTCGCGGTCACCGACGAGGCAGAGCACCTTGTTCTCCCGCAGCCGTTGCAGCAGAAGCCGGAAAGAGCCCGTGCCACGGCTCGCCGGAACGATTTCGAACCCCAGCGATTCGCGGAAGGCCACGAACCGCTGGTACACCGACTCGGGCTTGAGGCGCTCGACCACCGTGGTGAACGAGCCCGCGTAGTCGACCATCCAGAGCCCCGCCGCGTCCCAGTTGCCCGAGTGCGGCAGCACCATCACCGCCCCGTTGCCCTCCTCGAGCGCGGCGTCGAGGTACTCCACGCCGCTGATCCGCTCGGCGACGTTCTTCCGGATCACGGCGTGGTCCATCGCGGGGAGCCGGAACATTTCCTGCCAGTAGCGCGCGTACGACCTCATCGCGAGGCGGGTCAGCTCGTCGAGCTCCGTCTCGCCGGCCTGCGGGACGACGCGCGAGAGGTTGCGGCGCAACTGCCGTACGCCCGGCCCGGCCCGGCGCGCGGCGAAGTCCGCGCCCAGCGAGAACACGGCGGTGGCCAGGCCTTCGGGTACTCGCCGCACCAGCTGCCAACCCGCCGCGTACCCGAGTTCACTCATGCTCCGGCCGAAACCACTCACGCGGCCTCCCGTGCGGATGCGGCGACGGCGATCATCCGCTGTGCCAGCGTGATCGCCGACAGCACCGCGAGCAGCCACAGGGAGGCTTCGACGGCGTAGGGAACGCCGAAACCCTGCAGCCCGGTACCGGTCAGCCCGATGATCAAGCGCTCGGCCCGCTCGATCAGGCCCCCGTCGGCCTGCAGGCCCGACGCCTCGGCGCGGGCCTTGACATAGGAGATCACCTGGCCCAGCACGAGGGAGATCAGCGCGGCCGCGGCGGCCCGGAGGTCACCGGCGGAGACGAAGCACCACCAGGCGATCGCCGCGAACACGGCACCGTCGACCAGCCGGTCACAACTGGCGTCCAGTACCGCGCCGAAGGCGGTCCCGTACCCGCGCGCCCGGGCCATCGCCCCATCGAGCAGATCGAGCATCGCGAAGCCCCACACCGTGAAGGTGCCGGCGAGCAGCATCCCGGCCGGGAAGAACACCACGGCACACACGATCGCCCCGGCCGTACCGATCACGGTCATCGCGTTCGGCGTCAGCCCGGCGCGCACCAGCGCGTGACCGAGCGGGTCGAGAAGACGGGAGACGGATTCGCGCGCGAAGATGTTCAGCATCAGATCTGCTCGGAGCTGTCGGGCATGGAGGAGTTCACCTAGCTGCGTGTCGGGTTTGCCGACCGCAGCCTATCCACCGTCGCCCCGGGTGGTCCGACGCGGCGCGCAGAAGACGCCGATAAGACATCTGCCCGTCCTCGGGCGGACATCAGCCGAGGGGCGCCGGATCGCCGTCTTCGGCGGGGTCGAGGACCGGATCGTCGGCCTCCAGTTCGGCGCGCGCCGCGGCACATCGCGGGGCCAGTTGGTAGCGGATCGCGCGGCTGATTTCCCCGAGAGCACGCACCTGTTCCGGCGTGAGTGCGTCGAAAAGCGCCTCCCGCACGGCTTCGACGTGCCCCGGCGCGGCGGCCTCCAGCGCGGCGAAACCCTGCGGGGTGAGCGAAGCGAAGGAACCGCGCTTGTCGGTCGGGCAGGAGTTCCGGCGGACCCAGCCGTTTTCCTCCAGGCGGGCAACGGCGTGGGAAAGGCGGCTGCGGGAGGAACGGCAACGGTCGGCCAGGTCGCTCATCCGCAAGGTCCGCTCCGGCGCCTCGGACAAGACGACCAGGACCTCGTAGTAGGTCTGCGGCATTCGGGCGTCGCGCTGGAGCTGACCCTCGACGTGCGCGCGGAGCATGTCGACGGCCCCGGAGAACTCACGCCACACGCGCTGTTCAGCCTCGCTGAGCCATCGTGTCCCGGACATGCCCTCCATCCTACCCCTAGTTGAACCCTCAATCTCCCTTCGCTACAGTGGGCGGCGGGCCTTTGATTGAGGGTTCAACCAAGCTTACGAACGTTCCGAAGGAGTCAGCCATGAGCGCGCCCACCACGGAGATCCCTGGATACACCGCCGGCACCTGGACCATCGACCCGGTGCACTCCCACGTCGCCTTCACCGTCCGCCACCTCGGCGTGTCGAAGGTCCGCGGCAGCTTCGACCAGGTCGAGACGAGCATCACCACCGGCGAGAACATCCTCGACTCCAAGGTGACCACCACCATCCAGGCCGCCAGCATCAACACCCACAACGAGCAGCGCGACAACCACGTCCGCAGTGCGGAGTTCCTCGACGTCGAGACCTACCCCACCCTGACGTTCACCTCGACGGGTGTGCGTTTCGAGGACGGCGACTTCTTCATCGACGGCGAGCTGACCATCCACGGTGTGACCAAGCCGGTGTCCCTGGAGGCCGAACTCGGTGGCTTCGGCGACGGCATGGCCCCCGGCAGCAAGGTCCTCGGCGTGTCGGCCCGCACCGAGATCAGCCGGAGCGACTTCGGTGTCGGCGCGGGACTGCCCACCGCGGTGGTCTCCGACAAGATCAAGATCGAGCTGGACATCGAGGCCGGTCTCCAGGCCTAGCGCGTAGTTCAAAGGCGCCCGTCGGGCGCCGATGCCCCCCGACGGCGACCGCCCCTGGTGGTCGCCGCGGCGGCGTCGGCCCGGCGGGTTTTTCGTGCGTCGCGTCAGGCTTCTCGCCACGCCGCGGCGAGCAGGGCCCGGGTCTCCCCCAGCAACTGCGGGAGCACCTTCGTGTGCCCGATGACCGGCATGAAGTTCGCGTCCCCGCCCCAGCGGGGAACGACATGCTGGTGCAGGTGGGCGGCGATCCCCGCGCCGGCCACGACCCCCTGGTTCATGCCGATGTTGAACCCGTGCGCCCCAGACACCGACCGCACCACGGTCATGGCGCGCTGGGTGAAGTGGGCGATTTCGATGGTTTCCTCGTCGGTCAGGTCCGTGTAGTCCGCGACGTGCCGGTACGGCAACAGCATCAGATGCCCCGGGTTGTACGGATACAGGTTCAGCACCGCGAACACCTGCTCACCGCGGGCGACGATCAACGCCTTGTCGTCGTCCATCGCGATCAGCCGGCAGAAGGGGCAGCCCTCGGGCTCGTCGCCCTCGGAGCGGCCCTGGTCCTGGATGTAGGACATCCGGTGCGGGGTCCACAGCCGCTGGAGCGCGTCGGGGACGCCGACGCCGTCCTGCGGCACGGTTTCCGGAGTCATCCCAGGACCGCCCCGACGGCCTCGGCGGTCGGCGAAGCGTTCTCGCGGCGCGCGATCCAGCCCGCGATCGCCTCGACGGCGTCGGTCACCGGCACGCCGTTGATCTGGCTGCCGTCCCGGAACCGGAACGACACCGCGCCCGCTTCCACGTCCCGTGGCCCGGCCAGCAGCATGAACGGCACCTTCTGCGTGGTGTGGGTCCGGATCTTCTTCTGCATCCGGTCGTCACTGGTGTCGATCTCGACCCGGACTCCCTTGGTGCGCAAGGCCTTCTCCACCCCGCGCAGGTGCTCGGCGTGCTCGTCGGCGATCGGGATGCCGACCACCTGGACCGGCGAAAGCCATGCCGGGAACGCGCCCGCGTAGTGCTCGGTGAGCACGCCGAAGAACCGCTCGATCGACCCGAACAGCGCGCGGTGGATCATCACCGGCTGCTGCCTCGTGCCGTCGGCCGCCTGGTAGGACAGCTCGAACCGCTTCGGCTGGTTGAAGTCGAGCTGGATGGTGGACATCTGCCAGGTGCGGCCGATCGCGTCCTTGGCCTGCACCGAGATCTTCGGCCCGTAGAACGCGGCTCCGCCGGGGTCGGGCACCAAGTCCAGGCCGGAGGCCTCGGCGGCCGCGCGCAGCGCCTCGGTGGCCTCCTCCCACTCCCCCGGGTCACCGATGAACTTCGGCGAATCGTCCCTTGTGGACAGTTCGAGATAGAAGTCGTCGAGGCCGTAGTCGCGCAGCAGGTCGAGCACGAAGGTCAGCAGCGAGCGCAGTTCGCCCGGCATCTGCTCCTTGGTGCAGTAGATGTGCGAGTCGTCCTGGGTCATGCCCCGGACGCGGGTCAGCCCGTGCACCACGCCGGACTTCTCGTACCGGTAGACCGAACCGAACTCGAACAGCCGCAGCGGCAGCTCGCGGTAGGACCGTCCGCGGGAGCGGAAGATCAGGTTGTGCATCGGGCAGTTCATCGCCTTGACGTAGTAGTCGGCGCCCTCGAACCGCATCGGGGGGAACATGCTCTCCGCGTAGTGCGGGAGGTGCCCGGAGGTTTCGAACAACCCGCCCTTGGTCACGTGCGGGGTGTTGACGAACTCGTAGCCGTTCTGTTCGTGCTTCTGCCGCGAGTACGCCTCGAGTTCGCGCCGGATGATGCCGCCCTTGGGATGGAACACCGGCAGGCCCGAACCCAGCTCCTCGGGGAAGGAGAACAGGTCCAGCTCGGCGCCCAGCTTGCGGTGGTCCCGCCGCTCGGCTTCGGCGAGCATCTCCAGGTAGGCGTCCAGTGCCTCCTGGGACTCCCATGCGGTGCCGTAGATCCGCTGCAGCTGCGGGTTCTTCTCGTCACCGCGCCAGTAGGCGGCGGCCACCCTGGTCAGGGTGAAGGCCGGGATGTACTTGGTGGTGGGCACGTGCGGGCCGCGGCACAGGTCGCTCCAGACGACTTCCTTGGTGCGCGCGTCGAGGTTGTCGTAGCTGGTCAGCTCTCCCCCGCCGACCTCCATCACTTCGGAGGTGTCGACGTTCTCGTCGCCGGATTTGAGGTCGACCAGTTCGAGCTTGAAGGGCTCTCCGGCGAGTTCCTCGCGGGCCGCCTCGACGGAGTCGAAGACCCGGCGCGAGAACTGCTGGGAACTCTTGATGATCTGCTTCATGCGCTTTTCGAGCGCGCGCAGGTCTTCCGGCGTGAACGGGTCCTTGACCGCGAAGTCGTAGTAGAAGCCGTCCTTGACCGGCGGGCCGATGCCGAGCTTGGCCTCGGGGAACTGCTGCTGCACCGCCTGGGCCAGCACGTGCGCGGCCGAGTGGCGGATCACCGAGCGGCCGTCCTCGGTGTCCGCCGCGACCGGCTCGACCTCGGCACCGGATTCCGGCGCCCAGGACAGGTCGCGCAGGCAGCCATCGCCGTCGCGGACCACGACGATGGCACCGGGCCCCCGCGTCGGCAGGCCCGCCTCGCGGACGGCGCTGCCCGCCGTGGTCCCGGCCGGCACCACCACGCGCGAGGCGGGTGTGGTTGCGGCGGGCGACGGCTGGTTCACGATGGGCTCCTTCGACGGCGAATCGGGTTCGAGGGGGTTACCCGACGATGCTATCCGCCGCCCGCCTGCCTCTTTCGAGACCTCCGGGATTAGAGGGTCTCGACGACCTCGTGGTAGTCCAGCCGCGGCAGGCGGTCGAACCACGGGTTGTCGCCGGGCTTGCCGATGTTGATCACCACCAGCGAGCGCCACTTCCTGTCGGCGAAGAACTCGGCGTCCACCCCGGCGCTGTCGAAGCCGGTCATCGGCCCGGCGGCCAGGCCCGCGGCACGGACGCCGATGATGAAGTAACCGATCTGGAGCAGCGAGTTCAGCCGCGCGAAGCCCTCGCGGCCGGCCTCGTCGGTGAAGAAGTTCTTCGCCTCGGGCTTGTGGGGGAAGGTCTTCGGCAGGTTCTCGTGGAAGTCGGTGTCGGCGGCGAGCACGACGGTGACCGGTGCGCTCTCGGTCTTGGCGCGGTTGCCCTCGGACATGTGCGGCAGCAGGCGCCGCCTGCCTTCGGCGCCGCGGATCACCAGCGCGCGGAGCGGCTGGGTGTTCATCGAGGTGGGCGCCCACTTGACCAGGTCGTAGATGGCCTGGAGCTGCTCGTCCGAGACGGGCTCGTCACTGAAGGTGTTGGCCGTCCTGGCCTCGCGGAACAGCAGGTCCTGCACGTCGCGCGGAAGATGCAGCGCGTCGGCCACAGGGGCCGGAGAGGTGGTCGTGGAGGTCATCGGAATGCCTTCAACTCCTAGGTCGGGAAGGGTCGTTCACCGTCTTCCCGATCAACGTGATTGAGCGCTTGACTATTTCCGGTGTGGGCCCGATCACTCTCGCGGGCGGACCCTCAGCGGTAGATGTGCACCCAGTCGACGTCCACCGTCGACCGGATCGGCGGCACGTCGGCCGCGGTCCTCGGCACGAAGTTCTGCTGAAGCACCAGGTGCATCGGCTGGTGCGGCACGTTCTTCGTGTCGGTGAGCGCCAGCCAGGCCACGCCGTCGATGTAGCAGGTGATGTGGTCGGGCTGCCAGTCGACCGCGAAGTTGTGCCACTTGGTCAGGTCGACGTACTTGCGCCAGTAGCCGGCCTGCACGTTGCCAGGACCATGCATCCAGCTCTCGATGTACTGGCGGTTCGGGTCGTACTCCTCGGCGAAGTCGATCTCGCCGATCGACGTCCAGTGTTCGTCGTCCTCTGGCCACAACAGGAAGACCGGGTCGTAGGCGATCGCCGCCGGGGCGGGGAACCGTGCCCGCACCTCCCAGCGGCCGTAGGTCTGATTCTCGCGCCAGGCCATGCCGCACGTGGTGCCGACGCTGTCGTGCGCTCCGGCGATGGTCAGCACACCGTTCCGCACGGTGCACTGCTTCGCGCTCCACGTCATGTTCGCCGCGTTGTCGCGACCGTCGTAGACGCTCCAGTTGTCCGGGTTGATCCCGTTCGAGTCGAACTCGTCACCGTCGGTCCGCTGCCAGCCGAAGTTCTTGGCGGCTTCGTCGGACGTGGGTGCGTTCCCCGCGATGGTGGGCGTGCTCACCAAAGGCGTGTCCGCCCCTCCGGAAGCCGTGCCGGCGCCGTCGAACCGTCGCGTGCTGACCACCACGGCGACCACGGCCCCCACGATGAGAACCAGACTGCAGACAATGATGATCGCGCGACGGTTCACGGGCGACAAAATACCCCGCCCTTCCGCCGCTGTTTCACCGGCTCTCTTCTTCGGTCGATTTCGCCCGCTTTCGAGAAAGTTACCTGTTGCCGTGCGGGGCGAAAGATCCGTACATCCGGTGCGTCAGTTCCGCTGTGCCTGGCGCCGAGCCACGAAGAAAGCAGCCTGCCTCCTCAGCCGCGCACCCGGTGCCTTCGCCGCCCCGACCAGCCGGTCGAGGCGTGGCACCGCCCACTCGGGCGCGGTCGCGACGCGTTCGGAAAGCGCGCGCTGCTCGGCGTATTCGGCCCGCTGTGCCTGTGCCGACAACGATCCCCGGCCGATCCGGAACGCGGCCAGCGATTCGGCCATGCCGTGAAAATTCCCGTGCTCGAGCAGCCGGATCCACAACGCGAGGTCCAGCGGGAACCGCCATCGCGCGTCGAACCCGCCCACCGCGTCGAAGTGCTCGCGACGGAACAGGGCGCACGCCGGTTCGCCCAGCGGATTGCCGCCGTGGCGCACGATCTTGCGGATCACCGACCGGGCCTCGTGACGACCGGTCAGGCCCCGCAGTCCCCGGCCGCGCGCGATCGGCACCGCCTGTTCGTTGACCAGATCGCGGCGGCTGCACACCAGCGCGAGACCCGGGTCCGCGTCGAGAACCGTGTGCTGGCGTTCCAGGCACCGCGGGTGCACCAGGTCGTCGGCACACACCAGTTTCACCAACGGCGCACGCGTTTTCTCCACGGCGCGGTTCCAGTTCGCCGCCAGCGGCAGCACATCGGCATTGCGCTCCACCCGCAGCCTCGGATCGTCGAAGCCGCGCAGGATTTCGGCGGTCCCGTCGGTGGAGGCGTTGTCCAGGACGAGAAGCTCGAAGTCTTCGAAGGTCTGCGCGAGAATGCTCGACAACGTGTCGGCCAGGTAGCGCTCGGCCTGATAGGCCGGCACGCAGACGGCGACTGCCGGTGTGCTCACCGCGATTCTTCCCCTTTCGTTCGCCCGCTCGTGGCCGCTTTTCCGCGAATGCGACTTACGCCGTCTTTTATTAAGGCATCAGGCCTACCACGATGCGCCAAATGGCTCCGGCCACGGTCAGGAACGTCAGCGACACCGCGACCAGGTCCAGTACCCGCACCCGGCCTGTGCGCGCGGCCGCGGAATCGGTCGACCGGCGCCCGACCGCGAGTTCCTTGAGGACCGTGCGCACGACGAGCACCACCAGCAGGGCCACCCCCAGCACGGCGGTGACCAGCGTGAGGACGTCCGCCGCGCTCAAGCCCCCTCCACCGCCCGGATGTCTCCGCCCGCCCCGACCAGCCTGGCGGGCACCCCGGCGTAGACGCCCGCGACCTCGCAGTCGCGGCTGACCACCGCACCGGCCGCGATCACCACGTCATCGGCGATCCGCACCCCGGGCAGGATCTGCGCGCGAGCCCCGACCCACACCCGGTCACCGACGACCACCGGCTTCGGCTCGGCGACCCGCGAGACCGTGCCGTCGGGGAGCCGTTCGTGATGCGAGGTCACGATCATGACCTGGGGCCCGAACTGGCAGCCGTCGCCGATGGTGACCCGACCGACGGTCTCCAGGTAGCACTCGCAGTTGAGGAAGGTCCGGCTGCCGATTTCGAGGTTGCGCATCGACCCCACGACGCGCAGCCCGGGGAAGATGTTGCCCGAGCGGACGCGGGCACCGAGCGCGCGGTAGCCGAGCAGCCGCAGCGGCCGCGGCACCAGCCAACTGCCCAGCACCCCGTTGACCACCACGCCGACGGTCACCGTCCACAGGTCGATGTAGACCTGCCCGGCCAGCCGCCGGATCAGGGAGTTCCGTCCCGTCGTCTCGTCCAACCCCGCTCCTCCGCCGGCGCCCACAGTTCCCCCGAACGTTGAGCACAAGATAGGGCGCGGCCGGAGGGACCCCGGTCACCGGGTTGACGTCACGCGCGGCGTGCCGGTCAGCCCGCACTCCCGTCGCCCGCCGGCCTGTCCAGCGCCGGGGCGGTACGGGCGAGCACCGTGGCGTCGCCGTCGATGAAGACGCCGCGGTACAGGCCCGTCTCGGTCAGCTCCTTGATGAACTGGCCGCCGAAGTCGTAGGGCACCTGATCGAAGATCCTCAGGTAGGCGAACTGTGGTCCGCTGAGGACCAGATAGTCGGGTCCGTTGGTCCGCACGCAGCCGACGAGTTCGCTCAGGCTGTCCAGCTTCGGGCAGTAACCGTCCACTTCGTACTGCTGGACCTCACCGACCCGCGAGAACGACAACGGCACCGAGTTGACCAGCGCGTCCACCCGCTGCCCGTCCTGGGCCTGCTGGATGGCCCAGGACGCGGCGGTGACGTCGGACTTGGTGAAGCTGGTGTAGGCGTCGTTGCCGCCCCGCGCGGTGATCGTGGTGGCGATCAGTCCGGTGACCACCAGCCAGGGCACCGCGGCCAGCGCGATGGTGCGCCCGGGCTGGTTCCGCCAGCGCCACCGTCGCGCGGCGGTGGCGGAACGTTCCAGCGCGATCGACGCGGGGAGCGCGAGCAGTGGCAGCGCGAACAGGAAGCAGCGCATGAACACTTCGCCGCCGTAGGGCTGCGCGACGGCGATCCCGAAGGGCGCGACGCACAGCACCGGCAGCAGCCAGGACCGCAGCGAGTCCCGGCGCATGAACACGATGCCGACCGCAGCGAGGGCGACCATGAACACGGAGATGACGACCCTGGTCAGCAGAACGACGAGGTGCCCGACGTCACCGGTGAAGCGGTCCACGATGCCCTGGTCCACCGACGAACTGATGTCGCCGAGCGGGCTGAGGATCATCTGGATGAGCTGACCGCTCCAGAATTCCGAAGCCCCCAGCGAGAACCAGACCACGGCGGCGCCGAACACCACGAAGGGCAACCAGGCGGGCCAGAGCCTGCCGAACACCAGGACCAGCAACAACAACGCGCCGAGCAGGAACGGGGTGAGCTGGTGGGTGACCGCGAGCGCGAGCCCGATCAGCACCACCGCGCCCTGCGCGACGAGCCGGGCCTTCGGGCTCGATCGTGGCGCGAGGCGGGCACGCAGGCGGGCGCGCACCGGCTCGGTCAGCCGGGGACGGACCAGATGGCGGAACGTCAGGGTGAGCGCCGCCAGCAGCATCACCATCGCCGTGCCCTGTGGCGAAAAGTAGTCCTGCTCGGTCCAGTTCGCGGCGAGGAACAGCCACGGCGCGATCCAGGAGGCACGCCGGTTTCCCAGCGCGGACACCGCCAGCGCCCGCACCCCGAGCACGGACATGCCCGACAGCACCGTCGGCGCCCAGTTCAGCAAGGGCACCGCGCTGGGAATCCCGGCGGCCTTGGTGATCAGCGCGATGAGCGAGAAGAACCCGGCCCAGGAGAAGCGGGCGTCGTAGTTGTGCAGGATGTCGCCGTGGTCGGCGATGTAGCCGGAAAAACCCACGTGCAGCCAGGCGACCGGGAGCCGCGCGACCTGTTCGACCGCGGGCTGGAGTCCGTAGACGCCGAGCACGCCGAGCGTCGTGTAGACGCCGAGGACCCAGTTTCTGGGCTGGTACCGCAGCAGTTCCAGCACCACGGCGCCGACCAGCAACGGGAACGAAAGCAGCAAAGGGATGGACAGCTCGGCCACGATGCCGGCGCCGCCGATCTGCTCCGGTGCGATCGGATGCAGGCCGACGATCCACAGGATGATCGCGACCCCGGCCATGCCCGGCCCGAAAAACGGGTCGGTGAGCAGGCCCGATCCCGCGACGGCGGCGCGGCCGGGCGGTTTCGCGGCGTCTCGCGCGGGAGGCGCCTCCGGGGCGGGTTCGGTCAGGGCGGGCGGAGCGGCGAGGCGGGCGACCCTTCCCGCGGCGGGGATGTAGCGGGTCGGCGGTCCGTCCGGCGGAGCGTCGTAGTGCATCGGCCGGTTCGGCCCGGCGAAGCGGCGTACCGGACGGTTTCCGGTCAGGGCGCGCAGAAACCGGGTAGGCGCGTCCATGTTCGCTTTCGCGGCTTCGGTTTCCGGTTTCCCGTCGTGCGGCTTCGGGTCGCTGGCCTTTCCGGTCACCGCGGGCAGAAACTGGGTCGGTGCCTCGGAGTCCGGCTTGGGCGGGGCGGACTTCGCCGCGCCGGTGTCCGCCTCCGGTTTCGGCTTCACCGCGGGCAGGAACTGGGTCGGCGCCTCCCCTTTGTCAGCCTCGGTTTCCGGTTTTCCGGTGTTCTCCGGCTCTTTCTCGTTCTTGTCCGGCACTTTCGGATGGACGTCGGTATCGCCCTTGTCCGTCTTGGGCAGAAACCAGGTCGGCACCTGCCGATCCGGCTTCCCTTTTCCGGCATCCGCCCGCGCGTCGGCCTTCGGCTTCGCGTCGGCCTTCGCGACGGAAACATCAGCGGCCACGGCGGGCAGCAACCGGGTCGGCGACTCCGCATCCGGCTTGGGCGCGGTGGACTTCACCGCGCCGGTGTCCCCCTCCGGCTTCGGCTTCACCGCGGGCAGGAACTGGGTCGGCCCCTCCCCTTTGTCAGCCTCGGTTTCGAGTTTCCCGGTGTTCTCCGGCTCTTTCTCGTTCTTGTCCGGCACTTTCGGATGGACGTCGGTATCGCCCTTGTCCCTCTTGGGCAGAAACCAGGTCGGCACCTGCCGATCCGACTTCCCTTTTCCGGCATCCGCCCGCGCGTCGGCCTTCGGCTTCGCGTCGGCCTTCGCGACGGAAACATCAGCGGCCACGGCGGGCAACAACCGGGTCGGCGACTCCGCATCCGGCTTGGGCGCGGTGGACTTCACCGCGCCGGTGTCCCCCTCCGGCTTCGCTTTCACCGCGGGCAGAAACCGGGTCGGTGATTCGGGGCCGGAAGTCTCGGGAGCCTTGGAAATCTTCGTGCCCGGATCCGTCGAGTCCGAATCGGGCGAATTCGGGGGCTCGGCGCCGTCCAGGATGCGCATCAGCCGGGTGGGCGCCTCCGCGTCCGCCTTTTCGGCGTCCGCCCTGGATTCGCCCGCGTCCGTGCCCCGCGCGGGGTCGGTGCGGCCCTCTTTCATGCCCTCCCCCGAGGATCCAGCAGGGCCACGAGGGCGAGTACGGACTGGACGACGAGCATGCCGACGCCGAAGGCGGTTTCGCTCGGCATCACGAGGGCCAGCCCGACGGCCAGCCCGGCCGTGGCCGCCTGGAATCCGGCGACCGAACCACCGCGTCCGGCGGCCAGGTGCACCGCGACCCCCACGATCACCGCGAGGCGCGGGAACTGGGCCACGAGCAGGATCCGGAGCAGTCCGGCACCCTGCGTGTACTCCGGTCCGAAGATCGCCAGCAGGACCCCGGCCAGGAGCACGCCGAGCAGTAGTACGGGGGCGAAGACCAGCGCGAGGCGCCGGGATGCCGCCGTCACCAGGGCCCGCGAGGGGCCGGGCTCGCCGGACAGACGGACCACCAGCGGGTTGACGAAGACCGTCGCGGCGAGATCGAGCGCGCTGATCGCGGTCCAGACCACGAAGAAGACCGCGTTCGCCTCGGCACCGAAGCGGTGCAGGACGATGATCGGCATCAGGTTGTAGAGCACCACCACGCACACCGTCGCCGGGTACGTGGGCGCCAGCAGCCGTACGACCTCACGCCGGTCCGGGAGCGTGCCGGGCACCGGGCCGGGCCGTACCCGGTGGAACACCAGCGCGCTCACCACCAGCACGCCCAGCACGGTCGGCACCACCCACGACGTGATCAGGCCCAGCGAGCCGGTCAGGGGCGCGAGCACGCCGAGAAGGGCCAGCCGCAGGACGCTGAACGAGGTGTTCTCGACCGGAACCCAGCGCGCCTGGCCGAGCCCGGTGAGCACCGAGTCCTGGAACTGGAACAGTGTCCAGCCCACCGCGGCGGGCAGGAAAAGCGCCGCTCCGGCGGGCAACCGGTGGACGACCTCGCCGCCGGCGGGTACGAGGATGAACACCACGGCGCCCGCCAAACCGCCCAGCAGCACCGCGAGGTAGCCGCGGCCGAGCAGCCGGCGGCGCTGGGAACCGGCCCGTGGAAGCCATCGCAGCACCGCTGGGCCCAGGCCGAGTTCGGCGATCCCGGCCACCAGAAGGAATCCCGAGACGAACGCCGAGGTGTCACCGACCTCGGCGGGCGGCAGCAGCCGCGCGGCGAGGATCCAGCCGGCCATCCCGGCCACCGCGGTGATCGCCGCACTGGCCGACAGCGCGAGCCCGTCGGCCACCATCCCGCGCCCGGCGGTCTTGGCCGTCACCGTGGACCGGCCTCGGTGCCCGTTTTCGACGGTTCCGCGGCCGGCGCGGCGCTCGCCTGGTCCGATGGCACCTTCGCGGGCGGCCTGCTGCGCAGCACGTGGTGCGCGAGCAGGGGAACCGTGAAGAGCACGAGCACGAGCACGGCCGTGATCGGATGCCACGCCTTGGTCAGCACCATGACCTGCGCGATCACGATCGCGATCGAGAGCGACAGGCCGATCGCGCTGATCCACGTCACCGACAGATGCCGCACGTTGACATAGGAAATCAGCGCCCAGCCGGGGGCCGCGCCGACGAACAGCAGCACGGCGACGGTGCGGACCGGGTTCTCCCAGCCCGTGACGATCGTGCCGACCACCATCAGGCACACGGCAAGGAGGCAGTACGCGGTGATCCGGCGGATCCGCAACTGCTCGCCCACGCGTGCCCCTTCCCCGACCAAGCCCCGGAACATGGTCACCGCGAGCCGAAGCGTAACCCGCTGCCGGGGGTCATGGGGCGTGCCGCCTCCTCCACCGTGACGACCGCGCCACCGCCCATGACCGGCTCAGTGCCACCGGGCCCTCCAGCATGCCGTATCGCTCGTCGCGCCTGAGCTGCCGGAGCCTGGCCCGGGCCGCGCGGTCGGCCAGGGGGAGTTCGGGAGTGCGTGAGGACAGCCGCGCCAGGCCCCGCGGAACCCGGCGCAGGATGGAGAAGACGACCACCGGCCGCCGCGCCACGGACAGCAGCAGCATCGCCGACAGGCCGACCCCGTACCCGCGCATGCGTTCGCGAAGCTCGAGCCAGTCGGCACGGTGGGTGTGCCGCGCGACCGCGTGCGGGGTGTAGACGACGGTGCCGCCGGCGCGGGCCAGCCGCACGAACAGGTCGAGGTCCTCCCCCGCCATCGACGGCGTGCCCGCGCCGAGGAGCGGGTCGAAACCACCGAGTCCCTCGAACGTCGAGCGCCGCCAGGTGGTGCAGCTTCCCGGACCGTAACGCGCCATCGACAGCGGGTAGAGCGGGTCTTCCCGGACCGTTTCGCGGTCCAGACGTTGGCGCCGCACCGTGTGGCTGTAGCCCTTGAGCCGTTCGAACAGGACTTCGGCATCGGTTTCCAGGCTCGCCGGGAGCACCAGCGCGGTCACGCAGCCGACGGAGGGATCCGCGACGAACTCCTCGGCCACCGCGTCGAACCAGCCCCGTTCGACACTGATGTTCTCGTCCACGAAGGCGATCAGTTCGCCCTTGCTCGCCCGGGCCCCGGTGTTGCGCGCGACGCTGACACCCTTGACCGGCTCGACGAGGTACCGGGCGCCGAGGGACTCGACCTCACGTCGCAGCCACGGATCGCCGACCTCGTCCGGCCCATCCGGCGGGAAGTTGTCCACCACCAGGATTTCCAGGTGCGGATAGCCGGCCGCGAGCGCGGCCCGCACGCTGGTGACCGCCTGCTCCTTCCGGTGCGCGGTCGGGATGACGACGCTGATCAGCGGCCGCTCGAACGCCGGGCGCGGACGGCTGTGCCCCCGCGCGATGATCTCGTCGAGCCGCACCACCCCGCCGGAGACCGGCAGCAGCACCACGTCCAGCGTGCGTTCGCCGTCCCGCACCAGCACCTGCGCCGCGCGGTACCGGCCGACGGTCCTGGCAGGCACCGGGATTTCGCCCCGCGCCACGGAAGCGTCCACGGAAAGGTCCACAGTGGACACATGGATCGGGCCGTGCACCAGGCGCGGCATCGCCGGGCGGATGCGCAGCCGCTGGCCCGCGACCGCGCCGCGCAGGTACCCGGCGGCCGTCGCCGACACCACCGCGCCCAGCGCGAACACCCCGGGCAGGCTGCCCCGCACGAGTTCCCGCGCCACCGCGGCCGGGATCACCTTGCGCAGATAGTCCCGCTCGGTGGCCAGCGCGGCGTCCGCGCCGACGGTGCGCGACACCTGGGCCTTCGAAATCCCCTCGCCCCAGCCCCGCCGGCCCAGATACGACCAGGTGAGCCGGTCCGGGGTGACCCGGTGGTGCACGAGCGCCTCCGGACGGAACAGGATCACCGAGCCCGGCGACGCCTGCCGCAGGCGGATGCACAGTTCGGTCTCTTCGCAGCCGAGCGGGGTACGGCCGACCCGGCCGAGGTCTTCGGCGAACCGGCCGGCCAGCCCGAAGGCTTCCCGCCGGAAGGACATGTTGCAGCCGATCAGGTTCCGGACCGGAGTGTCCACCTCTGGTTGTCCGACATAGGTGCAGCCGACCACCCAGTCCAGTTCGCCGGGCAGCAGCGCCGGCCTGGTCCCGTCGGGCCACCGGGGCCGCGCCGCGCCACCGACGGCGAGCACGCGCGTGTCGCGGTAGCCCGCCAGCAACTGTTCGAGCCAGTCGGGCGCGGCCACGGCGTCGTCGTCGAGGAACGCGATCACGTCGCCCTTGGCGAGGTCGATCGCGGTGTTGCGGGCCCCGGAAAGCCCGCGCTTGCCGGTGTTCTCGGTGACCGTGACCCCGACGAACTCGGCGGCCGCCCGCTCGGCCAGTTCCGTGTTGCAGTCGATGACCACGATGATTTCGCCCGGCGGCACGGTCTGCTCGCGCACCGAGGCGACGGCCGCGACGAGGTCGTCCCAGCGCCGTTCGGTGTAGGCGCAGATGACCACGGAGGTGGCCAGGTCCCGTGGCGCGGCCCGGGTCATATCGCGCCTTCTGCTTCCAGTAGCGGTGCAGGCAGGAACGGTCCAAACCGCCGGGTACGGCGCTGCCGGCCCACTCGCTGCCACTCGGCGACCAGCGTCCGCAGCACGCGGCCGCCGTCGCTGAACGTGCGCAGGTTCGTCTCCCCGTGCAACCGTCTCCGCTCGACGCTGGGCACCTCGGTGATCCACAGGCCCAGCGCCGCCACGCGGCAGTTGATCACGGTCTCGATCTCGAACCCGTCGCCCCACAGCATCGTCTCGCCGGGCGGCGTGAAGACCGGGGGCAGCGACAGCATCGGGACCAGGTCACGCCAGAAAGCGTTGTAGCCGTAGCACAAGTCGGTGAAACCACCGCTGAACAAGCTGTTGCTCAGCCGGTTCAGACCCAGATTGCCCGCCGCCCGAAGACCGGTGATGTCGTGGCTGCCGCCGCCCGGCGCGAACCGCGTGCCCTTGGCGAAATCCGCTCCCCCGACGAGCGCGCCGACGAACGTGGCGATCTCCGCCGGATCGGCCGAGCCGTCGGCGTCGAACATCACGATCACGTCGCCCGAAGCCGCGAGAAAGCCACAGGCGAGCGCGTTTCCCTTGCCCCGCCGGGTCTGCCGGATCACCCGGACCCCGGGCAGTGCGGCGCGCGCGACGGCGGCGGTGTTGTCCCGGGAATGCCCGTCGACGACGATCACCTCGTACACCGGAGGCAGTTCGGGCAGGACCTCACGTAGGTTGGGCGCCTCGTTCTTGGCCGGCACCACAACGGACACGCGGGGTTCGGGGCCCCGGCGTGGCGGGTGGGCGGCCGCGTAGGCGAGCGCGTCGCCCAGGTTCTCGAATTCGTCGGCGTCGGTGGCGCCGAGGGGTCTCGGAGTGTCGATGATGGTCACGCTGTTCCCTCCGCGACTCTGCGCGCCCCCGCGATCGAGTCGACGGGGCGCTCCCTATCAACCCAACTCACGTCGAGCGGCTGGGCGCCCCGCCGCCGCGATAGCGAATAAAAAGGGCGCGCTCGGTAATCACCTTGACAAGTGCGAGTTGCCGTGAAGGTTGTCACTCGTAGTCCTCACAGGGATCGGGGGGAGGGTTAGAGCGGGTGCGGGACTTCCCGCGGGGTGGTTCAGGTTCCTCGAAGATCGGGACTGAGTTTTCCTCGGTCCTGCTGTTCTTTCAGCCAGGCCAGCCTCGTGTAGCGCTGAGTGAAGGCCTCGCTGGTCAAGCCGTGTTCGGTGTAGGCCTTGGCGAGTTCGGCGGCCCCCGCCTCGACGGTCCACCGCGGGTGGAAACCGGGCAGCGCGGCGCGGATGCGGGAGAAGTCGACGCGGTACGAACGCGGATCCGCACCGGCCTCACCGGTGATCACCAGGCGCGAGCCGGGCACCGCGGCGACGACCGATTCGGCGATCTGGCGCACAGTCAGGTTGTTGGCCTCGATGCCGACGTTGAAGGCGCGATCGTGGACGGCCTCGACCGGAGCCGTCAGCGCGGCGGCGAACGCGGCGGCGATGTCGAGGGCGTGCACCAGGGGTCGCCACGGCGTGCCGTCGGAGAGCACCCGCACCGCGGAGGTGAGTACGGCGTGGCCCACCAGGTTGTTGAGCACGATGTCCGCCCGCGGCCGGGGAGAAAACCCGAACGCGGTCGCGTTCCGCAGGTACACCGGGCTGAAGCCGGGCCCCGCGAGGTCGTGCAGATCGTCCTCGACGCGCACCTTCGATTCCGCGTAGGGCGTGACCGGCCGCAGCGGCGCGTCCTCGTCGACGAGACCATCGCCGGCCGCGCCGTACACCGAACACGTCGAGGCATAGAGGAAACGGCTGACACCCGCGTCCTTGGCCAGCTTCGCCAGCTGGACGGAGGCGGTGTGGTTGATCTCGTAGGTCAGTTCCGGCCTCAGCGAACCCAAGGGGTCGTTGGACAACGCGGCCAGGTGCACCACCGCGTCGACACCGGCAAGGTGGTCCGCCGTGACGTCCCGTAGGTCCAGCGCCTCGCCGGGCGGATCATCGGGGTGAGGGCCGAGAACGCATGCGGCGAACAGTCCCGAGTCCAGACCCAGCACCTCGTGCCCGGCCGCCCGCAGCACCGGCGCCATCACCGACCCGAGATAACCCTGATGCCCGGTCAGCAAAACCCTCATGCTCGTGCCTCCGCCATCACGTCCGGCCGTTCCCACACCATCCACGGGCGGGCGCCGCTTTCGTAGGCGGCATCGAGCGCCGCGCGTTCCTTGAAGGTGTCGGCAGGCTGCCAGAACCCTCGGTAGGGGTAGGCGATCAACCGTCCCCGCTCGGCGAGCGAGCCACATCCGTCCTCGACGAGATCACCGTTTTCCGGGATGTGGTCGAAGATCTCCTGCCGCAGCACGAAGAATCCGGCGTTCTCCCACACCGGGAGCGTTCTCGCGGAACTGATCGACTGGACGCGGTTGCCGTCGAGCTGGACACAGTGGAACGACACCTGGGGCGGCACCACCATCATCGACGCCCCGGCATCACTCGTGGCCAGTGTGTCGATCATGGCGTCGAGCGGCGCGTCGGAGAGCACGTCGGCGTAGTTGGCCAGGAACAACTCCTCGCCGTCGACGTACTCGCGCACGCGTCGCAGCCGCTCGCCGATCGAGGACTCCAGCCCGGTGTGCACGAAGGTGATCTGCCAGTCGCTGATGTCGGTGGACAGCAGTTCGACCCGGCCGCCGCGCAGCACGAAGTCGTTCGAGGCGGTTTCGGTGTAGGAGAGGAAGAAATCCTTGATGTGGTGCGCGCCGTAGCCGAGGCAGAGCACGAAGTCGGTGTGCCCGTAGTGGGCGTAGTAGCGCATCACGTGCCACAACAACGGCCGCGGGCCGACCATCTGCATCGGCTTGGGCACGTCGTCGGCGGGGCCGTTGCGCATGCGCATCCCGTACCCCCCGCAAAAGAGCACGACCTTCATTTCTCCCCCGCGAGCTCGCGCGCCCCCGCGATCGTGTCGACAGGGCGCTCCTTTCCAGCCCGCCTGACACAGAACCGATGGGCGCCCTGCCGCCCCGATGAGGGGGTCTGGGGGCTTGCCCCCAGCGGGGGTGTGGGGGCCATGTCCCCACAGAACACCGGATAAAAAGGGCGCGCGCTGTGGTCACCTTGATTGCCGCGCGTCACGTTCGTCATCCCGATCGTCACGGGCTCACCACCTCCAGCCGGGGAATCGGGAAGACCAGCCTGCCGCCCCACTCCGCGATCGGGGCCAGTTGGCGGGTCAGTTCGGCGCGCAGATTCCAGGGCAGCACCAGAACATAGTCCGGCCGGTCCTCGGCGATCCGCGCGGGATCGAAAATCGGAACGCGGGTTCCGGGCGTGTACCGGCCTTGCTTGTAGGGATTGCGATCGACCGTGTACGGCAGCAGGTCCGGCCGGATCCCGCAGTGATTGAGCAAGGTGTTTCCCTTGCCAGGCGCGCCGTATCCCACGACCCGCTCGCCACGGCGGCGGGCTTGGACGAGGAAGTCGAGCAGGTCCACGCGCACGTCGCTCACCCGCCGGGCGAAACCGGCGTAGCCGGACAGTTCGTGAAGGCCCGCGGCCTTCTCCTCGGTGAGCACGGCGTGCACGCGCTCACTCGGCGGACCGGCGACCGCGTCCGGGCGCGCCCACAGCCGGATGGAGCCACCGTGGGTCTCCAGGCGCTCGACATCGACCACGGACAGCCCGGCGGTGGCCAGCGCGCGCCGCGCGGTCGCCACCGTGTAGTACTGGAAGTGCTCGTGATAGATGGTGTCGTACTGGTTCAGCTCGAGCAGGCTCAGCAGGTGCTGCACCTCGATCGACACCCAGCCGTCGTCGGCCACCAGGGCACGCAGACCCGCGGTGAAGCCGAGGATGTCGGGGATGTGCGCGTAGACGTTGTTCGCCACGACGAGATCGGCCGCGCCATGGTCACGCCGCACCGCCTCGCCGGTGGCCGCGTCGAGGAAGGCGGTCAGCGTCGGCACCCCCGCCTCGCGGGCGGCTTCGCCGACGTTGACCGACGGCTCGATGCCGAGGCAGCGCAACCCGCGCCGGACGATGTCACGCAGGAGGTAGCCGTCGTTGCTGGCGACCTCGACCACGAAGCTGCCCTGGTCCAGTCCGAGCCGGGTCACCGCCTCGTCGGCGAACTTCCCCGCGTGCGCCAGCCAGGACCGGGAAAAGGACGAGAAATAGGCGTATTCCGTGAAGGTCTCGACCGGGTCGATGAGCGGCGGGATCTGCGCCAGACGGCAGTCCGCGCAGACGCGCAGATGCAGCGGGTAGGTCGGCTCGGGCCGGTCGAGTTCGGCCTCCGACAGGAAGGACTCGCAGGGCGGGCTCGCGCCCAGGTCCACCACGCTGACCAGGTCGGCCGACCCGCACAAACGGCAGGCGAGCGCGGCGCGGGAGTCGCCCGCCGTCGTCTGACCGCTCGTCCAGCGGTCTGAAGACAGTCTCGCCGGATCCTCTTCGGAATCGCCCGCCATCCTCGCGATGACACCTCTGTCGGATAGTGCCCCATGGAACCGGGGTTTTGTACGTCACGAGGACTATAGAAGGACCCCCCTTCCGTGTTACGGACAACCGGGGGATTAAACGGGGTCATCTGGGGCAATCTTGCAACAACCGTGCGTCCGAACGGGGGAAGATCAACGCAGAAATCGCCCTGACCAGGGGATATTAGGCCAGGATCCAATCACAGCTCGTGTCGTCCAGCGCGGGGAACGCGGTCCGGACCTCGGCGAGAAGATCGGGCACGAACAACAGGACGGCACCGGGCGGATCCCCGGTGAGGACCTCGGGTCCGACGATCGGGATATCGCCCGCGGGCATCCGCCGCCCCCGCTTCGCGGGCGAGGCGTCCACAATCGCGGGGAGGAGGTCGGTGCCGATGCCTGCCTGCCGGAGCAACACCACGGCGCGGGAGGCCGCCCCGTAACCGACGACTCGCTTGCCGTCCCGCGCGCAGTCCGCCAGCCGGTCGCGCAGACGCTCGCAACCGCGAATGGCCTCGCGGCCGAGTTCCGAGGCCCGGGCCGGTGAGCTCACGCCCGCCGCGAGTTCCGCGCGCACCACGCGTTCGGTCCCGGGGTCTCCTTCGGCGGAGGCACGAAGTTCGAGCAGCACCGTGCCGCCGTAGAGAGGGAAGGTCCAACTGCGGCCCGGCGCGAGGCCCGCCGACGCGGCCAGCGTGATCGCGGCCGGAGTCGAGTAGTACGCGAAATGACCGTGCCGCAAGGCGTTCCACTGCCGCTGCGCGAGAATGGAGGCCAGCGAGTGGAACTGCATCAGCAGTGCGCCGCCGGGCGCGAGACGCGCCGCGCGTTCGGCCATCGCCGCGCGTTGATCGGCCTCGTGCATCAGCCCGAAACAGTCCAGCACGACATCGGCCGGTTCGCCGTCGCGTGCTTCACACATCCCGGCCTCGCGCAGCAGCGGAAGCCACGAGCCGCCATGCGGGCTGCCGAACTCGGTCACCGTTCCGCCGGGACGCAGCAGGCCCGCCTCGCGCAAGGTGCGCACCGCGGCGGCGGCCTGTTCGGTCAGCGCCCGCGGTTCCACCCCGGCCGGTTCCTCACGCGTCCCCGGGTCCTCCATCAGTTGAGCCAGCGCACATCCGGCACACATCCACATCCGCAACGGGAACAGCGGGTCCGGCCCGGGATCCGTGGCGGGCGGGAACAGGTCACACGGGGGCTGCGACCCCAGATCGAGCACGATCGTGCCGTCGGTCCCCCCGCACGCGCGGCAGGTCATCATGCTCGCTCACTTTCTTCCGCGAGTTTGCGCGCCCCCGCGATCGTGTCGACAGGGCGCTCCTTACCAGCACGTGTCACGTCTAGTGGGTGGGCGCCCTGCCGCCCCGATAGCGGAAAGAGAGGGCGCGCTCTGTGGTCACCCTGATAGCCGCGGATTGACGCTAGGCGGTTCACTGCTGACCCGAGGCGAGGGTGACCGCCAGCTTCTCGACGTGGAAAGCCTCGGCATAGCCGGTGTGCTGCTGGATGCCCCGCAACCGGGCCAGTCCCAGGAACGCGTCCTCGGTGTACCAGTCCTTGCCGTGCTGCGACGGATAGTGCTTGGCCAGCAACTCGGTCTTGCGCTTCGCCATCGCCTCCGCCAGCGGCTGGTACACCGAAGGCTGGACCAGATCACCGTCCCACTTGGCGATCTCGTAGCCGAGCACCAGATGATCGCGGAAGACCTGGGGCACGATCTCGGCCACGAGCCGGTGATCCTGGTGCCGGTCCCCGCGATGCGGAGCGAACACCAGGTCGGGGTCGACCCGTGCCCGCAACGTGGCGACGGCGTCCTTCACCTGGCTCCAGTGCGCCGGCATCCGGCCGTCCGGCAGGTCCAGCACGGTCACCTCGACGGCGGCGGGAGCGCAGAAATCGGCCAGCGCCGCGCGTTCCTCGTCCTCGCGGACGGTGCCGGCGCCGCTCAGCACGAGGGCGTGGACGCTGAGGTCCGGCCGCCCCGCGCACAGCGTCAGCAGGCTGCCGCCGGCTCCGATGGGCAGGTCGTCGCAGTGCGCGGCGAGGAGCGCGACCCGGCTGATTCCGGGCAGTTCCAAGGAAAGCACGACGGCAGCCTAGTAAGCGCCACGGCCGCCGAGCACGGCCCGCGCGGTCTTCCACAGGATCGCCACGTCCAGCGCCAGTGACCAGTCCTCCACGTAGCGCAGGTCGAGCCGGACGCTTTCCTCCCAGCTGAGATCGCTCCGGCCGCTGACCTGCCACAGCCCGGTGATGCCGGGCTTGACCAGAAGCCTTCGTTGCGCCGCGCGCTCGTAGGTCACGGTCTCCTCGGGCAGCGGCGGTCGCGGACCGACCAGGGACATGCGGCCTGCCAGCACGTTGAACAACTGGGGAAGCTCGTCGAGGGAGTACCGGCGCAGCACGGCACCGACCCTGGTCACCCGGGGATCGCGACGCATCTTGAACAACGGGCCCGCGGCGTCGTTGGAAGCCAGCAACCTGGCCCGCACCGCGTCCGCGTCGACCACCATGCTGCGGAACTTGATCATGGTGAAGGTGGTGCCGTCCCGGCCGACCCGGCGCTGCCGGTAGAACACCGGGCCGCCGTCACCGCACTTGACCAGCAGCGCGATCGTCAGCAGCAGCGGTGAGAGCAGCACGATCAGGCACGCGGCCACCGCGCGGTCGACGACTTCCTTGATCATCCGGCGGCCCCCGCCGAAGGAAGGCGCGCTGACTCGCAGCAACGGCATGCCCAGCACGCCGGAGAAGTTCAGCCGGGGCCCGGCGACCTCCATCAGCACCGGCGCCACCACCATCTCGGCGCCCGTGCCTTCCAGGTCCCAGGCCAGCCGGCGCAGACGGTCCGGGTTCCAGTACGGGTCGGCGGTCACCGCGACCACCCGGTAACCGCCGCGTCGCACCTGGTCGGCCACTTGGTCGAGCCGCCCGGCCACGGCGACCCCGGCGATCTCCCCGGTACCGCGCTCCCCCGTGCACACGGCTTCGACCCGCCAGCCGACGTGCGCGTCGGCGCGCGTGCGGTGGACGAGTTCGGCCACCGTGTCCGGCGCGCCCGCGGCCATGACCGGGAGCATGCACTGGCCACGACGGCGGGCCCGGTGCAGCGCCTGCCGTAACAGGTAGCGCTGGAACAGGGCGAGCACCGCGACCGTGGGCACCACGAGGAAAACCCACGGTTGCACGTCGAGCGCACCGAACAGGAGACCGGCGAGCGCGACCAGGATGGCGGAGGCGGCCAGGCCCCGGATCAGGCGCCGGTACTCCTCGGCTCCCTCACCCAGCACATGCTGGTTCCACGCGCGGCTCATCGGCAACACGCACACGATGGTGGCCGCGGTGCCGGAGGCGTGCAGGAAATACGGCTGGCCGGTGATCCGGAGAATGACGAACGCGGCCACGGCGATCACCACGGCGGTGGCCGCGACATCGCTGGAAATCACGACCGCCCGGTACCGCCGTTCCCACCGCGCCGCGTCCACCTTGGACGGTTTCGGCCGACGGGACACCGGTGTCGGACCGACCCGCACCAACGCCTCGCCGAAAGGGGACGGTCTGTCCTCCGGCTCGTCCATCCGACCTCCCGCGTCGTCCGGCCGTGGAAACGGCGTGCGAAACACGCCGAACAACCACCGAAAGTAATCATTGCGTGAAACTCGCCCACCATGCGGTGAACGATGCTGACCTGGAGTCGGCCGCGCTCGGCACCGCGTTACAGCAGCGGTTATGACATTTTCGCGCGAAAGCCGGACACGGTGCGAAAAACCATGACCACACGACGTCATGGTTGCCACGCGTCGACAACTACGGAAAGTAGTCGGTTACTTCACCACGAACGGATTTTCTCGCCGATCCGGCCGATATAGCCCGCCACCGCGTCGGCGGCGAGATCCGGCAAACCGAAGAGTACTTCGGTGACCCCGGCTTCGGCCCAGCGTCCGAGCTGATCACGGTCGGGTTTACCGGCGAGCGCGACCACCTCGGGCGCGCCGGGCCGGCCGGCGTCCTGCCAGATCTGGCGCAGCAGTGCGGTCTTGGCGGCGATACCCCGGTCGGCAGGCGTGGTGAGCCAGCCGTCGGCCGACCGCGCGATCCAGGCGAAGGTCTTCTCGGTCCCGCCCGCGCCGATGACGACCGGGATCGGCGACTGCACCGGCTTCGGCCACGCCCACGAAGGCCCGAACTTCACGAAGTCCCCTTCGTAGGCCGCTTCTTCGTCGGTCCACAGCGCCCGCATGGCCTCCAGGTACTCGCGCAGGACGGTTCGCCGCCTGCCGAGCGGGACGCCGTGGTCGGCGAGTTCGTCGGTGTTCCAGCCGAAACCCGCGCCGAGGGTCACGCGCCCGCCGGAGAGATGATCGAGTGAGGCGATGGTCTTGGCCAGGGTGATCGGGTCGTGCTCGGCCGGCAGCGCCACCGCGGTCGAGAGCCTGATACGGCTGGTCACCGCGGCGGCCATGGCCAGCGCGACCCACGGATCCAGGGTGCGCATGTACCGGTCGTCCGGCAGGCTCGCGTCACCCGTGCCCGGATGAGCCGCGTCGCGCCGCACCGGAATGTGTGTGTGCTCCGGAACGGACAGCGAATCGAGCCCCGCCTCTTCGGCCGCTCGCGCCGCGTCGGCGGGCGTGATGCCACGGTCGCTGGTGAACAGGACCACCCCGTACCTCATAAGTAGAACATGTTCTAGTCATGGGCCGTTCTTGTCAAGCCGGGCCGTAGCGGTGGACCGGGCGCCCGGCGTTTCCGTATTCCAGGTGGAGTTCGAGCGCGCCTCGCCGGTGCAACTCGCTCAAGTACCGTTGCGCGGTGGGCCTGCTGATGCCCAGCCGCTCCGCCAGCGTGCTCGCCGCCACGGGTTCGTCCGAAGATCGCACGGCTTCGAGGACCTTCCGCATGGTGGGCGGCAGATTGCCCGGCTGGGTGGCGGGACCACGGAGCAGGCTGTACAACGCGTCGACCGTTTCCTGGTCGGCTTCGCCGTCGCCGCTCGCGTGCTGCCGCCACAGGCGATAGGCCTCCAGCTGATTCCGCAACTGCCGCAAACCGAACGGCTTGACCAGGTAGTAGACCGCTCCGAGCTGCATCGCGGCGCGCACGGTGCCCAGGTCCCGCGCCGCCGTGACCACGATGCAGTCCGGCGCCACGCCGGTGTCCGTCCTTTCCCCGCCGTCGCCGCCTTGCGCGTTGAGCCCACGCAGGACGGAGATGCCGTCCTCGTCGGGAAGGTAGATGTCGAGCAGAAGGAGTTCGGGTGCGAGTTCACGGACCGACTGCCGCGCCTGCTCGGCGGTGTGGGCCTGACCGACACAGACGAAGCCCGGCATCCGGTCCACGCTCGCCGCGTGGATGCGCGCCACGCGGTAGTCGTCGTCCACGACGAGCGTCCTGATCACGGCACCCGCTCCAGTCTCGCCCGGACCGGCGCGTGGGGTAACCGCACCGCGAAACGGGCCCCCGGCCCCGGCGTGACGTCGACGGATCCGCCGGCCCGGTGCACGAGCCGGCGGACCAGGGCCAGTCCGAGACCTCGCCGCATTCCTTCGCGCGCCGGCTTGGTGCTGTAGCCGTCGGTGAAGATCCTTTCCAGGGCGCCGGGCGCGACCCCCGGCCCGGTATCGGTGACCACAATGGACACTTCGCCGCCGGCATCGGAAACGTGCACGTCGACGCGGCGCGGGTCCGGTCCCCCGGCGACCGCGTCGACCGCGTTGTCGATGAGGTTGCCCAGCACGGTGAGCAGGGACCTGGTTTCCAGTGAGGGAACGTCCAAATGGGACTCCGGACTCACCACGAGCCGGACATCCCGTTCCGCGGCGATGGTCACCTTCGCCAGCAACAGGGCGGCCAGTTCCGGTGGCGCCATCCGGGCGCGGAGATCACGCCCCTGCGCGAAGGATTCCTGCGAGATCTCCGCGAGGTAGCGAGCGGCTTCGTCCGGCTCGCCGAGACCGAGGAGTCCGGAAAGGACATGCAGCCGGTTCTTGAACTCGTGCTCCTGTGCCCTCAGCGCGGTGGTCAGGCCGGTCACCGCGTGCAGTTCCCGCACCAGCCCTTCCATCTCGCCGCGGTCCCGCAACGTGATCACCTCGCCCGCGTCACGGCCGGCGAGCACGACCGGCATCCGGTTCACCACCAACAGGAAATCATCGGTCAGCACGACTTCGTCGGTGCCGTCCCCGGCACCGGTCATCGCCTCGCGCAACCGTCCCGGAGGCAGCAGGTCGGCGATCCGCCGCCCTCGCGCGGCGACACCGATCCCGAGCAGCCGGCACGCCTCGTCGTTGATGACTTCGACGCGGCCGGCATTGTCCAGCCCCACCACACCTTCGCGGATCCCGTGGAGCATCGCTTCGCGTTCTTGGAGCAGGGCGACGATTTCGGAGAGTTCGAGACCGAAAGTGGCCCGCTTGATCGTATGGGCGAGCCACCACGACGCCCCCACTCCCCCGGCCAGCGCGAGCGCGGAATAGAGCAGCACCCACAGGATCTTTCCCATCAGTTCGCTCGACACCTGTTCTTCGAGAATGCCGACCGAGATCTGCCCGTCGACGGCGCCGTCCGGGCCAAGCAGCGCGACACGGGCGTTCGCCGACCGGCCGAGGCTGCCATTGTCGATCCCGGTGTGTCCCCCGCCGTCGAGGACCGCGACCGGTTCTTCGAGGCGCTGCCCGATGAGTGCGGGATTGGGATGGGAATAACGCAGCCCGGTCCGGTCGGTGACCACGACGTACGCGGCCCCGGTGGCGCGGCGGATCTGTTCGGCCATGGGCTGGATGGTGTGGCCGGCGTCGCCGGAAACCAGTGCGTCCCGCACGGCCGGCATCTGGGCCACCGTCGTGGCGATGCCCAGCGCCCGCTGCCCGTACTGGTTGTCGAGTGTCTCACCGGTGAGCTTGACGTAGAGCAGAGCGCCCGCCGAGACGGTGGCGACCAGGATTCCCAGGACGCCGTAAAGGATCTGGGACGCCAGCGGGCGCGATCGCCACATGCCTGCTCCGCTCTGCCACTCACCATGGGGGCCCTGCTTGGGATGACACCACGTGACCTGCCGGTTGCCAAGCGATCACCGGCGAAAAGACCGAAACGTCCTGTTGGTTACGAACTTTATCGATCCGGCTCAAAGTAGGCGGATGCGGTCCGCAGCGGATCCGCCCAGAGAAACCCGTTTCCGCCGTGACTGCCGTCGGACCGATAAAGGACTGCACAGAATGAGCAGAAACCACAAACCGCACAGAACGTTGTCCCGCGCGTGCCGCGCTTCCTACCGTCCGGGTACGGCGGTCACGGCGAAGGGAGCAACGGCGTGCAGAAGGACAGGCCTGAAGCGATCGCGGTGCGCGGCGTGACGAAACAGTTCACCACCGAGGACGGCATGGTCTACACCGCCTTACGGGACCTCGACATCACGGTGGGGCCTGGCGAGTTCTGCGCTGTCGTCGGGCCGACCGGGTGCGGCAAGTCGACCACCCTCACCTTGATCTCCGGCCTCGAGCACCCCTCGGCGGGTACGGTCGAGGTCCACGGCGAACCCGTCACGTCGATCGCGCCCGGCGTCGCGTTCATGTTCCAGACCGACGCGATCCTGCCCTGGAAAACGGTGCTGGACAACGTGTCCGCGGGCCCGCGTTTCCGGGGTGTGCCCAAGCGCAAGGCCTTCGACGACGCGCTCGACTGGATCCGGCGCGTCGGGTTGAGCGGGTTCGAGGGCCGCTACCCGCATCAGCTTTCCGGCGGGATGCGCAAGCGCGTCGCGCTCGCGCAGAACCTGATCAACGAGCCGGAAATCCTGTTGATGGACGAGCCGTTCAGCGCCTTGGACGTGCAGACCCGTGCCAAGATGTCGGACGAATTGCTGGGGCTGTGGGAGCTGACCCGGCCCGCGGTCGTGTTCGTCACGCACGACCTGGAAGAGGCGATCGCGCTCGCCGATTCCGTCGTGGTGCTCACGGCGGGCCCCGCGGCGACGGTGAAGGCCCGGTTCACCGTCGACCTTCCCCGGCCACGCGTCGTGCAGGAGATCCGGTTCGAACCGCGGTTCGTCGACCTCTACCAACGGATCTGGGAAGCGCTGCGCGCCGAAGTCGACCTCGCCTACTCGCAGACCACCCGGCTGGCCGGGACGGAGGAACGATGACCACCGGCAGGACGACCACCGCCCCGGCCGAGACACCGGTCGACACCGCGCGGCGCGCGAAACGACGCCGTCGGCAGGTCCTGGTGCACACGACGCAGGTGGCCGTGCTGGTCGTCGTGATCGGCGGCTGGCAGCTTCTCGTGCAGGGCGACCAGCACGCGATCATCCTTTACGGGGTGCCCTCGGGCATCGTCTCGCGCTTGCGGGACTGGGTGAGTCAGGGCACCGCGATCGGGTCGCTCGGCGCCCAGATCTGGACCACGGTGGCCGAAGCGCTGCTCGGCTTCGTCATCGGGACCGCGCTGGGCATCGTCTGCGGTATCGCGCTCGGCCGGATCCGGTTCCTCGCGGACGTGTTCGGCCCGTTCATCAAGGTGTTCAACGCGATTCCGCGCATCGTGCTCGGCTCGGTCTTCGTGCTCGCCTTCGGGCTGGGCCTGGAGTCGAAGATCCTGCTGGTGATCGTCCTGGTGTTCTTCGGCGTCTTCTTCAACGCCTTCCAGGGCACGCGCGAGGTCGACCGGAACTTCGTCGCCAACGCCACGATCCTCGGCGCGTCCCGCTGGCAGGTCACCCGGCAGGTCGTGCTGCCCTCGGCGTTCACCTGGATCATCGCGAGCCTGCACGTGAGCTTCGGGTTCGCGCTCATCGGCGCCATCGTGGGCGAGTTCCTCGGTGGCTACGCCGGGCTCGGCGTGCTGATCAAGAACGCCCAGGGCACCTTCGACGCCAACGGCGTGTGGGCGGCGATGGTGATCATGGGAATCGTCGCGCTCGCCGCGGAGTTCCTCATCACCCGGGCCGAACGCAGGCTGCTGCGCTGGCGTCCGGCGCAGTTGACCGGCCCCGATCTCTGAAGCACCCGACCCACAGCGCCCATCCTGCGAAAGCAAGGGAGATCACCGTGTCCGGACGGAAATGGATCGCCGCGGTGCTGGCCGCGGCACTCGGCCTGGCGGGCTGCGCGGACAACGCGAGTCACAACGGCACCAGTTCCAGCGGCGGCAACGGCACGCCGGTGAGCATCATGGTCGGCGGCCTGAACAAACAGATCTATCTGCCCTTCATGCTCGCCCAGCGGCTGGGGCTCTATCAGAAGCAAGGGCTCAACGTGACGCTGCAGGACGAGGGCGCCGGCGTGGACGCCACCACCAACATGATCGCCGGCAAGGTCGACGGGGTGGGCGGCTTCTACGACCACACCATCGCGATGCAGGGTCTCGGACAGTCACTGGAGTCCGTGGTGTCGATGCTGAGCACTCCCGGCGAAGTCGAACTCTGCCGTAACGACGTGAAGGGGCAGATCCACTCGCCCGCGGACTGGGCGGGGCGCAACCTCGGCGTCACCGACCTCGGCTCGTCCACCGACTTCCTCACCCAGTACCTGGCCCAGAAAAACGGCGTCGACCCGGCGAAGATCCACCGTGTCGGAGTGCAGGCGGGCAACACGCTGATCGGTGCGCTGCAGCACGGAAACGTCGACTGCGCCATGACCACCGAACCGACGGTCTCGACGCTGCTCGCCAGTGGGTCGGCTTACGTCCTGCTCGACATGCGCACCGCCGCCGGCACCACGCAACAGCTCGGCGGGCAGTATCCCGCCACTTCGCTGTACATGACAAGGTCCTATGTAGACAGTCATGCGGACGTGGTGCAGAAGCTGGTGAACGCCTTCGTCGAAACGCTGAAGTGGATCCAGTCCCACACCGGGGCGCAGGTCGCCGACCAGATGCCGGCCGACTACTACGCGGGTTCGGGCAAGGACGCCTACGCCAAGGCCTTCGACAACGAAAAGGGCATGTACAACCCCACGGGCATCATGCCCCCGGACGGCCCTCCGACGAACCTCGCCGTTCTGCGGGCCTTCAACCCGGATGTCAAGGGCAAGACCATCGACCTTTCGAAGACCTTCACCGACAAGTTCGCGCTGGCGGCCCAGTGATCTCCGGGCTTCGGCGCCACGTGACGAAGGGTCAGCGCCGGAACAGGGCGCGCAGACGGGTGCCGAGGGACGGCTTGGGCGGGCAGTCGCAGCGCTGCGAGTCAGGCACCCCGGCCAGGACCTGCTCGACGTGCTGTCCGCAGCCGACGTAGGTGGCCTTGCCGCAGGTCCGGCAGGTGACGCGCTGGCACATTCGTCCTCCAGTTGTTTCCGTCTGACGTTCCGGTCAGGGGTTCACAGAGTTCCGGTCAGGTACTGCAGGCCGATGCTGGACGCCGCGACGGCCGTCCACAGCGCGCCTCCCAGCAGGAGCGGCCGGGCTCCGGCGGCGCGCAGGTCCTTCAGACGCAAGGACAGGCCGATGCCCGCCAGTGCGGTGGTGATCAGAAAGGTTCCCAGCCACGACAGCGGGGCATGCCAGGCGACGGGAATGATCCCGAAGCTGTCCAGCGTGGCCGCGGCGAGGAATCCGAGCAAGAACGGTGGCACGAGCTTACGCCAGGGCAGCCCGCGCAGAGCCGGCCCGCCACGTCCGGCTTGCCGGCGAGCGTTGAGTACGGCCAGCACGAGAACGATCGGAATCAGCGTGAGAGTGCGGGTGAGCTTGACGACGAGGGCGTAGGGACCGGCGTCCCCGCCGTAGGCGTAAGCGGCGGCCACCACCGACGACGTGTCGTTGATGGCGGTTCCGGCCCACAGGCCGAAGGCGTGCGGGCTCATCCCGAGCAAATGGCCCAGCGGTGGGAAAAGGAGCACGGCGGCGATGTTGAACACGAAGATCGTGCCCACCGCATAGGCGACGTCGGCCTGCTTCGGTTTGAGCACCGCGCTGGTGGCGGCGATGGCCGAAGCGCCACAGATTCCGGTGCCCACACCGATGAGGGTGCGGGTGTCCCGGTGGACGCCGAGCAGACGGCCGAGCAACCACGCCCCGCCGAGGGCGACGCTCAGCGTGCCCAGCATCACCGGCAATGAGGAACCGCCGACCTGGGCGACCTCACGCAACGACAAGCCGGTCCCGAGGACCACAATGGACAGTTGAAGCACGGGCCGGGCGGCCGTCGCGTAACCCGGAGCCAGCACGTTCGCGCGCAGGGCGGGGACGAGATTCCCGGCCAGCGCGCCGAGAACGATGCCGAGCACGGGACCACCCACCAGGGGAACGAACCTTCCGGCGACGGTCGCCACGGCGGCCACCGCCAGCGCGACGGCCAGCCCGGGCACCCCCCGCCGCGCCCGCTCGACGGGGGTGGGCGGGAGGGAACGGTCCAGGGTGGCCGTCATGGCGTGGTCGCCGCCTGATCGGTGAGCCCCAGTGCGACGGCATGGGCGAACTCGTCGTCGACGCAGACCACATCACGTCCGGCCCGCGCCAGCAGGCCCGCGGCGATGCTCGCGCGATAGCCGGCGGCGCAGTGCACCCACAGCGTTCCCGCCGGGAGTTCGTCGAGGCGGGTCAGCAGTTCCCAAAGCGGGACATGGGTCGCGCCGGGGATGTGCCCGGACTTCCACTCGTCGGGGCGGCGTACGTCGAGCACCGTGGTCGTGGCGGGGTCACGCTCGAAGAGCGCGGCGAAGCCCACGACCGGGTAGGCACCGCGCTCCTCCGGCGCGGCGAGGTCGGCCGGCGTCCCCAGCGCCTGCCCGGCCGGACGGTCGATGCCGATCCGGACGAGCTGACGCTGTGCCGCCGCGACCTGCTCACGGTCTTCCCCGATCAGGGTGACGGGGGTGCCCCAGGGGATGAGCCAGCCCAGCCAGGTCGCGAACTGCGCGCCCAGCGCGATGCCCACCGTTCCCCGGATGTGGTCGGCGGCGTAGGCGGCGCGGTCGCGCAGGTCGACCACCCACTCCCCCGCCGCGATCCGTTCGCGCAGGCGTTCCGGGTCGACGAGCGTGGGGGCGCTGAGGTCGATCGGCCCGGCCCCGGCGCGGTTGCGGGCGCCCATGTGCGCGTAGTAGGCCGGGTAGGCGGTGAGCCCGCCGACGAGGTCGGCCACGAAACGGTCCTCGTCGGGTTCGGTCAGCGCGGTGTTGGTGGCACGCTGTTCGGCCACGGTGCTCTCGTCCGGGGTCGCGGTGCTTCGCGCAGCGCAGAAGCTGCCGAAGCCGTGCGTGGGATAGACGCGGGTGTCCGCGGGCAGGAGGGCTGCCAGCGAGCGCACCGAGCGGTATTGGGAGCGGGCCAGTTCCTCGGTGCGGGCCTCGTCGACCAGGTCGGTCCGGCCGACGCTGCCGTAGAGCAGCGAGCCGCCGGTGAACGCGGCGGGCGGCCCGTCCCCGTCACTGACCACGTAGGACAGGTGATGGTCGGTGTGGCCGGGGGTCGCCAGCACCCGGACCGTCAACGCGCCGACGGTCAGCCGGTCTCCATCCGCCACGGGGAAGCGGGCGAAGTCCACCGTCTCGTGGGCGGAGACCACGTAACGGGCCTCGCAGACCCGGGCCAGCTCGGCTCCGCCGCTGACGTAGTCGTTGTGGATGTGCGTCTCCAGCACCATCTCGCAGCGCACGCCCAGCCTGCCGAGCAGGGCCCGCACCCGGTCGATGTCCCGCTGCGGGTCGACGACCAGGGCCCTCCGGCCGTCGTGGACCAGGTAGCTGCGATCCCCGAGCTCACTGGTTTCGATCACTTCGACCCGCATGATCACCTCCCAAATGTTCGTACATTTAGCCTACGATACGTACGGACATTCGCCAAGACCCGGCCCGGGATAGCGTGGGGACAGGAGGTGACATGGCGAACCCGATCACCGAGCGCACCGAACGGGCCGAGCTGGACCGCGCCGATCCGACACCGCTGTGGCGGCAGTTACAGGGGCGGTTGCTGGCCCGGATCCGCGCCGGGGAGTTCGCCGACCGGTTCCCGGGGGAACTCGCGCTCACTCAGGAGTACGGGGTCAGCCGGCAGACAGTGCGCCAGGCCCTGCGCGCGCTGCGGGCCGACGGCACGCTGGTGGCCGAGCGCGGCCGCCAGCCGAGGGTGGCCCCGCCGGCGGAGATCACCCAGCCGATGGGCGCGCTCTACAGCCTGTTCGCCGCGGTCGAGGCGGCCGGCCTGACCCAGAACAGCGTGGTGCGCACGCTCGACGTCCGCGCCGACGCTGTGGTCGCGGAGCGCCTGGATCTGGAGGCCTCCACACCGCTGGTCTACCTGGAGCGGGTGCGGCTGGCCGGGCAGGAACCGCTCGCCCTGGACCGGGTGTGGTTGCCGGCCTCGTTCGCGAAGCCCTTGCTGGAGGCGGACTTCTCGCACACCAGCCTCTATCACGAACTGAACGTGCGCACCGGGGTGCGCCTCGACCGCGGCACCGAGCAGATCCAGGCGGTGGTGCCCACCGCGGCCGAACGCGCGCAACTCCGTTGCGGCCCGGATGCCGCGGCGTTCTCGATCTGCCGGCTCGGTCACGCGGCCGGCACCGCGGTGGAGTGGCGGCACACCCTCGTGCGCGGCGACCGGTTCACCCTCACCGCCGAGTTCTCCGGCCGCACCGGGTACCACCTGCTGGGCACGAAGCCCCGGCCCTGAAGAGTCCGAAGAATTTTTCTTCCGCATCGGGTCCCGCACTTTCGGTGAGCACCCGGAGGTGGCGGGGCGCTTTTTCGCTCGCCCGCCGCGCCTCCCGAGTCCCCAGAGGCCGTCTGACCTGGCACTTTCCCTCGGATACGGCCGTGTCTCCGCCTACCATGGCGAAGGTGAGTTTTTCCGCGGGTGCCGCGCCCGGCGCGAGAGGGGTCATCGGTGTCCGCCTGGCGTGAGGCGGGAAAGCGCTGGCGGCAGGCAGCACACTGGGTGATCGTCGGAGGGGCGATCGCCTATCTCGCCTGGAAGGTGCCGGGCTTCGTCGGTGACGTCGCCCGGTCCGGCGGGATGACCTACGACATGCACTGGGACTGGCTGGCGGCCGCGGTCGTGTGCAGCCTGGGAGCGCTGGTCCTCTACGGAGAACTACACCGGCAACTGCTCTTGGTCGGGAACGCGCGGCTGCCGGTGCGCACCGTGCAAGGGATCAACATCGTGCAGAACGCGGTGTCCAGCACGATCCCGGTGGTCGGTGGTGCCGGCGCGCTGGTCTACGGGATCGACCAGTTGCGCCGTCGTGGCGTGGACACGGCGCTGGCGTCCTGGTCGGTCCTGATCGCCGGACTGGTCGACGCACTCACCCTGGCGGTGCTCGCCGCACTCGGGCTCGGCTGGGCGGGCCGGATCGATGCCATCACCGCCGTGGTGCTCGCGCTGCTGGTGGTGCTGGTCGCGCTCTGCGGGTGGACGTTGCTGACGCATCCGGTCGTCCTGCGAAGCGGTCTGCGCGGCCTGTTGAAGGTGGGGGGCCGGATACCGGGTTTCTGTCCGCCGTGCCGGGACGCCTGGCTCACACGCACCGAGCAGGCCGCGGGACGTCTCTCCGCGCGCATCGCGTTGCTGCGGCCCGGCGGTTCACGGTGGCTGCTGGTGATTTCGCTGGCGGTCGTGAGCTGGGCGCTGGACTACTTCGCCCTCGCCGCCACGGTCGTGGCGGTGGGTTCCCCGGTGCCCTGGGCGGTGCTCGCGGTCGGTTTCCTGGTCGTGCAGGGCAGTATCGCGCTGCAGATCTTCCCGGGCGGGGCGGGCATCGCCGAGACCGGGCTCCTGGGTGTGCTGCTGGCCGCCGGGATCGCGGCCGGGCCCGCCGCGGTCAGCGTGCTGACCTACCGCGCGATCAGCTGGCTCGGCCTGTCGCTGCTGGGATGGGCGATCTACGCGGTGTGGATCCACACCAGCCCGGTCCGTCTCCACCGGCACGTGCCCGAACTCACCCAGGTGTGAGCGAAAGACGAAAACGATCTCCTGACCGCGTCCGGCGCACAAGGAAAACGCGGGGCCACTTCCGGTGCCCGCCGGTCACCGGCCCGTCCGCATCTCTTCGCGATATCTATTCCCGCAATTGGTGCGAACCACTCGCCGACGGCCGATAATCGTACTTGTCCGGGGGCGGCGCGCCGCGCCGATGTCGGGGTCTGGGAGGGACTCGTGCCACAGCTGTCGCCGACCGTGCATCGGACCATTCTCATGGTCGACGTGGCCGACTTCACCAATCCGAGCCGCATTGTGGCCGACCTGATGGATGTGCAGGAAGGCGTGTACGAAGTCCTGCGCACCGCGTTCGCCGAATCCGGCGTCGATTTCGACTCATGCCAGTACGAGGACCGGGGCGACGGTGCGCTGATCCTGATCCCGCCGGAATTCTCGAAAAGCAAACTCGCCGACCTCCTGCCGGGCCGGCTGGACGCGGAACTGCGCCGGCACAACTCCACCCGCTCGCCCCAGTCGCGGTTCAAGCTCCGGGTCGGCATCCACGCCGGAGACATCCGGCGGAACGCCCACGGCTGGGTCGGCCACGCGGTGAACCTCACCGCCCGGATTCTCGAAGCCGCCGAAGTGAAATCGGCACTCACCCGCTCGAACGGCCTGCTCGCGCTGGTCACGTCGGACTACTTCTACACCGAAGTGATCGCGCAGGATCCGGGCATCGCGCCGGAGACCTACCGCCGGATCGACGTCGCGGTCAAGAAGTTCTCCGGCGCCGCCTGGCTACGGATACCCGGCGAGTCCTCCGCCCCGTCCCAGACAGCCCCTGCCCGGCCGGCCGGCACCTCGCCGGACCGGGACGCCGAGGAGGTACTCGCGATCGTTCCCGAAGAGGAACTCGCCAAGCTGCGCGGCCTGCTTTCCGGCCTCCAGGTGGCGCACCCGGCGACCCTGGTCGCCCGCGCCGCCGGACAGGCGATCCCACCGCCGCGGAGTTCCTCGGCGTGGGACATTTTCTGTTACCTGCTGGATTTCAACGCGAACGCCGACGGCCTCCCGCCGGCCCTGGCCTATCTCAAGCTCCTGGCCGGGCAGTGGGGCGGAGATATCGAGACCGAAGTGTCGGCATGGGTGGACCAGCAGACCCGGCGCATGCGCATCGACGCCGCGCTGGACGAAGTCACCGCCGAATCCGCGCCGATTCCGGAAATTCCGCGCCTGTACCTGATGATCGCCGTGGAACCGGATGCCGTCGATGCCGCGCGCTGCGTGCTTTCCTTCTGGCGCCAGGACGATCCGCTGAGCTGGCCGCCCGTTCGCGGCGGGATCCGCGAAGTCGCCCTCGACGAACTCGAATACCGGGTGGACGAAACCATCCTCGCCGCCGAACAGGCCTGGGCGGACCAGGCGATTTCGGTCGTGGTGGAGTTCGTGCTCGCCCGCGGCATGCTCGGCCTGCCGGTGCACCGCTGGTGCAAGGAACATCGCTCCGGTGAGCCACGGCCGCTGGCGTTCGACTACCAGATCGGCCTGCGGTCACTGGAGCGAATGCGCACGAAATACTGGCACCGCCGGTGGAAGCAGCGGTGGCGTTCCCTGCCGGAGCACCTGGAGCTGGAACGGATTCATCCCTTCGGCACGGCGGAGACGAGCGGGGGGATCGACGCCGTGCTCAGCGATCCGCGCTGGGCCGGCCTGGTGATGGAGGGGCCACCGTCCCCGCGTCCCGAACCCGGCACCGACCCGGACGAGTTCACCGCCGCGCTGCGCGCCGGACTGCCCCTGATCTGCTGGCATCCGGCGGCCCGGCCGGAGGACTTGCGAAAACACCTCGGCTGGCTGATCGGCGGCGAGGGCGGTTTCGCCGACATACCGCAACGCCGGCAAAACGCGTTGAGATCGAATAGACATGATCTGGTTTACGATTTGGCGGTAATGTGGGAAGATCCGTACCGGGTAATAGACTTTGATCCTCCGTCAATCGCGGGCAGGCGCTGAGGGGATGCCGCGGATGAGCGCCAACGAGCAGGACTCGGGGACGGCCGAAGAGCGCTCATTTCGGTTCACCGCCCCCGATTGGTGGGTCTACCGCGGAACCGGACGGCCTCTGCACGACATCGACCTGAGCCAGGTCCTGCCGCCGCCCCCGCCGTGGCGTGATTTCCGCGGCGGCCCGCTGCCCGACCCGGACACCCCGCCCGCCGACGACGGCGAAACCGAACGGCGGCTGGGGCCGGAGTTCCACCTGGCCGACCACGACGTCAATCCGCACGAGCTGGATATGATCAACACGGCGCTGTACTTACGGCGGCCGCTGCTGGTGACCGGGAAACCCGGGGTGGGAAAGTCGAGTTCGGCCTACCGGATCGCGCGGGAACTGGCGCTGGGACGCGTACTGCGGTGGCCGATCACCAGCCACACCACGCTGGCCTCCGGCCTGTACGACTACGACGCGATCGGACGCGTCCAAGCCGCCGCCACCGAACAGGCACAGCGCGGAACGACCTCCGGGCCGGGGGCAGGCGAGCCACCGATCGGCGACTTCGTCCGGCTCGGCCCGCTCGGCACGGCATTCCTGCCCAGCAGGCTGCCCCGGGTATTGCTGATCGACGAACTCGACAAGAGTGAGGCCGATTTACCCAACGACCTGTTGAGCATTTTCGAGGATGCCGAGTTCCTCATTCACGAATTGGCACGCGTCCGACAACGGACCCCCGAGGTCACCGTGCACACCGATGATCCACGGCGCACCGCGACGGTCGTGGAAGGACGGGTCCGCTGCCACGCCTTCCCGATCGTGGTGATCACCAGCAATGGGGAACGCGAATTCCCGCCCGCTTTCCTGAGACGATGCGTGCGCCTGGAGATCGAAGACCCCGATGTCGGGCAACTGGCCGCCATGGTCGCCAGCCACCTGCTCGACCCCGCCGGCGAACACCGGGACAGACTGGTCCAAGAGTTCGTCGAACGAAGTCACGCCGAAGGCGGACTGCCCGTCGACCGGTTGCTCGAGGCCGTCTATCTCGCCACGTCCGGCGCCTATCAGCCGGACGACGTGGCCTGGCCCCGCTTGCTGAATGCCCTGTGGCGCCGATTGTCGACGGTACGGTGAGATGTCCCGGGCGGCCGGTGTACCCGACCCGAGCCCCGCGCGGCTCGCGGATCCGTCGGCGAACGGGCAGTCAGCGGGGCGACGACGGCTCGACATCGACGAGCTCACCTGGGTCGATATCGCCGACATCGTCTGGCTGGCCTCGGCCATACGACCCGCCTCGCCCGAGCACGACCGCCCCGGTCAGGAAGAACGGCCTCCGTCCGTGCCGCCACCGGAGCCGGAACCCACCGGAAGCGCGCCGCCCGCCGAGTCCCTCCCCGAACCCGCGCCGCCCGAGAAGAAGCGCGAACCAGCCCGTTCACCGGACACCGAGATCCCGCCGGAACCAGGAAACCGGATCCGTCCCGGCGGCGAGGCGCTCGTCCCCGTGAGCGAGTCACCGGACTCGTTGGGGTTCTTCCGCGCGCTAAGACCGCTCAAACGGATGGTGCGATCTCACCGCGACGGTGCGGTCCGGCTCGACGAAGCGGCGACGGCCGACTGGATGGCTCAAACGAAAATGTGGTGGCCGGTCACCCGGCCGATCCGCGAACGCTGGCTCGACTTGACCGTGGTGCTCGACAATGGCCCGTCCATGGCCTTGTGGCGGGCCCAGGTCACCACCTTCGTCACGCTGCTCGGCCGGCTGGGCGCGTTCCGGTCGATTCAGGTGCGCCTGCTCGAAACCGCCGGCCCCGGCGAGCCGGTCCTGCGCGGCGGGACGGCCGGAACACCAGCGCGGGAACCGGCCGAAATGCACGACCATTCCGGCCGTCGCACCCTGATCCTGCTGACCGACGCGGTGGGTGAGGCCTGGCGGCGTGGGGCGGTGCTGCCGATTCTCGCCCTGTGGGGACGGCGGATGCCGGTCAGCGTCATCCACCTGCTGCCCCAGCATTTGTGGCGCCGATGCGGCATGGCGTACGGAAGAGGACTGCACAACGCCCGGCTCGGCGTGCCCGCACCGCTGCGTCCCAACAACCGGTGGACGCTCGAACTGCCCGATGCCTGGGCCGAGCCGGACCCGTCGTCGCTGGCGCCCCCGGGGACGGTGCCGGTTCCCGTCCTCGAAGCACAGCCGCGCTGGCTGTCCTGGTGGGCACGGCTCCTCACCGGGTCCGGCGGCGAACCACTCCGGAGCACCGTCCTTCTCGCGGAGGACAGCCCTCCGGTGCCCGAGCCCCCGGGTGACTCGCCGCCCCAAGCGGCCGAGGTGGTGAAACGCTTTCGCAGCCTCGCCTCCCCGCCCGCGTTACGGTTGGCCACGCTACTGGCCGCGCTCCCCGTTCACCCAGAAGTAGTAAATTTCGTGCGCCAACGCTTGTCGGCGGACAACGCGGTCCTGGTGGAGTTGTTCCTTAATGATCTTCTGCGGTACGCTCCCGCGCGAGGGGATGATGAGTCCACTTGGGACACAAGGGCATTCGTCTTTCCTCAGGCAGTCCGTCAACAGCTGCTCAACGGCGCACGGCGTTCGGAGACCGCCGGTGTGGTGCGAGCGGCCGCCGCGCACCTCGGCGAACGGATTCCGGTGCTCGGCCACCTCCGAGACGCCATCGCCGACCCGCACAACACGCCGGACCCGGTGCCGACCCCGGAGAACGAGGCCGACGTGGCCCTGGAGGGCGCCATCATGCGCGCACTCTCGGGACCGTACCTGTCCCGCGCCGACCGGCTGAGAAACGCGGCGCGCAGTGCCCACCCGGCCCTTGGATCGATCAAGCCCTCTCCAGAACAACCCGACACTGCGAGCGACGATATGCACGAGCCCGCCGAGCGCCTGAGCGAGGCAGTCAGATCCACGACGTCCCTGCGCCCGGCGCCCGACGGCTATCCGACCCCGCAGGAGTCCGAGCCGCCCGGTGACCGCCCGGGGTACGCGGCGGGGGTGTTCACGACGCACGAGCGGCGGCTCGAAGACCCACCACCGGTATGGGGCAACGTACCCCCGCGCAACCCGAACTTCACCGGCCGCACGGAACTGCTCGATCAGCTGGGCAAACGGTTGACCGCGGGCGGCACCACGGCCGTGCTGCCGGCGGCCCTGCACGGCATGGGCGGTATCGGGAAGACCCAGATCGCGACCGAGTACATCTACCGCCACCTGCAGGACTACGACGTCATCTGGTGGATCGAGGCGGCTCGTCAGACGCAGATCCGGGCCAGCCTCACCGAACTGGCCCGCGAACTCGGCGTCGGCGGCGGCGGGGACGCGAATTCGGCCGTGCGGGCGGCACGGGAGGCGTTGCGCACCGGCCGGCCGTACCGCCGGTGGCTGCTGGTGTTCGACGCGGCGGACAGCCCGGACGAGGTGCGCACATTCTTCCCCACCAACGGGCCTGGCGCGGTGCTGATCACCTCGCGCAACCCGGAGTGGGCGGGGGTTTCCCGGCCGCTGGAGCTGACGGTGTTCCGGCGGGAGGAAAGCATCGAACTGCTGCGCAAGCGCGGCCCGGAAATCGACACCGCCGACGCGAACCGGCTGGCCGAAAAGCTGGGTGACCTGCCGTTGGCGATCGAGCAGGCGGCGGCGTGGCGCGCCGTGACCGGAATGCCGGTCCGGGAATACCTCCGGCTGTTCGACGAGTCGGTTTCCGAAATCCTCGACACGTCGACACCGCCGGATTACGAGGTGTCCGTGGCGGCGGCGTGGAACGTGTCGTTCGACGAACTGAAGACCCGCAACCCGGCTGCCCATCAGATGCTGCACATCTGCGCCTTCCTTTCCCCCGAGCCGATTTCCCGTGATCTGTTCACCGGAGTGAGCCGGGTGTCCATTTCTCCCGAACTGGACGCGGCCCTGCGCGACCCGATCAAACTGGCCCGCGCGATCCGCGACATCAACCGGTACAGCCTGGCCAAGATCGACCACGGCAACAACACCCTCCAGTTGCACCGCCTGGTCCAGCTGGTGCTGCGCAACCGCGTGGTGGCTCCGCACCTCCAGGCACGGATGCGGCACGGCGCGCACCAGCTGCTGGCCAGCCTCGACCCCAACGATCCCGAGTCGAGCCGCCATTGGCCCCGCTATCGCGCACTCCTGCCGCACGCCTACGCCTCCGACGTGGTCTCCTGCGACGACGGCTGGGTTCGGCAACTTGTCATCAACCTCATGCGCTACCTGTTCCAGTGGGGCGATCACGAGGAAGCCGCGAACCTCGCCTCGCGGGCCAACGCGGTCTTCGAGGACAAACTTGGCCCCGCCGACCCGCAGACCCTCGACGTAGCGCAGCGGCTCGGCCTCTACCTCTGGGGGCTGGGCCGTTACGACGAGGCCGCCCGCATAAACCAGCTCACCCTGCAGCGCCGCATCCAGGAATCGGGTGAGGAAAACGAGGAACTCTTCGCTCTCCAGACCAATATCGTGATCGACTACCGGGCGCAGGGCGACTTCGCCGGAGCGAAAAAGCTGAGCGAAGAGATCTACCAGAAGTCGCAGCGGCTCTTCGGCGATGACGATCCCGAGACGCTCAACGCGGCATTTCAGCACGCGCTGAGCCTGCGGCTTTCGGGAGAATACCAGGCCGCAGCGAAACTGGACGAGGACACGCTCCGTCGGCGAATCGAGGTGCTGGGTCCCGACCATCCGAAGACCATCGGCGTCAACGCCGGCCTGATCATCGATCGCCGCGAAGCCGGAGAATACACGCGTGCCCGGATCGAACAGGAAAAACTCGCCGAATTCGCGCGTTCCCGGCTCGGCGAGGACAAGCCGAACTTCATGGCCCACCTGAATCTTCTGTCCATAGCCCGCCGCAAGGACGGTGATCACGAGCGCGCGTTCGGCCTTTCCCGTGAAGCCTACGAAAGGTTCATACTGGTCTACGGTCCGGATAACCCCACCACCGTCGCCTGCGCACTGGCGCACTCGATCGATGCCCGGCATTCCGGCGATTTGACCGCGGCCAAGAAATTGGGGGAGCAAACCTTCGAGGGCTATCGCCGTTCGCTGGGCGAGCATCATCCCCACACTCTCGCGACGACCGTCGACCTGGCGGTGACCTTGCGCTTGCGGGGTGAGACGGCGGAGGCGCGCGAACTCGACGAGCGGGCTGTCGAACAGCTCCGGGCGGCCATCGGACCGGACCATCCCTACACCATCGTCGCGACCATCAACCTGGCCAGCGACCTCGCGGCGCTGGGTGAGACCGAGGCGGCGCTGGAACTGGGTCGCGACGCGATCGAGCGTGGGAACCGAATACTCGGCGAAAACCATCCCACGGTGCTGGCCGCGGCCCACAATCTCGGTCTCGACCTGGTCACCGCGGGGCGGCCGGAAGAAGCGGAACAGTATCAAGAACCGATCCTGAGCAGGTACCGGAAGGTGCTGGGGGAAGCACATCCCGCGACCACCGCGGCGGCCCAGGGAATACGCGCGAACTGTGACATCGACCCGATGGGCATGTAGCGCCGGCCTATTCCGTCACGAGTTGACCGAGCCAGGAGGCGACCCCTTCGGTGGTCGTGGCGGCCCCGCGACTGCCCCTGAGTTCCCGATGCACTGCCCGTACCAACTCCGGGCAGTAGAGCAGAGCGCGGCTCGCGGAATTGGGGCCCGTCTCCGCGAGGGCCAGTCCGAGGCCGACCAGCGAAGCCGGTCGGTCGGGTGTTTCGGCGAGTTCGGCGCGATATCGCCGGGTGGCGTCGTCGTAACGACCGGTCGCGTAGGCGAAATCGGCCGCCGTTGCACCGGGAACGGTCGGCCACACGTCCTCGAGCTCGGCGTCACCGGCCCCGGTCAGGGCGAGCCGCACCAGGTCGGCACGGGCATGTGACCATGCTCCGTCCGGCACCGGCGTCGGCGAAAGCTCGTCTCCTATCAGGCTGACCGGCGGCCGGGACTCCCCCGCCAGCCAGCAGTCGACCAATTGCCCGACCACGCCGGGGCTCGGCCGCAGATGCCGGCTCCGCCAGCCCGCACGGTGGTCTGCCATGGCGGCGCCGGCCAGAACCGCGATGTCTTCCTCGATTCGCTCGTGCCGCCACGGACCGAGTGTCCCGGCCACGCCGTCGAGGAACCGGCGTCCGGCTGCGGTGAGAGAAGCGTCGCCGCGAAGCGCCTCCAGGGTCCGCCAGGTTTGAGCCCGCCAATAGGCGAACTCGAACCAGGCACGCCGGATCGCCGGGCCGGGCCCGACGCTCGCGAGACGGCGCCAGAAGGCGGTGACGCCGAGAAACGCGTAGGTACCCTGAATGGCACCGGCAAGCGGTCTCGGGTCGTCCCGCCAGGGCACATAGAACCGTTCTCGCGGGTCCTCGTCGCACAAGCGCGTCAGATGCAGTACGCCTCCGAGTACCACGTGCTGGAATTCGTGCACGAGGGTGGCCGCCAGCGATGCCGTGTCCGTCGGCCGCCCGAGTACCGCGCTTCCGAACGCCTCCCCCGTCGAGGCGCTCGGATTCCGGAACAGCACCGGGGGCCTGGGCACCAACGAGTTCAGCCCCGCCGAAAGCAGACTCGAATAGTCCGGCAGTGCCTTCACGAGCAGTCGCCACGCTTCGACGAGCATGCCACTCCATTCACTGAACTCCGTGCTGCTCAACCGCTGTGGCGGCACCGGCTCGTACAGCCCCCGGTAGGGATCGAGATCATCGAGCGCCACGGAGAATCGCCGGTCACCGGCGGCGGTGCGAAGGCGGCGGAGGCCCCACCACCCGGGACCGTCCGTACCGGCCCGATCGGGCACGCGCACACTCCGGGCGCCATGACGGATAACGTAGTTTCCCGGACCCCCGCCCACTTCGGCTACCGAGAATGGTGACGACGCGCGTAACCTGGCCATTCCCAGCGTCGGCAGCGCGACGTTGCCCTTCCACAGCGGCACCGCGATGTCGAACCTGAGGCCTGCCCGGATCGCCGCGGCGGCGGCGATCGTGTAGGCATGCCCGAGGTGAATCCACAGTGGACCGACACCGTTCAGGTCGTTGCGCAACAGGCGCGTGGTATAACCGGCCCAGGAACCGGTATAGGGGTGGTCCAGCAACCGATCGAAGGCAGCCGGTGACGCCGCCTCCACCCGTGCGAGCAGTTCCCACAGGGTTTCCGCCGAGGGCAGCGGACCGAACTGCTCCGGAGCCTTGGCGACCGCTTCGAGCAGCGCGGACAGAAGTAACTTTCGCCGGCTTCGCTCCGCCGAGCGCAGTCGGCGGACAATCGGTTTGCCACCCTTCATCTGGGCGATCGCGTCGAAATCGGCCCAGGGCAAACGATGGAACGCCACGCCGGATGTATTGCGCCCCATACCGGAGCCTCAGTCGACCCGCTCGCCCGTGCCAGCGGCGGGGTCACCGCTTCGGTACCGCGCCCGAAGCCGCAGCGTGCGGTCCACGACGTGGTTCGTGGCTTCTCGAATGGTTTCACCGCGCAATTCACGCAGTTCCGTCAGCGAAACCCCGTCGAGGTCGACCAATCGGGATTCGATGCCCGGCTCGGTCCTGGCCGCATTCATGATGCCGGCTCCTTTCACCTGATACCCGGTCAGGGCAGTCGTTTCCATGATGGACCATGGCCCGCCGATCGGGAAGATGCGAAAGGATCGTCGTCGCGTCGCTGAATTCCTCTCTTTTCCGGGTTTCCTCGCCGCTGCCCGCTAGAGCGAGTCGACGGCGGCGAGAATGTCGGCGGGCTCGGAACGGGTGGTGTAGTCGGCGCGCGCGTCGATCCAGCGGATCGTGCCGGCCGCGTCGACGACCACGGCGGTGGCCAGCGGTAGTTCGTGCGTGCCGTCGGCGTTGACCGTGGTGAGGTCCAAGCCCATTTTCGCCTGGACGGCATGCAGTTCGCCGCTGTGGGAGAACACGACACCCAGTCCACGGGCGACCTGGTTTCCCGGGTCGGAAAGCACGGGATACTCGAGGTTGTGCTTTTCGGCCACGGACAGTGAACCGTCCGGCTTCTGCGGGCTGATGGCGACGAGCGCCACACCGCGGGAATCGAGTTCGCCGGCCAGCGTCTCCTGATAAAAGCGCAGCGCGACGTTGCAGTAGGGACACCACACCCCGCGGTACAGGATGACGACGGCCGGACGGCCGGCCCGCGTCTCGGTCAGCGTGGTCGGCTTGCCGTGCGCGTCGAGCAGATCACCGTCCGGCATGGCGGTGCCCGGGGTCGCCACCCCGGCGGGGAGGCCTTCTTGGGCCAGGCGGGCCACTTCGGCCTGCAATGTGGCTTTGATGTCGGCCGGAAGTCGTCCGACGCTCTCGCGCACCTCGGCGAGCCGGTCGTCGACCGTCGTGTTCTTGTCCGGCATGGGAAAGCTCCAATCGGAGTGGAATGGATTGCGCTATCCACTCTTGCCGATCATCGAGTGGATAGTCAAGTCCAGAATTTTTGTAGGATCGTCCGCATGGTCACCAGACCCGAACCGGACACACAGCCGCTCACCGCGAAGGGGCAGGCGACGCGGGAACGGATCGTGCACGCCGCGGCCGAGCTGATGTTCCGGCACGGGGTCGCGGGCACCAGCACACCGGCCATCCGGGACGCGGCCGGGGTCAGCTCGTCGCAGATCTACCACTACTTCGCCGACAAGGAGGCGCTGACCAGGGCGGTCATCGAGTACGAGACGCGAAGGATCGTGGGCGCCCACGAGCAGCTCCTGCTCAGGCTGGACAGCCTCGCGGCCCTGCGGGCCTGGCGCGACGTCGTGGTGCGGACCGTACGGGGCACGCACTACGCCGGCGGGTGCCCGCTCGGGTCCCTGTCCAGCGAACTGGCCGAGCACGACCCGGACGCGCGCGAGGCCCTCGCCGCCGGTTTCACACGCTGGTCGGGCGCGATCCGCGACGGGCTCCGGCACATGATCGAGCACGACGTGCTGCGCGCCGACGCCGACGCCGACAAGCTGTCCCTTGCCATGCTCGCGGCATTGCAGGGAGGCCTGCTGCTCACTCAGGCGCAGCGCGACTGCGCCGCCCTGGAGGCCGCGCTGGACACCATGATCGAACGGATCGAGCAGTACGCCGTCGGTTCCGCCGGGTGAACCCTCGCTAGCGACGCCGGGCGGACCGGGTCATCGCACCCACGATCGCACCGAACGCCAGATGGTCGGCCACCTGGGGGCCGACCGGAAGCGCCCGTACCCGAGCGGTGCGGCGACCCGGCAGGCGAAGGTCGATCACCGCGATGGCGAGCCCGGCGACCGCGCCCCACCGTACGGTCGCCCGCCGGGGCAGCACGGCGGACAGCACCACTGCCCAGCCCAGCGAAAGAGCCACGTGCACCGGCACCGCGGCCACCAGCAACCGGCTCACCCGCTCCTCGTCCGGCAGAAGCAGGGCGCCGGCGGCCCGGGTGGCGGCGAGCGCATCCCGCCGCGTGAGCAGGGCGTGCATCGTCGACGGCACGCCACTCAACGCTCCGGCGACAAGCCCGGCACGGATCCCGGTGCGCATCACCGTGCCATCCTGGCTCGCCTCCGTCAGGTGGGCAAGGTCGCTCGGTAGTAGGTGATCCGGCCCATGACCGGGTGGCGGCTCGAGGCGACTTCAGCGCATTCGAGCCCCGCCGCGTTCAGCAGTGCCGGGATGCCGTCCGGTCCGGTTCCGGCCAGGTGACCGGACTTCACCACGCGGTGGGCCAGGAATCCGTGCAGCCCATGCTGTTCTCCGGCGAAGTCCACCAGGTGCAGGCTGCCACCAGGCCGCAGCACACGCGCGATCTCCGACGCGGCCGCGGTCTTCGTGGCCGCGTCGAGATGGTGCAGCATCAACGCCGACAGCACGCGGTCGAAACTCCCGTCGCGATAAGGCAACCGCTGCGCGTAACCCCGCTCGAACCGTATTCCGCTCAGACCGCGCGCTTTGCGTCCGGCACGGGCGAGCGCCAGCGGATCCGGATCGGAACCGATGATCTCCACGCCGGGGTGGGTGCGTTTGACGCGGACAGTCAGGTTGCCGGTGCCACAACCGATCTCCAGTACGCGCGCGCCGGGGGCAAGCGCGGCCTGATCGATCAGGGTGCGGTGCACCTTCGTGACGCCGAGCGCGGCCGTGAACAGGTCGTAGAACGGCAGGAAGGCATCGCGCCCGGCGGCGGGAAGATAGTCGTGGAGCTGCCGGGTGGTCTTGCTGGGAGAATTTTCCATCACGTGTTCCATCGTGTGCCCTTGTCAGCCAGGGCAACTGGTCGATTGTCGGTGAAATTGGGACTATCTTCGAGTGATGACCGAGATGGCCAGGCCGGTGCGTTACCGGGCGGGAGTGCCGGTTTACCGCTACGGGACCGCACCCGAGGTCCCACCCGTTTCGGTGCTCCGGTTCCACGCCGGAGCCCCACCTGGCCACGGGCAGCGGCACATTCACGACTTTCCGGTGCTCACCTATGTCGCCCGCGCCGTTTCTTCACCGGAGGACGGCTCGGCACGCGACGGTGACCTGTACGTGCTGGCCGCGGGCGCGGTGATCGATCCCGCCGTCATGACCAGGATCGCCGAAGGCTATGGGGTGTTCTTCGACCCCGCCGCGATCGGCGGTGAGGGTGCCGCGTCATGGTCGTCCTGGCGCGCTCACCCGCTGCTTTTGCCGTTCCTGCACGGGATCCCCGGCGGACTCCTCCGTCTGCGTGTCCCGCCTGAGCGGCAGCCGGCGTGGACGACCACGATCGCGGCGATCGAAACGGAACTGGCCGGCCGCGCCGAGGGTTACCGGCGGGCAGCGGTCGCCTATCTGACGTTGCTGCTGGTCGACGTCGCACGACTGGCCACGGACGTGGTGGGTGATCTGCGGCGCAGCAACGAGACTCTGCTGGCCCAGGTGTTCGAGGTGATCGAGCGGCGCTTCGCGGAACCGCTGTCCCTGCGCGACGTCGCCGGGAGCGTCGGCATGACGCCCGGCTATCTGACCACGGTGGTCCGGCAACGAACCGGGCGCACGGTGCTGGACTGGATCACCGAACGGCGCATGGTGCAGGCTCGTCACCTGCTCGCCGAGACGGATCTGCCGGTCGGCGAGATCGGCCGCCGTGTCGGCATACCCGATGCCGGTTACTTCGCGCGAACTTTCCGGCACAACAACGAAACATCGCCTCGGGCATGGCGGCGCGCGTTCACGGGAGCTTAGTCAACCGCCGCGGACCACTCGATCAGCGGCGGCCGGACGGCGGCGCAAAGCGGGTTTCCCTTGGTGTCGGTGAGTTTCAGCCGGCCCGTGAGACACCCCGACCGCGTCGCGGCCTGGAGGGTGCCGGGGTCGACGGCGTCGAACATCAGCTTCGCTCGCCGGAACAACGTGAAGACACCGTCGTCACCGACGGTGCCCCAGGACAGGTAGAGGAACCGGTTTCCCGGGCGACCCTGGACGTACGGGCCCTTGATATCGATTCCCGCCGGAGTCGTGGCGGCGGTGCAGTCGAGAGTCCAGGTGACCGCCGGAGTGTCGCCAGGGCGCAGGCCCAGCAGTTCGTCGCGTCGCTCGCGCCGCTGGACCCCCACGTGAATATTGCGGTAGCCCGGGAAGTTGCCGGAAGGGCCGCAGTCGCGGCCGGGAAGGTGCGACGCTTTGATGACTACGCGGACGGCGGCCGGTTCGGCACCCGCGGCACCGCGGGCGTTCTCTCTACCGCTTCGCATGTCTTCCTTTCACGGGCACACCGATGCCAGGGCCACGGACAACGCACGACGGTGCAGACGGTCGAGGCGCTCGAATATCTCGCCGGTCACCTTCGCCTCGGCCAGCCGGACCCGGCACAACGGCCCCCGCTGGACGTCTCGCACGCGCACCAACTGCCGCAGCAATTCGGTGGTCAACGCATCCAGCTCGGTCCGGATCGCTGTCAGATCGGGGCGGACGACCGGCGCCAGGTCCGGATGCGCGGTCCACAGCGCGAAAAGGCCACGCTGCACCACCTTGCTCGCGGCGATCTGGTCCTGGAAGAACCGCACCGTGGCATCCGGGTCGATGCCCACCGTCACCGCGTCCTGCCGCACCTGAGCCAGTTCCTGCGCTTCCCTCGCCGGATCGTCGATCGGTTTGCCGGTACCGAACTTCGCCGCCGCCACCTGATCGCCGACCCGCAACCGTTGAATGACCACGTCGGTCAAGCCGCCGAATGGGCCCGTCACCGGTGGCCGCTGATCGGCACCCGGAGTCACCACCCGCCGTGACGCGGCCATTCCTTCGCCCGTCCCGGAGACCATCAGCGTCGCCGAAACCACGCAAATCACCGCTAACGACCGGCACAGCACTTTCCCGGCAGACATCCATTTCCCCTCTCGTGCGCCCGCCACGCACTTTACCAATCCGACCCAAAAGCAGGCGGAGACGGACCGCGGCCAATCTGGCTGTATAGACCCGTTTCCGCCGTGGCTGTGGCCGGATTGGCAACGATCGGCACGGTACTTCGGCAATGGCGAAACACGCCGTATCCGCCGCCCGCGCGCCCGGACCCGGGTGCCGCGCGGACGGCGGCACCATGGGAAACTCCTCAGCCCGTGACCGGAGTGAGCAGGACGGCGAACTGGAGGTTGAGCTGGCCTCGCCGGGCCGCGGACGCCACGATCTGCCCGGCATCGTTGATGCCGTAGGCCGCGGTGATGGTCAGGCCGGTGTTCGGCGGGATCAGGGTGTCGAGGTCGGTGCGGACACCGTTGCTGTACACCCATCCGTCGCGACCGTCACCGACGATCGTGCCGGCGCTGTTGATCGCGTTGGCCGTGCCGGAGGTGCTCCCGCCGAGGTCCGGCCACAAATCGATCACCTTTCCGCCGGTGAACATCACCGGGTGCCGGGGTGCGAACGCCCCGCCTGCGCCCACTCCGGAGGCGCCGACCACGACGCCGCCCGCGTTCATGGCGTGCGCTTCCGACCACGTGCTGCCGCGCAGAGTCCCGAGGCCGGCCGGGACGCCGTTGCGCCACACCGTGGCCTCGGCGTTGTCGACATCGGCCGAGGTCGCGGAAAAGCCGAGCACCTGGCCGCCACCACTGATGCCCAGGGCCTGCGCGGCCTGGCCACCGGGTAAGGGGGGCAAGATGGTGGTCTTGCCGTTCTGGTAAAGCCAGGCGACACCGGTGTCGACGCCGCTGCCCGCGATCTGACCGGCGTCGTTGATCGCCCGTGCTTCGACGTCCTCGTCGCCGGGAAGGATGCCGAGGTCGGTCGGCACGCCGTTATGCCAGACCACCGCGGTCTGGCGGATCGGGAGGGTGGCGAACGCGGTGCCGACGACGGTGTCGGAGGAGTTGAGGCCGAACGCCTCACTGGTATCGGCGAGGTTCGGATCACCGGTGGCGACGCCGGGCAGTTCGGTCAACTGCGCCGGGGTGGTGCTGAAGTAACCGGTCTGGGTGCTGCTGTCCGGAAAGGAACCCACGCCGACGGTATGACCGGCGGCGTTGATCGCGAACGGCACGTTGCCGAACGCGCCGTTCATGGCCTTGATCATGGTCAGCTGATAGTGGACCGGCGTCGCGGCGGTGGCATGGGCGTTGGGGATGGCCGCGAGCCCGAGTGATGCCACCAGCGCGGTAAGGGCGCGCGCTATTCTTTTCCGCACGTTTCTCCTCCTCGAAGGACGATTGAGTCGACACGTACGGGTAAGCGCGCGGGTTACAGCGACCGCTTATTTTGGCCGCGGCTCGTCAAATTCCCGTCACGGTCGCCGATGGTGGTCGCCCGATCCGGCGTCGAACCCGGCGGTGCGTTCAGTCCGCACCGGTGCCGGACCGATGGAGGGGAACGAGCATCGTGCCGCAATCGCTTGTACGAAGAAGGTTTTCGCCGGTTTACCGACGGTTCCATCCGACGTAAGGCCTTCGCAGCGGAAGGCCAGAGTCCGAATCGGTGGTATCGAGACAGTAGATGCCGGTGGTGGTAATGCCGTTCACCGCGCCGCCTGGTACGAGAACCATCTCCATGTCGCGGACAATCAGCGTGGTCTCCTGGTCTTCGATATGGGAAACATCCTGGATCTCGGCACCAGGAACGACCCGCGCGCGTCCGGCTACCAGTACGCGCTTCCGTTGGTCGGCCGCCTGCGGGCACAACCCGGCCCCTGCACGAGCGGCAGTCCACCCGGAGGCCCCAGAACCTACAATCCGCTGGCGACACACCCGTGCTGCAACTACGTTTCGGTGCAGCGTTACCCCGCCGACGGGTCGTCGTTCATCACCGGTGAGTACTGCACTGGTGGTCCGCGGATCGTCCGGGGGCCGGTGTCCTTGACTTGAGTACTGTCGACCTCGTGGCGTCCCCCGAGGTGCTGGTAACCGGATCTTCCGGCGTGGTCGGTGCGGCAATCGCTCAGGAACTGGACTGGGCGGGGTGGACCGTGCGTGGGTGGGATATCCGGCCAGGGAGGTGGACCACCCACCGAGGCGACCTTCGCGAGCCCGCGTTGCGGGCACACGTCGTCGCCGGAGTCGAGGGCATCGTGCATGCGGCCGCGCTCCACGCGCCGCACGTCGGCAAGGTGCCGAACGAAGAGTTCCGTTCGGTCAATGTCGACGCCACGGCCGCTCTGCTGGAGCAAGCGGCCCGGTCCGGCGTTCGGCGCGTGGTCTACACGAGCAGCACTTCGGTGTACGGGCATGCCCTGGTGCCCCGCGACCGGGCCGTGTGGGTGAACGAGACTCTCGCCCCACGGCCTCGCGACGTCTACGACGAAACCAAACTCCAAGCGGAAACGCTGATCGGCGGTCATCACGGCGATGGACTGTCCACAGTGGCGTTGAGAATCGCTCGCTGTTTCCCCGAGCCCCCGGCGATTCAGGCCGCGCACCGGCTCTACCGTGGCGTCGATCCGCGGGATGTGGCCCGAGCGCATCGCCTGGCGCTGGAGCGCCACGACGTGGGCGGTGTGTTCACCATCGCCGGACCGTTGATGTTCTGTCCCGCGGACACCGAGGCATTGTGGCGCGACGCGGCGTCGGTACTCGCGCGGCGAGCGCCTGGGGTCACCGCGCTGTTCCGACGCAGCGGCTGGCCGCTGCCCGCGCGGATCGACCGTGTCTACGACTCGAGCGCGGCATCCGGGCGACTCGGCTACCACCCCGTCCACGGGCCTGAGTCCGTGGCAGGCGGCGAGCCGTCATCTCCGCGGAGGGTCGCGCCGCGGCCTTGCTGAGCCCCCTTGTGTTTCCAAGGCGGCAACCGTAGAGTTTCCGACATGGAAACCAACGAACCCACGGGACCGGACGACGCCTCGGAGGCGCTCGCGTCGGTCAAGCGCAGCCGGGCACGTGTGGCCTGGAGCGGATATCCCGCGTGGTACTGGCTCGTGACAGGAGCGAGCTTCGGTGCGTTTTGTTACGCGATGATGTTGCCGCCCGAGTGGGACATGGCGGCCGCGATCGTGATCGCGGGGCTGCTGATCGTCGTCGCCCGCGCGGCCGGCCGGGCTCGCGGAATCTGCGAGGGCTGGGTGAACACCGCCATGACGGTGCGGGAGAAAACGGTGCTGTACGGCCCGGCGGCCTTACTGGTCATCGCCAACGCGGTCGCGTCGAAGTTCGTGTCGTGGTCCTCGATCGTGGCCTCGATCCTGGTCTTCGTGCTGTTCGCCGGTACCGGGCTCGCCTTCGGCGTCCGAACCGCTCGCGCGTGACCACACCACACGGAACCGAGCAGGCCACCGAGGCGCTCGAGAACGGGTTCGACAACCTGATCCACGCGCCGGTCAGGTTACGGATCTGCGCGACCCTGGACCACGCCCGAGAAGTCGAGTTCAGCGCCCTGCTGACCCTGCTCGATATCAGCAAATCCGCGCTCAGCAAACACATTTCCCTGCTCACCGACGCCGGTTACGTCACCCAGCGCCGGGCCGTACGGGACACGCGGCAGCGGGTCTGGCTGCGCCTCACCGACACCGGGCGCTCCGCCTACCGGGGCCATGTCGCCGCACTGCACCGCATCGTCGGTGATCCCCAGGGATGACTTGAGCACGCGCCTGGCTCACGGCAGCGGAAAACGCAGACCGGTGAGTTCCTCACATTTTTCCCACAGCATGGCGCTCGCCGCCCCGTCCCGCGCCACTGCCGCCGGCTCGACCCGGCGCGGCAGTCCTTTGATGCCATGGAATCCGTCGGGACCGTAGAACTCACCGCCTTGGACATCGGGATCGACGGCCGCTCTCAAGATGGGGAGCGCCCCCTCGGTGGCGGTGTTGGCGAAGGGAGCCAGTAGCCACCGCAGTGGTGGCGCGGATATCACGCGCAGGAAACCACCACTGTTGCGGCCGAATTCGGTGGAGGCGGCGCCGGGGTGTGCCGCGACAGCGATCGCCCGCTTCCCCTCCGCCGCCAACCGTCGTTGAAGTTCGAAAGTGAACAGGACATTGGCGAGCTTCGACTGCGAGTACGCGCTCCAGCGGCTGTAGCGGCGCCGTGCGTAAGCTAGGTCGTCGAGATCCAGCCGGCCCATTTCGTGGTTTCCGCTGCTGACCGTGACAACTCGTCCGGTGGGAGCCGCCAACACACTCCGCAACAACAAGCCGGTGAAGGCAAAGGGTCCCAGCTGATTGGTGACGAAGGTTCGCTCCGTCCCATCGACCAGGGTCAGGGTGCCGAACGAGGCCCCGGCATTGTTGATCAGCAGGTCGATCCGGTCGAACTCGGCGCCGATCCTCGCCGCCGCCGCACGGACGGACGGCGCGGACGCCAGGTCCAACTCGACCGTCCGCAATTCGGCATCCGGCACGGTCGCGCGGATCAGGTCGCAGGCCGCGGCCGCTTTGGCGAGGTTCCGGCATGCCAAGACAACTTGTGCGCCCCGCTCGGCGAGAAGCCTCGCGGTCTCGAATCCGACTCCGGAATTCGCGCCGGTCACCACCGCGATGCGACCTCGCTGATCGGTGATGTCGGCTGCCGTCCATCTCGAGGTCGGCCTCGTCATGAATCGCTCCCCGGGGATACGCGCAACGAGCGTATTCTGCCTCCACCTCCGCGCCGATGTCCGGGAGGGTATCGACGGGTATCAGGGCGAATTGCGTCACTGGGCCGGCGCGACGCGATCGACACCGCGGCGACACCGCCCGGCTGGTCGAGACTGCCGCGCGGCTACCGGTTTGGGCCGGTCAAGCCCGGGTACTCAAGATCGGTTCTCTCGGTTCCCATTCCAGGGGTGGTGGCGTTTTGGCGTATTCCGTCCGTCTTGGCCAGGTCATCGATCAGGTAGTGGCTCCACGCGCCGTGGAGGTGGATCGCTCGGGACGATTTCCGCGCGATGCGGTGACGGCACTCGGTGACGCGAAGTTGCTGGGCCTGCTCAGCCCGGCCGAAGACGGCGGTGGCGGTGAGAGCCTGGACGCGGCGGCGCAGGTGATCGAGCGGCTGGCCGGGGTTTGCGGGTCGACGGCGATGGTCGTGGTCATGCATTACGCGGCGGCCGCCGTACTGGAAGCGCATGGCTCCCCCGAGGTACGGCGGGCGATCGGCGAAAACCGGCACCTGTGCACCCTGGCGTTCTCCGAATTCGGGTCACGCAGCCATTTCTGGGCTCCCGTGGGTACGGCCAAACGGCACGACGGCCATATCGTCCTCGACGGTTCGAAAAGCTGGGTCACCGCGGCCGGCGAGGCCGACAGTTACGTGTGGTCGAGTCTTCCGGTGGGCGACAGCGGCCGGATGACGTTGTGGCATCTGCCGAAGGACACGCCGGGTTTGACCACACGCGGCGAGTTCGACGGCCTCGGTCTCCGGGGGAACGCCTCCAGCCCGATGACCGCCGAAGGCGTCGAAGTACCGGCCGACGCGATGCTGGGCACCGATGGTGACGGTCTCGACATCGCGTTGGCTACCGCACTGCCACGGTTCCTGGTCCTCAACGCGGCGTTCTGCCTCGGCCTCATGGAGGCGTTGCTGGCCGACGCGAAGGCTCATCTGAGCCGGACGAAGCTGTCCCACCTGGATCAGACGCTTGCCGAGCAGGCAGGCCGCCGAGGCGAGTTCGCCCGGCTGCACACCCGCACCGCCGAGGTGCGGCTCTTCCTGCGAGACACCCTCGACGCGCTCGCCTACGGGCGGGAAGACGCCATGCTGCGCGTGCTCCAGGTCAAACTCGTCGCCGGCGAAGCCGCCGCCGAGGTCGCGGACGGGGTCATGCGCCTGTGCGGCGGTACGGCATTGCTCCGGGACACGGGCATCGAGCGGCGGTTCCGCGATTCACTGGCCGCGCGGGTGATGGCTCCGACGAGCGAGGCGTTGCGGGATTTCACCGGGCGCGCCCTGCTCGGCCTGCCGTTGTTCTGACCGAGGAGGACCTGTGACTTTGCTGATGGGCGGGGTCGCCTACGACCCCAAGGTGGTCACCATCTGGACCGGCTTCCGGGACTGGTTGCGCCAGGCCGGGCTGCCGTTCGATTTCGTCCTGTACTCCAACTACGAACGACAGGTCGAAGATCTTGTCGCCGGAGCGATCCACGCCGCGTGGAACTCGCCGCTGGCCTGGGTCCGCGCTCGCCGGATGGCCGGGGAACGGGTCAGGCCGCTCCTCATGCGTGACACCGACCAGGACTTGACCTCGGTTGTCGTCGTCCGCTCCGACTCTCCCTTCCAGCGACTCGCCGATCTCAAGGGCCACACCGTCGCGACCGGCGCGCTCGACTCGCCGCAAGCCACGCTCGTCCCCGGTTCTTTCTTGCGGCACAACGGACTTCCCCCCGGTGAGGCGGTCACCATCCGCAGGTTCGACATCGGGATCGGTTTGCACGGCGACCACATCGGCGGGGAACGCGAAGCCGCGCGGGCGATGCTGGCCGGTGAGACCGACGCCGCGACGATCATCGACGCGAACCATCTGCTGTTCGTCAACGAAGGCACGGTGCCACCGGGAAGCACCCGTGTGCTCGCCTCCACCGACCCCTACGACCACTGCAACATGACCGTCGTCGACACCGCGCCACCGGATCTCGTCGAGCGTTTCGGGCAACTGCTGTTCTCGATGTCCTACGGCGATCCCGGTCTACGGCCCCTGCTGGACCTGGAGGGCCTCAAAAAATGGGTGCCCGGCCGCACCACCGGTTACGGGGCACTGGAAAGCGAAGTGGATGCCACCGGCTTCTACTCCGCGGACGGCGCCGTGACGGCAGCGGACTACCAACCGTGACAGAAGTTCTCGACCTCGGATGGTTGTCGTTCGAACAGGGCGCGCATCTCCTTCTGCGGCGAGCGCTCGACTCGCTCCGGCCCGGTGAGCACCTCGCCGTCACGGGCGGAGATCCGGCGCTCCTGCCGCATCTTCGTGCCTGGTGCCGGAACCAGGGTCATCACGCCCGGTCCGTCGAGGACGAGCCCGGGATCAAGGCACACGTCATCCGGGGCACGGCGGACGACGACCGGTGGGCCGGTGCCGAACGCGCCGGCCGTCCCGGTCCCGGCGGCATCGCGGCCTCCGCGCCCCGGCACTGGGGCCTGGCCGCCCGCGGCGCGCTCGTCGAGCCCGGCGGTCCCGAAGCACCCTTCGACCTCACCGACCGGGACCTGGTCTGGGCCGAGGTGGCACCCGCGCTCTACCGGCACGCCGCGTCCGCCCAATGGGACCCGGAAACCGCGGTGGCCTGGGACGCCGAATTCACCCTGCCCGGCGAAATCGAGCATGCCGTGGTGCAGGTGATGACCTACCTGGTGGAAAACGAACAGGCCGCGCTGGTGATCCCGGCCAGGCTGCTGACCCGGATTCACCCCCACTTCCGCGAGGTCATGCAGTTGCTCGCGGTGCAGGCCGCCGACGAGGCACGGCACGTCGAAGTCTTCACCCGGCGCGCGCTGCTGCGCGGCGACGAAATGGGCACCTCCTCCGCCGGAGGCCGCCATTCCCTGGCCACCCTGCTCACCGAACCCGACTTCTCCCTGGCCTCCTTCCTGTTGTCCGTACTGGGGGAAGGCACCTTCCTCAACCTGCTCGACTTCCTCGAAACGCACGCTCCGGACCCGGTCACGCGGCAGGCGACCGCCCTCGCCCGCAGGGACGAGGCCAGGCACGTCGCTTTCGGTGTCGCGCACCTGCACCACCTCGGCACCGTCGACCCGGGGCTGCGCGGACGGTTGCGCGCCGCGATCGAACGGCGTCACGATGCCCTGCTCGACACCGCGGGACTCAATTCGAGTGTCTTCGACTCGCTGGTCGTCCTCGCCGCCGGAGCCTGGACCCCCGAGGCGATCAGCCGTGGCTGGCAGGCCGTCGGCCGCCTTCAGTCCGAAATGGACGACGGTCGCCAACGGCGGTTGGCACACCTGGGTTTCCCCGCCGACGAGGCGGCGGAACTGTCCCGTTTGCACACTCGGAACTTCATGTAGTGCCGGGATATACGCGGTAACGTTCGACGTCGGGCCATTTGACCGTCAGTCCCAGGCCCGGCCGCGCGGGGTCCGGACGCAGGGCACCGCCCTTGGGCGAAAGCGTTCCGTCGAACACCAGGGATTCGAGCCGGACGTGATCGTGGAAGTATTCGAGATGACGCAGGCGGCGCACCGCGCAGAACGCATGCGCCGAAACCGCGGGGGCGCAGTGCGCGGACAGGTCGATCTGGTGCGCGGCCGACAACCCGGACACCGTCAGCACTCCCGTGATGCCACCACATCGCGTGACATCCGCCTGCAGGCAGTCCACCGCACCGAGCAGGTTGGTGAAATCCCGCGGGACGAACGCGTATTCGCCCGCCGCGATCTCTATCCCACCGGGTCCGCGCTCGCGCACCAACCGAAGACCGTCCAGTTCCCCCGAACTCACCGGCTCCTCGAACCAGGTCACACCCCACTCGTCGTGGAATCGCCGCGCCCAGTACAACGCCTCTTTCGGGGTCAACGCCCCGTTGGCGTCGACGAAGAGTTGCGACTCTTCCCCGATCGCGTCCCGGACCGCCGAGAGGCGTCCGGGGTCGGCGGCGGGTTCGCGGCTCGTCTTCAGCTTGACCCGGCCGATGCCCTGCCCGACCCAGCCACCAAGCTGCTCGCCCAGCCGCCGGAGCGGGTAGTTGGTGAACCCGCCGCTGCCGTAGACCGGCACCTCGTCGTGGAATCGCGGCAACACCGCCGCCAGGGGTTGACCGGCCAGCCGCGCCTTCAGATCCCACAACGCCACGTCGACGGCCGAAACCGCCATCGCACCGAGTCCCGGCCGCCCGGCGTTGCGGATCGCCGTGAACATCTTTTCGGTCACCGCGGGCGGCGACAGGACGTCCGCGCCGAGCACCAGCGGTGACAGCTTCGACTCGATGAACGAGGCCACCGAGACGTCACCGTAGGTGTAACCCAGCCCGGTCTCCCCTTCGCTGTGCACCCGCACCAGCACCATCGTGGTCGAGTCCCAGGTCAGCGTGCCGTCTTGTTCGACGCCGTCAGGGCCGTCCGTGGGCACCGTGAAGGCGTGGATGTCGACCTGGTCGACCTTCATCGATTCACCCGCTTCCTCCTGTGCCGATCGTTACCAATCCGACTACAGCCACGGCGGAAATGGTTCTCTGCGAACAGATTGGTCGCCTACCGTCTCCGCCTACTTCTGGTCGGATTAGTAACCGGCGAAGGCCTCGCGGTCCTGCCGGGGCCGGCCGGGCGCCCCGTTGAGCCGGTGCCGTTCGTAGATGTACACGGCCTGGCCGACGGCCCCGAGCATCATGCCGAACGATCCGGCGATGAACAGCCAGATGGCGATCATCTCCAGCGCCGACCACAGGAACAACACGCTGCCGACAAAGAAGATGACGTTCCCCACCACCCCGATGGCCAGGTGCACCGCCGGGAACTCACGAACGAATGTCCGTGGTGTCATGGTTCTCCTCTCGCGAACACGCCGGTGGCCGGCGTTCTGCTTCCGGGGTACCCGCGATGGCGAGATTTCCACTCGTGCATACAGCAACTTTTGTCGCGTACAGGGTCAGACGTCCTTCTCCGCGCCGAGGACGCGGCGAAGCACTACGCTTGCCACCACGATCACAGGAGGCAGGGTGAGGCAAGGGTGAGTTCCTTCGACGAGAAGGCCGCGACCTGGGACGACGAAGGCAGGATCGAACGTGCCCGGGTGCTGGCCGCGGCCGTCCGCCGGGCCGTGGCCCTGACCGGATCGACGCGTCTCTTCGAGTACGGAGCCGGCACCGGGCTCGTCTCCCAGGAACTCGCCCCCGGCGTCGGTGCGATCACGCTCGCGGACCCGTCGGCGGGCATGCGAGAGGTCATGCAGGACAAGGTGGCGAAGGGAACCCTGCCCGCGACCACGCGCGTCTGGGACTTGGACCTCTCCGCCGGAAGCGTCCCCGACGAACACTTCGACGTGGTCGTCACGGTGATGGCCCTGCACCACATCCCGGACCTGACACCGGTGTTCGACGGCTTCGCGCGGCTTCTGGACGACCGCGGACATCTGTGCGTGATCGACCTCGTCCAGGAGGACGGCTCGTTCCACGACGACCCCGACTTCCACGGCCACCACGGTTTCGACACCCGTGATCTGTCCGTCAAGCTGGAAGCGGCCGGGTTCACCGATGTCCGCGTCGAGCAGATCTACGAAGTGGCCAAGGCCGGAGCCACCTATCCGCTCTTCCTGGCCACCTGCACGAAGCCTGCCCGGCCCTGAGCGGCCTTCGCACGGAAAGACCTCGGGGTATTGCCCCCTCTAAGCCCGTTACCCAGCACCGAGGACACACCGGCGGACGGCGGACGTCCGCCGGGCCGGCCCCGGCGGTGGCCGTTCGCGCTCGTCGTGATCGCGCTCCTCGCCCAGATGGCGGTCGCCATGATCACCACGGCCGTCGAGCAGACCCCGACCATCGACGAGCCGGTCTACCTGGGCACGGCGGTGGTCTACCTGGAGCAGCACAGCGTGCGCTACAACACCGAGCATCCTCCGCTGGGCAAGCTGATCATCGCCGCTGGGCTGGCCCCCGCCGCGCCGCATCTGGACCCCGCCTTCGCGGGCGACCAGACCCAACTCGGCCGGCACGTGCTGTACGAGTCCGGCAACGATCCGGGACGGTTACTCCTGCTGGCGAGGCTGCCGATGATCGTGCTCACCCTGCTGTTCGGCGTGGTCGTCTTCGCGTTCGCCCGCGATCTGGCCGGCCCGGTCGGCGGGTCGGTGGCACTCGCCCTGTACGCGTTCTCTCCCGACCTCATCGCGCACGGGTCACTGGCCACGCTCGATGTGCCGGTGGCCGGTTTTCTCCTGACCTCGGTCTGGCTGCTGTGGCGGGCCCGGCGCCGCCCCGCCCTCTACCTTCCCCTTGCCGGACTTGCCCTCGGCGCGGCCGTCGCCACGAAGATGATCGCGCTGGCCGCGGTCCCGGTGCTGGTACTCCTGGCCGTGCTGTCCGTGTGGCACGCCCGCCGCCCGCGCGACCCCAGGATCGCCCGGGTTCTCGGAGCCGGTGTGGCGGCGGCCGCGGGCATGGCGCTGATCGCGGTCGCCGTGGTGTGGGCGTCCTATCTTGCCGTGGATCCGCGGATGCGCTGGGCGACACCGCAGGGCCTTCCGGCCGCTCAGGGCGTGCGCGCGCTCGTCGACCGGCTGCCGTTCCCCGCACCGTACCGGGCCGGAATCCATGTGCAGTTCGGCTTCGAGAACGAGTTGTGGGACGGCTTCCTGTTCGGCCGGCACTACGTCGGTTCGCTTTGGTACTACCTGCCGGCCGCGCTGCTGGTGAAGACCCCGTTGGGCACGCTGGCGCTGTGGCTGGCGGGCGTCATCGTGATGGTGTCCGTCCCCCGGCTACGCCCGGCGGCACTCTACGTACTCGTTCCCGCCGCCGTGCTGATGGCCGCGGCCATGACCGGCAACCGCGACCTCGGCGTCCGGTACGCGCTGTTCATACCGATGTTTCTGGCTGTCGCGGCGGCTGGAGTAGTCGCCCTACACCGACGGTGGGCGACCGTCGCCGCGGCCGTCCTGGTCGTCTTCGTCGCGGTCAGTTCGCTGCGGACATTCCCGTACTACCTGCCGTACTCCAACGAGGCATTCGGCGGCCCAGCGAACACCCATCTGCTCCTGTCCGACTCGAACGTCGACTGGGGCCAGGACCTGGGGAGGCTGGCAAACCGACTGAGGCAGCAGTACCCCGGCGAGCGGATCTGGCTGGTCTACAAAGGCAGCGGCCTACCGTCCTACTACGGCATCGACGCCGCCGACCCGCTCACCGCGCCATCCGACCAGGTGCGCGGACTGCTCGTCGTGTCGGACTCCGCCATCGTGAAGGCCGATGACCACCTTCACGCGCTGATCGACGGCAGCACGCCGGTCGACGAGGTCGGCCACTCCATCACGATCTTTCACCGGCCCTGACCGGTCACAAAGCGAGGGCGGAGGTCAGTCCGCCGTCGATCAGGATGTCCGTGCCGGTCACGAAGGCGGACAGGTCGCTCGCGAGGTAGAGAACGGCGTTGGCGATGTCCTCCGGGGTGCCCACCGTGCGCAGCGGGGTGCGGCCGGCGACGTGATCACGCTGATCGTCGTCGGAGAGGTTGTCCCGCGTCATGCCGGTCAGGACCATTCCCGGGCTCACCGAGTTGACCCGGACACCGTCGGGCCCGAGTTCACCGGCGAGTTGCCGCGAGAGGGCCAGAATCGCACCTTTCGTGGCCGTGTAGGCCGGGAACGCGATGCCGATATGTCCCATCATCGAGGATATCTGGATCACGCTGCCCGGACGGTTCAGGCGAGGGACAGCGGCCTTGAGCACGTTGAAGTACCCCGTCAGGTTCACCGCCAGCACACGATCCCAATCGTGGCCGGTGGTCGTCGCGAGCGAGTCCGGCGCCATGATTCCCGCCGAGTTGACGACTATGTCGAGGCTTTCGTCGCTCAGGACGCTCTCGATCGCGCCATAGTCGGAAACATCGACTGTCTCGACGTCGAACCCCAGCTCCGAAACCCGGAGAGCGGCGGCCTTCGTCTCCGAAAGACCCTCTTCGTTGATATCAAGGGCAAGAACCGAAGCGCCAGCTTTCGCCAGGACGACGGCGGCCGCCCGCCCGATGCCGGACCCGGCCCCCGTCACCACGGCCCGACGGCCGCCAAGGCTGATGACTTCGACCAGGGATTCATGGACCGTCCGCGGACGGTTCTCCGTTGTGACCACGACGGAAGCTTAACACAACATCTTGTTTCAACAAGGTCTTGTCATTACCCGCCTCAGCTGACGTCTACCGTTTGAGGCGGAGCAGCTCGCGGCTTTCGACGAGCAGCTCGCGCAGGGCTTCGTGGTTCTTCTTGCCAAGGATTCCGACGAGCTGCTCGTCGACGGAACGTTCGCGCTCGAAGGCATGTTCGGCCATGGTCCGGCCCTCGCCCGTAAGGTGCAGACCGACACCGCGGCCCGATTTCAGGCGGCGTTCGATCAACCCGATCTTCTCGAGGCGGGCAACGATCTGGCTGATGGCCTGCTGGGTTCTCGGCATGCGGCGGGAAATCTCGGTGACGGTGATGCCGGGTTCGGCGTAGACGGCCATGAGCATCCCGCTCGACGCCGTGGTGATCGGCAGATCAGCGAGCCGCGCTTCGCCCAAGAGCTCGACGTACGCCGAAACTTCCCACAACAGGTCGCTGAGCATCGCGCTGCCGGTCCCTGGGGTAGGCAGCGAAGTGGCTGCTGTCTCATCCTCACGGGTCATGCTGTTGCCTCCGCGATCTTGCGCGCCCCCGCGATCGTGTCGACAGGGCGCTCCTCCCCAGCACACGTCAGGTCAGACTGATGGGCGCCCTGCCGCCCCGATAGCGGCAAGAAAAGGCGCGCTTTGTAGGCACCTTGACAGCCGCGGGTTGGCACAAGGGGTGTCATGCGTGGACGGTACCTTCTCGGCGTCCGGTGGCGGCGAGGCGAGGGGACCCGAGCGAGTCAGCGGACAGGAAGGTTCAGGATCTTTTCGGCTTCGTCCGGGCCGGCGATGGAGAGATCGAGGTCGTGGGCGAGGCGGATCGCGCGTTCGACCAGGGGCAGGTTTCCGGGACTGAGTTCGCCTTTTCGCACATACAAGGCGTCTTCCAGGCCTGCGCGGGCGTTGCCACCGAGGGCGAGGCCCATCGCGGTCAGAGCGAGATTGGAGCGCCCGATGGCGATCACCTGCCAGACCGCGTTTTCCGGTAAACGGCGGACCAGCGTGAGGAGGTTGTCAGGGGTCGCTGCCATGCCACCGGCGACGCCCAGGACGATCGAGAACTGCATCGGCTGGTCATCGAGGAGGCCTTCGTCGCGCAGCCGCAGACAGGCATCGAGGTGGCCGGTGTCATAGATTTCCAGTTCAGGTTTCACGTCGAGTTCGCGCATGCGAGCGGCGAGCCGGCGCACTTCGGCCGGTGGGTTGCGGAATTCGCCGCCGCCGAAGCTCATGCTGCACGGGTTGAGGGTGGCCATGCGTGGCCGAAGTTCGACCAGCGCCGCGCGTGGCCCGAACGGCACGTCGAGGCCGACGCCGGTGGAGAGCTGGATCAGGATGGGGCAGCGCTCCGCGATCAGGTCCATGGTCCGGCGCGCGATACCGGGATCGGCGGTGGGACGGCCGTGTTCGTCGCGAAGGTGGATATGGGCGACGGCGGCACCGGCCCGGGAGGCGGCGGCGACGGCCGCGGCGATTTCTTCGGGTTGCGTCGGCAGATGCGGGTTGTCGGCCTTGGACGCGATCGGTCCGGTGGGCGCGACGGTGATCACTACGCTCATCGCGGGATCTACCTCATTCGTCGAAAATGGCGACGGCACGGGTCCAGCCCGCCGAGGCGGCGTGGATCTTCACCGGGAAACAGGCGATGCGGAAACCGTCGGCGGGCAAGGATTCGAGATTGTGCAGCTTTTCCAGATGGCAGTAGCCGATCTCCCGTCCGGCGCGATGTCCCTCCCAGATGACGGAGGGATCACCATCCCGCGCGAACCGGGCCGCGGTGTGGACGAAAGGCGCGTCCCAGCTCCACGCGTCGGTGCCGGTGAGCCGGACGCCGCGTTCCAGCAGATAGAGAGTCGCTTCTCGGCCGATGCCGCAACCAGAGGTGACGTAGTCGTCGAGGCCGTAACGCGCGCCGGCGGCGGTGTTGACGACGACGATCTCGAGTGGGCGCAACCGGTGTCCGATGCGTGCCAACTCGGACTCGACATCGGCGGCGGTCACCACGTAACCGTCGTCGAAGTGCCGGAAATCGAGTTTCACGGCCGGCCGCAGGCACCATTCGAGCGGCACCTCGTCGATCGTGATGGCCGGCGCACCGCCGTCCATGACGCTCGAGTAGTGATAGGGCGCGTCGAGATGCGTGCCGTTGTGGGTGGTGATCCGCACCCGTTCGATCGCCCATCCTTCACGATCGGGCAGGTCGTCGACGCTCGCACCGGGGAAGAACGCGACGACGTCTTCCGCCGTGTCCGCGTGGTCGTAGTAGTCGATTTCGGGCAGATGACCGGGCGGGTCCGAAGCGATGCCCGCCCGCAAGGGAACCGAGATATCGACAATCCTGGTCATTGGTCCATACCTCCGACAGACTGGGGCGCCAGCAGCGCCACGACATTGCCACCCGCTATGGCGGCACGCGCGACCGGGGCGAGTGCCGCCAGCTTCGCCACCGGATCCCTGACCCCCATGTCGAACGGGTAGTCACTGCCGAGCAGCACCCGGTCCGCCCCTGCCACGGCTACCAAGTGTCGCAGGGCGTCTTCGGTGTAGACCAGCGAATCGAAATAGAACCGGTCGAGGTATTCGCTGGGCGGACGGCTCATGGTCCGGCTTTCCGGCCGCGCCTGGTAGGCGTGGTCGGCCCGGCCCAGGTAGTGAGGGAGGTACCCGCCTCCGTGGGCTCCGCAGACCCGGAGCCCGGGATGCCGGTCCAGTACTCCGCCGAAAACGAGGTGTGCCAAGGCGATCGTGGTTTCCAGGGGCTGGCCGATGATGTTGCCGAGATAGAACGAGGACAGGCGGCCGTCGGGACCGCGACCCCAGGGATGCACGAACACCAGGGCGCCGAGCCGTGCGGCGGTGGCCCAGAAATCATCCAGTGCCGGATGCGAGAATTCGTGGTCGCCGGCGGCGCTGCCGATCTGCACGCCGCGCATGCCCAGCACGGTGACGGCATACTCCAGTTGTTCGGCCGCCAGACCGGGATGCTGGAGCGACACGGTCGCCAGTCCGGCCAGCCTGCCCGGCGCGCGGTCGATCACCGCGGCGAGCCCGGCGTTCGCGGTGGCGACGATGTCGCGCGCGAGCGCGGTATCGGCCCAGTAGTGATACTGGGTGGGCGAAATGCTGACGACCTGAATGTCCACTCCCGACTCGTCCATCAGGGAAAGCCGGAGGTCCGTGTCGGTCAACGGACCGAGCCAGTCCTCGCGGAACCGTCGTGCGTTGATCTCCAGCGATTCGGCTCCGAACTGCCGTCGTTGCTCGTCCTGTTCGGCGGCGAACCCGGCGTGGCCGTCGACCAGGTGCGTGACTTCGGGGATCAGGGCGTGGGCGTGGATGTCGATGATCGGTGTCATCCGGCGACGCACCGGTTTCGTTGCGTGCCCAGCCCGGTGATCTCACTCTCGAGCAGATCTCCCGGCTGGAGGTACCGGCCGTGGTGCGCGCCGTTTCCCGCGGGGCTGCCGGTGATGAGCAGATCACCGGGGCGCAGCTCGGTGAACGTGGAAACGTATTCGATGAGTCGTGCGACATCGAAAATCATGTCGCTGGTCCGGCCGTTTTGCATGACCTCGCCGTTGAGCCGGAGGACCAGGCCGAGGTCGGCGGGGTCGACGAAAGCCGCGGGGACGACGTACGGCCCGGTGGGAAAGAAGGTGGGGGCGTTCTTGCTCGCCAGCCAGTCACTGCCGATGCCGGGAATGTCGGGCCGGAAGACCAGATCACGGGCGGTGATGTCGTTGACGATGGTGTATCCGGCGACGTGGTCGAACGCCCTGTCACGCGGCACATGACGGCCGGTCCGTCCGATCACGACACCGAGTTCGACCTCCCAGTCGTGCTGGGTCCCGTACTCGGGCAGGATGACGTCGTCGTAGGGCCCGCAAATCGCGGACGGGAGTCCGACGAAGGCATACGGCCTGCCCTGCGCGGCGCGTTCGTCCATGGCCGCCGCCGCGCGCGAGCGCAGCGTTTCCTTGTCTTCGCCGGGCTGTTGTTCGATCTGCTGGGCGACGACCAGTTCGATCACGTGCTCGCGATAGTTGGCGCCACTGCAGAAAAGTCCGCCCGGTACGACCGGCGCGTGGGTATGGAGTTCGTCGACGGGCACGCCGTCTTCGCCGTGGTCCTCCGACCAGTTCGACAGGGTGTCGACCAGTCGGTCCCAGTCGTCGAACATCGCGAGCCCCGCGGCCGGTGTGTCCTGAAGCGGCACTACGCGACCGCGAAGGCTGAGGCCGTCGAAGGGCCGCTGCCCGTCCCGGCTGAACCGGCCGAGTGCGAAGGGTGGCTCTGCGGAGAAATCCACGATGAGGTCCTCGATATCTTTCCCGTGCCGCTCCGACGGCGGCCGGGTCATGACGCTAAGGCCCGCTCCTTCCCGCCCGGAAATGGTTCATGTCAATGCGGCCCATCGACGACCTCGATGCTCAGGCCAGGTGAGCGGCGAGTTGGGTGATACGTGACCGGAGCCACCGGTGGGCGGGGTCCTCGGTGTGGCGCGCGTTCCAGTACATGGCTTCCACGACGGGACGCAGCGGAACGGGCGGTTCCATCATCCTGATCCCGGTGTAGTCGGCGATACTGCGGCCGAGCCGCTCCTGGACCAGACTCACCAGCCTCGTGCCGGCGAGCAGGAACGGGGTGATCATGAAGCTCTGGGTGCGCACCTCGATACTGAACTCGATCCCGGACTCCGCCATTTCGATTTCGGCGAGCGACTGCAACGGCCCGATGCTGTAGGACAGGTAATGCAGCTTGCGGAAGTCCTCGGGCGTGACGCGCTCGCCCACCTCGGGGTTGTCGCGGTCGCAGGCCAGCAGGAACCGCTCGCTGAAGAGCCGGGTGTGCGGAAAGGGCTGCTCCCCCACCACCGCGGTCGGCATGATCAGCATGTCGACCTGGCCCCGTCGCAACTGATCGGCGAAGTCCGGCGCCACCGGCACGATGTTGACCCGCACACCGGGCGCCTCCACGGCGAGTCTGGCGAACAGCGGGCGCAGCAGCACCAGACCGACGTAATCGCTGGCCACGACGGTGAACGAACGATGATCCGTGGACGGATCGAAGGTGGCCCGGGATCCCATGACGGCCTCGACCGCGACGATGGCGTCGCGCACCGGCTGAACCAGCGACGCCGCCAGCGGCGTGGCCACCATCCCGCGGCCCTGTTTGACCAGCAACGGATCGCCGAAGTGTTTGCGCAGGCGCGCCAGCGACGCGCTCATCGCCGGCTGTCCCACCGAGGTGCGCTCCGCGGCACGGGTCACGTTGCACTCGGCAAGCAGGGCGTCGAGCGCCACCAGCAGGTTGAGGTCGATTCCGCTGAGCGCCATGGCCGGGGTTCCCATCGATGATCGTGATACAGGCGATCGATACTAATCGTTTCCGGTGCTGCCACAACCCGCTTAACTTCTCGTCAGCGGTGTCCACCCGGCTCTGTTACGGCCGAACCTGCCAGTCCCGCCGACCTCATTAACAATGCCCCACGAAATGCCGAACGGAGACGTCAGAACATGACCAACCTGCTGGGCCACCTCATTTCGCTGGAAATCACCAGCCCCGACGTGGCCGCCTCCACCGCCTTCTACGAACGGAAGTTCGGTCTGCGCGTGGTCGACCGCGTCGGCGAGAAGGTGTACCTGCGGTGCTGGGGCGACTACTACCGCCACAGCGTGGTCATCGCGCCGGGCGCCGAGCCCGGCCTTGCGAACATGACGTGGCGCACCGCGGACGACGCCGCGCTCGACGAACTCGCCCGCCGCGTCGAAGAAGCAGGCGTCGCCGGCGAATGGCGCACGGACGAGCAGGCGCAGGGCCGTACCTACAGCTTCGTGGGTCCCTACGGTCATCGGATGAGCCTCGTCTGGGACGTGACCGATTACCAGGCCGAACCGGGCTTCGAATCCACCTATCCCGACCGGCCGGAACGGCGCAGCAGCCACGCCGCGGCGCCGCGTTTCCTCGACCACATCACCATCGCGGCCTCGGACGTGCGCGGTTTCGCCGGCTGGTACTCCGATGTCCTCGGGTTCCGGGTCATGGCCTACACCGACCTGGAAGAAGCACCCGTGACGGTGTTCTCCGTCCTCACCACCAACGAGAAGTCCCATGACCTCGGGATCGTGCTCGACACTTCCCCGACGCCGGGGCGGGTGCACCACATCGCCTTCTGGTCAGACCATCCCGAAGACCTGATCCGTGCCGCGGACGTCCTGGTCGAGAACGGGACCCCCATCGAGTACGGCCCGTCGATCCACGGCATCGGCGAGCAGTCCTACCTGTACTTCCGGGAGCCGAGCACGTTGCGGGTCGAACTCAACTCCGGCGGATACCGCAACTATGTCCCGGACTGGAACCCGCGGACCTGGGTTCCCTCGCAGGGCTCGAACAACTTCTACCGCAACTGGGACATGCCCGACTCGATGATGGAGGCGTTCCCCGCCGCAGCCGGCCTCACCGCGACCGAGGACGGCGCGCCTCCCGCCATGCGTGACGCGCTGGCAAACCCCTGGGCCGGCACCAAGAAACCGTAGGAAGCAGGAACCGGACAATGACGTTCACCGGCTACACCAACAAGACCCCGTCGCCGAACCCGGCACTCCGCGGGAAACGCGTCGCGATCGTCGGCGCCGGGCCTGGCGGCCTTTCCGCGGGCATCGCGCTGCGCCAGGCGGGTTTCGACGTCAAGATCTTCGAACGGCACGACTCGGTCGCGGGGGTCGGCGGGGCGATTCTGCTCAACGCCATCGGCATCCATATCCTGCGCGGTTACGGCATCGCGGTCGACGACATCTACACCGCGAGCGTGGCACGGTTCAAAAGCCACGACGGTGTGCAGCGGGTGTTGTGGCGGACGGAACAGGAACTGCTCGACAAGGCCCGGGTGCCGGGGTGGATCTCCGGCATGATGCGCTCGGAAGTCTACGATCGCATGCTCACCGTCGTGCCCGACGGCATGATCGTCACGGGCCACGAGTTCACCCGTTTCTCCGATGCCGGGGACGAGGTCGTCCTGCATTTCGCGAACGGCGCGAGCTACCGTGCCGATCTGCTCATCGGCGCCGACGGCATAGATTCCCGGGCCCGCCTGCAGATGTTCGGTGGTGGCGAGGCGAAGCATCTGGGTATCGCGGTGTATCTCGGCTGGTGCGAAATCGACGGTCCGTCGCGGGATGAAATGGTGCTTCGGCACAGCGACCTTTACCAACTCGGGTACGCACCACTTCGGTACCGCGACAAGGACTGCTTCGAGTGGTGGTTCGTCGAGCCGTGCACCCCCACTCAGCAAGCCCCGGAAGACCCGCTGAGCTATATCAAGGAACGGATCTCCGACTTCGAAAGTCCGGTGATGGACATCGTGGGCGCGACGGATCCCGACCATGCCCTGTTCCGGTGGGTGGTGAAGTACCGGGACCCGTTGAAGACCTGGACCCAGGGCCGGGTCACCCTGCTCGGTGACGCATGCCATCCCACTTCGCCTTACGCGGGCTACGGAGCCGGAATGGCGATCGAGGACGGGTTCTTCCTCGGCCGGTACCTCGCGGGAGCAAACCTGTCCGACCCGTCCGAACTGGCGGCCGGACTCGGGAAATACGAGGAACAACGGCTCGAGTACACCAACAAGATGACCGCCTTCGCGCGGCTGCTCGGCAAGGTGTTCCACGAATGGCCGAAGCCCTTGCGTAAATTCCGCGACTTCATGATGAACCACACCGGTATCCCCGACAAGCAGATCAGCGACGGCTACACCAAGGACGGCCAGTCGCTGCTGAAGGCGATTCTGGAAGCCGAGCGGCAGAGCCGGTGACCACCGGAGAAGAGGAGACCACGGAAATGGACGAGAGACCGGACCTTTCCCGTCGGAGAGTGCTGGCCGGAGCCGCCTCGGGCGCGGCTCTTCTCACGGTGGGGAACGCGTTGCCGGCTTCCGCGAACGCCGCGCCACCGCCCGCTCACGGGCTACCGAAGGAAAACTGGCGCATCGACACTCACGCGCATTATTATCCCGACGAGTACTACGCCTACCTGGACCGCGTCGGCCGGCTCGCCGGCACTGTGTCCGTGGTGGGGCCCTGGTCGGTCGACGCCCATCTGGCCTTCATGGACCAGTACCACATCCAGGCGAGCGTCCTGTCCTTCGGCGACCCCCAGGTCGCGCTGGGCACGGTGGCGGACCGCCGGGCCGTCGCCCGCCTGTCCAACGACTACGGCCACGAACTCGTGCGGACCCGGGGGGACCGGTTCGGGATCTTCGCGGTCACCCCGATGCCGGACGTCGAAGGCGCGGTGTCCGAAGTGGACCGTGCGCTGGACGATCTCCGGCTCGACGGGATCTGCCTTCTCACCAACTACCAGGGATCCTACCTGGGAGATCCGGCGTTCAAACCCCTTTATCAGGTCCTCGACGACCATGGCGCCTACGTCTTCGTCCATCCGACCGGTCCGGCGGTCAACCCGGCACCCGGTCTCCAGTACGGCCCGAACATTCCGTCGCAGAACTTCGTCTTCGAATACACCTGGGATTCGACCCGCACGATCACCAGCCTGATCTACAACGGTGTCATCCGTGACTACCCGGCCATCCGCTGGCACTTCGTCCACTGTGGCGGGACCCTGCCCTTCCTCGCTTACCGTCTCGCGACGCTGCACGCGTTCTACACGCCGTTCAACGACGTACTGCCGGAAGGCCCGCTCACCTACATTTCCCGGCTCTACTTCGACGACGCGCAGGCATTCACCAGCGCCCAGTTGGAGCCCTTGAAGTCACTCGTCCCCGCCGACCACATCATGTTCGGCAGCGACTGGCCGCCGGTCCACAACCTGTTCGCGGCCGACAACGCCCAGAAGATGCCGTTCCTCGAAGGAAAACTGCCGCTTCCCGCGGCGGCGGACCCCGAGCCTCCCGTCGACGATGTCTACACGCCACACGAGCGGATCGCGCTCGAGCGGACGAACGCGCTCGCCCAGCTGCCGAGGCTTCGCGCACGCGTCCCGCAGCTCAAGCCGAGGTGACTCGCGGTCACACGACAGCTCACGGTGATGCGTACGACTGTATGCCTCTAGCGTACAATCGTACGCATCATCAGGTGGCACCAGGAAGTCCGAAGGAGACGACGATGAGCAGGGAGCAACGCGCGAAGATCGACGCGATGTTGCGGCAGCCGCGACCCGAGGGGCCTCGGTCGGTGGAGGAGATCCGCGCCGGATTCGAGGCCATGATGGCCACGATGATCGTGCCGGAAGCGATCCGCACCGGGAGCGCCACGCTGGGCGAACGCCCCGCAGTACTCGTCGAACCCATCGAAGCCGCGAACCCCGGGACGATTCTGTACTTCCACGGCGGTGCCTACGTCTTCGGCTCGCCCGCCACAGCCATGCCGGTGACCGGCAACCTCGTGGTCAAGACCGGGTTCAAGGCTTTCTCACTGGACTACCGGCTGGCCCCCGAACACCCCTTCCCGGCCGCGATCGAGGACGCGCTGAGCGCCTACCGCGAACTGCTCGATGGCGGGGAAGACCCGGCGGCGATCGCGTTCGCCGGGGACTCGGCCGGCGGCGGGCTGACCGTGACCACCTGCCTCGCCGCCCGCGACGCGGGCCTGCCCATGCCGGCCGCGATCGTGGCGTTCTCTCCCGGGCTCGACATGACGCGGACCGGCGAGAGCATGATCACCAAGGCGGACGTCGATCCGTTGCTGACGCCCGAGGGCATACGGCACACCGGCTCCCTGTACCTGGCGGGTCAGGATCCGCGCCAGCCCTTGCTCAGCCCGGCCGTCCTCGCCGATCCGACCGGCCTGCCGCCCATGCTCCTGCAGGTCGGTACCAACGAAATCGTCCTGGACGACGCCACGCGCATGGCCGGGCGGGCGAGGGCCGCCGGAGTCGACGTCATCCTGGACGTCACCGCCGGCGTACCGCACGTGTTCCAGGCGTTCGCGGGCGTCCTCGACGAGGCCGACGAGGCGTTGGATCGCGCGGCCTTCTTCCTCCGCCAGCGCGTCCGCACCCGGTGATCAGGGTGCTTCGGTGAGATGGGTCCGGGCCACCTCGCCGAAGGCGTCGACCAGGGGGTTATGGTCGCTCGCGCGGGTGGCCAGCACGACCTGGCACGGATCGATCCCGGTGACGGGTACGGTCGCGAGGTCCGCGCGGAGAGTGCTCCGGCGGTCGCCGACCGGCAGAATGGCGATCGCGTAACCCTCGGCGACGAGTTCGAGCTTGTCCTCGAAGCTGTCATCGATACCGGGCCCCGCCGGTATCGGGCGGGGGTCCGGGTCCGGATCGAGGCGCCGGGACGTTCCCCAGATCGTGGGCGAGCCGCCGCAGGGGACGAGTTCGTCGTCGGCAAGGTCGTCGAGGTCGACGGATTCCTTGCCCGCCAACCGATGCGACGCCGGTATGACGAGCACCCGCGATTCCGCGTAGAGAACCGTCATGCGCAATTGGTCCGCCGGAAACGGCAACGGCGTCCGAGTGACGAGGGCGTCCACTCGGCGCTCAAGCAGGGCATGCGCGCCCTGCCAGGTCAAATGGCGGGCGCGGACCCGGGCGTCAGGGTGACGGCGGCGCAGTTCTCGCACTGCCGGCGCGATGACCAGGTCCGCGACGTACCCGATCGTGATCTCCCGCGGAGGCGCGGCCGCACGCGCGGTGATCCTCGCCCTGTGTGCCGTGTGCAGCAGTGCCCGCGCTTCCGGCAGGAACGCCCGGCCCGCTTCGGTGAGCCGGCTGCCCTGGGGACCGCGGTCGAACAGGCGCACGCCCAACTGGTCCTCCAGACGCTGGATCTGGCGGCTGAGCGATGGCTGGGCCAGATGCAAGGCGCTGGCGGCGCGGCCGAAGTTCCGGTGCTCCGCGACGACCGTGAAGTACCGCACCAGCCGCAAGTCGAGGTCCATGTGCGCCGACTCTACGCGTCATGCGTGTCCGGTATGGCGAGATACGGTACAGGTCTTGGACACCTGCCTTGGATTGTTCTTGACTCGGGATTGTCCGCGCCGGCACCGAACTACGCCGGCGGCAGAACCGATCGTGAATCGCCGGAAAGAGAGCAGGAACGTCCGAATGAGCAGTTTCGACGGAAAGAACGTTGTGGTCACGGGGGGTAGCAGTGGTATCGGCTTCGCCACCGCGAAACTACTGGTGGACGGTGGCGCTCGCGTACTGATCACCGGTCGCGACCAGGCCAAGCTCGATTCGGCTCGCGAGCGGCTTGGGGAAAACGCCGTGGCCGTCCGCTGTGACGTGGCTTCGCTTTCCGATCTGGATCTTCTCGCCCAGCGGTCGGGGGAAGAATTCGGTGTGCTGCACGCCTTGTTCGTCAATGCCGGCGTGAGCCGGTTCGTGCCCTTCGAGTCGATGTCCGAGCGGGTGTACGACGAGTTGCTGACGATCAACGCCAAGGGCGCCTTTTTCACGGTGCAGAAACTCGCCCCGCTACTGGCCGAGGGTAGTGGCGTCGTGCTCACCACCTCGGTCGTCAACGTGATCGGCCTTCCGCTGCTCGGCGCTTACGCGGCCAGCAAAGCGGCACTGCGCTCGATGGCCCGGAGTATGGCCCGTGAACTGCTCCCGCGGAACATCCGTGTGAACGCGGTCAGTCCCGGTCCGATCGATACCGGAATTACCGAGATACCCAGGGAAGGAGCCGGGCAGATCAAGCCGGAAATGATTCCCCTGTCACGATTCGGCGACCCCGGCGAGGTCGCGAAAGCGGTCGCGTTCCTCGCCTTCGACGCCACTTACACCACCGGCGCCGAACTTCCCGTGGACGGCGGCGGCTCCCAGCTCTGAGCTTCGCTTTCCGAGAGCGATTTCCTCAGGCGAGCGAGGCGGTCGTCGCGCGTACTTCGTCGAGTGTCCGGCTTGCGAGGTCACCGAACTCCTCGTGGTTGGCCGGGTCGCTCCAGCGCTCGTAGGCGATGCTCCAGGCGAGCGCGCCCAGCTCGGCAGCCACGGACGCGGCCAACGCCGGGACGCCACGGCGTGTGAGCGCCTCGATCATCGAGTCGATGAGCCGCAGGCCCTTCAATGCCTCGCGCTCCCGCAGTTCGGGGTTGGCCGCGATCACCGCCCGCCTCCGGGCGCCGAACTCGCGACGGTCGGCCCTGAACGCTTCCCTCCCGATCGTGTCCAGGGCATGAGCCACCGCCTCCAGCGGAGTGGCTCCGTCCGGCGCGGCGGCGATCCCCTTGTCGACCAGGTTGCTCATCGTGTCGCCGCCGAAGAGAACCTCGCGCTTGTCCGGGAAATGCCGGAAGAAGGTGCTCTTGGTCAACCCGGCACGCTCGGCGATCTCGACCACCGTCGTGTTCTCGTAGCCCCGCTCGGCGAACAGCTCCAGCGCGGCGACGGCGAGTCGCTCCGAGGCATTGGGTTCCCATCGCGCCATGCGGACAGCATACGGCACCAAGTCCCGTCACCCGTGTATGGTGACAAGACAAAGTCCCGTCACTTGCTGTGGAGGCCCCCGTGAGCCGAACCGTCATCTACGAAACCTTCGGCGGCCCCGAAGTCCTGGAATTGCGAGAGATCCCCGAGCCGCACGCCGGCCCAGGCGAGGTCCGCGTCCGCGTCACGGCCGCCGGCCTCAACCCGATGGACTGGGCTATCGCTTCGATGCCCCAACTCGCCGCGCAGTTCGGCGTCACCGTGCCCTCCGGCTTCGGCTACGACTTCGCCGGCGTGGTCGACGAGGTCGGCGACGGCGCGCGGGGTTTCGCCGTGGGCGACCGGGTCTTCGGCGGCGCGCTGGGCAGGGCCGTCGCCGACTTCGTGGTGATGACCACACCCGTCCACGGACAACAACCGCTCTGGCACACACCGGAGGGCGTCAGTGACGAGGTCGCGGCCACGGTTCCGGTGGCGGGCGCGACGGCCGCCGCCGCGCTGGCGGCGATCGGCCTGCGCTCCGGGGACACCGTCCTGATCGGCGGCGCGGCGGGCGGTGTGGGCGTGTTCGCCGTGCAGCTCGCCAAACTCGCCGGCGCCAGGGTGATCGGCACCGCGTCGGAGGGCACTTTCGACTTCCTGCGCCAGTTCGGTGCCGAGCCCATCGCCTACGGCGCCGGACTAGCCGACCGGGTGCAAGCCGTTGCCCCCAACGGCATCACGGCGGCAACCGACCTGTTCGGCACCGAAACCGCCGAGACCGCGCTCGCGCTCGGGGTTCCGCCCGAGCGGATCTCCACCGTCGCCGCGGGGCCCAACCCACCCGGTGGCGTACGCGCGACCGGCGGCATCGACGCGGCCCCCGACACCATGGAACGGATCACCGAGGCGATCGTCACCGGCAAGATCACCGTGCCCATCGCCGCGAGCTTCCCCCTCGAGAAGATCGGCGATGCCGTGGCGCTGCAAGCCGGACGCCACGTCCACGGCAAGGTCGTCATCACGCTCTGACCCCGCTCCCCCGGCCGGAATCCGCCGAGTAGCGAGGCCGACGAAAGCCGAAGCCACGAGCGCGGCTCCGAATCCCCAGGGAGGCAGGAGGGTCTTCCCGTCGGGATGGGTACTCAGCGTGAGCCACACCGCCGTCGCCACCGCGGAGGCGATGCGGGTGGCGGGCCAGGTGGCCGCCACACCGAGCGCCAACGGCCAGGTGAAATACCACGGAAGTGCCACTGGAGCGAGGATGACCGTGACCAGTAATGCCCACGCCGCGCCGCGGACGGCGGGGGCACCACCTCCCCGGGAACGCCACCACAACCGGACAACCACCACACCGAGCAGCCCCAAGCCTGCCGACCGGAATTCCGGGAGCAGCCGAGCCGGTTCGATGTCGGCGACCGTGCTCAGCCCGGCACCGGTGAGTTTGCCCAGCGCGGTCGGCAACGACAGCCAGGGTTCGAGGCCCAGGTTGCCGTCCAGGGCGGTGATCCAGCTCAGGCCGACGCCCGCCAGGAGTGTCCACATCCCGAAGACGGTGACCACGACAGCCACCGCTGCCGCCGTCACGCGGAGGAGATTCCTTGGCGTGGTACGACTTCCCGGCGACAAGTGCGCCGCCCACACCGACACCAGGAAGGGCAGTACCACCGCCGCGGGCGCTTTCACCGCGGCGGCCGTCGCGACCAGTGCGAAGCCACGCACCGGAGCGCGGTCGAGCACGAGCACCGTGCCCGTGGTCAGCAGTCCGATCATCAACAGGTCGTTGTGCCCGCCGGCCACCAGGTGCAGCAGGACCAGCGGGTTCGCCACACCGATCCACAGCGCGCACTCCGGTCGCGCCCCGAGATGCCGGCACAGCCGGGGCGACGCGCGGCACAGCAACACCAGTCCGGTGGCGATCACGGCCCTGGTCAACAGTGCTCCCGGGATCGGATTGTCACCCGTAACGCCCACGACACCCTTCATGATGAGGATGAACAGCGGGCCGTACGGCGAGGGGACGAACATCCATCCGCCTGCGGCTTTGCCGGTGATCGCGCTGGGTGCCAACTCCGCGGGGACGTTCGTGTAGGGATCCAGTCCCGCGTGCGCGACCGCTCCCTGCGCGAGGTAGGTGTAGAGGTCGGTGCTGAACAACGGCGGAGCGAGCAACAGCGGCGCGGACCACGCGCCGATCGCGCGCACCACGTCGCGCGTATCCGCCCGGCCCGTCCACGCGGCGTGTCCTAAGTGGACCCACGCGGACAGCATCGAAGCGACTCCGAGGTAGAGGACCGCGGTCGCCGTCCACGCGCCGAGCGCGATCAGCGCGGATCCCGCCAAGCCGAGCGGTACCACACTTCTCGGAGCCGCGTTTCGAAAACGGCCGAGACAGCGGATCGGCGAAAACCGGCGGGATCGAACAAAGGCGTGAACGATGTTCCGCTCGACCGAGAACATGCGGAAGGTCTACCTTGACGTTGGTTTCCAGCCGCTAAGAGCGACGTTTAACTCGCCTTTATCCGGCGGGCTATAGATAGTGGGGGTCGTTTGCGCGGGGTAGGGAGCCTGATGCGGATACTCGTGGCCGAGGATGAGAAGCTGCTGGCCGACTCGGTCGCCGAGGGGCTGCGGCACCTGGGCATGGCGGTGGATGTCTGTTACGACGGCGACAGCGCGCTCGAACGGGTCATGACGCATCGGTACGACGTCGTGGTGCTCGACCGGGACCTGCCCCTCGTGCACGGCGACGACGTCTGCCGGAAGATCGCGGGAGGCGACGGCGAGACCCGGGTGATCATGCTCACCGCGGCGGCCGGTATCCGCGACCGGGTGGACGGGCTCGGCCTCGGCGCGGACGACTACCTCACCAAACCCTTCGCCTTCGCCGAGTTGGTCGCCAGGGTGCACGCCCTGGCCCGGCGCGCGCGCCCCGCGCTGCCGCCGGTGCTGGATCGCGCCGGCGTACGGCTCGATCCGCTCAAGCGGTTCGCCTCGCGGGACGGCCGGCCGCTCGCGTTGTCGCCGAAGGAATTCGCCGTGCTCGAGGTGCTGATGCGGGCCGAGGGACGGGTGGTCAGCCCGGAAGAACTGTTGGAGAAGGCATGGGACGAACACGCCGACCCGTTCACGAACACGGTGCGGGTGACGGTGATGACCTTGCGGCGAAAGCTCGGCGATCCGGCGGTGATCTTCACCGTTCCTGGCGCGGGCTACCGGCTCGGTACTTGACCCGGTCGCGAGCCTCCCTGCGTGGCCGGGTCGAACTGGTGGCGGCCGGCGCCTTGCTGTGCGGACTGGTGCTCGCGTATCCGGCGGTCACCGGCGTTCAGATCGTGCTCGGATCGTTCGTCGCCGACGAGATCTGCCCCTCACATACCTACTGCGGCAACCCTTGGCCGGCGGTCGGGTGGCTGGCCGGGCTCGTCACCCTGACTGGTCTGGTCCTCTGGGGGCGCCGCGCGGTGGCGAGATGGGCGGTGCGGCCGTTGCCCGACATGGCCACGACCATCGGCCAACTCGGACCGCGGAACCTGGGCCAGCGCCTGCGGCTGGACGACGTCGACGAGGAACTCCGTGTCCTCGCCTCCGCCGTCAACGACATGCTGAACCGGGTGGCGGCCGGATTCGAGGGGCAGCGCCGGTTCGCCTCCAACGCCTCGCACGAGCTGCGCACCCCGCTCGCGGTGCAGCGAACACTGGTCGAGGTCGCCATGATCACCGGAGACGGCAAGGATCCGGAGGTCAACCGGCTGGCCAAGCAGTTGCTGGTGGTCAACGAGCGCAACGAGCGGCTGATCGAGGGGCTGCTCGTACTGGCCGAGGCCGACCGAGGACTGCCCGGCACCGTTCCCGTGCGCCTGGACGAACTGGCCGCGTCCGTGCTCACCGCGTACGCGGACCGGCTCGCCGAGCACGACCTGACTCTTCACCGTGACCTGACCCCACGGACCGTGCGCGGAGATCCGGTGCTGCTGGAGCGCATGATCGGGAACCTGGTGCACAACGCGATCAAATACAACGATCCCGGCGGCCGGATCGAGGTGGTGGTCGCCGACGAGCCCGCGTTCTCGGTGCACAACACCGGTCAGCGGGTTCCCGCCGAGTCCGTCACGGCCTTGTTCGAACCCTTTCGCCGTCTCTCCGCGGACCGGACGAACCACCGTGACGGCGCGGGGCTGGGACTGTCCATCGTCCGATCGATCGCCACGGCACACGGCGGCACCGCCGCGGCGGCACCCGGCGACGAAGGCGGCCTGCGCGTGACCGTAAGCCTGCCGCTGATCAGCCCCGAAAGCAGCGCCGAAAACGAGTAGTGGTCTTCAGGCGGACGAACTAAGTTTCGTCCTGCGAACTTAGTTTTCGGCGAGGTAGGCTCGGCCGCATGCCAGGTGATCCGAAACAGCGCCGGGCCGCGCGGCACGCGCAGCCGGCCCCCACGCGGCAGAAGCCCCGGAAAGCGCCGATCACCGTCGAAAGGATCACCGACGCCGCGCTCGAGGTCGTTGCCACCCAGGGTTATGAAGCCCTGACCATGCGCAGCGTCGCCAGCGTACTCGACACGGGACCGGCCTCGCTGTATGCGCACGTCGTGAACAAGGCCGACATCGACGAACTGATCATCGGGCGGCTTTGCGGCCGGCTGGTCCTGCCCGAACCCGATCCGGCGACATGGCGCGAGCAGATTCTCGACGTCTGCGCCCAGATCCGCGACCAGTACCTGGCCTATCCCGGTATCTCCCAGGCCGCGCTGGCCATGTTCTCCACCAACCTCGACGTGCTGCGCGTCAACGAAGGAATGCTGACCATCCTTCTCGCCGGTGGCATCGAGCCTCAGACCGCGGCCTGGGCGATCGACGCCCTTTCGCTCTACGTCAGCGCTTACACGCTGGAGATCTCACTGGTCTCACAACGGCAAAGCCGGCAGGACGACGAATGGGTCGTCAGCCGCGACGAACTGGTGCGCCGATTCGCCGCGCTCCCCGCGGACCGGTTCCCGCACACCAAACGCTATGCGGCAGAACTGACCTCCGGCACCGGACACGAACGGTTCGACTTCACCCTCGGGCTGATCATCGACAACCTCCCCCGGCGCCGGACCACCCCCGCGGCCGGCTCCGCATCTTTGTCTACTTAAGACGGTCCATTCAGGACTGAAGAGCTGATATCGGCCGGTGGGCATCGCGACCCGGGCCCGGACCGCTGGCTTGATCGCCGATCCCATCGGCTTCTTCGGTCTTCACACCGTGCGTGGCCGACAACCGGAGGCCCCGGTGAACCACGCGAAGATGGCGTCACCGGCCGGGCCGGACTCCCCGCGGCGCAGGGGATCCCGGCCGCGACAGGGCCGCGCGGCGTGCACGAATGGCGTCGGTAGATCGTGACTCCGGACCGAACCGGGCTACGCCAACTCGGTGGTCCAGCTCGCCGAATCCCGTACTAGTACGAAGTCTTCCCGCGCGCCGTGTAACAGAGTGTATCCCGCAAGCGACCCACAGGCGCATCAAAGTGGCTCGTTCCGCGGAACCGCGGCCGCTCGACAAAGGGGGTTCGGACCATATGTGGACGCCGAAGGATCTGTTGGCCGCGATACGGCGTTTGTTCACCACCGGAACCGATTCGGCGCCGGCGGAGCCCGCCTATCACCGGCACCCCAGGGGTGAGGTGTACGCGCGGGCGGCACCGGAGACCGTGCGCATCGTCGAGACCTATTACTACACCCAGGACATCTCCCGGAACCGGGAACTCAACTCCGACCCGACCCAGCCGCCCAAGGGCCGCGTGACGGTGGTCGTGCCCTACGACGGCGATCATTTCTTCACCCGGCAGGCGAAGGATGACGTAGCGGGCCAGATTCCGCCGTACAATCCCGAGCCGATCAACGCGTTGGTGGGCCATGTCGTGCTGGCCAACTGCGGGAGAACGGATTTCCGGCTCGCCGGCAACCGCATCGGGGACACCACCGCCCTGCCGATCCGGGTGCCCGTGTCCGACCCGCGGGTCCCGCCTGGCTACGACCATCTCATCAACGATCTCGGGAGCTGTGTGCTCACCCATGAGTACGCACCGGACCCGAGCCGTCCGGAGATCATGCCGGTCGACGTCTCGATCGAACTGCGTGATCCGGACAGCGCGGATTTCCTGGAGATCACCGGAGTCGACGACGTGAAGGCCGAGGTGGTCGCGGCGAAACTGCGGACGCAGCGGGCTTTCCAGCCGTACCTGGAGTTGCGGGTCCGGGTCGAGGTGCAGGTCACGGGTGAAGAACTCGACGAGCTCCCCGATTCCTCGGTGTCGATCGAATGGCCGACCGTGACGTCGCCGAGCTTCTTCAGTCTCCGGGTGTCCGGAAAGGACCATCCGATCCGCTACAACCCGGCCAGCCGTTGCATCGAATGGCGTGATGTCCCGTTGACCGCGGTCCAGCCCAAAGGCGTCAACCAGGCGGAGGACCAGGCCGAAGACAAGGCGCGGAGCGAGGATGACGAGCCGTCCGGGAAACCCGATGCCGACGAGCCGGAGCCGCACGAGGCAGTGGGGGACGCGGAGCCGGACGACGACGAGGAAGGCAACGAGGACAGCGACGAGGACGAGGCCGCCGACCTCCCCGAGGGAAACCGGACCGACGCCAGGGACGACGACGAGGCCGACGAATCCGGCTCGGCCGTCCGGACCTACTCGAGTCCTGTCATGTCCCTGCTCGTCCAGCAGCCGGGCGAGATCTACCGAGAGGAAAAGCTGAAAGCCAGGGTCGATGTGCGGATACCGCGGCTGTTGTCCGGGATGACGGCCCGGCTTTACGACGGGACCGGCCGGCGCTCGAAGGACTACGCGCCGGAGGTGACGAGCGAGGTCTCGACCACGATCGAGATGACCCTCGGCGACGCGTTCGCCGACCGGGTGGTCTCGACCTCCCAGCACCTCCACTTCGACGAGGTCCTGCTGAACTCGGCCCGCGTCGGCGACATCAAGAACGCGCTGACCGCCGATGGTTTCGAGCACTATTTCGAGCGTCAGGTCAGCCAGGACCCGGACGTCCGGATGTTGTTCTACCGCAGGCGCGAGGGTGCCGACATCCTGGAGGTGGGCTATCTCCTGGAAGGCACGCGATACACCACCGAACGCGAGACGGTGGTGGGCGGCGAAACGTTCACCACCTCATTGGACAGCGGTGACCTGACGGTCCACAGCTACGGGACCCTGCGCCGGAGCAGCCGGGAGATCACCCGGGCGATGAACCGGCTGCACCAGGTCCTCCGGACCCAGTTCACCCATGTCCGGGTACGCCGATGACCCGGATTCCGCCGAGAGGGATCCCTGCCGTGAAAAGAGGACCACTGCCGTGAATACGGAATGGAAGCCACGCGCCCCCAGCGCGCACTGCTACGAGTGCGGATCGATGGACGTCGTCGCCGTGTGCCATCACTGTGGCCGGCCGATGTGCCGGGAGCACGGCGTGTCCGCCGAGGTGGCGCAGCGGAGCACCGAGTTCACCGGTCTGAACCTGGACAACGTCACGGCCTGGCACTGCACCGAGCACGACCACACGGTCGACGGCGGTCTGCGCTGGCTGATGATCTCCGGGGCCGCCGCCGCGGTGCTCGGCATCATCTTCCTGGTGGGCACCGCCTACTGGGTAGGCGGTTCACTCGCCGGCGCGGGCGGGGCCGGCGCGACCCTCGGCTACGTGATCAGCCACCGCCGCCGGAGCCGGGCGACCCATGCCCGCCCGCCGTTCCCTCTGGTGCCGACCATCGAGTCGATCAGCCTGACCGAGAGCGTGCACGCCGACATCCGCTTCGACGAGGTCGCGGGCTACCAGGTTAAGAAGCTGCCCGCCACTGGCAGGCTCACGGTGGACATGCTCCTTCGTCAGGCCGATCGCGACCGGCTGGACCGCTACCGGGAGAAGTACCGCCTGGCCGCGGAGGAGCCGGTGCCGGTCTCGATCGGCTTCGTCATGCTGCGGGGACCGGTCGGGCTGGAGTTCGACAACCGCCACGCCACGGTGCCGGTGTTCGCGTTGCCGAGCAGGGTGTCCGACCTGCCGTTCCTGGCCTCCGGCGGCGCACGCGACCGCCGCTACCAGATCGATCTCACCCACCACCTGCGCCCGGGCCTGGAGATCGATTCGATTCCGCTCTGGCTCACGCCGGCGCTGGTCGCCGAGTCCGACCGGCGGACCCTGGAACTGGATGTCGGTTGGGACAAGGACTTCGGGTACGAGGACAGGGCGCTGGAGATCGACCGCGTGAACGAGATCCGGTTGATCGCCCCGGTCGGCTGGGGCGCCGTCCGCGCCATCGAACTGGACGAGGGTGTCCAGGCGAGTCGCCGCTCGTTCGGCCGGAAACCCGATCCCGACGATCCGGACGAGGTCGTGCATCTGATCAGGATGTCCGACCTCCGGCTGCCGAAGGCGGTGAAGGAGCGGTGCCGGCTGCGGGTGGTCGTCCACTTCGAAGGCCGCGTCGAAACGGCCGATTCGATCCGGGGCAGCATCGACCTGCGGTTCCGGCACGCGTTGTCCGGCGTGTCCGAGGTTCAGGTCTATCACGCGCTGGGCGGGCCACGGCGCCCGCCGCGCGGCGGAACCACCGCGACCGGCCGGAAGAGCGGGATAGCCACCACGCTGACGGCCGACTTCTCGTTGAGCCTGGCCAAGGTCCGCTACCAGGACGCGCTCATGGTGCCGGATCCACGGGAGCCCACCAGCGACTCGAAACTGATGGAACTGGAAGGTGTCATCCCCGATCACCGGACGGTCGCCGCCCTCACGGATGCCCTCAGTGACAACAACTGTTACGTGAAGCGGGTGGTCGAGAACCCGGGCAGCAACGGACCCAGTGTCGACGAGGTCCGCCGGTACTGGGACATCAGCGGCCGCTACTACGAACGCCTTTTCCCGATCGAATTCCGCATCACGTTGACCGGTAACGAGTTCCGCGCCGACGGCGACCCGGTGAGGGGCAACACGACCGTCGCCGTGGCCGTACGCGGCGTCTACACCGACGACCCTCGTGTCACGGAGGAGCCGGGCATGCAGCAGATCATCAAGAACACGTGGAAGAACCTGTGCGCGCAGACGCGCAGGGCGCTGGAGGAAAGCAAGGCGTCGCGGCAGTTGGGCTGAGGCGAACGCGAACTCGGCGAGGAAACGGGGAGGAAAAATGGAGTGGCGTTGCGCCGAGTGCGGCGAGCCCGAGTCCGGTAAGAACAAGGCCCTCGTGGTGTGCCACCACTGTGGGAAGTTGCTGTGCCTGGACGATCGGATTTCGGCGCGAAACGATGTCTTCGAAGGCGATGACGAGACCGCCAACGTCGCCTACCACTGCACGGACTGCTACGAAACGCACCACAAGGTTTCCGAGTCGGGCCAGGGGCAACCGGAATGATCGAAGTCACCCTGTCGCCGCGGCGGATCCAGGCCGGTCAGGACACCGAGGTCACCGTCACGTTGACCAACGTGGGCGAGGGCGTCTGCCGGAACGTGGTGTTCCACCTCGATCTGCCCTGGCAGATCATCCGGTTGTCCGGCAACGGACAGATCGAGACCGACCGCTTGCCGGCGGGCGCCAGCGTGCGCGGATCGCTGCGGGTACGGGCCGACGACGTGGGCAGTTGGCCGGTCCACAGCAGCAATTTCTCCTACCGCAACCGGTACGGCTCGACGGTCCGGAACGACGACTACACCGACCTGTTGATCGTCGAGCCGGTGGTCCGGGTCGAGGCGCCGCCGCCCCGGCTCAAGGCGGAGGTGGTGGACGGCATCCTCGAGCCGGACCGGTGGGGCGCCTTCCGGATCCGGTTGTCCAACATCGGGGACACCGCCGTCCGGGATGTCAGCATGGTCGTGCGCGGACCACTCCGGTTCGACGACACACGGCCGCGGTGGCTGCCGTCGTTGCTTCCGGGCGACTCCGTCGACTTCCCGTTCGACGTCCTGCCGAACGAGACCGGTTCCGTGCCGGTCCACATCGAACTGACCGGTGGCTACGGCCAGCAGGACCAGTCCGTACAACTGCAGTGGGCCAAGAAGGTCACCGTCGGTTCGGCCGCCGCCGTCCGGCCGTCCGGCCCGTCGACCGTTCTCTACGTGTCGGCCAACCCGGTCCACACCCAGTTGACGTACGCGGCTGCCGAGGCGCGGGAGATCCGAAAGGAACTGGCCGTGAATCCGGCGTTCCGCATGGAGGAGCGAGGGGCGATCGGTCCCAGGGAACTGACCGGCGCACTGCACAACCTGCACCCGCGCATCGTGCATCTGGCCGCGCACGGGGCGGAGGGCTACCTCTACCTCGAGCGCGAGAAGGGGCACCCGCATCCCGTGACGCCACGGGCCGTGGCGGGACTGTTCAGCGAGACCACGGACTACGTCGAGTGTGTGATCGCCGGAGCCTGCGACAGCGAACCGCTCGCCCAGGAGGTCCGCCGATACGTCGACTACGTCATCGCGGTCCACGACAACCTGCCCAGCGATGTCGCGATCGCGTTCAGCATCGGTTTCTACCAGGCGCTGGCCGCCGGGGAGCCGATCGAGAAGGCATACCGGTTCGGCGGCAGTCAGGTCCACCTGCAACTCGGTGACGACTTCGAGGACCATCCGGTGCGGTTGTACACGCGGGTCGGTGGCGCCCATGCCGGTTCGCGCTAGCCGGCGCCGGTCAGGCGCCGTCGGAACCGAGGTCGGTCATCGGCCTGCCGAACAACGCGCACCACGGTCGCTGGCCGGGCGAGGGCGCGGCCCTGTGGTCGCACAGCCCACCGGGGCACGCGAAACCGGTGCGGTCCGGGTCGAGCGGCGACGGCCACGCGCCGTCCGCCCGCGTGCCGTCCCGCCAGGTCATGAACCGTTCTTCACCGGCGCGGTCGGCCAGTTCGCCGAGCAGCATGTCCCACAGCACCATCCGCCGCTCACCATTCCGGGTGCGTTCGACCAGCTTCGCCAGTCGTTCTTCGTAGCCGTACTCGGTGGCCCGGTCCTGGAGGCCGGGGAACTCGTCGCAGATCCGCGCCCACGCGGCCGGCACATCGGCGTGCGGGCTCCGGTCGCCGCCGGTCATGGTCCTGTCCTCGACTGTCGCATCACGCCCATCGTATTCGGGAACGTCCATGGCCGGGCCTGAAGTCACCTTCGGCGATGTCGACCTGGACGAACAGCGGCGCGCCGACGTGCGGGGCGCGCTGCGGCGAATCCGGTCCGACTCGGTGTCCGGTGCCTGGCCGAGCCGGGTCGACCACATCGAGGTGACCGGCGTGCTGGCGGGTGGACGCAGCGGCGCGTTGGTGCTCGACATCGTGGTGTATTCCGGAAGCGTGCGGCTGGCCCGGGTCGCCAAGATCGACTCACCGGCGGAACTCGCCGCGGAATGGCGGTCCTACCTCGCACTCGTCAAGCCGGACGCGACGATCTTCTTCGCCCCGATCGTGGCCGCGACCGAAGACGTCGTCACTCCGCCGGACGCCGGCTGGGGGCCCGGTGCCGTCGTGTACGACCATGCCACGCAGTTCACCGGAGGGCGGGGAGAACCGCCGCGCAGCCTGGAGGATGTGGTCCGCGCGGCCCGTACCGGTTCGGCCGAAGACCTCGACCACGTTCTGCGGATCATCCAGAAACTGTTGCGTGGTGCGGCAAGCGTGCTCTACGACCGGCACGCGGAGCGAGAGGAGTACCCGTCGACGCTGCGCCCGATGAATCTCGCGCTCGGCCCGAATGTCGTCCTTTCGGTCGACGAGCATGATCCGCTCCCCGGTTCCGCGCCACGGCTGCCTGACGACGTCCTGCTGTCCCGGACCGTCGGTGGCCCACGGACGGCACAACTCGTCGCGGGCGAAAACATCGTGCTGGCCAATCTGCGGCCGGACCCGCGTGGCCGCCCCGGGTTCGCGCGCGGCGACCACATCGACGTGGCGATTCGTCCGGCCGATGCCCGCACCCGGCCGCCCGTTTTCGCCGTGCGAGGGCAAGTGGTCCAGACCAGAGGGGCGGCGGTCCGCGCGCGGATGGTGGCCGCGCTGGAGGAACTGGGCCCGGTGGCGACCTCGGACGATGGCTGGGTGGTGGCAGGCACCGAGATGGACTGTCCTTTCGGGATGGTGCTGGACGTGCTCACCCGGCCCGCCCGTGGCCGCGTCCGGTCCGTGGTGCACGGTGACCTGAACCCGCGCAACATCCTCCTCGTCGAGGATCAGCCGATCCTCATCGACTACGCGCACACCGCGGCGGGCCAGCCACAGCAGGCGGATTTCTGCTGGCTGGAGATCGGACTGCTGCGGGAAGTTTTCGCCGATCTCGACTTCCCCGCGCTGCTCGCGTTGCAGCGGTGGCTCGCGCTGGCATCGCGGGTGCTGGACCACGCGCCGGAGGCCGACGCCGTGTCCGTGTTGACGACCGTGGTCGCCCGGCGAGCACCGGAACTCGCGATGCCTTTCCAGGTACTGCTGGCGGTCAGGCGGTGCGGACGTCCGCCCCGCCCGGTGTGGGCGGGTTTGCCGTGGCATCAGGACTATCTCGAACAGTCACTGCTCGCGGCGCACCGCGCGGCCAAGTGGGCGGACGAGGACCAGACACCGGCGCGGCTGCGGGCGACGGTGGCCGTCGCGGCGGTCGCGACCGAGCACCTCGGTGGGGCCGACGGGTTCGCCCGCTGGACCGATGCCGATCTGGCGGCGGCCATCGCGGGCGTGGCGCCCGTACTGCGGTTCACCGACGACGGCGCGATCCGCCTGGTGCGGGACCTGGCGGTCGCGATGTCGACGGTCGACGGCGCGACCGAAGCCGTGCTCACCGACGTGCGTGAACGGGTGGTCCGGACAAGGTGCGCGGAGCGCGTGCGAAGCCTGCTGGTCGCGTGGACGGGGCACGACGAGTACGTCGCGCTGACGGCGAACCGCGCGTCCGACGCGGCCGAGGTGTTCTCCCACATCGCGGCCGAACCTGCGGCCGTCCTCTGTGGTGCCTCCGGCAGCGGCAAGTCCACCGTCCTGTGCGAGGCTTGCTATCGGCTGGCCGTCGCGGTGCTCGATCTGCCCACCTTCGACGCCGACGATCCAGGATCGCTCGCGGTCCGGGTGCCGGTTCCGGTCGACGCCGAACGGCTGGCCGGGCTCTGCGCGGCCGACGACGATCCGATCACGGTGGCGGCCGCCGTCCTGGCGGGCTCGGGACTCGATGGCGCCGTGGAGCCCGCGCTCGTCCTGGGTGTGCCCTACTTCCTGATCGACGATGTCGACCGGCTCGGTTCCGACGCGCGGCGGTCGGTGCTGTCCTGGTTGTCCGGGCTGCGGCGGCGGTATCCCCGGGTCCGTGTGCTCGCGGTCCAACGTCAACCGGACCAACCGCCGGAATTCGCGTCGGCCGTCCTGTGGCTGCGGGATCTCGATGTGGCCGGCATGCGCGCGTTGCTGCACGGCGCGCTGGCCGGGACGACGGTTCGCGGTACGACCATCGAACGGCTGCTGCGAATCCTGTTGACGGAGCCGGAATGGCAGCAGGTGCACCCGCGACGGCCGGGCGTGCTCGCGCTGGTGGCACGGGCCGTTCATCGGTCCGGGGTGCCCGATGGGGCGTTCGCACCCGGTGACATCCTCGCCGAACAGTGGCTGGGCACGGGTACCGCCGGTGCGCCGAAGGCCGAGGACCTGGCGCTGGTCTGCGAACGGATCGCCGTCCGGTCGATCGAGGAACGCGCCGATACCGTCCCGCTGAAATCCCGGTCCTGGCCCGGAATTCCCGATCCGGACAGCCTGCTGGACCATCTCGCCGGCCGGGACGTGCTGCGGTGCTCCGATGGTGAGGTCGGTTTCCCGGACCAGACCCATCGGGACTACTTCGCCGCCTGCGCGCTCCGCCGGAAGCTGCCTGCGGCGCCGGTGGATCTGGTCCGGCGGTTGTCCTGGCACAGCGCTTTGCGCGTCTTCGTGACGCTCCCGGGAGTCGCCGACGCGCGGGAGGTGGTGCTCGACTTGGTGCGGGCGGCGTGTCGCACGGCGCCGAAACTCGCCGCCCAGCTGATCAACGACGCCCGGGTCGACGACGACATCGTCGCGCCCTTCGTGGCTTCGTGCCGCGAGGTGCTGACCAGCGACTACTCCGTCGCCCACGAGATCGCCGAGGCATCGGACGCGTTGGGCGCGTTGGCCGGAACGGCCGGCCTGGACGCGCTCCGTTCGGTCGTGACCGATGCCGCGTGCCGGCCGGACATCCGCGCGGCGGCACTGCACGCCGTCGCCGCTCACCTCCGCCGGTCCGCCCTCGGTGGCAGGCGGTGGGCCGGCGGGATCGCGCGCCTGCTCGCCGAACCGTGCCCGGTACCGCTGCGCGTGGCGGCGCTGGAGGTGATCGCGGCGGATGGCCTGCGCGGCTTGGAGTTGTACGTCGGCAGGTGCATCACCCCGACCGAGCCGTGGCCGGTGGTGCGTGCCGCCGTCACCACCCTGCGGGCACTGGGAATCGCGCTGCCCGAACCGTTGACCGATGTCGTCCAGGTCGCCTGCCGGCGGCGGCTGGCGGACGTGGACCAGGCACTGAGCGGGCCGATCGTTCCCGGTGAGGCGAGCGAATACCGGACCGAACGCGCCGAGCTTCTCGCCATGCTGTCGGGCCCGGACGCGGTGGCGACGCTGCTGGCCCATCGATTCGACTTCCTGGCCGGTCACCGTCCGGCCGCCGCGCTGGACGACGTGTCCCGGCTTGACCCGCCGCCCGAACCCCGGCCGGAGTACTGGGACATCCTCGTCGGCGACACGACGCCGGAGGTGTGGGTGCGGACCGCCGTCGCCGGTGAGCCGCTGGACGCCGCCGCGGCGGCGCACCGGCTGCTCCGGGACACACCGGACCAAGCGGTCCGCGTCCTCACCCGAATCGACGCGACCGCGCCCACGTCCCGGGTGCTGATCGCTTCGGACATGCTGCGCGCGGCCGGTACCGGTGGACTGGACCATGCGGAAAGCCTGTTCCGCGAGCTGATGGACACCGTCGACGAGGACCGGCTCACCGGCGCCGCCGCGGTGCTGTGCGCGATCTGTTCCGTGCGACCCGAATCAGGCGTCCGGCTGGCGTGGTCCACGGCCGGGCTACTGGCCGAGCGCGATCTGGCGGCGCGGCACCGATGGCCGTGGGTGGCCGCGCTGACCCGGTGCCGAGGCGATGCCGCCGTACTGTCGAACCTGATCGAAGCGGGCGACGACACCGCCGTGCTCGCCGAGACCGCCTTGGCCAGCCGGGACTTTCCCCGCCACTGCCACACCGGCCCCGCCCTGTCGTTCGGCCGGGCCGCTCGGCAACGGCTGCTCGATCGCGCCCCGGCCGAGGGCGGCGCCGACTGGGAAGCCGCCCGGTGGGCGTTGGCGGCCGCGAACATGGACCTGGTGGAGGCACTGCCGACGCTGCGTGCCGTGGCGACGCGCATGGCCGGTGCGCCCGCCGTCGCCACGATCGGAACAGTCCATAGTGGACAGATATCCTGGGCACCCCTCGCGGATGTCCTCGCGGTACTCGGCTACCTGGCCCGCCGAGCCTTCGACCTGCGGGCGACGGTCCACGTCGACCGGGAACCGGACGAGGTCCACCGGCTGGTGTCCGATCTGGAAACCCGCGAAGCGCACCACAGCGTCCGCACCGGGCGCGCGGTCGCGCTGGCCTATCTCGGCGACTGCGTGCCGCTGGTGCACGCGATCGTCGCCGACCCGTCACTGTACGAACTCGGCCGCAACGCCCTCGCGGCGTGGGCACCGTATCCGCACACGCCTCGGTCACTACGCACGGAGGTGGCGCTTGCCGAGTGGCTGGCCGGTCTCCGCGACCGGCCCGCGCTGCCCGCCGGCGCGCGCCGGGCACTGACCCGGCTGACCCACGAGGCAGAGCTCAGGTCAGGAGTGCTTTTCCCCCAAGGAGAACCGGACACGTCAGGAAAATCCCATGAGCACATGTGCTAACTGCGGCAAGGCGATCACCCCGGCCGGCAAGCGTTTCTGTCAGTACTGCGGCGCTCCGGCCGGCCAGAAGCCGGCGAAGTCGTCACCCCTCCCGATCGTCCGTCTGGACCAGCTGGAACGGACACCGAACCGGCGGCTGGTCGTCGGCGGCGCGGTCGCGGCGGTCGTGGTGATCGTGACGGTGATCGTGGTGGTCCTCAGCCGACCGCACACGACTCCGGATTCGTCGATCGGGTCGGGCGGTGACAGCGGTTCGCTCAGTACGACAACGGCCGAATCGTCATCAGTGTCCACAACGGACACTTCATCCTCCGGAGACAACGAGCCCGCGGCGGTCGTCCGGGACTACTACACCGCCGTCAACAACCGCGACTACCAGACGGCGTGGCAACTCGGCGGCGTCAACCTCGGCAAGTCCTACTCGGTGTTCGTCGACGGTTACGCGACGACGGTCAAAGACGATCTCACCGTGCTCGACACCTACGGTGACACGGTCGACGTGGAGCTGAGCGTCCTGTGGAGCGACGGAACGACGCACGAGTACCGGGGCAGCTACACCGTGTCGAACGGCCAGATCACCAGCGGCACCCTGCGAAAGATCTCGTGACCGTCGAGCGCTGCTTCCACGACGCACCGCCGCGGTCTCCCGGGAGGAAGGGATAATCGCGGTGTGAAGGACAAGCCGAAATGAGCGAGTTCGCCGAACGCACCGAACTGCTGGTGCCCGAACCCGCCCACGCGCTGGGCGCCCTGCTCGAGGTACCGGTGCCCGACCTCACCCGTGAGGGCCTGCCCCCGCTCTGGCACTGGGTCTATCTGCTCGACCGGCCCCCGCAGGCCGACCTGGGCGCCGACGGCCACCCCGTCCGCGGCACCATCCCGGCACCGCCCGGCCCCGGCCTGCGCCGCATGTGGGCAGGCGGTCAGGTTCGCACCCACGGGCCGCTGCGCTGTGGCGAACCCGCCACCCGGCGCACCGAAGTTCTGTCCATAAAGGACAAACAGGGTCGCACGGGGCCAGTGACGTTCGTCGTGGTCGGACACCGGATCACCCAGCTTGGACGGCTCGTGGTCGACGAGCGGCAAGACCTCGTCTACCGGGCACCGGCCGAGGAGGGACGCGAATCCGAGCCCGCCGGCGAAGGCCCGGAGGTTCCGCCCGCCGAGGACGAGTGGGGCATCGACGTCACCCCCACCCTGTTGTTCCGGTTCTCCGCGCTCACCTACAACGCCCACCGCATCCACTACGACCGCGACTACGTCCGCGACGTCGAAGGCTACCCCGGCCTGCTCACGCACGGCCCCTTACAGGCACTGGCCATGGCCGAGGCCGCCCGCGCTCAGGGCCGTTTCGCCGGGAACCTGTCCTTCGACTACCGGCTCACCGCTCCCCTGTTCGACCACCAGGGCCTCATCGTCCGCGCGACGCCCGACGGGAACACGATCACCACCGCCGTCCGCGATGTCCACGGACGACAGACCGCTCAGGGCAGTCTCACCACGATCGGGGACTGAGCGAAGAAACCACCGGAGCGCAGCTCACGATTGGTCCCCGGCCCGGCCAGGCCAAGGCAGTCCCGCGGGGGCGCCGCGGTAGGTGGCACCGTGGGGCTCGTCGCAGTGGTCGTCACCGGCCTCGTCGACCCGCAGGTCCGCGGGACCGGCATGGTCGACCTGGAGCGTGGTGTGCTCGATGCGATGCTCGACGGCCAGGAAACCGGCGAGGTCGGCGCGCACGGCGTGACAGTCTCCGCCGGACACGACCAGCACATGGGCCGACAACGCCGGCTGACCGGAAGTGATCTCCCAGACATGCAGGTCGTGCACCTCGGCCACCTGCGGCCTCCGCGCCAGAGCCGCGCCGATGGTCTCCGGGTCCAGCCCGGCCGGTGCGGCCTCGAGGAAGATCCTGCTGGACTCCCGGACCAGACCGAGCCCGGCCCTGCCCATCAGCGCCACGACCACCAGCGAAGCGATGGCGTCCGCGCGGGCGAACCCGGTCAGCACCATCACCAGCCCCGCCACGGCGGTGGCGACGAACGCGAACAGGTCGGTCAGGATGTGCTGGAACGCGCCTTCGACGTTGAGACTGCTCCGGTTCGCCCGGCCGATCATCCAGGTGGCGGCCAGATTCACCACGATGCCGACCAGCGCCACGGCCAGGACGAGCTCGCCGGTGACCTCCGGTGGACTGATCAGCCGGCGAACCGCCTCGTACGCCAGCCAAGCGCCCAGCACCAGCAGTGTGACGCCGTTGGCCTGGGCCGACAGGATCTCGACGCGTTTCCACCCGTAGGTCATCCGCCCCGCCGCGGGACGCACCGCCAGCCGGGCCGCCCACAACGCCAGCGCGATCGCCCCGGCGTCGGTCAGCATGTGGGCCGCGTCCGACAGCAGCGCCAGCGACCCGGCCAGCAGACCGGCGGCCACTTCCCCGGCCATGAACGCCACGATCACCACCAGGGCACCGGTCAGCCACCGCTGGTCGGAGTTCGCCGACGCGTGTCCGTGTCCATGCCCGGCGCTCACATCCGGTCTCCCCCTCGCTTCGGTCAGAGCCATCCACAATATATGCACGTATTGCAATATGTGCAAACCAGGCGGTCGACCGGTACGCACCGTAGTAGGCCGGGAAGATCAGCAGCAGTGCTCGCCGCGCCAGGCCTCCCGGCCCTCCTTCACCGCGACCACGGCGATGACCAGCGCCACCGCCGGGTCGGCCCACGACCAGCCGAACAAGGCGTTGAGCAGCAACCCGATCAGCAGGATGCCGGACAGGTAGGTGCACAGCAGGGTCTGCTTGGAGTCGGCGACCGCGCTGGCCGAGCCCAGCTCCCGCCCGGCGCGGCGCTGGGCGACCGACAGCAGCGGCATGACCAGCAGCGAGACGGCGGCCAGCACGATGCCCACGCCGGAGTGTTCGGCCTGCCCGGCACCGAAGAGCGAGCGGACCGACTCGACGGTGACGTAGAGCGCGAGCGCGAAGAACGAGCCCGCGATCACCTTGAGCGCGGCGCGCTCGCGGGCCTCGGGATCCGAGCCGGAGAACTGCCAGGCCACCGCCGCCGCGGAGGCGACTTCGATGACCGAGTCCAGCCCGAACCCGATCAGCGCGGTCGAGTCGGCGGTGGTACCCGCCGAGATCGCCACGATCGCCTCGATGATGTTGTAGGTGATCGTGGCCGCGACCAGCAGCCGCACCCGCCGCGAGAGCACGGCGCGGCGCAGGGCCTCACCGCGGTCCACAACCACCATTCCACTGTACTGTCGCCGACCGGAAGCTCCGGGGTCACCAAGGCGCTGATCGGCTTCAGGCGAGGGTGAGGATCAGTTTCTGCAACGGTGCCCGGTCGGCCCCGGCCTCCGGTGAGCCCGCTCGCTCGTCCGCTTCGAGCTTCACCGGAGCTCCTCGCTTCCCCCGGTTCAGGCCTGCTCGGCCGCGACCTGCCTGCGCACCTCGTCCATATCGACCGTGCGTGCCTGCTCGATCAGTTGCTCCAGCGCCTGCTCCGGCAACGCGCCCGGCTGCGCGTACAGCACCACACCGTCACGCACGATCATCAGCGTCGGGATCGAGGAGATCCCGAACGCGCCGGCCAACTCGGGCTGCGCCTCCGTGTCCACCTTGCCGAACACGACATTGCCGTGCTTCTCCGAAGCCCGCTCGTAGACCGGGGCGAACATGCGGCACGGACCACACCACGACGCCCAGAAGTCCAGCAGCACCATGCCGTCGGTCCCGACGACATCGTCGAAGGTGTCCTTGGTCAGCTCCACGGTTGCCATATCTCTCTCCTGTACATACCGGCGGGGGTATCTTGAAGACAGAACGCGGAGAGCCGTGAACTCATTCCCCGGCGACGAAAAGGAGGCGCGATGCACATCGGCATCAGCGTGCGGGTCACGCTCCCCTTCGACCAGGCCGTCGAGCGGACCCGTGCCGCGCTCAAGGAGCAGGGTTTCGGCGTGCTGACCGAGATCGACGTCCAGCAGACCCTGCGGGAAAAGCTCGGCGAGGAAACCGAACGCTACCTCATCCACGGCGCGTGCAACCCATCACTCGCCCACCGCGCCCTCGACGTCGACCGCCGGATCGGCCTGCTCCTGCCGTGCAACGTGGTGGTCCGCGAGGGTGCGCAGGCCACGATCGTCGAGGCGCTGGACCCGGAGATCATGGTCCGCGCCACGGGTGAGCCGGGATTCGAACCGGTGGCGACCGAGGCCGCCGCCCGGTTACGCAAGGCCCTCGACACGATCGCCTCCTGAACGCACAAGCCAAGACTCGCAGTCGCGGGTCGGGAAGTTGCCGACCAGCCACACGTTCGCCCAGATCGAGCGCTCGGCGACGATCAGGAGGACCCCGAGGGTGCCGATAGCGCGGAGCAGCGTCCGTTCCGCCGGGCGGAGACGTCGCTGAGACCGTCGATGCGGGCGGTCATCGGTTCGTCTCGGTGGTGATGTGCGCGAACAGGCCCGGTTGTATCCGGGTGCGGACACCCTCGGCCCACCCCGCGTCGACCTGGTCGACGTCCATCGCGGCGCCGGCGTTGAGCAGCATCCCGAACGCGAGGAACGTCTTCACGGTCACCGGGTCCAGGCCGGTGCCGTCCTCGGCCGCGCCCCACATCCGCGCGAAACACGACCGCACCGCATCCCGCACCTCCGGGTCACCACACGCGGCGAAACCCTGAAGCTGCAACAACAACCCGGTCCGATCGGCCAGCAGGTCGAAGTACTGCGCGCCCATCGCCGAGAGCGCATCCAGCCCGGTCTTCCCCTCGGCCACCTCCCGCATCTGGTCGCCGACGCGCTCGAACGCCGCCTGGATCAGCTCCAGGAACAGGGCTTTCTTCGTCCCGAACATCCGGAAGACATAGGCCTGCGTGATCCCCGCGGCCTTCGCGATCGCCTCCGTCGACGCCCCGTGCAACCCGTGTTCCGCGAACTCCTCCGCCGCGATGGCCAGCACCTGCGCACGGCGTTCCGTTCCCCTCATCCGTCCAGCCACGGGGACGAAGTTACCAGTTACTAACTACTAACGGACCCCAGGGCAGGGTGACATTTCACTTCCAGGACGTGAGATACGCCGACCCGCCTCGACCTTGCACGGGGCCGCAGGCATACGCGCCGGCCCAGCCGGCGGCGACAAGCCCGTCATAGACATCGGACTCAGACGAGAGGTCGGTGCGCAGACTGGTCGTCCAGATGATGAAGTTGCCGATGTGGCGGAAGGCGCCGCCCTCCCCCGTCTTCGGATCTATCTTGTTTTCCTCAGCGCACGGAACATGTCCCACCCCGTTCAGGGGGCATCAGAGCGTTTGAAGAACGAGAACACCAAGACGGCCAGAATTCCGAGCGTGCCAAGGATTCCGCCGGCCGTCGCGTACTTTCTCCGGTGTCGCCGGTCTATCCGTAAGGAAAACCCGTTCGAGGAAGGCTCGTTCCGCTCAGGCCCTTCACATTGCCCGCGCTCAGTCCGCATGTGCTGTGTTGCGGCCTGGTGGGTGTTGCGCGCGATGACGAACTGGTCCGCATCGTGCCGTACGGAGCGCGTGGGCCGTGGCCTTCGGGCACTCGCCAATGCTTCCGCGGTGGCTGTGAAGACGGCTCCAAGGGAGAGCCCCGCGCCTTCGCGAGGCAAACCGGCCTCGATCGTGTCGACCAAATGCTTCGTGAAGTAGGTCTGTACAGGCGCTCCCGGCTCGCCGGGTTCGAACCAACCCGTGTAGTAGGGCTCACAGGCCGCCATGGTGAACGCGCCGGTCCCCGCCGTCCGGTCCATGATCTCGGCTGCGGTGCCGGACAGTGCCTGCCCGGATTTCGTCGCGATTCCCGAGTAGCAGCAGTCAAGGATCACGATCTTCGTTTCCGCGTCGCACGCGAGAAGTGCCTGCCGGACATGCCGGAACTGCAGACCCGCCGTCAAGCGCAGCGACGAAGCTTCGTAAGGGGACTCGCCCAGCGCCAGGCACAGTTCATCGTCATAGATTTGGCCGTGCCCCACGAAATAGAACAGCGCCACATCGGTGATTCCCTGGTAGAGCCGCATAAGGCGGTGGGGAAGGTTTCCGCACTCACGTTCGTTGCCGATGACCTCGACGCGGTCCTCAGGCCAGCCGCACAGCGGCCCGGTCAGCAGATCGGTCATCCGGCCGAGGCTGTTGCGGGCGGCGGGATCGACCGACTCCAAATACTTGTAGTCCCAGGTACCGATGAGCGCGGCGCGCGAGTCGGCGTAGACGTGCAGTGGGTCAGCGCTCGTCATCGAGCAGCTTCTTCAGGATGGGCAGGACCTCCTCCACATTGGTGGCCTCGATGCTCACCTTCTGCCCACGTGCGGTGGCGTCGATGCGGATGCCGGAGCGGCGCGAGCGGATGAACTCGGGCAGCGTCTTGATCGCCGAGCTCAGCACGGTGCTGCTCGCCAACACGGTCAGCACCTCGATGACGCCGAGTTCGCCGCGTGTCGAGCGCGGCGCGGTCAGTTGCGCATCCAGCCCCGGCCGCTGTGCGCGCAGCCATGTGCGCAGCGCCGTAAGGTCGGCCGGGTCGGACGCCTCGAATACGAGCCGTGTCGTACCGCGCGGATCCCCCACTGAAGCCATAACGTCCCCCTCTTCCCTTGCCGGAGGTCACATTGTTTCAGGCAACGGCCCAGGGGTGCGTCGTAACGGCCGTGGGAGTGTTCACGACCTCGAGACCGTGGCTTGGTGGAGGGCCACCGTGCCGTCGGCAGCCGAAGTCTCTGACCATTTGCCGGAGTCCGCGGTCCAGGTGCGCCCGTCGACGGTGACGCTGTCCACGCCCAGTCCGGCCGCGTGTGCGACCAGCCAGCTGCCGATGGCCCAGTCCCGGGCCAGGTTGTGCGGTCCGCTGAGCTTGCCGGTGCCCCATTCGGCATCCGCGGTCCGGGCCAGATCGGCGGTGGGCCCGGTGATGGTCAGGTCGTGACAGCTCAGTGTGGCGGGGGCCTCCCCGGTGAGGGCCACCGCGATGGCCCGCGCCTCGTCTTCCCACTGGGCATAGGCCTGCGGTGCGGCCGAGTGCTGAACCAGTTGGGCGGCTTGGGTGACGCTGAGCTGGGTCCAGCCGGCTTGTGCGCTCAGGTGCCGGTAGAACGCTGTGGAAGCGGCGACCGGGTCGGTGATCTGCGCGTAGGTGCCCCAGCCCTGGCTCGGTCGTTGCTGGAAGAGGCCCGCCGAATCCCGGTCACCGCCGGGCAGATTGACCAGCCTCGACTCCTGGAGCGCGGTCGCCAAGGCGACCGAGACCGCATGGTCGGGCATGCCCATCTTGGCGCCCACCGCCGCGATGGTCGCGGCGTTGCCGGCCTGTTCCGGGGTGAGCTCGAAGGCCCCGGCGGCCGGGTCTGTCGACATCGCACCGGCGTCACTGACCACGGCGACCACGCACCCCGGCGACGGCTTGACCGGCCGACGGGTCGCCCACCACACGACGACGCCGCCCAGCACGACGAGCACAGTCACCAGCGCAACGCCTCGCAGGACATTCCGCACCGTGTTCTCCCGACCCCAGATCAGCTTGCCGCGTCGGTAAGACGTACTGGCCGGGCGGACGTTGCGTTCTCCCTGCGCGTACCTAAGCTACGGCATGATCACGGCGCTCGCGCGTCCCTGGGGGCGGCCGCTCAGTGAGGACCGTTCTTGACCTAGCCCGAGGGCGAACGCGATGTGCCGGCGGCGGTCGGTGCAGTCGCCCGACGGATACCGGTGCCCGCGCAGGCGGAGCACCATCTTCCACGCGGCCGGCTCCGCCGCCCCGCCGTAGGGGAAGAACGCACGAAAGGTGCAAGGGAATCTCATGACTCGCCAGTCCGGCCCGGTTGTGCGCACCGCGCAGGGCGCGGTGCAGGGCTCGTTGGAGGAGAACGTCTTCGTCTTCCGCGGCATGCCTTATGCCGCGCCTCCGCTGGGCGCGGACCGTTTCGCGGCGCCCCGGCCGCATCCGTCCTGGGACGGGGTGCGCGATGCCACCGCGTTCGGGCCAACCGCGCCGCAAGCCGAGCGCGACCTGGGCGACCTGGACATGTCGCCCTACTTCGGTTCCGGCTGGATCCAGGGCGAGGACTACCTGACCGTGAACGTGTGGACCCCGCACTCCGCCGCGGCGAATCTGCCGGTCATGGTCTTCGTCCACGGTGGTGGGTTCGTCGCCGGGTCAGCCCGTGCGGACCTCTACGACGGCAGTGCCTTCGCGCGCGACGGCATGGTCCTGGTGACGTTGAACTACCGGTTGGGCATCGTGGGGTTCCTCGACCTGCCCGGAGCGCCCGCCAACCGGGGCCTGCTGGACGTTCTCCAGGCACTGCGGTGGGTCCAGGAGAACATCCGGCAGTTCGGCGGAGATCCGGACAGGGTTACCGTGTTCGGCCAGTCCGCCGGCGCGACCATCGTGGGCGCGCTGGTGGCGAGTCCCGAGGCGCGGGGGCTGTTCAGCCGCGCGATCGTGCAGAGCGGGAGCGGCCTCGGAGCCTTCACGACGGAACAGGCCCTCCGGGTGACCCGAGCGGCCGCCGAAACGCTGGGCGTTCGACCGCACGCCGCCACGTTCGCCGCCATCCCCGACGAACGTCTGGTCGCGGCCGCGTCGCGGTTGGCCGGCCTCGACCTGCGGACCGGCACCCACCACGATCCCTTGATCGGCCTGAGCGCGTTCAGCCTGGTGCTGGACGAGCAGCCCGCCCATGCGGTGGCCGCCGGCCGAGGGACCGAGGTCGACCTGCTGATCGGCGTCAACACCGAAGAAGGCAACCTTTACCTGGCTCCGCCCGGCACCTACGCCACCTCCACCACCGCGGACGTGCACGCCGCCGCGGAACGGTCCCATTTCGCGCCCGCTTCGCTCGTGGATACCTACCGAAAAGCACGGCCTGAGGCCCCTGACGGCGCCGTGCGCTCGGCGATCATGGGCGACGCCCTGTTCGGCGCGGGCAGTTGGGCCCTGACCGAGGCGCACGCCGCGCGGTATCCGCGGTCGGGCACCTACAACTATGCGTTCGCTTGGCGCTCCGGGGCCCTCAACGGCGAGCTGGGTGCGGCGCACACCGTGGAGTTGCCCTTCGTCTTCGATGTGGTGGCTCTGCCACGACTGCACGGCGCGAAAGCACTCCTCGGTCCGGGAGACCCGCCTCCCGATTTGGCCCGCCGAATGCACGGGGCCTGGATCGACTTCGCGGAGACCGGCTCACCGGGCTGGGACCGCTACGACCCCGCCCGCCGGGTCACGATGATCATCGACACGGAATGGAGGCAGGTGGAAGACCATCGCGCCGCGGAACGGCAGGCCTGGAACTGAAGCCGCCCGGCGTCGGCCGCGGGTACGGTGGTGGAAAATCCGAAGACGCCCTTGTTGGAGATCGCAGTGTCAGTCCCCGCAGCGTCTTGGGGCGACCAGCCAGGTTCGTCCATGCTGGTGGGACGCGACGCCGAGCTGGCACGCCTGACCGAGGCGGTAGGGTCCGCGCCCACCGGAGACAGGGCGATCATCGTCACCGGCGATCCGGGATCGGGTAAGAGCTCCCTGCTGGGCGCTGCCGCGCAGTACGCCCGGAACCTCGGACAGAAGGTCCTCCACGCCATCGGCAGCGAGTCCGAGACGCATCTGGCCTTCGCCGGTCTCCATCAGTTGCTGCGCCCGGTGCTCGCCGAGGCGGACAGTCTGCTGGAGGGCCAGCGGGCGACCTTGCTGGGTGCGGTCGGAGCGCGCCCCCTGCCCGGTTCGCCTGCTCCGTGGGACGTGGGCATCGCGGTCCTGACGCTCCTTTCGGATCTGGCGGAACGCACCCCTCTGTGTGTCGTCGTCGACGACGTGCAGTGGATGGACCGCGCCTTTCTGGACGTGCTGTCCTTTGTCGCCCGCCGGCTGGAGAACGAGCCGGTCACTCTGCTGGTCGGTGCGCGCGGCAGTGACCCCTTGCCTGGTCTGGACCAGTTACCCCAGAGGGTCACGCTGGGCCCACTCGACGACACCGCGGCGATGCGGGTACTGGCCGCGCAGCCGGTCACCCTCACGGCCTGGGTTCGCCAGCAAGTACTCGACCAAGCCGCCGGCAACCCGCTGGCCCTTCGCGAACTGGCACGGGCCGCGGCGGCGGACCCAGCGGTGCTGCAGGGCGGATCGGTGACCGGACCGTTGCCGGCAAGCGAGCGTCTGGAGAGCATCTTCGCCGGTCACCTCGACGAACTCCCGGAAGCTTCCCGTCAAGCGCTGGTGCTGCTGGCGGCCGCCGATACCGCTGATCCGGCCCGTCACGTTTCCGCGGTGCTGCCCGGCACGGACGACGTCTGGCTGCCGGCGCAGCGCAGGGGGCTGGTGCGCCGGGCCGGTGACCGGATCGTGTTCCGCCACCCACTCGTCCGGTCGGCCGCCTACCACCGGTCCTCCTTCGAGAACCGGCGCTCGGCGCATCTGCGGCTGGCCGCGGCGATGGAGGACGAACCTGATCGCCGAGCCTGGCATCTCGCGGCCACGACCTTCGGGCCGGACGCCGAGATCGCCGCGGAGCTGGAACGGACCGCCGAGCGCGCCCGGCGCCGTGGCGGTCATGCGGCGGCAGGCGCGGCCCTGGAACGCGCGGCCTCGCTCACCACCGACCGGGCGGACGCCGCACGGCTACTCGTCGCCGCCGCCGAAGCCGTCATTTTCACCGGGGACCTCGGCTGGGTGGAAAGGCTGTCCGCGAAAGTGCGCTCGCTCAGCGAGGACCCGGCTCTTCTGCGTGCCACCGATCTGCTCGTGGGCGAGTTGACGGCCCTCACTGCGCACCACGGCATGGCCTTTTCAGTCCTGTCGCGGATCGCGCGGGGGCAGGTGGACACCGACCCCGCGGCCGCGCTGGCGACCCTCTCCTGGGCCGCCGTCGTCTGTTTCTATTCGGGTAGCGAGGCGCAACGCCTGGAGGTTCAGACCCTCCTGGCCGGCCTGCCATCCCAGACCGATGACGTGGCGGCCCGTTGGACCGCCACCGTCGTGGAGCCCTTTCGCGACCGCGCCGCCGTGGCGGCCCGGTTGCCCTCCCTCATCGCTGAAGCAGGAAGTCAGCCCGACCGTCTGATCATGATGGCGATCGTGGCGTGGCTGCTGGACGAGCCGGTGCTCGCCGTCCGTGCCTTCGACGACGCGCTGGCCTTGTGGCGGACCAGAGGGCCGCTGCCCAACGGACTGGGCTGCGCAGCCGCGCTGGCCTATTGGGAACGCGGACACTGGTCCCAGGCGCGCGCCGTGTGTGACACCGTCGCCGCGCTCGGACAGGTGACCGGTCTGGTTCACGCCGTGGCGTGCGCGGATGCCGTGAAGGCCATGGTGTCCGCGCCGCAGGGCGAAACCGCCCGCGCACGCCGTCTCGCCGAACAGACACTGGAATCCATCGACCCGGACGTGAGTCGTTCCGTGGCCGCCTACGCGCGCCGGGCGCTCGGAGCGGCGGCGACGGTGGAAGGCGACTACGAAACGGCTTACCGGCACTACCGGCTGCTGTTCGACACTGACGGCACGGCCACCCATTACCACGCCTGCTACCCGGCTGTCGCCGAACTCGCCGCCGCGGCGGCACGAACCGGTCACGCCGGGGAGGCCGCCTTGATCGTCGAGCGGTCCGCGAAGCAGGTGGGCGAGGACGTCTCCCCGCGACTGGCGGCGGTGTTCAGCCGGGCCCGTGCCCTGCTGGCCGATCCGCAGGACGCCGAGCCCCACTTCAAAGATGCCCTCGCGGACGCGGCGCTCGCCCCGTGGCCGTTCGAGCGGGCCCAGACGCTCCTGGAGTACGCCGAATGGATGCGCCGCCGACGCCGGATCGCCGAGGCAAGGCCACTGCTCATCTCCGCGCTGGAGGTGTTCCGCCGCGTCGGTGCCCAGCCTTTCGTCGATCGGGCGGAGGGCGAGCTGAGGGCATCCGGCATGCCCGTCGCCGACGCGATGCCGGATGCGATCGCCGGCCTGAGCCCTCAGCAACGGCAGATCATCCGGCTCGCCGCCCAGGGGCTGACGAACCGGGAGATCGGGGACCGGCTGTTCTTGTCCCCCCGCACCGTCGGTTCGCACCTGTACCGGACGTTCCCGAAGCTGGGCATCACGGCACGCGCTCAGCTCCGTGACCTGCTGGCGGTCATGCCGGACGGGACGGCGGGACGGGAGTGACGCTGACCTGGGGCGACAGCCTGGTCCAGGCCAGGTCCGCCGGGTCGGCGGCCATCAACCCGGGAGCCTTCGCGACCAGGATGTGGGCGGCCATGGGGGCGAAGTCACCGCGGAAATGGACGGAGCTCTTGACCACCACGATCCGTTGGCGCTCGGGCTCGATGCCGACCATCCGGAACAGGTTGCGGTCGAACACCTGGGTCCGCCCGGTGGTGACGGCGATCCGCACGGATCCACTGCGCAGGCACGCCGACGGGCCGAGGTCGACGACGTTGCCGTGCATCATCGGCCCGTCGAACCGGCAACGGCCCTCGGACAGGTGCTCCACCACGTACTGGCCGTGCGCCGCGGTGTCACCAGGAACCTCCGGGTCACCGCCGAGATCGAGGGTGATCGTCGCGCCGGTTCCGGCCGCGTGCGCGGCGGCCGCCGCCTCCGGGTCGGTGAACAGGCCGATCGCCGCCGGCCCCGGGTCCGCGGCCAGCAGTGCCTTGAGCATTCCGGTGGTGCGAGCGCTGCCACCGACTCCCGGGTTGTCCTGGGTATCGGCGATGACGACCGGTCCGTCGGCGCTGAGCCGGATCGCCTCGGCGACGGCCCGCCGCGGATCGGGCAGCGAAACCGCCCAGTCCGATGCCAGTCCGGTGACCTGCTCGTGGACCCGGTGGACCCGCTCCGCCATGTCGTCCGCGCCGTAGCCGAACACCACGGGCCCGCAGTCCGGGATGTCGGCGGCCGGGAATCCGGCGGCGAACGACATGCCCTCGGTCAGCCCTCGGTAGACGGTTCCGGCGGGTTCAAGGTCGGTGCAGCCGGCATTGATCGGGATCAGGAACGGCACCCGCCGCCACTCCGGTTTCAGCTTCTCCCCTGCCAGCCGCCGGGTGAGCAACGCGGCCGCGCGGGCGCCGGTCTGAGCCATGTCGAGGTGCGGGTAGGTGCGGTAGGCGATCAAGGCGTCCGCCGAGGCGAACATCTGCTCGGAGGTGTTGGCGTGCAGATCCAGGCTCGCTACGACCGGCACCTCCTCGCCGACGATCGCGCGCACGCGGCGCAGCAGTTCGCCTTCTCCGTCGTCATAGTGTTCGGTGACCATGGCGCCGTGCAGATCCAGGTACACCGCGTCCGGTTCGGCGGACCGGGCCGCGTCGAGGATCTCCCCGGTAATGCGCTCGTAGGCATCGGCGGTGACCGGTCCCGACGGTGACGCACCCGCCCAGATCACCGGCAGCACGCTCACGTCCCGCATCGCGGTGAGGAAACCTCCGATCGGCACGTTCACGTTCGCCAGGCGCAGCACGTCCTCACCCCGGCACAGAGCCGGAAACCCTTCCCCGTTCTCGAAATTGGCGTAGCCCGCGGGGGTTTTCGCGAAGGTGTTGGTCTCGTGCTGAAAACCCGCGGCCAGGATCTTCATCGTTTCTCCGTTCGGCATGTCGTCGGGTTTCGGCCACGAACCCCGGCTCCGTTGGTGGCGGGAGGATTGTCAGTCCCGGGCCGGGCGGCGCAGGACCGCGCCTTTCTGGATCGGGCCGACCAACACCGCGTACTGCCCCAGCCAGCCACGCTCGGCAGCGGGATCACCGGCGGTGACGGGCTTGCCGTCGCGCACCGGGTCGGCGTCGATCGACCGCGCGTCGAGGTCGATCGAGACGGTGTCTCCGTCCTCGACTCCGGCGAGTGGTCCGCCGTCCGCGGCTTCGGGCATGACCTGTCCCACGACCAGGCCGTGGTTCAACCCGGACAGTTCGCCGTCGGTGACGACGGCGACCCGGCCGCCGAGACCCGCGCCGTTGAGCGCGGCGACGAAGCTCGCGGCGAAGACCGTGCCCGGGCCGCCACGTGGGCCCATGCCGCGCAGGACGATCACGTGCCCCGGCTCGATCCCGCCGTTGCCCAGTGCGGTGATCGCCTCGTCCTCACCGGCGAAGACCTTGGCGGGTCCGGAAAACTGGCGGCGCGCCGAGCCCACCCCGGCGACCTTCACGATCGCGCCGTCGGGTGCCAGCGAGCCACGCAGGATCAGCAGCCCGGGTTCGTCGGCGATCGGTTTCTCCAGCGGATGCACCACATCGCCGTCCGGTTCGGTCGCGCCGGCGATCAGTTCGGCCACGGTGACACCGGCCACCGTCAGCGCGTCGGTGCGTAGTCGCGATTCCAGTGCGCGCAGTACCGTCCGCACTCCGCCGACTCGGTCGAGGTCCCACACCTGGTGCGCGCCATTGGGCCGGATCGCGGCGAGTTGCTTGGCGCCGCGGCCCTTTTCCTCGAACAACGCGACGACATCCAGGTCCAGGCCGGCCTCCGCGGCCACGGCCGTCAGGTGACGCACGCAGTTGACCGAGCCACCCAGCGCCAGCGCGACCTCGACCGCGTTCTCGATGGCGTCGCGGGTCAGCACCTTCCGCGCGGTGAGTCCTTCGCGGACGAGTTCGACCGCGCGCCGTCCCGCGGCTTCGGCACGTTCGAGCATCCGCTCGGAATTCGCGCGCGTCGGCGCCGAACCGGGCATCGTCATGCCCAGGGCTTCCGCGAGCACATGCATGGTGTTCGCCGTCGCCAGGCCCGCGCACACGCCAGGCCCGTCAATCGCCCGGTCCGCCATCTCGCCCAGTTCGGCCACGCTCAACCGTCCACTTGCGACCGCGCCCACCGATTCATAGACCGAGTCGATGTCGATCGAGCAACCGCCGAACGTTCCCCCGCGCTGGTAGCCACCGATGACGATGACCGAGGGGAGATCGAGCCGGGCCGCGGCCATCAGATGGGCCGGCGTCGTCTTGTCGCAGCTCGACAACAACACCATGCCGTCGAGCTGTGCTCCTTCGACGGCGGCTTCGACGTCGTTGACGATCAGGTCCCGGGTCGGCATCAGATAACGCGCCTTGCGGCCCGCGCTGGTCACGAAATCCGACGGCGCGGTCGTCCTGATCTCCAGTGGCAGCCCGCCCGCCTCTTCGATCGCGCCGGCGACGCTCCGGGCCACGTCGTCGAGGTGCGCGAAGCACACCGACAGCTTCGACGAGGTGTTGACGATCGCGATCTTGGGCTTCTGCTGGTCTTCCGCACTGATGCCCATCGCGCTCCACTGCGCCCGGCGTACGGCCCAGCGCGTGGTGCCGGGTTCGAAGTTGCTCCGCAAGGGATTCATCACGAATTCTCCTGTCCGGAAAGGGAAAGAGCGCTTCCGTTCGCCACCATGGCGGACCGGACCTCCCGGCCGTCGACTTCCCGGTAGGCGATGTCCTTGTCGAGTGACAGCGAAGTCGCCACGGCGGCGGCGTGTCCGTACTCGAAGCACTGCGCGGTGACCCGTGCCGAGGCGAGTGCCTCGTGTTCGGCGCTCAAGCAGCGGCCCGCGACGATGATGCCTTCACCGCGCTCGGGCACCAGCGCGCCGTAGGGCACCTCGTAGTAGTCGTCCAGCAGCCAGACCAGCTTCGGCCGGTCGCCGGCGTGCAACTCGATCGGCCAGGGCACCCGGCAGATCCCGTCCCCGCGCTTGCGTGCCGAGAGAACGTCCTCATTGGACAGTCTGTCGGCCCCGGCGATCGTGCGAGTCTGCCGGATCCCGGCCTCGACGCCGGTGTCGACGACGAAAGCGTCTTCACAACCCGGGATCCGTTCGGTCAGCACCCGCGCGTACGACCGAACCTGGCGTCGTCCCAGGATCTCCGCCTCGGTGAAGTCCGCCGGGTCGATCACGTTCAGCATCCGCCCGTCGCGGCCCACCAGCCGGGTCGCGTTGACCATCAGCTCGCCTGGCCGGGGGGTGGTGAAGATCCAGATCTTCTGTCGCGGCAATTCCATGCCCGAGTTCCGCGCCCGGACGATCTCTTCGGTGACGTGCGGGGGACAGATCGTGTCCTCGCCGTAGTACTCGCGGAACCGTTCGACGTCGACATTGCCGAGACGGAAGAACATGGTGGGGTTCTGGATCACGCCGTTGTCGCCGAAGGTGTAGCGATATCCGGCCCGCGCGATGACGGCGGCGTCACCGGAGGCGTCGATCGTCCGGGAGGCGAGAATCATCGCGCGGCCCGCGTTCGACTCGACCACCACGCCTCGGTGCGTCTCGCCATCGAGGACGACACCCGTGACCGCGGTGTGGAACAACACGCGAACACCGGCACGCTCCAGCAGATCGTCGGCGGTTTCCCGCCATACCAGCGGATCGTGCGCGACGGTCCAGGTCTTGCCGTAGACCTGAGGCTCGGTGAGTCCGCCTCGGGCGAGCAACCCGGCCCGGAAACGTTCGGTGAATCCGGCCACCACCTGGCGCGGCTCCCGGTTCTCGTCCGAGGCCAGATACATCCCGCAGATCGTGCCGGACATCCCGGCGACCGCCGCGCCCCCGGCGAACCCGTATTTCTCCACCACGAGCACCGACTTGCCGGCCTCGGCGGCGACGACCGCCGCGGCCACCCCGGCCGCTCCGGCTCCGACCACGAGCACGTCGACCTCGGCCAGCACACCGAGCCCCTGCTCCGGTCCGGACCCGGCGAGGGACCACCGCGATATATCGGTCATGTACTGGTTGTACATCGAGGCCCACGGTAATGTCCAGTGCGAGCGGACAGTGAGCAGGAGGCGACCTGTGGCGAACAAGGCCGATCAGGCCTACGACGTGCTGGAAAGCATGATCACGTTTCAGGATCTCCCGCCCGGGTCCCTGGTGTCGGAGGCCAGGCTGATGGACCGCACCGGGCTCGGCCGCACACCGGTGCGCGAGGCGCTGCAACGGCTGGCGCGGGAGCGCATGGTCGAGATCCACCCGAGCCAGGGCGTGTTCGTCGCGCCCACGTCGATCGAGGCGCAGCTCAAGGTGCTCGAACTACGCCGCTCCATCGAGGACCTCGCGGTGCGCCTCGCCGCGAGCCGGGCCACCGCCGGCCAGCGCGACCACATTCTCGCGCTGGCCGACGTGCTCGCGCAGTTCGACGGTGACGACCCGCGTGAGTTCGGGAATCTGCTCAAGCGGACTCACACCCTGATCGTCGAGGCCGCCCACAACGAGTACCTGTCGGTGGCGATGGCCCCACTGCAAGGTCTCTCCCGGCGATTCTGGTTCGCTCATCTCCGCGACCCGAAAACCGAGCTGCGCAAGGCGGCCGACCTCCACGGCGACATCCTCCGGGCGATCTGCCACGGCGATGAGGCCAAGGCGTCGGAGGCCTCACTCCGGCTGAACGACTACCTGACCGATTTCACCTACCGCACACTGCGGAACCAGTAGTCACCCGTTCTCCGAACCCAGTGCAGTCAGGTGTCCCATACCGCCGCGGGGCGCCCGCCACCAGAGTGGATCGCGTGCGACGACGAAAGGGCACGCATGACCACTTCGAACGGAAACGCCTCGCGGCACCAGGTCACCACGATCGAACTGGGTGACGTCACGATCTCCCGCGTCATAGAGTTCTCCGACACCTCGCCGTTGACACCCGAGGTGTTCCTCCCCAACAGCAAGCCCGAGGAGTGGGAGCGGCACGCCGCCTGGCTGGATCCGCATCACTGGAGCCAGGAAACCGACCTGGTCCGGGTCGCGACGCAGAGTTGGGTACTGCGCAGCGAAGGCAAAGTGATCCTCATCGACACCGGAGCCGGCAATGGCAAGTACCGTCCGCTTCAGCCGATCTGGTCCTACCTGAGTACCGACTACCTCGGCAATCTCGCGGCGGCAGGTGTCCGGCCCGAAGACGTCGATCTGGTCGTCAACACCCATCTGCACGACGATCACGTCGGCTGGAACACCCGGCTGGACGGCCGGGACTGGGTCCCCACCTTCCCCAACGCGACGTATCTCATGCCCAAGCCCGACTTCGAGTACTGGCGGCCGGAGAACCTGCCGAACACCGCCTTCGGCAGGGGTAACCAGAACGTCTACGAGGACAGCGTCGACCCGGTGATCGCGGCCGGCCTCGTCAAGACCTGGGATGACGCTTACCCCATCGACGCCAACCTCCGTCTCGAACTGGCCCCCGGCCACACACCGGGTGCGTCGATCATCCATCTAGAGTCCGGCGGCGACCGGGCGATCTTCGCGGGCGACCTGCTGCACTGCGCGATCCAGATCCACGAGCCGCACATCAACAGTTGCTTCGAGGAGGACGAAGACGCGGCACGCGCGAGCCGGGCACGCATGTTCGCCTATGCGGCCGATCACAACGCCCTCGTGCTGCCCGCTCATCTCCCCGGACACGGAGCCTTCGAGATCCGGCGTAAGGGAAACAGCTTCGAAATCGCGGGCTGGGCGCCCTTTTCGCGCACCTGACCCGAGTCCACCAGCGAAAGGAGCCGCCATGTCCGTCAAATCCACCGAAACTCCGTCGGCATCTCTCGACGTCACTCGCTACCTGTTCACCCGGCAGGCGTGGGTGGCCGCCGGCCCGGCGCAGGTCTACGAACTCATCAGCACGGTGTCGAACATCGGCAAATGGAGCCCGAACGCGATCGAAGCGCGTTACGACGATGGCGCCGGACCGGTGGAGGGAGCCTGGTTCAGCGGACGTAACCGCAGGGCGGGCAACGAGTGGGAAAGCCGTTCTCGGGTCACCAAGGCCGAACCCGGCGTGGAGTTCACGTATGCCGTGCTCGGGTCCGTTCCCGTGCCCATCGTCGAATGGCGCTGGACGTTCAGACCACACGGGTCAGGGACGCTGACCACATTGAGCTGGCGGCTACTGGAGGCTGACCCCGTCCTGGGCAGCACCTACGAGGAACTCGATCAGCTCCGCGACGCCACAGTCGGCAGTGTGGAGGCGACGCTGGCGTCACTGGCGAGTTGGATCGCCGACCAACCGCCGGCCCACCGCTGATCGGGC